>NZ_JBNDKU010000005.1:0-297909 GCF_050435725.1 Stenotrophomonas sp. AN71 | reverse complement strand
CAGCGGTTCCCCGCGGCTTTGACCCCCCGGTTGGGGCGGGCGGGGGGCGGCCAACCGGGTGATCGTGATTGCCGGCCAGCGGCCGGCACTGCCACGTGTTGCCTGAAAGCGATTACACCCCTGCAGACGCCATTGAATACGTATGCAGGGTGATTCCCGCGAAGAACGCGCTGCCTACCATAGCGGCGACGACAGCGGCCACCGCGTCGCACGTCTCCGGGCACTCCGGGACGCTCACGAATCGATCTGCAACATTGCCTGGGAGGGGAAAATGTTGAACCACAAGCGCAGTGCGCTGAGTCTCGCGCTGGCCGTTGTGCTGGCACCGACGCTGGCGTCGGCACAGTCCACGCAGAACACCACCACACCGGCCGGCACCGCCGCCACCGACCTGGACACGGTGCAGGTCACCGGCATCCGCCGCGGCATCGAGAGCGCCATTGCAGTCAAGCAGGACGCCACCTCGGTGGTCGAAGCGATCTCCGCCGAAGACATCGGCAAGCTGCCCGACGTCAGCATCGCCGAGTCGATCTCGCGCCTGCCCGGCCTGGCCGCACAGCGCGTGGCCGGCCGCGCGCAGGTGATCAGCGTGCGCGGCCTGTCACCGGACTTCGCCACCACCCTGCTCAATGGCCGCGAAGTGGTCAGCACCGGCGACAACCGTGGCGTCGAGTTCGACCAGTACCCGTCCGAACTGGTCAACGGCGTGACCGTGTACAAGACCCCGGACGCGGCGCTGGTCGGCCAGGGCCTGTCGGGCACCATCGACATGCAGACCGCACGCCCGCTCAGCTTCAGCGAGCGCGTGATCGCGGTCAGCGGCCGCTACCAGAAGAGCTCGCTCGGCAAGGCAGCCAATGTCGATCCGTACGGCAACCGCTTCAGCGCCAGCTATATCGACCAGTTCCTCGACAAGACCCTGGGCATCGCCATCGGCTACGCGCACAGCGACATGCCGATCCAGGAAAACCAGGTCGGCCTGTACGAGCCATGGACCACCGAGCACACCGACAAGGGCGACCGCCCGGGTGTGGGCGCTGGCACCTACTTCTCCGATGGCATCAAGGCGCTGCGCCGCACCGGCAACAACACGCGTGACGGCGTGATGGCCACGATCCAGTTCCGGCCGAACAACAGCTGGACCAGCACCTTCGATGCGTTCCACACCGAAGCCGAGCAGATCGATACCGCCAACCAGTTCGAGCTCAACCTGAGCAACTACAACGGCGGCTACACGCCCGGCCTGCTGGTCCGCAACCCGCAGGTCAATGCCACCGGCTCGTTCACCGGCGGCACCGCCAGCGGCGTGTACCCGCTGGTGCGCGGCATGTACAACAAGCGCAAGGACAAGATCGATGCCTTCGGCTGGAACAACGAGTTCAACTTCAGCGGCGTCAAGCTGGTCGCCGACCTGAACTACTCCAAGGCCACGCGCGACGAGCTGAACCTGGAAAACAACCTGCAGCTGACCCCGATGCCGCAGCTGGATACGATCGGCGTGACGATCCGCCAGGACGGGTTCTCGCAGATCAGCCCGGGACTGAACTACTCCAACCCCGACGCACTGTTCCTGACCAACACCATCTACGGCTCCGGCTATGGCAAGGTGCCGCAGGTGGAAGACCGCCTGAAGGGCGGCAAGCTCGCCGCGACCATCGCCCTGCCCGACGCCATGGCCTCGTGGGCGCCGGATATCGACATCGGCGTGAACTATGCCGACCGCCGCAAGGTGAAGACCCAGTCCGAGGGCAACATCCTGCTCGGCGCGCAGGGCGATGCCAACATCGCCGCGGACCTGCAGTACCGTCCGGTCAATCTCGGCTTCGCCGGGCTGGGCACCATTCCGGCCTGGAACGTGCCGGCCGCCGTGGCCCGCTACATGACCTTCAACCCGGTCGACAACCTGGACTACCTGATTCCCAAGTCGTGGACGGTGCAGGAGAAGATCACCACTGCGTGGGCGCGCCTGAACATCAACACCGATATCGGCGTGGTCGGCGTGCGCGGCAACGTCGGCGTGCAGATGCAGCACACCGACCAGAGCTCGGATTCGCGCTACTGGGACAGCTCGCAGCCGGCCGGCAGCAACGTGCAGCCCTATTCGAACGGGCGCACCTACAACGACTGGCTGCCGAGCCTCAACCTGGCCTTCATGTTCCCGCACCAGCAGACGCTGCGCTTCGCTGTCGCCAAGCAGGTCGCGCGCCCGCGCGTGGACCAGATGCGTGCCGGCCTGGAGTTCGGCGTGGATACGGCCACCGGCAGGCCCGGCGGCAGCGGCGGCAATCCGCTGCTGGATCCGTGGCGGGCCACCGCGCTGGACCTGTCCTATGAGAAGTACTTCGGCGAGAAGGCCTATGTGGCCGCGGCGATCTTCTACAAGGACCTGAAGAGCTACGTCTACACGCAATCGGTGGACAACTACGACTTCACCGCACTGCTGGGCAGCTACGTACCACCGCCGGGCATGACCTCGCCGGTGCTGACCACGGGCACGTTCTCCTCGCCGCAGAACGGCAAGGGCGGCACCCTGAAGGGCCTGGAGCTGACCGCCTCGTTCCCGCTGGACATGCTCACCGAGAGCCTGCGTGGCTTCGGCGTGCAGGCCAGTGCGACGTTCAACGACAGCGACATCAAGATCCTCGACCCGGAAAGCGCCTCCAGCGTGGGTACCGATCCGATCAGCCTGCCGGGCCTGTCCAAGCGCGTGTACAACTTCACCGCCTACTACGAACGCAGCGGCTTTGAAGCACGCGTCAGCCAGCGCCGCCGCTCGGATTTCATCGGCGAGATCGGCAACTTCAACGGCAACCGCAGCCTGCGCTACGTGGTCGGCGAGAACGTGACCGATGCACAGGTCAGCTACACCTTCAGCGACAGCAGCGCGCTGCGCGGACTGACCCTGCTGCTTCAGGGCAGCAACCTGACCAACGAGCCGTACCGCACCTACGCCGGCAGCAAGGACCGTCCGCTGGAGTACATCGAGTGGGGCCGCACCTACATGCTGGGCGTGAACTACAAGTTCTGACCTGCACGGTAGTGCCGGCCGCTGGCCGGCACCCCATCGAAAACCCGCTGCGCAGGCAGCGGGTTTTCTTTTGCGCGAGTGTCGCGACGGCCTCCGGTGGGTCATCGGCAAGGCCCATCCACGCATGGCGTGGATCTACCCGGCGACGCCCCATCAGTAGATCCACGCCATGCGTGGATGCCGATCACCCCCACACGGCCCCGGTAGATCCACGCCGTGCGTGGATGCCCATTCGCCGCAACCGCGCCCACAAAAAAGGGACGGGGCACTTCGGCCCCGTCCCCGCAAGTACCGCCACCGGAGAAAACGGTCAGCTGCGTCGGGCGCAATACACCGCACGCGGCGGCAGCTGGAGTTCATTGCCCTGCACCGTGCCCGCATCCGGGCCCGGCACGGCCACCTGCTGCCAGTTGCCCGGCGGCAGTGGATGGCTCACCGCCTCGGCCGACAGGTTGAAGGCCAGCAGGAGGGTTTCATCTGCAAGCATACGCTCGAACAGCAGCACTGGCTCGGCGCTTTCGATGAATCGGATGCGACCCTGCTGCAGCACCGGCTGGGTCCGGCGCCAGGCCAGGAAGGCGCGGAATGCCGCCAGTACCGACTGCGGATCACCCTCCTGTACGGCCACTGCAGCGGCCCGGTGTTCGGCCGGGATCGGCAGCCAGGGCTGGCCGGCGGTGAACCCGGCCAGCGGCGTGTCGGTCCACGGCAGCGGGGTGCGGCAGCCGTCGCGGCCCTTGAAGTTCGGCCAGAAGGTGATGCCGTAGGGGTCCTGCAGGGCCTCGAACGGTACCTCGGCCTCGGCCAGGCCCAGCTCTTCACCCTGGTACAGGCAGACCGAACCACGCAGCGAACACAGCAGCGCCACCAGCATGCGCGCCAGGCGCGGGTCGGCCGGATGGCCGCCCCAGCGGCTGACCGCCCGCTCCACATCGTGATTGGACACCGCCCAGCACGGCCAGCCTTCGGTCATCGCCGCTTCCAGGCGCGAGACCGTGTCACGGATGTAGGCCGCGCTGTAGTCGTTCACCAGCAGCTCGAAGCTGTAGCCCATGTGCAGGCGGCCATCACGGGTGTACTCGGCGGTGGTGGCCAGCGAGTCCTCCGAGGAGATCTCACCCAGGCTGACCGCGCCCGGGTACTGATCCAGCAGCGCACGCAGGCGCTCCAGGAACGGCAGATTCTCCGGCTGGGTGTTGTTGTAGTAGTGGTACTGGTAGGCGTACGGATTGTCCGCACTGAAGCCGCGCCCCACCCGCTTCTCCGCCGGCTTGGCCGGGTTGTCACGCAGCTGCGCGTCGTGGAAGCAGAAGTTGATCGCATCCAGGCGGAAGCCATCGACACCACGGTCCAGCCAGAAACGCACGTTGTCCAGGGTGGCCTGCTGCACCTCCGGGTGATGGAAGTTCAGATCCGGCTGGTCGACCAGGAAGTTGTGCAGGTAGTACTGCTCACGGCGCGGCTCCCACTGCCACGCGCCGCCGCCGAACAGCGACAGCCAGTTGTTGGGCGGCGTGCCGTCCTCGCGCGGATCGGCCCACACGTACCAGTCAGCCTTCGGATTGGTGCGGTCCTGGCGGCTCTCGCGGAACCAGGCATGCTCGATCGAGGTGTGGCTGAGCACCTGGTCGATCATCACCTTCAGGCCCAGGCCGTGCGCCTTGGCCAGCAAGCCGTCGAAGTCGTCCAGGCTGCCGAACAGCGGGTCGACGTCGCGGTAATCGGCGATGTCATAGCCGAAATCAGCCATCGGCGATTTGAAGAACGGCGAGATCCAGATCGCATCCACGCCCAGCGCGGCGATGTGGTCCAGGCGCTGGATGATGCCCGGCAGATCGCCCACCCCATCGCCGTTGGCGTCGAGGTAGCTGCGCGGGTAGATCTGGTAGATGACGGCTCCGCGCCACCATGGATAGTGCGACATCGACAGCCCCCTCCGGGCGTGCGGGACCCGCCGGAAGCGGGCCGAAAACCAAGTCCCGCAAGCTTAGCGGGGGCCTCACGGGCATGGCGCAGCCTGCATACGTATTCACGCTGGCGGCGGCCGCTGCCGGGCCAGCGCGTCCCGGTCGCCCGCTTTGCGCCCGAATTCACGGCCAGCGCCTATAATCAAAGGTGAGCCTGAAAGCCTGATCGCATGACCATCACCGAAGACACCCGTCCCGCCCTGGGCCTGCCCCAGATCCAGTCGCTTGCCGCGGCCGACATGGCCGCCGTCGACGCCCTGATCCGGCGCCGTCTGTCCTCGGACGTCGTGCTGATCAACCAGATCGCCGACCACATCATTTCCGCCGGTGGCAAGCGCCTGCGGCCGATGCTGGTGATGCTGGCCGGCCACGCGGTCGGCAGCGCCGGCCCGGACCACCACCAGCTGGCGGCGATCATCGAGTTCATCCACACCTCCACCCTGCTGCACGATGACGTGGTGGACGAATCCAGCCTGCGGCGTGGCCGCAGCACTGCCAATGCGCTGTGGGGCAATGCACCAAGCGTGCTGGTCGGCGACTTCCTGTACTCGCGCAGCTTCCAGCTGATGGTCGAGCTGGAGCGCATGTCGGTGATGCAGATCCTGGCCGATGCCACCAACCGCATCGCCGAGGGCGAGGTGCTGCAGCTGCTGCACGTGCACAACCCGGATACCGACGAAGCCGCCTACCTGCGCGTGATCGAGCGCAAGACTGCGGTGCTGTTCGCCGCCGGCACCCGCCTGGGTGCGCTGGCCAGTGGCGTGGACGAAGCGACCCAGCAGGCCCTGTTCGACTACGGCATGCACCTGGGCTTCGCGTTCCAGATCGCCGACGACGTACTGGACTACTCGGCCAACGCCGATGAGCTGGGCAAGAACCTGGGCGACGATCTGGCCGAGGGCAAGGCGACCCTGCCGCTGATCCACGCCATGGCCCACTCCGATGACGCCACCCGCGAGCGCCTGCGCGCCATCGTGCAGGACGGTGATGCCTCGGCGATGCCGGAAGTGCTGGCGGCGATCCGCGCCACCGGCGGCCTGGAATACAGCCGCCGCCGTGCAGAGGAATACGCCGAAGCCGCCGAGCGCGCGCTCGATGGCCTGGCCGACAACGATGCCGTGGCCGCCCTGCGCGGTCTGGCCCGCTACGCGGTGCAGCGCTCGCATTGACGGGTGGAGGTGTGCCGACCAACGGTCGGCGCCCACGAGGCCGGCATTCCGGTAGGTGCCGACCGTTGGTCGGCACACCTTTAGCAGCCGAGCATGGCTCGGCTCTACTTGAACCGCTCCTCGAAGAACTCATCCAGCGCCTTCCACGCCCGCTTGGCCGCGCGTTCGTTGTACTGGCATCCCGGCGGACTGTTGGCATCGCGCTCGGCGAAGCAGTGCACCGCACCGCTGTAGTTGGTGAACTCCCAGTCCACCTTGGCCGCGCTCATTTCCTTCTGGAAACCGGCGATGTCCTCGGCGGTCACGCTCTTGTCGTCGGCACCGTTGAGCACCAGCACCGATGGGTGGGTGCCACCGGCCTGCGCCGGCAGCGGCGAACCCAATCCACCGTGCAGGCTGGCCACACCTGCAAGCGGTGCACCGGCACGGACCAGTTCCAGTACCGTCGTGCCACCGAAACAGAAGCCGACCGCGCCGATCCGGCTGGCATCCAGCGGCACCTTGCCGGCCTGCGCCTTGAGCACATTCACCGCCTCCAGCGCGCGGGCACGCAGCAACGGCCGATCGTTGCGCAGTTTGCTGGCCACTGGCCCGGCCTCGGCGTCGGTCTTGGGCCGCACGCCTTTGCCGTACACATCGGCGACCAGCACCACGTAGTCATCGCCGGCCAGCTGCTTGGCCTTCTCGACGGCCGATTCGTTCACGCCCTTCCAGTTGGGCACCATCACCAGGCCCGGACGCTTGTCATGCCCGCCATCGTCATAGACCAGCACGCCGCTGAAGGTCGTGCCCTGATGCTTCCACTCCACCGGCTGCGTCTTCATCATCGCCCATGCGGGCATCGCCGCCAGCCCCAGTACCATCGCCACGCCGCATCGCCACCTGTTCATGCACCTGCTCCAGAAAAAGGGGACGGAGGGGATTAAGCCGTATTCGCCCCTCTCGCGTCGCATTCTGCATTGGCTGCGTGACGCAGGTGTGGTTGGATACGACTTAATCCCCTCCGTCCCCTTTTTGCCGCATGACTCTTGTTGATCGTTTTCTGTCTGGCCTGATCCCCCGCCTTCCCGCTGATGATGCCCCGCAATGGGCTCACGTCCAGGGCGCCAGCGCCGAAGACCTGCAGCGCCTGCGCACGCAGTGGCCACAGGCGCCGGACAGCCTGGTCGCGCTGCTGTCGCGCGTGGATGGCACGCACTTCCGCGAGTATCCCGCCGGTGAGGTCAGCGTGCTGATGCTGGGTTCGGATGTGGAGGACGGCGGCTATCCGTATTACCTGCGCTCGGTCGCGCAGATCTTCGAGGATCATCAGCAGTGGGACGACAGCATCCGTTCCATCTACGAAGAGTGGCTGGATGACGAACCGGAGATCCTGGGTGAAGGCATCGACGCGGATCTGCCGATGAACCGCCGCCTGTGCTTCTCGCACTGCATGAACAACGGCGGCACTTCGATGTTGTATCTGGATTTTGATCCGGCGCCGGGCGGTACGGTCGGCCAGGTGGTGCGCTATCTGCACGACCCGGACAGCTACGCGGTGATCGCCCCTAGCTTCGATGCGTACCTGCAGGAGCTGATTGATCGCGATTACGCGTTCATCGACGAGGACGGATGAAGGCAGCCGAGCATGCGCTCGGCTCTACAGTAGACCTGCGGCATGCGTTGATGGACGCCGCAGCCTCCGCCCCCCCGGCAGTAGATCCACGCCATGCGTGGATGGCGGGTTCACCCGCGCTCGATCCAATGCAACGTGCCCGGCTCGAGCGCCAGCAGCTCCCCTGCGGCCAGCTGCGCCCGCGACCAGCGACGCTCGGGCGGCACCGGCTGCCGCGCCCCCACCGAACCGTCGTAATCACGCACCAGAAGCCCGATGCGCGCCGCACCCGCGCCCAGCAGGGCATCAATGCGCTGCAGCCATTGGCCGGCGTCGCCCAGGGCTTCATCCCGGCGCACCTGCTGATCCTGCTCATGCCGCGCCAACTGCTCGGCCAGTGCGCGCGCGATCTTGGCCTCGCTCCAGCCCTTCCTCCGCCAGCGCTCGGCATCGCCCTTCCACTCCGGCTCCGCACATGCCGATGCCAGCGCCGTACCGCAGTCGCAGTGGCCTGCGCTCAACCAGGGCTGCCAACCACAGCCGACGGCTGCCTGCAGGCTGGGCGATGCCTGCGCAAACAGGCGCCGGCCGCTGCGCTCCATGATCGCGGCGGCTTCAACATGCGGGAACGACGTGGGCAGGAACAGGGTGATGAACGTGCACATGCAGGTGCCGGATCCGTCCGGGGAATGCACCCATGGTAGATCCACGCCATGCGTGGATGGGTGCACAGGATCCCGCTGGGGTCAGAGCCCTTTCCTGCGGAAAGGGATCCGACCCCGACCCGGCGGATCAGGCGATGCCCAACCCCGGAATCGCGCTGATGCTGTCCGGGTCGAACCCGGCCAGTTCGGCGAAGTGGCGGCCACGGGCCACGTAATCCCGATAGGCACCGAAACTCGGCGCGCCAGGCGACAGCAATACCACCCCACCCTGCGCGCCCAACGCGCGACGCGCCAGCGCCATCGCCTCGGGCAGGTCACCCGCCGCATGCAGGCCGAAGCGGCCGGCGTCGGCCAGCGGCTGCAGCATCGCGTGGATGCGCGGACCGTTACTGCCCATCGTCACGATCTCCACCGGCGGCACATCGTGCGCCATGTGCTGCATGAAGTCGGTCCAGTCCAGGCCGCGATCATGACCGCCCACCAGCAGCGCGATGCGCTGGCCGGCGAAGCATTCCAGCGCCGCCAGGCTGGCATGCGGCGTGGTGCTGATCGAATCATTGATGTAAGTCAGGCCATCGATCACGCCAACCCGCTGCAGGCGATTCGGCAGGGGCCGGAAATCCTGCACCGCCGGTGCCAGCGCCACAGCATCCAGGCCCAAGGCTTCCAGCGCGGCCAGCACCGCGCACAGGTTGCCACGATTGTGGCGGCCCGGCAGCGGCGTGTTGCGGGTATCGAATACGGGCTGCTCGCCGCGATGCACGATGTCAGCGCGCATGTGCCAGCCCCGCGGCTGGTTGAACCAGACCACGTCGCTGTCGGGCAACGACAGCGCGGCCAGGTGCGGATCGGCTGCATTCAATACCGCGATGCGCGGCGCGGCTTCGGTCACCAGCCGCAGCTTGTCTTCGATGTAGCGCCGCTCGCTGCCGTGCCAGTCCAGGTGCTCGGGGAACAGGTTCAGTACCACCGCCACCTGCGGGTGGGCACCACTGCGCGCAACTTCGCCGGTCTGGTAGCTGGACAGCTCCACCGCCCAATAGTCAGGCGCCGGCTGCGGATCCAGCACTTCCAGCAACGGCAGGCCGATGTTGCCGACCAGGCCGGTGCGATGACCGGCCGCACGCAACAGGTGCGCAAGCAGCGCGGTGGTGGTGCTCTTGCCCTTGGTGCCGGTCACGCACACGGTGTCGTGCACGATGCCGTCGTCGGCCGCGTGTTCGGCAAACCACAGCGCGGTGCCACCGATGAAGGTGGTGCCCTGCTCCGCCGCTACCAGCGCGATCGGCTGATAGGGGCTGATGCCGGGCGACTTGATCACCACGTCGAACGCCGCCAGCGCCTCGGCCGAGGGCTCACCACGAACGTCCAGCGCGCCGTGCGTTTCCGCACGCGCTGCCTCGACTTCAGCGGCTGGGCAGAACAGGCTCAGGCCAAGCGATGGCAGGCGCGCGCGCAGCACCACAAATGCGGCACGTCCCTCACGGCCCCAGCCCCACAGCGCAACGCGCTTTCCTTCAAGCTGCGAAATCTTCACGCACCCGTTCCCACAGCGCAGACGGAATACGGTGCTCGCCCTGCAGCTGCAGCAGCGGTGCCAGTTCCAGTTCGGCGGCATCCAGCTGCGGCTGGATCTCGTTGCAGAAGCGCTTCACCAACACGTCTTCCTTCCACTCCGGGCGCTGCGCCAGGGTCGCCATCGCCGCACGCGATTCGCGGCCTTCGCCCACGCATTCGAACGGCTTGTGGTCCTGGAATTCCAGCAGCGCGTCGAAGCCACCGGCCTGCTCGATGTCGTCCAGCAGATTGCGGCCGAAGATGCGCACCAGGCGGGGTTTCGGCATGAACGGGGCCAGGGCCAGGAACACGAAGTGGCACTTCGGGCAGACGCCGCACCAGCGGTTCACCGGGCGCTCGCCAAGGATATGGAAATTGCGGTTGCAGCTGGAGAAATGCGCGTCGTAAAAATCGCTCTTGGCGAATTGCCGGGCTACCGCCAGCTCCGACATCGGCCGCAGCAGCGAGTAGTACAGCAGGTCGGCGGCTACCTGCTTCTGCAGGTACTCACCAAAGGCCTGTTCGAACGCCCAGCCCTTGGACCACTGGTGGTTCACTTCGCCGGTGCCCGGAATCTGGCTGCCGTAGCTGGCCGAACGCTCGTTGGAGAACACGACCTGGTCCACGCCCTGCAGCAGCGCGGCCAACACCATGATCGCCGAGTTCACCGCGGTGACCGGGATATGGCCGTTCCACGCGCCCTGGCGGTTGAGCTCGAACAGTTCCGGCGCCAGCGCGCGGCCCAGATTGAGCGTTGGCAGGCCAGTACGTTCGGCACAGGCACGGATCAGCTGCGAGCCACCAATCCAGGTCACCGTTTCATCCACGCCGGCACGGCGCAGCGCTTCGATGCTGACCAGCGAATCCTTGCCGCCACCGATGGCCACCAGCGCGTGCGGCTGCAGGCCCAGCACCGGTGCCTGCACCGCTTCGCCCTGCACCGGCAGGCGGAAGCGCCCGCGCAGGTTCAGGCCGTTGCGGTAGGCGAACTCGCCCAATCCGTTGAGGTAGACCGTCTCCACCAGCGCCGCCGTCCCGGCATCGATGGCATAGCTGTCGATGCTGACCGTCTCCGGCACGCCGGCCTTGTAGTAGCTGACACCGGCAATCAGGTGCAGCAGCTGCAGCGCGCGCTGCACGGCGGCGGCGCGCGCCTCGTCCAGCATGAACGGGGCGCCCGGCACGGTGACGGTTTCCACCATCTCCGGGCCATCGTCGAAGGCGTAGACCAGCTTGGCCACGCCGGTCTCCGCGGCGAACTCGCAGCGGACGAAGCGGAAGCGGGAAACCTGGTGTTTATCGAAAGCAGTCATGGTGTATCCGGTCAGGCACGGGCCCGCGCAGCTGCGCGGGGCGTGTCGGTGGGCGGGTGCAGGGCGCGCGAGGTGATCACTCGATCACGTCTTCGCGCGGCAGCGCCCGCTGGTTGTAGGTGTTGGCCATCGAGTAGCCGTAGGCGCCGGCATCGGCGATCAGCATCACATCGTCCGGCGCGGTCGACACCGGCAGCTTGCGGCGCTTGCCGAACACATCGCTGGATTCGCAGATCGGGCCGACCACATCGAACGCCGCTTCGGCGTATCCGCCCTGGCGGCTGAGGTTCTCGATGTCATGCCAGGCGTCGTACAGCGCAGGACGCATCAACGCGTTCATGCCGGCATCCAGGCCGACGCGGCGCACGCCGTCCTTCTCCACCACCTGCGTGACATGGGTCAGCAGTACGCCGGACTCGGCCACCAGGTAGCGGCCCGGTTCAATCGCCAGGCGGAACGCCGGATGCAGCGCCTTGACCTCGGCCAGGCCTTCGGCCCATGCGTCCAGGTCGAACGGTTCGTCTTCGGCGCTGTACGGAATCGGCAGGCCGCCGCCGATGTCGATGGTCTGCACGCTGCCGATGCGGCGCGCAAAACCGGCCAGCTCATCGCACATCAGGCGCCAGTGCTGCGCGGTTTCCACGCCGCTGCCCAGGTGTGCGTGCAGGCCGACCACGCGGCTGCCCAGATCGGTGGCCGCACGCACGAACTCATCCACGCGGGCGATCGGCAGGCCGAACTTGGAATCCTTGCCGCCGGTGCGGACCTTGGCATGATGGCCTTCACCACGGCCCAGATCGACGCGCAGCCACAGCTCGCGGTTGCGGAACAGGTCCGGCCAGCGCTGCAGCGCTTCCACGTTGTCGACGGTGACGGTCACGCCCAGCGCGAACGCGGCTTCGTATTCATTGCGCGGGCAGAAGCTGGGAGTGAACAGCACACGCTTGGGCGACAGCTCCGGCAGATGCTGGAACACATGCTTCAGCTCGCCGTGCGACACGCACTCCAGACCGAAACCTTCCGCCTCCAGCAACTGCAGGATGGCCGGGTGGCTGTTGGCCTTGATCGCGTAGTAGCGCTGGTCGATCGGCTTGATCGCGGCCAGCGCGCGGGCGCGGGCACGCACCGTCGGCAGGTGGTAGACGTAGCGCGGCGTACCGGCATCGGCCAGCTGCAGCAGATGCGCCCGCTGGCCACGCCACCACGGCGTACCACGCGGACGCACGGTGCCGGCAATCTCGCGCCAACGCGGGCCGAACACCTCGGTTTCTTCCACCGGCATCGCACCGCTGTCGATCAGCTCGGCATGCAGGATCGGCAGCAGGCCATCGGCATCGGCCTCGTCGATGACGAAGGTCAGGTTCAGGTCGTTGGACGACTGCGAGATCATGTGCACGCGCTCGCGGCCGAAGGTGGCCCACACGTCCGACAGCTTGTGCAGCAGCGAACGCATGCCACGGCCGACCAGCGTGATCGCCGCGCACGGCACGATCACCTTGACCTTGCAGATCTGCGACAGGTCGGCCGACAACGCCGCCAGCACATCGGTGTTGACCAGGTTCTCGGACGGGTCCAGCGACACGGTGACGTTGGTCTCGGCCGAACCGATCAGGTCCACCGACAGCCCATGCTTCTTGAACAGGTTGAACACATCGGCCAGGAAGCCGACCTGCTGCCACATGCCGATGCCTTCCATCGACACCAGCACGATGCCGTTGCGGCGACTGATCGCCTTCACCCCCGGTACCAGTGCGGCACTGCCATCGATGCTGGTACCCGGCAATTCCGGGCGCTCGGTGTCGAGGATGGCCATCGGCACGCCAGCATCACGGCACGGCTTGATCGAGCGCGGATGCAGCACCTTGGCGCCGGTGGTGGCGATTTCCTGCGCTTCGTAATAGTCCAGGCGGGTCAGCAACCGTGCGTCCGGCACGTCGCGCGGATTGGCACTGAACATGCCCGGCACATCGGTCCAGATTTCCACGCGGCTGGCGCCGAGCAGCGCACCGAAGTACGCCGCCGAGGTATCTGAACCACCGCGGCCGAGAATGGCGGTACCGCCATCGGCATGCCGCGAAATGAAGCCCTGGGTGACCAGCAGGCGGGTTGGCTGCGCGCGGAAGCGCTGCATCCATTCCGCGTCGGCACGCCACTGGCAGTTCACCGAAAGCCGCTGTGACCAGTCGCTCTGGTTCGGCTGTGGCGGCATCGCGTCCAGCCACTGGCGCGCATCCATCCAGCCCATGTCCAGGCCCGAAGCACGCAGGTAGGCCGCGCCCAGGGTCGAAGACAGCAGCTCGCCCTGGCCCAGCACTTCGGCCTGCCAGTCCAGCGGACGGGTGGCCGCACGCGCGTCGTCGAGCAGGCCCTGCAGCGCCGCCAGGCGCTCGGCCAGCACCTCGCGGCCCAGGCCCAGTTCCGCCAGGAAGCCCTCGTGGCGTTCGACCAGCGCGGCCACGCGATCGCGGCTGTCCGGCGCACCATCGGCGATCGCGGTGAGTTCGTTGGTGACCCCGGACAGCGCCGAAACCACCACCAGCACGCGCGAGCCGGTCTCTTCCGCACGTTTTTTCGCCAGCTTCCCGATCGTGTCCCAGCGATGACGACGCGACACCGAGGTGCCGCCGAACTTCAGTACGATCCAACGATCGACAAGGGGGGAAGCTGACATGGATTGGCTATGTAGAATGTGGGGAAGCCGCCCTCGGGGGCGGAACCTTTGATTCTAAGCGCAATATCCCCGTAGATGGCCGTCCTCCGTTACCTGCAGCTCGATGTCTTCGCCGCCCGCCCCGGCACCGGCAATCCTCTGGGCGTCGTACTGGACGCCAACCGGCTCTCCAGCAGCCAGATGCAGGCCCTTGCCGCCTGGCTGAACCTGTCCGAGACGGTGTTCTTCCTGCCCCCCAGCGCGCCCGGTGCCGACTACCACATCCGCATTTTCACCCCGACCCGCGAGTTGGCGTTCGCTGGCCATCCCAGCGTTGGCGCGGCCTGGGCGGCGGTGACCTGCGGTCTGGCCACGCCGCGCCACGGCACGCTGCGACAGCAGTGCGCGGCAGGGCTGTTGCCGGTACGGGCCAGCGGCGCGGCCGAGGCGCTGGAGATCCAGCTGGCCAGTCCACCGGCCCGGCAGCTGGCGACGGCGCCGGACGCGGCACCCGACGCGCTGCTGGCGCTGGCCGCCGGCGGGCAGGCACCGGAGCTGTGGGACAACGGCGCACGCTGGTGGCTGCTGCCGCTGCGCGATGCCGCCGCGGTGCGCAGCCTGGTGCCGGACATGGCCGCGCTGGCCGACTGGAGCCTCGCCACCGATGCCACCGGTGTGGCGGTGTTCGCTGACGAGGCCGGCACCGGCCACACCCGTGTGGTGCGCGCGTTCTGCCCCGCCGATGCGCCGAGCGTACCGGAGGACCCGGTCACCGGCAGCGCCAATGCCCTGATCGGCGCCTGGCTGCGCCAGCGCAATGCCCTGCCAGGCAGCGAGGGCTGCTATGTGGCCAGCCAGGGCCGCGAAGTCGGCCGCGATGGCTGCGTGCAGGTACAGGTGGACGCGCAGGGTACGGTGTGGATCGGCGGCCGGGTGCAATGCGTAATCGACGGCAACATTCATTGGTAGTAGCGCCGGGCCGTGCCCGGCAGACGCAGCACACGGACGCCGGGCATGGCGCGGCGCTACCGTATTCCCTCTCGTTTTACGGAGCTCCCCCCCTATGACCACCCGCCGCTTCCTGCAGCTCGATGTGTTCTCCCCGCGCGCCGGCGCCGGCAATCCGCTGGCCGTAGTGCTCGATGCCGAGGGCCTGGATGATGTCAGCATGCAGGCCATCGCCCGCTGGACGCGCCTGCCGGAGACCACCTTCGTGTTCCCGCCGCATGCGCCCGGTGCCAGCTATCGGTTGCGCATGTTCAGCCCACAGAAGGAGGTTCCGTTCGCCGGACACCCCAGCGTCGGCACCGCGCACGCCGTGCTGCAGGCCGGCCTGGCCTCGCCGGTCGACGGCCTGCTGGTGCAGGACGGTGTCGCCGGCACGCTGCCACTGCGGGTCAGCGGAGAGGGGACCGAGCAACGGATCGCCATCCGTACTCCGCGTGCGCAGCTGGCCGAGATCGCCGAGGCTGCCGACCCACGCCTGCAGGCCGCGTTGCAGGGGTGGCCACTGGGCGAGCTGCCACCGGCACGCATGCAGGGCGGCCGTAGCTGGTGGGTGGTGCAGGTGGCTGACGAAGCCGCATTGCGCGCCCTGCGTCCTGATTGGGACGCCGTGGCCGCGCTGGCCGAGTCCACCGACAGCATGGGCGTGTTTGCCTACGCGTTCAGCGATGGCAGCGAAGGTTTCGACCTGGCCGTGCGCGCGTTCGTCGGCAATGGCCGCCGCTTCGAGGACGCCGCTTCCGGTGCCGCCAACGCGGTACTGGCCGCGTGGCTGGACCTGCGCGATGCCCTGCCCCGTGGCCGTGCACCGTTCGAAGTCAGCCAGGGCCGCGAAGTCGGTCACGACGCGCGCCTGACCCTGCTGGTTGATGGGGACGGCGAGGTCTGGTCCGGTGGCCAGGTGCAGACCGTCATCACCGGCAGCATCGATTGGTGAACACCTTGAGGTAGAGCCGGCCGCTGGCCGGCTGCCTCCGTAATCATCAATTCATGCAGTTGCCGGCCAGCGGCCGGCACTACCTTTGCTCAGCCCAGCTCGGCTTCCAGGCTGATCGGCACCGCGCTCAGCGCCTTGGAAACCGGGCAGTTCTGCTTGGCATCATCGGCAATGGCGCGGAATTTCGCCGCGTCGATGCCCGGCACCACCGCCTTCACTTTCAGCCGGATCTGCGACAGCTGCGGGCCACCCTCCAGCGACAGATCGACCTTGGCTTCCGTATCCAGCGAGGTCGGGGTGAAACCGGCTTCGCCCAGCTTGGCCGACAGTGCCATCGTGAAACAACCGGCATGCGCGGCGGCGATCAGCTCTTCCGGGTTGGTGCCCTTTTCGTCGCCGAAACGGCTGTTGAAGCCATAACGGGTCTTGTCCAGCAGGCCACTCTGAGGCGTGCTCAACTGCCCCTTGCCCGACTTCAGATCGCCTTCCCAATGTGCCGTAGCGTGTCGCGAGATTCCCATTGTGCTGCTCCTGCATGGCGGTGATGAACGGTCACCCTGGCATGCCACGCGTTAGCCCTGCGTCGCTCCGCCGCACGCCGGGCATCGGCCCGAACGCCGTAAGCTGGACACTTCCTCACCATCAGACCGCACATTTTCCCCTTGTTTTCAGTGGTTTCGCGAGCTTTCGCGATCTGGCGACCGTGCCTGCCCGGCTCACCTTGGAACCCCCATCCCCCACCGCCAGCCATGTACTGAATCGGCCTGGATATGAAAAAACATGCACTTTCCGCGCTTCGGGCTATTGGCGGCGCCCGAGAGTTGCCCTACATTGCGCTTGCCGACGGGGTTCGGCGCCGACCAAACAACCAACCGTTCACGGAACAGGAAACCATGGCAAAGACCGCTAAGAAGGCTGCCCCGAAGAAGGCAGTAAAGAAAGTCGCGACGAAGGCAGCCGCAAAGCCGGCCGCTCCGAAGCCGATCAAGGAAGTGCTGACCAAGTCGGGCCTGGTTGCGCACATCGCTGAAGCCTCCGGCGTCATCGCCAAGGACGTCCGCGCTGTGCTGGCCTCGCTGGAAAGCGCTGTCGCCTCGTCGGTGCACAAGAAGGGCGCTGGCTCCTTCACCCTGCCGGGCCTGCTGAAGATCTCCACCGTCAATGTGCCGGCCAAGCCGAAGCGCAAGGGCATCAACCCGTTCACCAAGGAAGAGCAGTGGTTCGCTGCCAAGCCGGCCACCACCAAGCTGAAGGTGCGTCCGCTGAAGAAGCTGAAGGACGCCGCGCTGTAAGCGCGCGCCCCAACGCGGATTCCCGACGGGACGGCTCTGGCCGTCCCGTTTTTTTGTGCAGCACGCCCCGGCCGCTTCACGCCCTGTGTGGATGCGCGCCCAACCGTACCCATCGCAACACAGCGTTTCCCGGCCAGCGTTCCGACCCGCACAGGCCCGCAGCCATTGGCAACCAGCCCCGCTCCTGGCCCCGGAACGCACCGGGTGGAACACTGCGTGCAGCGCCGGCCGTCGCCGCCGGCCGCGGCCTTGCCTATGGTGGGCACATCCTCCACAGCTACGGCGAGCACCTCCTCATGGCCAGCCCCTCCACCCGCTACCGCATCTCGGTGACCCCCATCGAAAAGGACGGGGTACAGTGCACCGGGCGCTGCACCATCGAGCTCGAACACCGCGCCAGCCGCGACCTGATGCGCCTGCTGGAAGCTGCCCCGCGCACCGCCGGCCTCAGTGGTGACGAACGCGCCACCCTGGTGATCGCCAGCCAGCTGCTGCGCGATGTCGTGCAGCGCCACGCCGACACCGATGGCCACGCACTGGCGGTGATCGCCGCCCAGGTGCTGCCGGCGCTGGACGCGCTGGAACAACTTCCCTCCTCCCGCTGACACCCGCGCAGTCGATACACTGCCGCACTCAAGGTTGCCTCGGGGAGGAGGCAGACATGCGTAGCGTGCTGTTCCTGATCGCCGCTCTGGTGCTGCCGGGCTGTTCCCGGCCACCGGCACTGCCCGGTACCGCAGGTGCGCCCGCGCCCGCGCCGGGCACAAACGCCGCTTCGTCAGGCACCGATACCGGAACCGATGCCGCGACGCTGCAGGCGACCGATGTGCCACCGCTGCTGGCGGCCGTCGACGACGGCGCTGACCCACCGTCGGTGATGCTCAACCGCTACGTGGCCGCGCTGCTCAACCGCGACCGCAGCGCCAGCGACGCTGCATGGACGATCGCTCCGGGCGACCCGCGGCATGCGGACGACGCCGCGCTGCGCCAGCTGCAGGACCTGCGGACCCTGCGCCTGCACAGCGACACCCCGATCGCCCGCGACGACCTCCAGCCGCCACGGCTGCTGGAAGTCCCTGTGCAGGTCCGTGCGGTCACCGCCAACGGCACGTTCCGCTTCAACGGCTGGTACCGCGTACAGCCCAGCAGTGATGGCCGTGCCTGGCAGATCCAGTCGGCGCAACTGCGCCCAACGCTGGACTGAACCGTTGCAGCGGCATGCACCCACGATTCAGCCTGTACAGCTACTCTTTGAACCATCCATTCCATTGCCAACGGTCACCGCCATGCGCCTGCGTTCCCTGATGACCCGTTTCGCCGCCTCCACCGTGCTGATCGCCGCCGCGATCGGTGCACAGGCAGCGCCCTCCATCTCCGGCCGCGAACTATCGGTGGGTGCCAGCGATGTGCAGCAGTACCTCGATGGCAGCTTCCCGCGCACCCAGGACGCTCTGGGCGGCCTGATCGCGCTGACCATGAGCCACCCGCAGTTGAGCCTTCCGGCCGGCGAACGGTTGAACCTGGGCATGGACGTGGCGCTGGCCACTGCTGGCGGCAATCCGGCCAAGCTGGGTACGGTGAAGCTCAGCAGCGGCCTGCGCTACGACGCGCAGACCCAGGGCTTCCACCTGCAACAGCCGAGCGTGGATGACTTCACCCCGGCCAGCCAGGGCGGCCGCCTCGATTCACGCACCCGTGGCCTGCTCAATGCGTGGTTGAGCGACTACGCCCAGCGCGAACCGATCTACAAGCTGGACCCGGCGGTGGCCGGCGTGCTCGGCGCGCTGCAGGTGCAGTCGGCGCAGGTGAAGAACGGCAAGCTGGTGGTCACCTTCAACCAGAACCTGGGCAACCTGGTGCCCGCCGGGCTGCTGGGCAAGTAAGCCCCTCCAGACACGGTAGCGCCGGGCATGGCCCGGCGCTGCCAGGTCAGCGCTTGGGCTGCAGCATGGTGCCGGTGCACTTGGGCGAACCGCAGCGGCACTCCCAGATCTTCTTCAGCTTGGCCGTGTGGCGTTCGGCCAGCACGATGCCGTAGTTGTAGGTCAGCTCCTCGCCGGCGGCCACATCGCGCAGCGCCTCGATGAACACCTTGTCACCACGGCTGTCGCCGTCTTCGTCTTCCTCGATCACCGCCTCGCAGTTCGGGTCGCAGCTGTGGTTGATCCAGCGCGCGTCGTTGCCCTTGTAGTTGGCATCGATCACCCAGTCATCGTTGAGGGTGAACAGGAAGGTATGGCCGCTCTCCACATCGCCGCTGTCATCGGCATCGACGTCGCCGTGGCTGCGCAGCAGGCCCTTGTACTGGATCACGCGCTCGCCCTGCTTGATCGGGGCCACGGCGAACACGCCGTTGCCATGGATGGCGGACTTGCGGGCTTGGATCTTCTTCGGCATCGGCACGGGCTGTTTGCAGCGGATGGAGCAGGGATTCTCGCCCATTCCGGGTGATTGCGAAAATCACCCTGTTGGCGCAGCATTGCACCCCTCGCAATGGCTCCGGCGTGTGCTCCCCGCCCGGCCCCTGCGCCGGCTGAATGGCCGGGTTGGATGGCGGCGAATAAAAGCGTACAATTTCAGTCCGCTTTAAGAACCGCTCGCATCCCCATGTTGCGTGTCACCAAACTCACCGATTACGCCACCGTCGTGCTGACCGTACTCGCCGCCCGCCCGGGCGAGGTGCTCAGTGCCACCGAGCTGGCCGAATTCACCGGCCTGGAACCGCCCACCGTCAGCAAGGTGCTCAAGCCGCTGGCCCAGGCCGGCCTGGTTGAAGGACTGCGCGGCGTGCGTGGCGGCTACCGCCTGACCCGCCCGGCCATCGAGATCTCGCTGTTCGAAGTGGTCGAAGCGATGGAAGGGCCGCTGGCCCTGACCGAATGCAGCCACGACAACCACCAGTGCGGCATGGCGCCCAAGTGCGGCGCGCGCAGCAGCTGGCGGCTGATCAACGACGTGGTCTCCGAGGCCCTGCGCGATGTCACTCTCGCCCAGATCCTGCCCCCTCTCCCCCTTGCCGATGACGAACAGCGCCGCACCATCGCTGTCGACGTCGTCTCCTGATCCGTAGGCAGCCCCCCATGGCCACCGAAACCATCGAAAACGTCGCCCACGACGACACCCCCAACCGCGAGATCCACGAGCAGCTTGGCCGCAAGTATTCGGCCGGCTTCATCACCGAGATCGAATCGGACTCCCTGCCGCCGGGCCTGGACGAGGACACCATCCGTGCCCTGTCGGCCAAGAAGGAAGAGCCGGAGTGGATGACACAGTGGCGCCTGGACGCCTACCGCCATTTCCTGACCATGCCGATGCCGGACTGGGCCAAGCTGGAGATCGCTCCGATCGACCTGCAGTCGCTCAGCTACTACTCCGCGCCGAAGGGCCCGAAGTACGCCTCGCTGGATGATGTGCCCAAGGAACTGCTCGATACCTACGACAAGCTGGGCGTGCCGCTGCACGAGCGCGCCAAGCTGGCCGGCGTGGCGGTGGACGCGGTGTTCGACTCGGTGTCCGTCGGCACCACCTTCCGCAAGGAACTGGCCGAGAAGGGCGTGATCTTCTGCTCGATGTCCGAGGCCATCAAGGAACACCCGGAACTGGTACGCCAGTACCTGGGCACCGTGGTGCCGGTGGGCGACAACTACTTTGCCGCGCTCAACTCGGCGGTGTTCTCCGATGGCAGCTTCGTGTTCATCCCCAAGGGCGTGCGCTGCCCGATGGAACTGAGCACCTACTTCCGCATCAACGCCGGCCACACCGGCCAGTTCGAGCGCACCCTGATCGTGTGCGAGGACAAGGCCTATGTGTCCTACCTGGAAGGCTGCACCGCGCCGATGCGCGATGAGAACCAGCTGCATGCGGCGGTGGTCGAGCTGGTCGCACTGGAAGATGCGGAGATCAAGTACTCCACCGTGCAGAATTGGTACCCGGGCGACGAGAACGGCGTCGGCGGCATCTACAACTTCGTCACCAAGCGTGCCGAATGCCGTGGCGCGCGCAGCAAGGTCACCTGGACCCAGGTCGAGACCGGCTCGGCGATCACCTGGAAGTATCCGTCCTGCGTACTGCTGGGCGATGACTCGGTCGGTGAGTTCCACTCCGTGGCGCTGACCCACCACCGCCAGCAGGCCGACACCGGCACCAAGATGATCCACGTCGGCAAGCGCACCAAGAGCAAGATCATCAGCAAGGGCATCAGCGCCGGCCGCGGCCAGAACACCTACCGCGGCCTGGTCCGTGTGGACCGCAACGCCGATGGCGCACGCAACTACACCCAGTGCGATTCGCTGCTGATCGGCAAGCAGTGTGGTGCCCACACCTTCCCCTACATCGAGGTGAAGAACCCGGGCGCCACCGTCGAGCACGAGGCCACCACCTCCAAGATCTCCGACGACCAGCTGTTCTACTGCCGCGCCCGTGGCATCAGCCAGGAAGACGCGGTGTCGATGATCGTCGACGGCTTCTGCAAGCAGGTGTTCCGCGAACTGCCGATGGAATTCGCGGTGGAAGCCAAGAAGCTGCTGGAAGTCTCGCTGGAAGGTTCGGTGGGCTGACCGCCCGCCCCTGCCCCTCGCAAACGTATTCTCTTTATCGGCGGGCCCTGGCCCGCCCCACGGAACCCCCACCATGCTGAAGATCGAAAACCTCCACGCCCGCATCGGCGACAAGGAAATCCTCAAGGGCCTGTCGCTGGACGTGAAGCCCGGCCAGGTGCACGCCATCATGGGCCCCAACGGCGCCGGCAAGTCCACCCTGGGCAATGTCCTGGCCGGCCGTGACGGCTACGACGTGACCGAAGGCAGCGTGCAGTTCGAGGGCATCGACCTGCTCGACCAGGACCCGGAAGCGCGCGCCGCCGCCGGCCTGTTCCTGGCGTTCCAGTACCCGGTGGAAATCCCGGGCGTGAACAACACCTACTTCCTGCGCGCCGCGCTGAACGCCCAGCGCAAGGCGCGCGGCGAGGAAGAGCTCGATTCCATGCAGTTCCTCAAGCTGGTGCGGCAGAAGCTGGCCGTACTGCATCTGAAGGACGAGCTGCTGCATCGTGGCGTCAACGAAGGCTTCTCCGGTGGCGAGAAGAAGCGCAACGAGATCTTCCAGCTGGCCGTGCTGGAGCCGAAGCTGGCGATCCTGGACGAGACCGACTCGGGCCTGGACATCGACGCACTGAAGAGCGTGGCCGACGGCGTCAATGCACTGCGCGCCGCCGACCGCTCGTTCCTGGTCATCACCCACTACCAGCGCCTGCTCGACTACATCAAGCCGGACGTGGTGCACGTGCTGGCCGATGGCCGCATCGTCAAGAGCGGTGGCCCGGAACTGGCCCTGGAACTGGAAGCGCACGGCTACGATTTCCTGAAGGATCGCGTGGTGCGCGAGGCGGCGGTCTGATGAGCGCCCTGCTCGACTCGATGGCCCAGGCCTTCTGCGGCAGCGATGCGCGCCGCGAAGTGCTGGATGCGGCCCTGCGCGACGGTCTTCCCGCCGCCCGCAACGAAGCCTGGAAGTACACCTCGCTGCGCCAGCTGGAGCGCCGTGCATTCGCCGCTGCGCCACTGCACGGTCCCGCCCTGGACGCCGCACTGCTGGACGACATCCCGGCGCCGCGCCTGGTGTTCGTCAACGGCCGCCTTGATGCCGCGCTGAGCGACGTGCAGGCGCTGCCGGCCGGCGTGCAGCTGCAGCCGTTGTCGGCCGCGCTGGCCGCCGGCGAGGACGCCCTGCGTTTCCTCGGCCGCCGTTACGAACGCAGCGAAGAGATCTTCGCCCGCCTCAACGCTGCGCTGGCCGATGAAGGCGTGATGCTGCGCGTGGAGGAAGGTGTGCAGGTGGATGTGCCCCTGCAGCTGGTGTTCGCCAGCGTCGCCGGCGATACCGACCTGGCCTGGCACCACCGTCACCTGATCGAACTGCGTGCCGGTGCCAGCCTTGGTGTGGTCGAGCACCGCTTCAGCGTCGGCGACTCGGCCCACCTGGACAACACCGTGCTGCACGCTCACGTCGCCCACGATGCAGTGCTCAAGCATGCCCGTGTGCAGGTCGGCAGCGCGCGCCAGACCAGCTTCCTGCGCACCGATGCGGTGCTGGCGCGCGATGCGCAGTACCACCGCGTCGATCTGGAACTGGGCGCCGCACTCAGCCGGCATGAACTGAACGTGCGCCTGGAAGGGGACAACGCCCAGCTGACTGCCAATGGCGTGCTGCTCGGCAACGGCCGCCGCCACGTCGACACCCGCCTGGGTATCGACCACATCGCACGTGATACGAGCTGCGAACTGCTGTGGCGCGGCGTTGCCGCCAACCGCAGCCGCGTGGTGTTCCATGGTGGCATCCAGATCCGCGAAGGGGCCGACGGCACCGACGCGAACCTGTCCAACAAGAACCTGCTGCTGTCGGCCGACGCCGAGATCGATACCCAGCCCACGCTGGTGATCGATGCCGATGAAGTAAAGGCCGCACACGGCGCGACGGTCGGCCAGCTCGACGCCAATGCGCTGTTCTACCTGCGCTCGCGCGGCCTGCCGCAGGCACAGGCACAGGCCCTGCTGAGCGCGGCGTTCTGCCATGAGCCGCTGAAGGTCCTGCCGGAGGCGCTGCGCGAACAGCTGGCGCGCCGGCTGGACAAGGCGCTGGCCGAGGCGGGTGTGGCATGAACCTGTCCACGCCGCGCCCGATCGAAACGCCTGCCGGCGCCCCCGACTGGGACCGCGTCCGCCTCGACTTCCCGTTGTTGATGCGCGAAGTGCATGGCAAGCCGCTGGTCTATTTCGACAATGCCAACACCGGCCAGAAGCCGGTGCAGGTGATCGGCGCGGTGGACGAGTTCTACCGTCGCTACAACGCCAATGTCAGCCGCGCCGTGCATGCACTGGGCAGCGAGGCCACCGACGCCTACGAAGGTGCGCGCAACAAGCTCGCACGCTTCCTCAACGTGCGGCCCAGCGATCTGGTGCTGTGCAGCGGTACCACCTTCGCCATCAACCTGGTGGCCTACTCGTGGGCACTGCCACGACTGAAGTCCGGTGATGTGATCCTGGTCTCGCGAATGGAGCACCACGCCAATATCGTGCCGTGGCAGCTGGTCGCGCAGCGTACCGGCGCCACCATCCGCGTGGCCGAGATCACCCCCGATGGCGCACTGGACCTGGACGCACTGCGCGCGGCGATGACCCCCGAGGTCAAGCTGCTGGCGGTCACCCATGTGTCCAACGTGCTGGGCACGGTCAACCCGGTTCGCGAGATCTGCCGCGAAGCCCGCAAGCGCGGCATCATCACCGTGGTCGATGGCTCGCAGGCGGTGCCGCATCGCAAGGTCGACGTCACTGCGATCGGCTGTGACTTCTACGCCATCACCGGCCACAAGATGTGCGGCCCGACCGGCACCGGCGCGCTGTGGGCACGCCGCGAGCATCTGGACGCGATGCCGCCGTTCCTCGGTGGCGGCGAGATGATCAAGGAAGTCAGCTTCGACGGCACGGTCTTCAACGACGCCCCGCACAAGTTCGAAGCAGGCACCCCGAACATCGCCGGCTTCATCGGCCTGGGCGTGGCCGCCGACTACCTGCAGCAGCTCGGCCAGGACAACGTGGAAGCGCGCGAAGCCGAACTGCTGGCGCACTTCACCGAAGAACTGCGCCGCGTCGACGGCCTGCGCATCATCGGCGAAGCACCGGAGAAGGCCGCCGTAGTCTCGTTCCTGATCGACGGCGCGCATGCGCATGACCTGGCAACGCTGCTCGACCTGGAAGGCGTGGCCGTGCGTTCGGGCCAGCACTGCGCACACCCGCTGCTGCAGTATTTCGGCGTCGCAGCCACCTGCCGCGCCTCGCTGGCGTTCTACAACACCCACGCCGAGATCGAGCGCTTCATGACTGCACTGACCAAGGTACGCAAGCTGCTGGGCTGAGCCCGGCAGACGGGGTCAGATCCCTTTCGCCATGCGAAAGAGACCTGACCCCACCACCCCATTTGCGCCCGCCCACGGCCCACCTAGAATGGCGCCATGAGCACCCTGACCTTCCGCGCCGCCACGTCGGCCGACATCCCCGCCCTGATCTCCCTGGTCACCTCGGCCTACCGTGGCGACGCCAGCCGCGTCGGCTGGACCACCGAGGCCGACCTGCTGGACGGCGCCCGCATCGACGCCGAAGGCATCCAGGCCGACCTGGACCGCCCGCGCTCGACCATCCTGCTGGCCGAACGCGCAGGCCAGCTGGTGGCCTGCGCCCACGTCGCCGATGTCGACGGCAAGGGCTACTTCGGCATGTTCTCGGTCGACCCGGCCCAGCAGGGCGGCGGCGTCGGCAAGCAGCTGATGGACGCCGCCGAGGCGCACGCCGCGCGCGAATGGAGCGTGCCGGTGATACAGATGACGGTGATCGACGTGCGCGACGAGCTGATCGCCTTCTACGAGCGCCGCGGCTACCAGCGTACCGGCATCAAGAAGCCGTTCCCGTATGGCGATGAGCGCTTCGGCATCCCCAAGCGCGACGACCTGCGTTTCGAAATCCTGGAAAAGCCGCTGGCCGGAGCCTCGGCGTGAGCGAGGCCTGGACCTTTGTCTGTGCCGGCAATGAGCTGCTGCCGGGTGAAATGAAGAGCGTGTTCGATGAGGTGACTGGCACGCCGATCGTGGTGTTCAACCTCGATGGCGAGCTGTACGCGCTGGAAGACCAGTGCACCCACGAGGAGTTCGAACTGTCGTCGGGCGAGTTCAACACCGCCGAGGGCAGCATCGAATGCGTGCTGCATGGCGCGCGCTTTGATGTGCGCGATGGCCGTGCCCTGTGCGCCCCGGCCTACACCGCGGTGCCAAAGTTCCCGGTGAAGCGCGAGCACGACGCCGTCTGGACCCGCGACGACCGCGATTGAGGGCCGTCCCGCCTGAAGAGCAGCCACCCATGGGGTGGATCTACTGAAGTGCCCTGAAGGCCCTCCCCGGGGCCTTTGCGGGCCATCCAGGCGACCCGCCCCACTACGCACATGCGAATCATTATCGTTGATGTTATTCTACGTAACATCTTCGTAACGACTCCACCCTTGCGCCATGGCTTCGCCCGCGCCCACCGCCATGCTGTGCCAGCTCGCCCGCCAGGGGTGGCCGCTGCTCGTGGCCGCGCTGCTGACGCTGTTGCTGGGCTGGTCGGCGCTGAACGAAGGGCGCGGCAGCGATCCGTCCGCGTACGGTTGGCAGGCGCATGTCGACGATCTGCAGCAGGCGATGCCATTGCCGGCACCGCCTGCGGATGGCTGCCCGCAGCACGCTGCGCCGGCCCCCGAACCCCCGCTTGATGGCGAGAACGGTGCGCCGTGCACCGGCCTGGCCCCAGCGCGCGCCGCGCTGGTCGCCCACATTCCGCTGTGGCGCTCCGACGCCCTGCGCTGGCAACTGCATGACCCTTCGCTGCGGTTGAACCCCGGCCACGCTCCGCCCGCACCGCACGCCAGCTGAGGCGCCCTGCGGCCGTTGCCGTGCGCCTGTTTGCGTTCAAGGCCAGCCGAGCACGGCTCGGCTCTACAGCATCCCTCTCCTGCCTGCCGCCACGCCTGCGTGCCGGTCCGCGTCCTTTCCCGATCCGAGCCACCACCCACCGCCATGACCCACATCAAGACCCGCAAGTACGCCCCGCGCGTTTCCCTGCTCGCCACCGCCACCCTGGCCGCCGGCTTCGCGCCGTTGGCCGCACAGGCCGCCGACAGCGCCGACACCGGCGCCAACAAGGCCACCGACCTGGACAAGGTGCAGGTGCGCGGCAGCTGGTTCAATCCGTCCTCGCCGAAGTTCACCGCCGAGCTGCTGGACACCCCGAAGTCGGTGTCGATCGTCTCGCAGAAGCTGATCACCGAAACCGGTGCAACCAACCTGCAGGATGCACTGCGCATGGTGCCGGGCATCACCTTCGGTGCCGGCGAAGGCGGCAACCCGACCGGCGACCGCCCCTTCATCCGTGGCTTCGACTCGCAGAGCAACGTGTTCGTCGACGGCCTGCGCGACGTCGGTTCGCAGACCCGCGAAATCTTCGACCTGGAACAGGTGGAAGTGGTGAAGGGTCCGAGCTCGGCCTATGGCGGCCGTGACTCCGGTGGTGGCAGCCTGAACCTGGTGAGCAAGACGCCGAAGCTGACGAACGAGACCAGCGCCAGCATGGGCATCGGCACCGACAGCTACGCGCGCGGCACCGTGGATGCCAACTACGTGCTGGGCGACGGTATCGCGGCCCGACTGAACCTGATGAAGCACGAGTCGGACATCGCCGGCCGTGATGCAGCCAACGTCAGCCGTTGGGGCATCGCGCCGTCGATCGCGTTCGGCCTGAACGGCCCGGCGCAGCTGATCGCCAGCCACTACCACATGCAGAGCGATGACCTGCCCGATGCCGGTGGTTTCCCGTACGGCAACCCGAGCGGCGCACCGGCGTCGAAGTGGGTCGACGGCCGCCCGATGGTGCCGGACCGCAACAACTACTACGGCCTGGTCGACCGTGACTTCCAGCGCACCCGTGCCGACATCAGCACGCTGGATGCCAGCTACGATTTTGGCGGTCACAAGCTGCGCAACATCGCGCGCCTGGGCAACACCAGCAACGACTACCTGTGGACCCAGCCGGACGACAGCCAGGGCAATCCGAACAACTACGGCACCTTGTGGCGCCGTACCAACAGCCGCGCGGTCGACGTCAAGAGCTTCGCCGACCAGCTCGGCCTGACCGGCGCCTTCCAGACCGGCGCGCTCAAGCACAGCTACAGCGCCGGCCTTGAGTACAGCGACGAGAAGATGACCCGCGGCAGCTACCTGGTCTCCCCGGGCACCAGCAACCCGCTGACCGGCAACAGCAAGTGCCCGACCACCGGCGCAGCCACCGGTTACAACTGCACCAGTTTCGCCAACCCGAACCCGAATGATCCGTGGGCAGCCACCCATTCGGTGTATCGCAGCGACAAGGCACTGGACGTCGAGCAGCGCACCAAGACCAAGTCCGCCTACCTGTTCGACACCATCGAGCTCACTGCACAGTGGAGCTTCAATGTCGGCCTGCGCTACGACGACTACAGCACCACCCTGACCACCCCGGTGGCTGGCGCGGCACCGACCCGCGTGCGCAATGACAACGACTTCCTGAACTACCAGGCCGGCGTGGTGTTCAAGCCGGCGGCCAATGGCAGCATCTACCTGTCCTGGGGCACCTCCTCGACCCCGCCGGGCATGGACGGTGGCGACGGTTCGGACGGTCTGAGCGCGGCCGTGGCCGACCTCAAGCCGCAGGACACCAAGAACCTCGAACTGGGCACCAAGTGGGACCTGCTCGACAACCGCCTGAACCTGACCGCCGCGATCTTCCACACCGTGATGAACAACGCGCGCGTGACCATCGACAACGGCACCAGCCAGAACGCGGGCAAAAAGGAAATCAACGGCTTCGAGCTGGGCTTCAACGGCCAGCTGACCGACGCCTGGAGCCTGTACGGCGGCTACACCTACCTGGACTCGGAACTGAAGGACAACGGCTTTGTCTGCGCCGTGTCCGGCCGTACCTGCCCGTCCAACGTCTACGTTCCCTCGCCGTACAACGGCAACGTGTTCCCGAACACCGCCAAGCACAGCGCCAACCTGTGGACCACCTACCGCTTCCCGATCGGCCTGACCGTCGGTGCCGGTGCGTTCTACTCGGACAAGCAGTACGGTGACGTCGCCAACACCAAGTGGATCGCCAGCTACACCCGCTTCGACGCGATGGCCAGCTACGCGATCCAGGACAACATCAGCCTGCAGCTCAACGTGCAGAACCTGACCGACAAGACCTATTTCACCAAGGCCTATGCCTCGCACTACGCGAGCATCGCCCCGGGTCGCTCGGCCACCCTGGCACTGAACGTGAAGTTCTGATCCAGCTTCGCACCACCACGGCGGCAGGATCTCCTGCCGCCGTTTTTGTTTCCGGCGATACTCACCCCATGGTTACCCGCACTCCCATCGACAGCGACGCCCTGGCCGAGCTGCTGCAGCACGACCCGGCAGCGGCGTTCGCGCACGTTCGCGATGCCGCGCAGGCCGGCCAGGTCGACGCGCAACTGCTGCTCGCGCAGATGCACATGGAAGGCAAAGGCACCGCGCAGGACGCCTCGGCCGCACTGCTCTGGTACGAAACCGCCGCCAACAACGGCGCGCCGAT
Source organism: Stenotrophomonas sp. AN71 (assembly GCF_050435725.1). NCBI lineage: Bacteria > Pseudomonadati > Pseudomonadota > Gammaproteobacteria > Lysobacterales > Lysobacteraceae > Stenotrophomonas > Stenotrophomonas sp. AN71. The sequence continues at coordinate 268,559 of NZ_JBNDKU010000005.1, read as the reverse complement.
GGCGATGAACATGCTCGGCCGCTGCCATGAGCTGGGCCAGGGCACCGTCGCCGACCCGACGCTGGCGGCGGTCTGGTACCGGCGCGCGGCTGACATTGGCCTGGACTGGGGCCTGTACAACCTGGCCAATCTGCTGGCCACTGGCCGCGGCGTTCGCCAGGACCGCGCGCAGGCACTGGCGCTGTACACCCGGGCCGCGCATCTGGGCCACGCCAAATCGATGAACCTGCTGGCCCGCCATCTCGAAGACGGCCTGGAGATCGAACGCGATCCGCAGGCGGCACTGGGCTGGTACCGGCGTGCGGCCGAGACTGGCGATTTCCGCGGCCAGGCCAACTACGCTTCGATCCTTCTGCAGGCCGGCCAGATCGATCAGGCCGTGCACTGGCTGCAGCTGGCACTGGCCCACGGCAGCCCAGCGTTCATGGCGCACATCGTGCCGGAGCTGGCGGCGTCCCCGCATCCGCAGGTGCGCGCGCTGGTCGCACCGCAGTCCCTCTGAGGAGTTCCGCATGCTGCTGCACATCCCCGACATCCTCAGCGCCGAGCAGGTAAGCGAGTTCCGTCGTCGCCTCGATGCCGCCGACTGGACCGATGGCCGCGAGACCGTAGGCCACCTCGGCGCACAGGCCAAGCACAACCAGCAGCTGCCGGAAACCGCGCCGCTGCGCCGCGAGCTGGGCGAGATCATCCTCGTTGCGCTGGCCCGGCATCCGCTGTTCTTCAGCGCGGCACTGCCTCTGAAGTACCTGCCCCCGCGCTTCAACCGCTACAGCGGCGGCGGCACCTATGGCTTCCACGTCGATGGTGCGGTGATGAACCTGGCCAACGGCGAGCAGCTGCGCTCGGACATCTCCTGCACCCTGTTCCTGTCCGGACCGGACGAGTATGAGGGCGGCGAGCTGATCATCAGCGATACCTACGGCGAGCATGAGGTGAAGCTGCCCGCCGGCGACCTGATCGTGTACCCGTCCAGCAGCCTGCACCAGGTCCGGCCGGTCACCGACGGCGCGCGCGTGGCCGCGTTCTTCTGGGTGCAGAGCATGATCCGCGACGATGTGCAGCGCCGCCTGCTGTGGGAAATGGACAGCTCGATCGAGCGCCTGCGGCGGACCGGCGGCGACGCCGATGCGGTGCTGCAGCTGACCGGCGTTTACCACAACCTGCTGCGGCGCTGGAGCGAAGTCTGAGCCCCACCCCGTCGGACTGCGACAGTTTGGCAATCATTCTCATTTGCAACAGCTAACAGCTCTCATTACAATCACGCCCCGTTGATGCCGGCCCCTGCCGGCGACCGCCCGGGGATTCCTGCTTGCTGCGCCCGCTCCGCCCTCGCCCGCTGCTCCATCGTCAGATGGGTACCGCCATGCGCGGTCAGCGTCCTGCGCTGGCCAGTCTGCTGGCGTGGGTAGCGATGCTGGCGTTGCTGCTGGGCACCCTGCCGCTGCTGCCGCACCCAGCGACAGCGATGACCGTGCAGGTGCCGCTGGAAGAACGCGGTGGCGAAGGCCCCCTGCAGGAAGAAGCACCGGCCAAGCTGCGCCGCTCCTCCTCTGCTCCGGTGAAGGTGACCGAGAGAGCACGCCCACCGCTGCTGGCCAGCCAGTGGCTGCGCACTGAACTCGATCTCGTACCCACCGCCCCGGCCATGGCCGGGATGCGCCCGGACTGGCCGCTGGCCGCTCCGGACACGCCCTGGGCCGACGCGCCCGGGCGTCGCCAGCAACGCGGCCAGGCGCCGCCGCTCGCCTGATCCACGGCCCGACGTGACCGCCTGCGCGGTCGCGCCCGCACGCCGCTGCCTGCTCCATCCCTGCCGCCCCTGACCGGGCTTCCCGTGCATGCCGCGCCCTTCGCGCACGGCATCGCACCTCTCTGCATCCTTCGAGGTAACTGCCATGGCCCAGCGCCATCGTGTCCGTTCGTCCCTGTCCCGTCCCCTGCTGACCAGCGCCGTGCTGGCGGCGATGTCGGCCCCTGCTTTCGCCCATGGAGAGATCGCCGGCGCCCCGCAGACGCTGGACAAGGTGGTGGTCACCGCCTCCGGCTTCGAACAGAAGGTGGTCGATGCACCGGCCAGCATCAGCGTGGTCAGCCGCGAGGAACTGAGCAAGCGCCCCTACACCAACCTGGTCGATGCACTGCGCGACGTCGAAGGCATCGACGTCGGCCTGGAGGCCACCGACAAGAACGGCCGCGCCACCATTTCCATGCGTGGCCTGCCCTCCGAGTACACCCTGGTGCTGATCGACGGCCGCCGCCAGAGCAATGTCGGCCAGCTCTACCCGAACAACTTCGGTGGTGGCCAGTTCGCCTACCTGCCGCCGCTGGATGCGATCGAGCGCATCGAAGTCGTGCGCGGTCCGATGTCCACCCTGTACGGCTCGGACGCGATGGGCGGCGTCATCAACATCATCACCCGCCGCAACCAGGACAGCTGGCATGGCGCGCTCACCCAGGGCTTCACCGTGCAGCAGGACAACCAGTTCGGCGATGCGCGCACCACCGACCTGTACCTCAGCGGCCCGCTGCTGAAGGATCGCCTGAGCCTGGCCGTGCGCGGCAGCTACTACGATGCCAAGGCATCGAACCCGGAATGGGATGCACTGCCGCTGCCCGACGGCACCCTGTGGGAGCGCAGCATCGGCTTCGGCGGCGGCGGAAAGTCGGTGGCCAACACCAACTGGAACACCGGCGTGCGCCTGGATTTCCACGTCAACGATGACCACGAACTGTGGCTGGACTACGACGTGTCGCGACAGAAGTACGACAACAGCGAAGGCCAGACCGGCACGCTGGACAGCCTGGCCAGCCTGTGGCGCGTCGGCAATGCGGTCATCCCCAACCCGAACGGGAGCGGCACCGTTACCCGCCGCGTGGTGCAGCCGCGCGTGGGCTACACCGCCTACCAGCGCTACGAGCGCGACCAGCTGTCGCTGACCCACCAGGGCCGCTACAGCTTCGGCACCTGGCAGACCTCGCTGACCCACAGCAAGAGCAGCAACCTCGGCCGCTCGCTGCCGCTGACCCTGGACGAGCGCGCCAACCTGCAGACACTGTGGAATGACGTCTGCCGCCGCACCGGCGCGGCCAGCAACTGCGCGGCCGGCCGTGGCAATGCCTTGACCGCACTCAACCCGAGCGAAATGGCACGCCTGCAGGCGTTCCTGCCGCGTCCGCTGCGCACCATGGAACTGGAAGGCTACGTGCTCGACACGATGCTGGATCTGGACTTCGGTGCGCACAAGCTGACCGTCGGCGGCCAGTACAACGACACTGACATGATCGACGGTGTGTTCGGCATGGACGGCGCCGGCTACCGCAGCAATACCAGGCAGAAGCACCGCATGTGGGCGCTGTTCGCCGAGGACAACTGGGCACTGACCGACACCCTCACCGCCACCTTCGGCCTGCGCTACGACGACCACAATGTGTTCGGCAGCCATGTCAGCCCGCGCGGTTACCTGGTGTGGAACGCCAGCGACGCCTGGACCTTCAAGGGTGGCGTCAGCACCGGCTACAAGACCCCGCGTCCGGACCAGCTGTTCCCGGGCATCACCGGCTTTGGTGGCCAGGGCGTGCTGCCGCTGGTGGGCTCGCCCAACCTGAAGCCGGAAACCAGCACCAACTACGAGCTGGCCGCGTACTACGAAGGCCAGCGCTGGGGCCTCAACGTCACCGGCTTCATCAACACGTTCGAGGACAAGATCGCCAGCGGCGGCACCTTCCCGAACTGCGAAGTGGCCCCGGCCGGCAGCGGCTACTGCGTGGACATCGGCCCGGGCTGGGCTGCACTGGGCTACAGCACCTTCACCCAGAGCGTGAACATCGAAAAGGCCGAGACCCGTGGTGCCGAACTGGCTGGCCACGTCGACCTGCTCGACACTCTGCAGCTGCGCGGCAACTACACCTGGACCCGAAGCGAGCAGACCAGCGGCCCCCAGAAGGGGTTGCCGATCACCGGCACCACCCCGGCCAGGCACATGGCCAATGCCAGCCTGAACTGGCAGCTCAACGAGGTCATCAGCCTGTCGCTGATCGGCGAAGGCCGCTACGACCGCTACCGCGACACGCTGCTCGATGCCAACGGCACCAGCCGCACCCGCTACTACGAGGACTACACCATCTTCCATCTCGGTGGCAGCTGGAAGGCCACGCCGTGGCTGACGGTCAATGCACGGGTCAACAACCTGTTCGACAAGGACTTCGTCTCGCAATCGTGCCTGCTGATCAGCCAGAGCGAATTCAACTGCGTGGACGACTACGCGACCAAGGACCAGCGCCGCAGCTACTGGATCTCGCTCAACGCGAAGTTCTGATCGCCGCGCACCGGTGGTGCCGGCCACTGGCCGGCACCCCCCTGCTCTGGTGCGTGCCTGCCTTGGTCGGCGCTTCATCCACGCATGGCGTGGATCTACCGATCAGCGGTAGCGGTAGTGCCGGCCGCTGGCCGGCAACCCCGCGATGTTTCCATTCCCCCTTCCGGGATACAGAAAGATACGCAATTGCGAGCTATTCTCATCAATGATGTAATGAGCAGTCCCCGCCTGCCTCGAACCGCGCCGTGAGCCGTCCCGTCCCTTCCACCGTGCAGCAGCAACAGAGCCGCGGCTTCTGGCTGCGTACGCTGCACCAGTGGCACTGGATCAGCTCGGCGGTCTGCCTGATCGGCATGCTGTTGTTCGCGGTGACCGGCCTGACCCTCAATCACGCCGCGAAGATCGAGGCCAAGCCACAGGTACAGAACCAGCACCTGGAACTGCCGGCCGAATTGCTGGGCCAACTGGGAACCCGTGAAGACGGCAATGCGCCGATTCCGCGCCCGGCCCGGCAGTGGCTGGACACCCAGCTGGGCGTCGCCATCGGTGGGCGCCCGGCCGAATGGTCGGCCGAGGAGATCTATCTATCACTGCCGCGCCCCGGCGGCGACGCTTGGCTGAGCATCGATCGGCAGAGCGGCGCAGTGGAATACGAATCGACCTCGCGCGGCGTGGTGTCCTACCTCAACGACCTGCACAAGGGCCGCAACGCGGGCCCGGCATGGGGCTGGTTCCTGGACCTGTTCGCCGTGGCCTGCCTGGTGTTCTGCATCACCGGCCTGTTCCTGCTGCACCTGCACGCGCGCCAGCGGCGCATGACCTGGCCGCTGGTCGGCCTGGGCCTGATGATCCCGCTGCTGATCGCCCTGCTGCTGATCCACTGACTTTTCCCTCGTTCCCGGAGCCGCCCCATGCGCGTCACCCTGACCATCGCCCTCAGTGGCCTGCTGGCCACCTCGCCGGCCTATGCCACCACCCTCGACATCAACGTCGAGGTGCCCAAGCTCAACGTGGCCGAATACCACCGCCCGTATGTGGCGGTGTGGCTGGAAGGTGCCGACCAGAAGGTCGCGGCCAACCTGTCGGTCTGGTACCAGCAGACCAGCAACAGCGAAGGCCATGGCACCAAGTGGCTGCCCGATCTGCGCCAGTGGTGGCGCAAGAGTGGCCGCACCCTGCAGGTGCCGGTGGATGGCGTGACCGGCCCGACCCGCCCGGCCGGCAAGCACGCGCTGTCGTTCACCGACAAGCAGCCGGCACTGAAGCAGCTGGCCCCCGGCAACTACACCCTGGTGGTGGAAGCGGTGCGCGAAGTCGGCGGCCGCGAACTGCTGAAGATCCCCTTCGCCTGGCCGGCCACCGCCGCGCAGAACGGCAAGGCGCAGGGCGCCACCGAACTGGGCCAGGTCACCCTGTCCGTCAAACCGTAATCGCCTGAGCCGGGGTCGGATCCCTTCCGCAGGAAGGGCTCTGACCCCATCGCCACATCCCCGGAGTCAGAGCCCTTTCCGTTGGAAAGGGACCCGATCCCATCCAACTGGAGTCTTCCGCATGAAGCGCACGCTCGTCCTCGCCGCCGCTCTGGCCGCTGCCCTTCCCTTCTCCGCCCTGGCCCACAAGGCCTGGCTGCTGCCCTCGCAGACCGTGATCGCCGGCAACGCGCCGTGGATCACCGTCGACGGTGCGGTCTCCAACGACCTGTTCTACTTCAACCACGTACCGCTGCGCCTGGAATCGCTGGTGATCACCGCCCCCGACGGCAGCACCGTGCAGCCGCAGAACGCGGCCACCGGCAAGTTCCGCAGCGTGTTCGACCTCGAACTGAAGCAACCGGGCACCTACCGCATCGCCTCGGTCAATGACGGCCTGTTCGCCACCTACGAACAGAACGGCGAGCGCAAGCGCTGGCGCGGCACCGCCGCCACCTTCGGCGAACTGCCCAAGGATGCGAAGAAGCTGGAAGTGAGCCAGTCGGTCGGCCGCGTGGAGACCTTCGTCACCAACGGCGCGCCGAATGCCGCCGCACTGAAGCCGACCAACCGCGGCATCGAACTGGTGGCTGTCGGCCACCCGAACGACTTGTTCGCTGGCGAGGAAGCGACCTTCCGCGTGCTGGTCGATGGCAAGCCGACCGCGGGCCTGGAATTCGAGATCGTGCGTGGCGCCACCCGCTACCGCAATGCGCAGGACGAGCTGAAGCTGACCAGCGACGCCAAGGGCGAGATCAAGGTGACCTGGCCGGAAGCCGGCATGTATTGGCTGGAGACCGGCACCGAAGACAACAAGACCTCGGTGAAGCAGGCCGCCAAGCGTCGCCTGAGCTATGTGGCCACGCTGGAAGTGCTGCCGCAGTGATGTGGATCGCGATGCCGGGCACGTCCCGGCATCGCGCCCGCAACGTCCCATCATGACCGATTCCCTGCTCGACATCGCCCGCCTCGGTGGCACCACCATGGGCACCACCTGGAGCGTGTCGCTGGTCGCACCGCGCCAGCGCGACCTGCACCCGCTGCACGCCGGCATCCAGGCGCGCCTGGATGAGGTGGTCTCGCAGATGAGCACCTGGGAACCAGGCTCGGACCTCAGCCGCTACAACCGCGCCGATGCCGGCCAGTGGTGCACGCTGCGGGCCGAGGCCCGCCACGTGCTGGCCTGCGCACAGGCCGTCGCCGCCGCCAGTGGTGGTGCCTTCGATCCCACCGTCGGCCCATTGGTCGCGCTGTGGGGCTTCGGTGCCCATGCCGGTGAACGCCGCCAGCCCGACACCGTCACCCTGGAAGCCACCCGTGAGCGCTGCGGCTGGCAGCGCCTGCACTGGCAGGACGATACGCTGCTGCAACCGGGCGGACTGGAGTTGGACCTGTCGGCGATCGCCAAGGGCTTCGGCGTCGATCACGTGTCCGCGTGGCTGCGCAGCCAGAGCATTACTGCCGCGTTGATCGAAGTGGGTGGCGAACTGGCCGGCTATGGCCGCAAGCCGGACGGCCAACCCTGGCGCGTGCTGGTGGAGTCCGCGCCGGAAGAAGACGCACAGGCCAATACCCCGCCACGGGTGCTGGCACTGGACGGCAAGGCCGTCGCCACCTCCGGTGACCGCTGGCACCAGTACCAGGCCCAGGGCGAGGCCTACAGCCATAGCCTCGATCCGCGTACCGGCAGACCGGTGCGTCAGGTTGCAGCGGCGGTGACCGTGGTGGCCGACGACGCCATGCACGCCGATGCCTGGGCCACCGCGCTGACCGTACTCGGTCGCGAACAGGGCATGGCACTGGCCGAACGCGAAGGGCTGGCCGCGCGCTACCTGCAGCGCGCAGCCGAGGGGCCACGCGAATTTCTCAGCAGCGCCTTCCAGCGTCTGCTCGACGAGCAGGACGCATGAGCGCACGCACCTCGCGCGCGCTGCTGGGCAACGTGCTGGTTCTGATCGCGCTGGCGCTGATCGCTTGGGCACTGCTGCGCCTGCATCTGGGCGAGGCCTGGTGGCAGGGCGCTCCGCCGGCACGGCAATCGCAGATCGCGATGCTCGCCACCGCGCTGTACGCGCTGGCCTGCACCACACTGTGGTGGCGCGGGCGACCGCGCAACGATGCTGCATCTGGCGACGTCGCGCCAATCCTGCTGGTCTGGTCCAGTCAGACCGGCTTTGCCCGCGAACTGGCCGAGCGCAGCGCCGATGCCCTGCGTGGCACCGGCCTGCCGGTGCGCGTGCGGGCTCTGCACGAAGTGGACGCCGCGCTGCTCGCTGGCAGCCAACGCGCGTTGTTCATCGCCAGCACCACCGGTGAGGGCGACCCACCCGATCACGCCCTGCCGTTCCTGCGCGGGGTGATGGCCACACCGCCTTCGCTGCAGCACCTGCACTATGGCGTGCTCGCGCTGGGCGATCGCAGCTACGGCCACTTCTGTGGATTCGGCCACCAGCTCGACCAGTGGCTGCGCCAGCACGGTGCGCATCCGCTGTTCGATGCGATTGAAGTCGACAACGCCGATCCGGCCGCACTGCGCCATTGGCAGCAGCTGCTCGGCCAGCTTGGCGGCGATGCCAGCGAGATGCCCGACTGGAGCCCGGCCGAGTACCAGCCGTGGACGCTGCTGCAGCGCGAACATTTGAACCCCGGCAGCCCGGGCGGCGCGGTGTACTGGCTGCGCCTGCAGCCGCCTGCTGCCAGTGTGCAGTGGCAGGCCGGTGACATCGCCGAAATCGGCCCGCAGCACGCGCGACCCAGCGCGCGCGCGTGGCTGGATTCGCAGCGCTTTGACGCAGACACATTGCTGGATGACGGGCAGCCACTGCTGGCGCGTGTCGAGCGCTCGCATCTTCCCTCACTGGTGCCACCGGGTGATCTGCCCGCGTTGCTGGGAGCCCTGCAGCCACTGCCGCATCGCGAATACTCGATCGCCTCGGTGATGACCGACGGTGCGGTCGAGCTGCTGCTGCGTCGGCAACTTCGCGCCGATGGCACGCCCGGCATCGGCAGCGGCTGGTTGTGCGACCACGCCGTGGTCGGCGAACCGGTACAGCTGCGCCTGCGCCGCAACGACAATTTCCATGGCGTCGCCGCCGATGTACCACTGCTGCTGATCGGCAACGGCACCGGCATCGCCGGCCTGCGGGCACATCTGCACGAACGTGCCCGCAGTGATGCGCGCCGCACCTGGCTGCTGTTCGGTGAGCGCACTGCCGCGCACGACTTCCACTTCGGTGAGGAACTGCAGGCGATGCTCGCCAGCGGCACGCTTGCGCGGCTGGATGCAGTATTCAGCCGCGATGGCGCTGCGCATCGCTACGTGCAGGACCGGTTGCTGTCCGAAGCAGCAACACTGCGGCAGTGGATCGATGAGGGCGCGACGATCCTGGTCTGCGGCAGCCTGCAGGGCATGGCCCCGGCGGTGGATGCAGTGATCGAGCAGGTGTTGGGGACTGCGGGCAAGGAAGCGCTGCTGCTGGCCGGTCGTTACCGGCGTGATGTGTATTGAGGTCGCACCATCCACGCATGGCGTGGATCTACTGGACGGCGTCGATGCGTGCGAACCGCCTCCTGGTGGGTGCGAACCTTGGTTCGCACCATGACGCGGCATCGGCGGTCGCATCCACGCATGGCGTGGATCTACTGAACGGCGTGTCCAGGCAGGATGGCAACCGCATTTCCAGTAGATCCACGCCATGCGTGGATGGTGCCCACCGGCACCAGCGAATCATCCCGCCGCCGCGCTCACCCGGATCGCCAACAACTCGCCACCGCCCTGCAACGCGTGCCGCTGCCGTTCACCCGCTGACAGCCATGCGGTATCGCCGGCCTGCAACGGTGGCAATCCACTGTCGGCACCGAACTCCGCCTGGCCGGCCAGCAGATGCAGTGCCCAGGCTACGCCCGGTTCGCAGAAGAAGAACATCGACCCCACCAGCGGCCGATGCAGCAGTTCGGCCTGCAGCAGTTCGCGCTTCCACATCAGGTTGAAGTCGTGGGTGGTGCCATCCACCAGTTCACCGTGCAGCGTTTCCTCGCCAGCAAAACGCACGCGTCCATGCGGTGGCAGCACTTCGGCCACGCGGTCATCGTCGAAGCGCAGGCGCACGCCGTTGCCCTGCAGCAGCACCAGCTCGCGCTCCACGCCAGGGAAGGCCGAGAACGCCGCATCCTGTTCGATCTCGGCCACCGACAGACGCAGCGCCCAGTCATCACCCTGTGCCGGCAGGCGCAGGATCTCGCGGGTCCAGCCCAGGCCGTTGCGCCAGCGTTCGCGGCGATAGTCCAGGCTGGAAATCACCTGGCTCGGAGTGTGCAGCAGGGAGTCGATGTTCATCGGCGCATTGCATCACGCCGCGCGCCATCGTGCATCACCGCGTGGCGAGCGTGCCCTGCCCGCCGCACTCACCGCCCAGCAGCTGCGAGTGCTTCAGCCAGTCCTGGTCGGGGTAATAGGCGAACACCATCGTGCCGCCGCGCATTGCATCGATCAGTGGTTTGGCCACCGACAGGCGCACCGCTGGGCAGCCCAGGCTGCGGCCGAGCCGTCCCTGCAGCTGCGCCGTGGCCGGATTCACGTAGGGCGCGCCATGGATGACGATCGCACGTTCGCGCGCACGGTCGTTGAAGCCCGGTTCCAGCCCGGCCAGGCGCAGCGAGTAGCCGTTGCCACCCATGTAGGTCTCCTGCGCGGTGAACGCGCCGAGACTGGACATGAAGCTGCCATCCCGGTTGGAGAAATGCTCGGTGCGGTTCTCGCCGCTGTTGCGGCCATGCGCCACCCATTCTTCGAACAGCAGGCGCTGATGGGCCAGATCGAACACCCACAGGCGTGGCTCGGTGGATGGCCGCGAATAGTCGATCACGCTGAGGCGGTCACCGTTGATGCCCAGTTCCGGCCGCTGCAGCGCGCAACGCATGGCATGCGCCGCCAGTTGCAGCACGTGGCGGTCGGCCTTGGGCGCGCTGCGCGACAGCAAGGCAGCCAGATCATCGGCAGAGGTGGCAATGGCGGGCGTCTGTGCCAGCGCCGGGGCGCTGGCCGAGGTCGCCAGCAGGCCGAACGCGGCCAGCCGGCACAGGCGGGATGCAGTCATGGGCACAAACGGGGGGACTCAGTTGCCCGTGAGGGTGGACCCTGGCGGCTCGGATTCCAAGACCGGCTGCATCCCGGATTCAGCCGGGCTTGGGCGGACGGCCGGCAGCGAGGTCACCAGCAGGGTCGTGCCAGGTACCAGTACCTGGTACAGCTGGCGGGCGAAATCGGCCGGCAGCGCCATGGGCAGCGAGGGCGTGGCCAGCAGGTCCGGCGTGGCCTGGGCACGGTCCTGGCCCAGCAACGGATAGGCGGTCCACTGGTGCAGGCGCTGGTTCAGGTCCAGCGGGCTGGGGGTATCGCTGTAGCCCTGCCCCATCACGAACAGGGTGGTGCCCTGGAACGCCGGCAGGGCGTCGGCCTTCAGCGGCGACTCGCCGATCATCACACCATCGCGCAGCACGTACAGGCGCTGGTCGTGCAGGCTGACCAGGATGCCGACCTGCCCGGCCGGGGCCGCACTGTCATCCCACCAGGCCTTGGCGGCATTGCCTTCGGTTTCCGGCAGGGCCTGGCCGCGGGCGTTCACCGGTGCCAGCACCGACGGATAGGCCAGGGTCATCGGCGAGCTCTTGGCGTCGGCCACGACCACGGTATCGCCGCGTTGGGTTTCGCTGAACAGCTTCTGCGCGAACGCCTGCGGCAGGCGTACGCAGCCGTGCGAGGCCGGATGCCCGGGCAGGCTGCCACCATGCAGGGCGATGCCGTCCCAGGTCAGCCGCTGCATGTAGGGCATCGGGGCGCTGTTGTAGAGGTTGGAGCGGTGGTCCTTGTCCTTCTGCAGGATGGTGAACACACCGGTCGGGGTCTCATGCCCGGCCTTGCCCGAGCTGATCGTGGTCAGGCCGATGGCGATGCCGTTGCGGTACACGTAGGCACGCTGCTCGTCGAGACTGACCACCAGCACGATCGGGCCGGTCGGCGAGATTTCCGGATGCCACAGATATTCGCCCGGCTTCAAATCGGTCGGCCCCCGCACGTCGGCCGCGCCGGCAGCGGCAGGCGTGGTGGCAGGCGACGGCGCCGCAGCATGGGCCAGCAGCGGCAGGGCCAGAGCAAGGGCGAGCATCAGTGTCGTGGGGCGGTGCAGAAGCATCCAGCGGTGTCCTTTCCATGCAGAGCAGCACCGTACACCATCGGCCCGTGGTGGCCGCGGCAAAACCAGGCGCCGGAAATGAAACTGCCCGGCGACACAGCCATGTGTCGTACCGGGCAATCGTTACGTCCCTGTCGGCCTGCTGCCGCCCCCTCGCATCCTGCGCTGTGGGGGTAGCGTTGCATCCTGCACGCGGCCGCGTCTGTCCTGTTTGTATCTCAGCCCCTTCCACAGGTCTGTGATGCCACCATCCTGGTGATTGGTGCCGCGTCCTGCGGCGGTCGGTGGTCACGGCCGTCCTGTCCGTGTCCGGTGAACCAGCTTCCTGCCGGTTCCGACGATTCCTGCTGTCAACGCCTGGGTACGGTCCGCACCGGTACCGATCCGGGTACCGGATCCGCTGGCAACGCCCTGTTGCCGACGGTGATCCGCTGTCGATTCCGTTCGACGATCGCTTTCCCTATCCCCTTCACCTGCGTCAGGTCCTCGACGCGATGAAATGGGCCGTGTCTGCGCCGGTGCTCGACGATCGCCTCGGCCTTGGCGGCTCCGACCATCGTCAATCCCTGCTGCAGCGCCTGGGCATCGGCGCGGTTGATGTCGATCGGTTGGGCGGCATGCGCCCCGGCGATCCCCATGACCAGCACCAGTGCCCTCAACACGACAAACCAAGGCACGACGTGTATCTCCTTGTGGTTCTGACCGTCCCGACCGGCAATCCCGTCGGTAGGAACAGTGTCCGTCACCACATGTGCACAGCCTATCGGTTTCACGGATTTTCGTAAGCCAGCCAAATACCCGATGTGATGTAGGAAAAACCCTACCCTCAGCGCAGGCGTAGAATGTGCGGATCAGCCCATGCAACCGGAGTTTCAGATGGACAGCGCCAAGCTCGGCCAATTCGTCAATGACAAGTGGGACAGCGAAATCGTCCCGCAGTTGGTCGACTACATCCGCATTCCCAACAAGTCGCCGATGTTCGACGCCAATTGGGTGCAGAACGGCTACATGGAACAGGCGGTGACCCTGATGGAGAACTGGGCCAAGGCCCAGCAGCTGCCCGGCCTGAAGGTTGAAGTGGTGCGCCTGGAAGGCCGTACCCCGCTGATCCTGCTGGAAATTCCGGCCACCGGCGCCGAGACCGGCGACGACACCATCCTGCTCTACGGTCACCTGGACAAGCAGCCGGAAATGACCGGCTGGGACGAGGACCTTGGCCCGTGGACGCCGGTCCTGCGTGGCGACAAGCTGTACGGCCGCGGCGGCGCCGACGACGGTTATGCCATCTTCGGCTCGCTGGCCGCCGTGCTGGCGCTGCAGGCCCAGGGCCTGCCGCATGCCCGCTGCGTGGTTCTGATCGAAGCCTGTGAAGAGTCGGGCAGCTACGACCTGCCCGCCTACGTCGACCATCTGGCCGACCGCATCGGCAAGCCGTCGCTGGTGGTCTGCCTGGATTCGGGCTGCGCCAACTACGACCAGCTGTGGTGCACCACCTCGCTGCGCGGCCTGACCGGCGGCAACTTCACCGTCAAGGTGCTCAATGAAGGCGTGCACTCCGGCGATGCCTCCGGCGTGATCCCGTCCAGCTTCCGCCTGCTGCGCCAGATCCTGTCGCGCATCGAGGACCAGGACACGGGCCGCATCCTGATCGACGGCATGAACGTGGACATCCCGGCCGAGCGACTGCAACAGGCCAAGCGCGCCGCCGAAGTGGTCGATACCGAGATCTTCGAGAAGTTCCCGATGGTCGACGGCCTGCGCCCGATGAACGAGGACCTGACCGAGCTGGTGCTCAACCGCACCTGGCGCCCGGCACTGTCGGTCACCGGCGTCGGTGGCATGCCGCCGCTGGAATCGGCCGGCAACGTGCTGCGCCCGCAGACCTCGGTGAAGCTGTCGCTGCGCCTGCCGCCGACCGCCGATGGCAAGACCTGCGGCGAACTGCTGAAGGAAGCCCTGCTGCGCGATCCGCCGAACGGCGCCCACGTCACTCTGGACCTGGAAAAGGCCTCCACCGGCTGGAACGCGCCGGCCATGGCGCCGTGGCTGACCCAGGCCATCGACGATGCCAGCCAGGCCTTCTTCGGCAAGCCGGCGATGTACATGGGCGAAGGCGGCTCGATTCCGTTCATGGGCATGCTGGGTGAGAAGTTCCCGGGCGCACAGTTCATGATCACCGGCGTGCTCGGTCCGCACTCCAATGCACACGGCCCGAACGAGTTCCTGCACATCCCGATGGGCAAGAAGGTCACCGCCTGCGTGTCCAAGGTGATCAGCGAGCACTACGCCGCCAGCCTGCGCGGCGAGACCAGCGGTTCGCCGGTGGCTGCCGACAGCGGCACCCGCCACGGCGACCACGGCTGCTGCTGATCCGGCACCCGTGACGGACGCAGCCTGGCCTTGCTAGGCTGCGTCCACACTCAAGCGGAATCCGCGCGCATGAATGGTCTGTTCGGCAGCAGCAGCTGGTTGTACATCCTGCTGGTCGGCTTCTTCGTCGGCCTGCTCGGGCGGTTCTTCATGCCCGGCAACAACCGCATGGGCTGCCTGCTGACCATCGTGCTGGGCATCCTCGGCGCGCTGCTGGCCGGTTGGTTCGGCCAGTACATGGGCTGGTACGCCCCTGGTGAGCCGGCCGGTTTCCTGGGTGCAGTGGTCGGCGCGGTGGCCGTGCTGGCTGTGCTGCGCCTGTTCAGCAGCCGTCGCTGACCCCGCCTCACCTTCCCTTCCTGTTCCCGACGTTGGCGCGCCCGGCGCGCCCGGATATGCCTGCATGACCGAACCCGCCTCCGATCCCCAGCGCAGCGCGCAGCGCCTGCAGTGGGCCCGTACCCAGCTTGATGATGCCAACGCGGTGGTCGAACGCGCTTCGGTTGACGCCGGCCTTCGCAGTTACTGGCGCACCACCAGCACGCGCGGCAGCCACATCGTGATGGACGCCCCGCCGGGACTGGAAGATCCGCGGCCATGGCTGCGCATGCGCGGCCTGCTGCACGACAACGGCCTGCGCGTGCCCGCACTGCTGGCCCAGGATCTGGACGCCGGCTTCCTGCTGCTTGAGGATCTCGGCGGCCCGACCCTGGCCAGGATCCTCGACGAGCGCAACGCCGATGAATGGTTCGGCCGCTCGATCGAACAGCTGCTGCGCCTGCAGGCGATCCCGGTACCGGCTGACTTCGGCCAGTTCGGCGAAGCGCTGCTGCAACGTGATGCCGGCCTGTTCGACGAATGGTTCCTGCAGCGCCACCTGCAGCTGGAGCTGGACTGCGGCGAAATCGAAGGCCTGCAGCTGGTGCATCGCCACTTGATGGACAACGCGCTGGGCCAGGCCCAGCTGATGACCCACCGCGACTACATGCCGCGCAACCTGATGCCGGTCGACAACGGCCCCGCCGTACTGGATTTCCAGGACCTGGTGCGCGGCCCGATCGCTTACGACGCGGTGAGCCTGTTCAAGGATGCCTTCCTGAGCTGGCCGTTGCAGCGCGTGGACGAGTGGCTGGCGCAGTATCACGAGCGCGCGCGCGACGCCGGCCTGCCGGTGCCTGACCGTGCCACCTTCCTGCGCGATGCCGACTGGATGGGTATCCAGCGCCACGTGAAGATCCTCGGTCTGTTCTGCCGCCTGCGCTACCGCGACAACAAGGGCCATTACCTCGACGACGCACCGCGCTTCATCGGCTATCTGGATGAAGTGCTGCCGCGCTACCGCGAACTGGCGCCGCTGCAGCAGCTGCTCGAAGACCGCATCAAACCGGCGCTGGCCGAGCTGGCCGCACCGATGCGCGTGGTCCGATGAAGGCGCTGGTCTTTGCCGCGGGCCTGGGCGAGCGCATGCGCCCGCTGACCCTGCATACGCCCAAGCCGCTGCTGGACGTGGCCGGCAAACCGCTGATCGTCTGGCACCTGGAACGCCTGGCCGCATTCGGCGTGCGCGAGGTGGTGATCAATACCGCGTGGCTGGCCGAGCAGTTCCCGGTCGTGCTGGGTGATGGCAGTCACTGGGGCCTGCGACTGCACTTCATGTACGAAGGGCAGATGCCACTGGAAACCGGCGGCGGCATCCTCAACGCGCTGCCGGTGCTGGGTGATGACTCGTTCCTGGTGGTGAACGGCGACATCTGGACCGATTTCGATTTCGCCACGCTGCCGTGCGAGCCGCAGGGCCAGGCACACCTGGTGCTGGTCGACAACCCGGCGCAACACCCGGGTGGCGATTACCGGCTGGACCCGCAGGGCCTGCTGCACCACGACCGCGAAGGCCCGTGCCTGACCTATGCCGGCATCGGCGTGTACCGGCCCTCGATCGTGGCCGACTGGCGCGCGGTGATCGGTGATGCGCCGGGCAGCGAGCGATTGCCGCCGAAGTTCTCGGTGGTGCCGCTGCAGAAGCATTTCATGGCGCAGGGGTTGATGACGGGGCAGCACCATCGCGGGCGCTGGACCGACGTTGGCACGGTGGACCGCCTGCGCGCGCTGGATGCGGAATTGGCAGCGAACGGCTGAGCCCCTCGTGGCTGGTCGCTCAAATCAAAAGCCGCGCTTGGCCGGGCGGGGTGGGTTCGCGGGGGACGCCGTGAACCCGTCCATGGGGGCTTGGCCGCGGCATCCATGCCGCGGACACCCCCGCGAACCCACCCCGCCCGGCCTCTGACAGTTTCCGTGGGCTTCCAGCCACGGAAGAAAGAAAGAAAAGCAGAAGCGGGTCGCTTCGCTACGCTTGCTCTGGTGACGACCAACGGTCGTCACCCACCACAAGCAAGACACGTGTCGACCAAGGTCGACACCCACCAACAGCAGTGCAGTACGCAGTCCCGACAGATCGCGTGAACCTGTCGAAGGCGGGGTGGCTCAGGTTGCGGGGGCGTGAGCGCCATGGATGGCGCGACCGAGGCTACATGGACGTACTTGCGCCGTCCCCCGCAACCTGAGCCACCCCGCCTCCCCTCAGGAGGCCAGCTTTTGACGTTGACGTTGCTCTGGCTTCTGCGGGTGCAGGGCGCAGCCCTGCAAAGAAACCCCAATCAGTACCGCGGCCGGCCTTCTTCCAGCACCTGACGCAGGAACGGCACGGTGATCCGCCGCTTCGCCGCCAGCGATTCGCGGTCCAGCCAATCCAGCAGCGTGATCAGCCCACCCAGTTCGCGTCCGGTATGCGACAGCAGCCACTCGATGGCCGCCTCGTCGATCGCCAGGCCCCGGCGCAGCGCGCGCTCGCGCAGCACCGCCGCACGGCCTTCTTCATCCAGCGGCTGCAGCAGCACGCGCACGCACTGGCCCAGCCGCGAACGCAGGTCCGGCAGCACCAGGCCCAGCTCGCCCGGCGCCTTCTGCGCCGTGTACAGCACCGTCACCCCCGCAGCGCGCGCACGGTTGTGGAAATCAAACAGTGCGATCTCATCCTCGCGGTTGCCTGCAACCTCGTCCAGGCCATCCAGCGCCACCAGCTCGCGCGCTTCCAGCCCGTCCAGCGCCGCACGCACGCGGCCGGCGGCACTGGCCAGCGGCACATAGGTCGGCAGGCGGCCGGCCTGCTCGGCGCTGGAACACATCGCCAATGCCTGGTGGGTCTTGCCTGTGCCCGCCGCGCCTTCCAGGTAGATCCAATCGTGGCTGGCGCCGATCGCGATCGCACGCAACTGCGCCAGCGCGCCATCCGGCGCGCCGATGAAGGTCTCCAGGCGCTGGTCCCGCGGGTAATGCAGGGCCAGCGGCAGTTGCGGCACACCCATCACTTCAGGTCGGCGCCCTTGTCATTCGGGAGGATGATATGGGGCTGGTCAACCACGCCATCAAGCACGATCGCCGGCTTCTCACCCACGTACAGCTCGCTCTGCCGGTAACGCTGATGGGCATAGCGCAGCAGCACGTTGGTCACCGCCGCCACCGGCAGCGCCAGCAGCATGCCGAGGAAACCAAACAGCTGGCCACCGGCCATCACCGCGAAGATCACCGCCACCGGATGCAGGCCGATCTTGTCGCCGACGATGCGCGGGGTCAGCACATAGCTCTCCAGCAGCTGGCCGACGGTGAACACCACGCCAACCAGGATCAGCAGCTTCAGGTCGAAGCCCTGTGCCTGTACGAGCGCGGCCACGATCGCCATCAGGATGCCGGTGGTCGCGCCCAGGTACGGGATGAAGCTGATGAGCCCGGCAATCAGGCCGATCAGCAGGCCCAGCTTGAGCCCGACCAGCGACAGGCCACCGGCGTAGATCACACCCAGCGCCAGCATCACCAGGAACTGGCCACGGATGAACGCGCCCAGCACCTCGTTGGACTCGCGCGCCAAGGCGGTGATGGTGCCGACATGGTTGCGCGGGATCACCGAGGCGACCCGCTCCACCAGTTTGTCCCAGTCACGCAGGAAGTAGAACGCCAGGATCGGCAGCAGCAGGATGTTGACCACCCAGGTCACCATCGCAAAGCCCGAGCGCGAGACATAGCCCATGAACGTGGTGGCGAATCCGCCGGCCTGCTGCCAATGGCTGCGTACCCAGTCGATCAGGCGATCCGGGTCCAGCCACTGCATCACTTCCAGGCCTGTCTTCTGCTCGAACCAGGGAATGCCGGTCTGCATCAGCCACGCCTGCGCCTGTGGGGCAACCGCGATCAAGGTGGTGATCTGGCGCTCGATCATCG
Source organism: Stenotrophomonas sp. AN71 (assembly GCF_050435725.1). Classification (NCBI taxonomy): domain Bacteria; kingdom Pseudomonadati; phylum Pseudomonadota; class Gammaproteobacteria; order Lysobacterales; family Lysobacteraceae; genus Stenotrophomonas; species Stenotrophomonas sp. AN71. The sequence continues at coordinate 249,938 of NZ_JBNDKU010000005.1, read as the reverse complement.
GCACCAGCACCAGCAGCAACGCCACGATCACCAGCACCATCGCCGCGAACACCAGCACCACACCGGTCATGCGCGAACGGCCGGTGGCCTCGATGCGGTCCACCAGCGGGTCGCCCAGCCAGGCCAGTGCCAGGGCAAGCACGAACGGGGTCAGGATCGGCGCCAGCAACCAGACGATCCAGCCGATCAGGCCGACCAGCAGGATGTACTTCACCCGGCGCAGGAACTGCGCGATTTCAGCTTCCGGCGTCAGGTTCATCGCAGGCGGTACTCGTTGCTGGTCGGTGCCGGCACCGGCGCACCGGTGGTGTCGTCGATCGGGGCCGGCAGGGCCGGCAGCGGGGCGCTCGGCACCAGCACACCGTTGTCGCCGAGCATGCGGTTGAAGCCAGCCAGGCCGGTGGTCATCTCCAGGCTCAGCTCCAGCTGGCCAGCGCTGGCATGCAACGGGGTGACATTGCGCACCACCGGCACCTCGCGCAGGCCAGCGGCCAGGCGCAGGTAGTCATCGGCACTGTTGATGCCGGTCACCACCACGCGGTAGGTACCGGCCTGGCCGGTGGCCACGCCCGCCTTGGCATAGCGCTTGACCAGCGCGTCGGCAGCGCCATCGGCACCGGAGGCCATTGCGCGCATGGCGTTGGCGTCCTTGCTGGTCCACTTGTTCAGCTCACGGCCGTTGTCGACGAATATCCAGTCCGCCTGCCAGCCGCCATTGGCGCGGTACAGCTTGCCGATCAGCTGCATCGGCGGCGAGTAGCGCGAAGAGGCGCGGGCGACGGCGGCACTGTCCTGACGCCAGATGGCCCCGGCCAACGCCTGTTCGGCGGCACCGCCGCTGGGCAGGCCCAGCTTGTAGCCACGCTCGATGGCACGGTTCAGCAGCGGGCGCGCGGCGTTGGCCTGCTGCACGCTGACCAGACGCGGGCCGCTGCCGTCATCGACGGCCAGCCACAGCACCGGCTTCGGACGCGGCTGCGGCCACAACGGCAAGCCCAGTGCCGTCACCAGCGAATCGACGTCATCCTCGCGGAAGCGGGCCACCAGCAGGGTGCGGAAACTGGGAGCACCGCTGGCGCCCACGCTCTGGTCCTGCTTGTAGTCGTAGCTGGCCACGTAATCCTTGGCATTGCGCAACGCCTGCACCACGCCGGGGCGTGACATCACGTTGCGGTCGCCGGACAACTTGCCCAGTACCACGCTCAGTGCGCGGGCCAGGGCGCCGTTGCGATCGGCTTCGGCCTGGCTGTTGACGGGCACTTCGGCCTCGTACGCGCCGGAGGCGGTGGCGACATCGCCCTCGGTGCGCAGGCCGCTCTGGGCCATCGTGGCCACCGGCAGGCTCAGTGCAATGAGCAGGGTCAAAATCAGGCTGCGGCGCATCAGGACATCCATTGGCTCGACGAATCCGGGGGGAATTGTTGCCCGAATACGGACTTTGCGCCAATGCGGCCTGTTAAAATCGCCCGTTCAACCCCTGCCAGCGCCGACGCCCGTGACCAACACCCCGTCTTCCGCCCCCTCCCCCCTCACCTACCGCGACGCGGGTGTCGACATCGACGCCGGCAACGAGCTGGTCGAGCGGATCAAGCCCCTGGTCAAGCGCAGCTTCCGGCCGGAAGTGATGGGCGGCCTGGGCGGCTTCGGCGCCCTGTTCGACCTGTCCAACAAGTACCGCGAGCCGGTGCTGGTGTCGGGCACCGACGGCGTGGGCACCAAGCTGAAGCTGGCCCACCAGCTGAACCGCCACGATACGATCGGCATCGACCTGGTCGCCATGTGCGTGAACGACGTGCTGGTGCAGGGCGCCGAGCCGCTGTTCTTCCTGGACTACTTCGCCACCGGCAAGCTGGACATCGACACCGCCGCGGCGGTCGTGGGCGGCATCGCCAATGGCTGCACCGAGGCCGGTTGCGCCCTGATCGGCGGCGAAACCGCTGAAATGCCCGACATGTATGCCCCGGGCGAGTACGACCTGGCCGGCTTCACGGTCGCGGCGGTCGAGAAGAGCGAGCTGAAGGACGGCGCCAGCGTGGCCGCCGGCGATGTGCTGATCGGCATCGCCTCGTCCGGTCCGCACTCCAACGGTTATTCGCTGGTGCGTCGCATCTACGACCGCGCCGGCCGCCCGGCCGACCTGGAACTGGACGGCGGCGTGAAGCTGGTCGATGCGCTGATGGCGCCGACCCGCCTGTACGTCAAGCCGATCCTGTCGCTGCTGAAGTCGCACGGCGAGGCCATCCACGGTATGGCCCACATCACCGGTGGTGGCTTGACCGAGAACATCATCCGCGTGGTGCCCGAAGGCCTTGGCCTGGATATCCAGGCCTCCTCCTGGACGCTGCCGCCGGTGTTCCAGTGGCTGCAGAAGGAAGGCGCGGTGGCCGACAGCGAGATGTGGCGCACCTTCAACTGCGGCATCGGCTTCGTGCTGATCGTGGCCGCAGACCAGGTCAGCGCCGTGTCCGACGCGGTCAAGGCCCAGGGACTTGAGCACTGGACCATCGGCCAGGTGGTCACCGCCGAAGGCGCCGAACGCGTCCACATCGGCTGATCCCGGCAACCAAGGAGCCCGCATGGACGCAACGCCCCCCTTGTCGCCCACCCCGGTGCCACCTCCGGCACCGGCTCCGGCGTTCAGCGCGCAGGATGCCGACCATCTGCGCATGCTGTCGATTGCGCACTACGTGGTCGGTGGCCTGATCGCGCTGTTCTCGATGATCTTCATCGTCCACATCGTGCTGGGCATCACCGCCCTCACCGGCAATCTGCCGATGAATTCCGGTGGCCAGCCCTCGTCGCCGGCCGAACAGCGCCTGTTCGGCTGGATGTTCACCCTCATCGGCTGCGTCATCGTGTTCGGTGGCGTGACCCTGGGAGCGTTCGTCGCCTACGCCGGCCGTTGCCTGGCTCACCGCCGCCGCTACCTGTTGTGCCTGATCATGGCCGGCCTGGCCTGCCTGTTCACGCCGATCGGTACCGTGCTGGGGGTGTTCAGCCTGATCACGCTGCTGCGCCCGCAGGTCAAGGCCGCGTTCGACACCGCTGGCACGGCTGCATGACGAGCCCGGGCGCACCTCCGCCGCTGCCGCAGCAGACCCTGGCGCAGCTGCAGCTGACCAGCCACCTGCAGACGCTGAAGGTGCTGTTCTACGCGCTGGCCGGTTTCCATTGGCTGGCCGCGCTGGCCTTCACCGGTTTCATCGGCCTGGTCGCCAGCTCACGCGGGCTCGACGACGGTGCGGTGCTGGCCACCGTCTACGGCGTGACCGCCGTGCTGGCCGCCGCGCTGGGCTTCGTGCAGTTGCACACCGCCCGCCTGCTGTCGCGGCGCAGCGGGTTGGCCTGGTGCAGGCGCGCGGCGTGGCTGGCGGTGCTGGCCGGCCCACTGGGCATGGCCCTCACCGCCTATGCGTGGGTGTTCCTGTCCAAGCCGGACATGGCCGCCTTGTTCGACCGTGGCGACCATCTCAGCGTCTGAGCTTGCCGGCAGACGCCCCGCCCTTCCCTGATCGACTCCCCATGTCCGCGCCTGCCCTCCCGACGACCGCCTCGCCCACCGCCTCCCGCTTCTCGGGCCCCAAGAAGCTGGCCTTCGCCGCCGTGCTGGCGGTGTTCGCGATCAGTTGGGTCCACCCGCTATGGCCGACCGAACAGGCCCTGCACAGCACGCTGACCGTGATCGGGCTGGCCGCCCTGCTGTGGGTCGACCGTCGCGGTGGCTGGCTGGGCAACGGCGCCTTCATCGCCATCTGCGGCTTCATCGCCCTGCATTGCGTGGCGGCGCGCTGGCTGTATTCGAATGTGCCGTACGACGCCTGGGCGCAGGCGTTGACCGGCTGGTCGCCAAATGCGGCGTTCGGCTGGCAGCGCAATCATTTCGACCGGCTCATCCACTTCCTGTTCGGCGTCTGCTTCACGCCTGCGCTGCTGCAGCTGGCCCGCCATGCCTGGCCGGCACTGCGCATTGGCCAGGCCTTCACCCTGGCGGTGATGGTGGTGATGTGTTCCAGCCTGGTCTACGAATGGTTCGAGTGGGCCATCGCGCTGGCCCTGTCACCGGATGCCGCCGAGGCCTACAACGGCCAGCAGGGCGACATGTGGGACGCGCATGCCGACATGCTGATGGCCACCGTAGGCAGTCTGCTGACCTGGCCACTGATCCGCCGGAGTGTCCAGCGATGAGCGCCCCCACCCGCATCGCCGTGCTCGCCTCCGGTCGCGGCAGCAACCTGCAGGCCATCCTCGACGCCATCGGCGGTGGCCAGCTGCCCGCCAAGGTGGTCGGCGTGTTTTCCGACCGCCCCGCCGCTGAAGCCCTGCAACGTGTCGCTCCCGGCCTGCGCTGGGCGCACGCACCGAAGGAATTCAGTGACCGCGCCGCCTACGAGCTGGCGCTGGGCAATGCGCTGGCCGCCGCCACACCGGACTGGATCATCTGTGCCGGCTACATGCGCATCCTCGGCGCCGACTTCGTGCAACGCTTCGACGGCCGCCTGGTCAACATCCACCCGTCGCTGCTGCCGCTGCACAAGGGCCTGGACACGCATGCACGGGCACTGCAGGCCGGCGATGCCGAGCACGGTGCAAGCGTGCACCTGGTGGTGCCCGAGCTGGACGCCGGCGCGGTGCTGGCGCAGGCACGGGTGCCGGTGCTGCCCGGCGATGACGCACACAGCCTGGGCGAACGCGTGCTGGCGGTGGAACATCCGCTGCTGATCGCCACCCTGCAGCTGCTGTGCGCCGGCCGTCTGGCTGAACGGGACGGCCAGCCGTGGCTGGACGGTCACCCCCTGTTTAACCCCCTGGCCCTAGATTCCGCCGGGAACCTGAACCGGTAACTCGCTTGCACACGCCCCGCTGACTGCGGGGCTGGCATCCTGCCCCCTCCTGCGGTCCCTGTCCTCCATGAAGACCACGACCCTGCTGTCCACTTCACTGCTGCTGTCGCTTGCCGTGCTTCCCGGCGTGGGCTGGGGCCAGGCACAACCGCCTGCCGCTTCGCCCACACCGGCGCCTGCCGTGCAACCACCCGCCGAGCCGGCCGCGCCGATGCTGCCCGCATTGGCGTGGGAGCCACCGCCGCTGCAACCGTTCAGCGCTACCTACCAGGCCTTCTACAAGGGCAAGGAGGCCGGCGACGCCAGCATGCAGGTCACCCACACCGGCGGCAGCCAGTGGCGGGTGGACATGCAGGTGGTCGGCCGCCGCGGGTTCGCCAGCGTGCTGGGCCTGAACATCGAGCAGAGCACGGTGTTCGAGGAGCGCAGCGGCACCTATGCGCCGCTGAGCCAGAGCACGGTGCGCAAGGGCCTGTTCCTGGGCAAGAAGGCGGTCGGCACCTACAACTGGCAGGCCGGTACTGCGCAATGGACCGGCGACGTCAAGAAGGAGCGGGCGCAGCCGATCCCGCTGCAGCCCGGCGACCAGAGCGCGCTGCTGCTCAACCTGGCGATCATGCGCGATGCCCGCCCGGGTGCCGCGATGCACTACCGCTACGTGGACATGGGCAAGGTCCGCCAGCATGACTACCAGGCCGCGCCACAGACCGAGAACGTCGAAGTCGGCGACCTGTCCTACAACGCGCTGCGGGTCTACCGGACCAACGGCGGCAACAACGAAACCATTCTCTGGATCGCCAACGGTGTCCCCACCCCGGTGCGCATCCTGCAACGCGAAGACGGCGAAGACCGCGTCGACCTTCGACTGATCGAATACCAAGGAGTCTGAGCATGAGCACCCTGACCCGCCCCCTCACCTGGATCGCTGCCGCCGCCCTGTCGATGGCCAGCCTGCCGGCCATGGCCCTGCAGCCGTTCAAGGCCGATTACCTGGCCAGCTACATGGGCATGCAGGCCAATGGCAGCATGACGCTGAGCAGCGAAGGTGCAAACAAGTGGCGCTACACGCTGCAGGTGAAAAACCAGCTCGCCGACCTGAGCCAGAGCACGGTGTTCGAGGAAGTGCGTGGCCAGCTGCGCCCGCTCAGCAGCCAGGACCGCTCGGCACTGCTGGTGAAGAAGCGCAACGTGCAGGCGAACTACAACTGGACCAGCAACCAGGCCACCTGGACCGGCGACATCAAGCCGGACCGTGCCGGACCGATCGCGCTGAAGGCCGGTGACATGGATGCCCTGCTGATCAACCTGGCGATCGCCCGCGACCTCGCCGCCGGCAAGCCGCTGACCTATCGCATGGTCGACGAAGGCCGCATCAAGAACATGACCTACCGCGTGATCGGCAAGGAGTCGATCACCGTGGGCGGCAAGAGCTACGACGCCACCAAGGTCTCGCGTGCCGACGGCAACAAGGAGCTGATTGCCTGGATCGTGCCGGAGTTCCCGGTGCCGGCGCGCATGCTGCAGCGTGAGAACGACCGCGACGCGCTGGACCTGACCATCAAGGCGATGAACTGATGGCCCGGGGTCGGAGCCCTTCCCAACGGGAAGGGCTCCGACCCCGACGACGCCATCCACGCGTGGCGTGGATCTACTTCATGGCCCAGTAGATCCACGCCATGCGTGGATGGATGTCCCAGAAAAAACGCCCGCTTCCGCGGGCGTCTTCTTATTTCTTCTCGTCGGCCGGCTTGAACTCGGTGCGGCAGTCCACGCGGATCTGCTCGCCGGTGCTACGCCAGACGAAGGTGCGGCAATGGCGGCTGCCTTCCTGGCTGTCGTTCACCGACACCGCATAGAGCGACTGGATGATCTCCTCGCGCGAGACCGTGCCGTCGCCGTTCCAGTCCATGTCCTTCTGCTCGATGCCCTGGGTGATGGCGATGTTGGCGTACCAGGCATAGCCCAGCCACGCCAGCACGATCAGCACCAGCACCAGCAGCGCCTTGCGACGGGGGCTGAACTTGCCGCGCAGGATCATGGCACGCGCCGGATGGTGGCACCGAGCGAAGACAGCTTCTCTTCGATGTTCTCGTAGCCACGATCAAGGTGGTAGATGCGGTCGATGGTGGTGTCGCCGCTGGCCATCAGCCCGGCCAGGATCAGCGACGCCGACGCACGCAGGTCGGTGGCCATCACCGGCGCACCGCTCAGGTGCTCGTTGCCACGCACGATCGCGGTGTGACCTTCAACCTGGATGTCCGCGCCCAGGCGCAGCAGTTCGTTGACGTGCATGAAACGGTTCTCGAAGATCGTTTCATTGATCACGCCGACGCCATCGGCCACGCAGTTGAGCGCCATGAACTGCGCCTGCATGTCGGTCGGGAATGCAGGGTACGGCGCGGTGGTCAGGTTGACCGCCTTCGGCCGCTTGCCCTGCATGTCCAGGGTGATGGTGTCGTCGGTGGTCTCGATCTTCGCACCGGCTTCGACCAGCTTGGACAGCACCGCGTCCATGGTGTTCGGGCGCGCGCGGTTGACCGTGACCTTGCCGCCGGTCATCGCCGCAGCGACCAGGAAGGTGCCGGTCTCGATGCGGTCGGGCAGCACTTCGTGGCGGCCACCGGACAGGCGCTCGACGCCTTCGATGACCAGGCGGGCGGTACCCAGGCCTTCGATCTTCGCGCCGAGGGCGATCAGGCAGTGCGCCAGGTCGGTGACTTCCGGTTCCATCGCACAGTTGTCGAGGATGGTGGTGCCTTCGGCCAGCACCGCACCCATCAGCACGTTCTCGGTGCCGGTGACGCTGACCATGTCGAAGGTGAAGTGGCCGCCCTTCAGGCGCTTGGCCGAAGCCTTGATGAAGCCGTTCTCGACCACGATCTCCGCACCCAGTGCCTGCAGACCCTTGATGTGCTGGTCGACCGGACGCGAGCCGATCGCGCAGCCGCCGGGCAGCGACACTTCGGCCGCACCGAAGCGGGCCAGCAGCGGGCCCAGCACCAGGATCGAGGCGCGCATGGTCTTGACCAGCTCATACGGCGCCACATGCTGGTTGACCGGGCGCGGGTCGACCACGATCGCGCTGCCACGCGACAACGTGCCCTGGTCGATGGTGACCTTGGCGCCCAGTTCGCCGAGCAGCTTCACCGTGGTGACCACGTCGTGCAGGTGCGGCACGTTGGTGATCTCCACCGGCGCATCCGCCAGCAGGGTCGCGCAGAGAATGGGGAGGACGGCGTTCTTGGCGCCGGAGATGCTCACTTCACCGTGCAGCGCAGCGCCGCCGGTCACAACGATCTTGGCCATGTATTCGGGATCTTCTGCGGTTCAGCCGGCTTCGGCCGGGGTCACGGTTTTCAACGCAAGCGCGTGGATCGCGCCGCCCATCAGGTCGCCCAGGGTGGCATAGACCATCCGGTGGCGGGCCAGCGGCATCCGGCCGGCAAAGGCCTCGCAGACCACGGTCGCTTCGAAATGCACGCCATCGTCGCCACGCACGTCGGCGCGGGCGCCGGGCAGGCCGGTTTCGATCAGGTTGCGGATGGTGTCGGCGTCCAACGGGCTTTCCTAATAAAATGAGCGCTCATTCTACTTCCGCTGCGTGGCGTCCGCATGGCCGAGTCCCTCCTGCCCCCCCGTTCCGTTGATCCAGCCAGCCTGGTCGCCAGTGGCCGCCGCGTCTTCGAGATCGAACAGCAGGCCCTGGATGCGGTCGCCTCCCGACTGGGCGAGGCCTTCCAGCAGGCCTGCCAGGCGATCCTGGCCAGCCGCGGCCGGGTGGTCGCCACCGGCATGGGCAAGTCCGGCCACATCGCCCGCAAGATCGCCGCCACCCTGGCCTCGACCGGCACGCCGGCGTTCTACGTGCATCCGGGTGAGGCCGGCCACGGCGACCTGGGCATGATCACCGAGGATGACGTGGTGCTGGCCCTGTCCTATTCGGGCGAGTCCGACGAGGTGCTGATGCTGCTGCCCGTGCTCAAGCGCCAGGGCAACCTGCTGATTTCCATGACCGGCCGCCCGCAGTCGAGCCTGGCCATCGCCGCTGACGTCCACCTGGACGTCAGCGTACCGGCCGAGGCCTGCCCGCTGGCGCTGGCGCCGACCTCCAGCACCACCGCCTCGCTGGCGATGGGCGATGCGCTGGCCGTGGCCCTGCTCGATGCCCGCGGCTTCACCGCCGATGATTTCGCCCGCTCGCACCCGGCCGGCAGCCTCGGCCGCCGCCTGCTGCTGCACATCACCGACGTCATGCACACCGGCGAGGACCTGCCCAAGGTCCCGGCCGGGGCCAGCCTCAGCGAGGCACTGGTGGAAATGAGCCGCAAGCGGCTGGGCATGACCGCCGTGGTTGACGCCGATGGCGTGCTGATCGGCCTGTTCACCGATGGCGACCTGCGCCGTGCGCTGGACAGTGCGTTGGACGTTCGAACGGCGAAGATCGCCGATGTGATGACCCGCAACCCGCGCACCATCGGCGCCGACCAGCTGGCGGTGGAGGCTGCCCGGCAGATGGAAACCCAGAAAATCAACGGCCTGATCGTGGTCGATGGCCAGGGGCGCGCCGTCGGCGCCCTGAACATTCATGACCTGTTGCGGGCCCGGGTGGTTTAACCGACAGTCCGTAGACCCCATTCAGTCTGTAACGCCCTACCCGACCCTACCGAGCCTGCTGCCCTGATGCCCTGGTCCCCCCTGCCCGCCTTCCCCGCCCACCTGCATGCCGCCGCGGCCCGCATCCGCCTGGCCTGCTTCGACGTGGACGGCACCCTCACCGACGGTCAGCTGTACTACGACAAGGACGGCAACGAGAGCAAGGCGTACTTCGTGCAGGACGGCCTGGGCCTGAAACTGCTGCAGCAGCACGGCATCCACCCCGTGCTGATCACCGCGCGCAACAGCCAGTCCGCGCTGAGGCGCGGCGCCGACCTCGGCATCGATACCCAGATCGCCGTGGGCGACAAGCTGGCCAGCGTGCAGGCGCTGTGCGCGCAGCACGGCATCGGCCTGGACCAGGTGGCGTTCATGGGCGATGACCTGCCGGACCTGGCACCGCTGGGTGCGGTCGGGCTGGCGGTAGCCCCGGCCAACGCCCACCCGTGGATCGCCGAGCGCGTGCACTGGCAGACCCGCGCCGACGGCGGGCGCGGCGCGGCGCGTGAGCTGTGCGACATCCTGCTGGCCGCCCAGGGCCATGTGGACGCCGTACTGGCGAGGTTCGGCGCATGAACCTGCCAACGCTCAACTGGCGCACCGTACTCGGCATCGGCCTGCTGTTGGCGGCCCTGCTCAGCAGCTGGGCCGCACTGCGGAACCGCGACAAGGGCCCGGCCAGCGGCGGCCAGGAGATCGGCGTGGACTACATCCTGCACGACTTCCAGATCGTCGCGCTGGATGAGCACGGCAAGGAATCGACCACTCTGCGTGCGCCGCTGCTGGAGCGCCAGCGCGGCGACCAGACCATCAACATCGCCACCCCGCTGTTCGAGATGCCGGACAAGGATGGCAAGCACTGGACCCTGCGCGCCGAAACCGGCTGGCTCAGCGCCAAGGGCGATGAAATGAAGCTGCGCGGCAGCGTCGCTGGCGACAGCCCCGCCGATCCGGGCGTGGTGCCGACCACCTTCCGCACCGACCACCTAGACGTGTTCCCGAAGGAGAACCGTGCCCGCACCGATGCGCTGGTGACCATGACCCGCCCGGGCATGGAACAGTCCGGCGTCGGCTTCGAGGTGGATTCGAAGAACAACACGTATCATTTCCTCAGCCAGTCCAAGGGCCGTTACACGCCCCGACGCTGATTCCGCCGCCTGCCTGCGACGTCCCCGGACAGGCGCAAGGCCGGCAGCCCACCCACCCGCCCCCGGTCTACCGGGAGGCCCTACCGGTAGAACGGACCCCGATGAAGATTCCCTTTGCAGCCGTACTCGCGTTCGCTCTTCTTGTTCCCAGCGCCGCCTTCGCCAAGTCCACCGACCGCAACGAGAACATGAACATCGAGTCCGGCGCCCAGTCGGGCGTGTTGACGGGCGACGGCAAGACTGTGCTCTCGCAGGGCGTGACCGTCACCCAGGGCTCGCTGGACATCCGTTCGTCCGAAGCCGAGATCTACCTCAAGGATGGTGAAGCGGTACGCGCGGTGTTCACCGGCAAGCAGGCCACGATGAAGCAGCAGCTCGACGACGGCACCTGGATGGACGCAGTGGCCGATCGCATCGACTACGACATCAAGACCGAGATCATCACCCTGACCGGCAACTACAAGGTCACCAGCGCGCGCGGTACCAACGCCGGCCAGCGCATGGTCTACAACACCCGCAGCGGTGAAATGAACTCCGGTGGCGATGGCAGCCGCGTGCGCACCGTCATCCCGCCGAAGAACAAGAATCCTGCCGCGCAGCCGTCGGCGGCAGCGCCGAAGGCAGCCCCGGCCAGCACGCCGGCCAAGCCGGCCGGGAGCAAGAAGTAATGCTCGTCGCCAAGGGCCTGCGCAAGAAATACAAGCAGCGCGAAGTCGTCAAGGACTTCGGGCTGACCCTCGATGCCGGTGAAGTGGTCGGCCTGCTCGGCCCCAACGGCGCCGGCAAGACCACCTGCTTCTACATGATCGTCGGCCTGGTTGATGCCGATGCCGGCAGCATCGTGCTCGATGGCAAGGACATCACCAGCGACCCGATGTACACCCGTGCCAAGCAGGGTGTGGGCTACCTGCCGCAGGAACCGTCGGTGTTCCGCAAGCTGACCGTGGCCGACAACCTGCGCCTGGTGCTGGAACTGCGCGAAGACCTGGACGCGGCCGGCCGCGAGCGCGAATTGAACAGCCTGCTCGACGAACTGCAGCTGGGCCACGTAGCCGACCAGCTCGGCGCCAGCCTGTCCGGCGGCGAACGCCGCCGTTGCGAGATCGCCCGGGCGCTGGCCGCGCAACCGCGCCTGATCCTGCTCGACGAACCATTCGCCGGCGTCGACCCGATCTCGGTCGGTGAAATCCAGCGCATCGTCACTCATCTCAAGCAGCGTGGCATCGGCGTACTGATCACCGACCATAACGTGCGCGAGACCTTGGGAATCTGCGACCGCGCGTATATCCTCGCCGAGGGCACCGTGCTCGCCCAAGGCTCGCCGGAGGCGATCCTGGACAACGCCGACGTACGTCGCGTCTACCTTGGGGATTCCTTCAAGCTGTGACGGCAGGCGCCGGGGCCCTTTCCTTCCGTTCGGCACAGGCATGAAGACTCGGCTGCAGACATCGTTGGGACAGCAGCTGGTGCTCACGCCCCAGTTGCAGCAGGCGATCAAGCTGCTGCAGATGTCCACCACCGAGCTGGAGCTGGAGATCGCCCAGGCAGTGGAGAGCAACCCGCTGCTGGACTGGGCCGACAGCAACGATGGCAGCACCGCCAACGAAGGCGGTGACAGCAATGACGGTGAGGCCCCCACCGAACGCGCCGACAACGGCGACGACTGGGCACCGGCCGAGCTGGACTGGAGCGCTGCCGGCAGCGGCGGCAGCTTCGATGACGACGAGGAAACCGGCAGCGCGGCCGAGCGCGTGGCTGAAACCGAAACGCTGGTCGATCACCTGCTGTGGCAGCTGCACCTGTCTCACCTTTCCCTGCGTGACCGCGGCATCGGTGCCGCGCTGATCGATGCGCTGGACGACGACGGCTACCTGCGCGAACCGCTGACCACCATCGCCGAAACCCTGCTGCCGGCAGTCCATGCCGATGAGGATGAGATCCTCGCCGTGCTGCACCGCATCCAGCGCTTCGACCCGGTGGGGGTGGCTGCGCGCACGCTCGGCGAATGCCTGCAGCTGCAGTTGGACGTGCTGGGCGACGACACACCGGGGCTGGCGCTCGCGCGACAGATTGCCGCAGGCCCGCTGGAACGGCTGCCGCGCAGTGGCGTGGCCGGGCTGGCCCACGAGCTGAAACAGCCCCTGGACGAGGTCGAGACCGCAGTCACCCTGCTGCGCTCCCTGGACCCGCGTCCAGGCACGCAGATCGCGCCGCTTTCGCAGGACACCTACGTGGTACCCGACGTGGTGGTGTGGCGGCAGAACGGCATCTGGCGCGCGGCGCTGGCCGGCCATGCCGGTCCGAAAGTGGTCATCCACCGCGGCTATGAACAGTTGATCCGCCGCTGCGGCGAAGCCGATGCCAGCTACCTGCGCGCCCAGTTGCAGGAAGCACGCTGGCTGCTCAAGGGCCTGCAGCAGCGTGGAGAAACCCTGCTGCGGGTGGTGCGCAGCCTGATCCTGCAGCAGTCCGGCTTCCTCGAGTTCGGCGAGCAGGCGCTGCGCCCACTGACCCTGCGCGAGATCGCTGCAGAGTTGGGCCTGCACGAATCCACCGTGTCGCGTGCGATCGCCCGCAAGCACGTACGTACGCCGCGCGGCACCCTGCCGCTGCGGGCCTTCTTCGCTTCGGGCATCGACACCGAGGGCGGCGGCGAGGCCTCCAGCACGGCCATCCAGGCGATGATCCGGCGCCTGATCGACGACGAGAACCCGCGCAAGCCGCTTTCTGACGCCAAGCTGGCTGACCTGCTCAAATCGTCGGGAATTCCAGTGGCGCGACGCACCGTGGCGAAGTATCGTGAAGCCATGAACATCTCCGCCTCGCACGAAAGGGTCAGAATCGCTTGACGCGCCGCCGCGCCCGGCGGAGAGGTTCATTGGCACATCCGAATACAGGAGAAACCCGATGCGCATCGAAACGTTTGGCAAAGATGTCGAAGTCACCCCGGCCCTGCAGTCCTATGTAGAGGAGAAGCTGGCCCGGATCGGCAAACACTTCGACCAGCACTGCGAAGCGCGGGTGACCCTCAAGCTGCAGAAGACCGAACACCACGTCGACGCCAGCCTCAACATCCCGGGCCAGACCCTGCACGCCGAGGCCAACGCCCAGACCATGTATGCCGCGATCGACCTGCTTGCGGACAAGCTTGACCGCCTGGTCATCAAGCACAAGGAGAAAAAACAGCAGCACGCACCGCTGCCGGTGGGCGACAATGGTGGCTGATCGCCACCGTTCCCCGCAGACATGCCCCTGACTGACCTCCTGGCGGCCGTGCAGACCCAGCTCTGCACGGCCACCGACCGCGACAGCGTCCTGCAGGCCGCCGCCGGGTTGCTGGCCTGCCGCCAGGCCAATGCCGAACAGATCTATCTGAACCTGTGCCAGCGCGAAGCCCTGGGCAGCACCGCGATCGGCCACGGCATTGCCATTCCCCACGGCCGCGCGCCGACGTTGGACCGCCCCCGTGGCGCCCTGCTGCGGCTGGCCGCCCCGGTCGACTTCGGTGGCGACGAACCGGTCGACCTGGTATTTGCGATGGCCGTCCCTGCCCATTACACCCACCAGCACCTGATGCTGCTGTCCGAGCTGGCCGAGCTGTTTTCCGCGCCGGACATCCGCCAGGCGCTGCGCGAAGCCGGCGATGCACAGGCACTGCGCGAAGCGCTGGACATGACCCCACCTGCGAGTGCCGCATGAATACCAGCATCACCGCCCGTGAACTGTTCGAACAGCAGCGCGAGCGGCTGGGGCTGCGCTGGGCCGCAGGCAAATCCGGCGAGAAGCGTGAACTCGAAGCCGGCAACACGGTCTCGCGGCGCCCCTCGCTGGCCGGCTACCTCAACGCGATCTACCCCAACAAGGTGCAGATCCTCGGGACCGAGGAGCTGTCCTGGCTCGACGCGCTGGAACCGCGCCAACGCTGGGAGACCATCGAAAAGATCATGCAGTCGCATCCACTTGCGCTGGTGCTGACCCGCAACCAGCCCTGTCCGGAAGACCTGCGCGCGGCGGCCGATGAATCCGGCACGCCGCTGTGGCTGTCGCCCAAGCGCGGCCACGAACTGCTCAACCACCTGTCCTACCACCTGGCGCGCACGCTGGCGCCGCGGGTGATCCTGCATGGTGTGTTCATGGAGATCTACTCGATCGGCGTGCTGATCACCGGCGAGGCCGGGTCGGGCAAGAGCGAACTGGCGCTGGAGCTGCTCAGCCGCGGCCACCGTCTGGTCGCCGACGATGCCCCCGAATTCACCCAGATCGCCCCGGACGTGCTCGATGGCACCTGCCCGGAACTGCTGCAGGACCTGCTGGAGGTGCGCGGCCTGGGCGTGCTGAACGTGCGCGAGATGTTCGGCGACACGGCTGTAAAGAAGAACAAGTACCTTCGGCTGATCGTGCACCTGACCAAGCCGATGACCGAGCCCACGCCGCATGGCTACGAGCGCCTGACCGGCGATTCGGGCACCCGTCACGTGCTGGACCTGGACGTTCCGCTGATCACCCTGCCGGTGATGCCCGGCCGCAACCTGGCCGTGCTGACCGAGGCGGCCACCCGCCTGCACATCCTGCGCACCAAGGGCATCGACCCGGCGGCGATGTTCATCGCCCGCCACAGCAACCTGCTGGAACGGCGAACACCCTGATTCCCCTGCCCTTCGAAGAGCCTGTCCATGAGCACCGCAATTCCCACCGCCCCGACCCTGATCATCGTCAGCGGCCTGTCCGGCTCGGGTAAATCCGTCGCCCTGAAGACCTTCGAGGATCAGGACTACTACTGCTCGGACAACCTGCCGATCCATCTGCTGCCCGATTTCGTACGCAGTCTGTTGGCCAACCACGACGGCAGCGCACCGCGCCGGCTGGCGGTGGGCATCGACGTGCGTGGCCAAGCCGACCTGAGCCAGTTGGGCGACTGGCGACAGCTGGCCACCGATGCCGGCGTGGAAGTGAAGGTGCTGTTCTTCGAGGCCAGCAACGAAACCGTGCTCAAGCGTTATGCCGACACCCGTCGACGCCATCCGCTCAGCCAGCTGGGCCTGTCGCTGCCCGAGGCGATCGCCCGCGAGCGCGAACTGACAGCGCCGCTGCGCCTCGAGGCCGACGCGGTGATCGATACCAGCAACCTGAACGTGCACCAGTTGCGGCGGCGGATCATCACCGAGTTCGCGTTGGACCATGCCACCGGCCTGTCGCTGTTGTTTGAATCGTTCGCCTACAAGCGTGGCGTGCCGGCCGAAGCGGACTTCGTGTTCGACGCCCGCGTGCTGCCCAACCCGCACTGGGACCCGGACCTGCGCGCGCTCAGCGGCCGCGAGCCCGGCGTCCGCGACTACCTGGAAGCGCAGCCGGACGTGCAGCGTTACCTGACCCAGCTGATGGATTTTCTCGATACCTGGTTGCCGAAACTGGGCGATGGCACCCGCAGCTACGTGACGGTGGCCTTCGGCTGCACCGGCGGCAAGCATCGTTCGGTGTTCCTGGCCGAGCGCATGGCCCGCCATGCCCGCGAGATGGGCTGGGAAGACGTGGCGACCTATCATCGCGAACAGGATTGAACGTCAAGCGAAGACGGAACGATGAGCGTAGATCCACGCCATGCGTGGAGACCGCCCAGAGGGCGGCACAAGCGCCCGCAGCCGTACACCAGTCCACCCCCACCATGCGGCCGACGTTGATCGCCTGCCGGAGCTGCTCCCGGGCGTTTGGACCCTGCGCTCGGGGTCCTTCCACGCATGGCGTGGATCTACTGGACGGAATACATGAATACGGGACACAGTGCCCCTCTCCTGCTGCTATCGCCAATTCACCTTGACCTGTTAACGTGCAGTAATGACCTGTGGCATTCTCCTCGTAACACATCCTGGGGTCGGGGCTGCCCTGCTTGACGTGGCGACCCGGCTCCTGCGGCAATTGCCGCGCAAGACCGAAGCTTTCGAAGTACCGTTCGACGCAGACCTGGACGCCCTGCTCCCGCTCGCCTCGGCCGCCCTGCGGCGGGTCGACGGCGGTGAAGGCGTGCTGATCCTGACCGACCTGTACGGCGCCAGCCCCGCCAACCTTGCCGGGCAGCTGGCCCGGCTGGGGACCCCGGTTCGCCGGGTGTCGGCGCTGAGCCTGCCGATGTTGCTGCGGGTGATGAATTATCCGGAACAGGGACTGGATCAACTGCCCGCCACAGCCGCGGCGGGTACCCGTAATGGAGCGATAGTCGACGATGCTTGAACGAGAACTCACCGTCAGCAACCGCCTGGGCCTGCATGCCCGGGCCACCGCCAAGCTGGTGCAGACCCTGGCGCCGTTCCGCTGCAACGTGACCATGGCCGCCAAGGGCCGTGAGATCAACGCCAAGAGCATCATGGGCGTGATGCTGCTGGCCGCTGGCCAGGGCACCCCGGTCACCGTGCGCATCAACGGCGAGGACGAAGCCGTCGCGATGGAGGCGGTGGTCGATCTGTTCGAACGCCGCTTCGACGAGGACAGCTGAGCGTGCCACGTGCACGCGCCGGCCAGGTCAGTTCCGGCCAACGGCCGGTCCAGCTGCTGGCTGGGCATGGTGCCGCGCGCGGCGCGGCGATGGGGCGGGCCCGCGTGCGCCTGCCGCATGCACTGGAAGTGGCCGAGCAGCGTGTCAGCCCCAGCCAGGTCGACGCCGAACTGGCCCGCCTGCACCGTGCGGTGGACGCCGCACGCACGGAAATGCATGAGCTGCGTCAGCGCCTGCATGGTGCACTGAACCAGGAAGTGGGCGAGTTCCTCGACCTGCACGCCCTGCTGCTGGACGACCCCGAGCTGTTGTATGGGCTGGACGAACTGATCCGCAGCGGCCCGTACAGCGCCGGTTACGCGCTGCGCCTGCAGCGCGATCGCCTGGCCAAGGTCTTCGATGGCATGGACGATGCCTATCTGAAGAGCCGCATGGACGACCTCGACCATGTGATCGGCCGCATCCACGCCTTCCTGCAGCCCGAACGCCCACCGGCAGTAAAAGGCCTGGCCGGCGAGATCCTGGTCTGCGACAACATCGCCCCCTCCGAACTGGCGCAGCTGCAGTCCCAGGGCGTGGTCGGCATCGTCACCGCCGCCGGCAGCGCGCTGTCGCACAGCGCCATCCTCGCGCGCAGCCTGCACCTGCCGCTGATCGTCAACGTGCCGCAGCTGCTCAGCCGCATCGCCGATGGCGATGTGCTGATCATCGATGGCGCCGATGGCAGCATCACCGCCAACCCGCAGGCCGACAACCTGCGTGACTACCGCGCTCGGCTGAAGGAACACGCGCGCGAGCAGCGCGAACTCAGCCGCCTGCGCAGCAAGCCCAGCCGTACCCGCGACCAGGTCGACATCGCCCTGCTGGCCAATGCCGAATCGCTGGAAGACGTCACCCAGGCGCATGCGCTGGGTGCGCAGGGGCTGGGCCTGTACCGCACCGAATTCCTGTTCCTGCAGCGCAACGAACTGCCGGACGAAGAAGAACAGTTCCAGACCTACCGCGATGCCGCGCTGGGCATGAGCGGACGCCCGGTCACCATCCGCACCCTCGATCTGGGCGCGGACAAGGCCGATCGTACCGGCCTGACCTTGAGCAACGAAGAGAACCCGGCACTGGGCCTGCGCGGCGTGCGCCTGTCACTGGCGTGGCCGAAGGTGGCTGACACCCAGCTGCGCGCGATCCTGCGCGCCTCCGCCTACGGCAAGCTGCGCGTACTGGTGCCGATGATCAGTACCCGCGAGGAGCTGCTGGCGGTGCGCCGGCGCATGCTCAAGCTGACCGAACAGCTGCGCGAGGAAGGCCACATGGTCTCCGAGCACGTGCCACTGGGCGCGATGATCGAGGTACCGGCCGCAGCATTGGCACTGGAAAGCTTCATCGATCTGGTCGACTTCCTGTCGATCGGCACCAACGACCTGGTGCAGTACCTGCTGGCCGCCGATCGCAACAACGAAGCACTCGGCGAGCTGTACTCGCCGCTGCACCCAGCCGTGTTGAGGCTGTTGCAGATGGTGATCGAGACCGGTGCGCGCCACCGCATCCCGGTAGCGGTGTGCGGCGAGATGGCGGGCGATGCCCGGATGACACCGCTGCTGCTGGCGCTGGGCTTGAACGAGTTCAGCCTGCACCCCGGCACCCTGCTGGAGGTGCGCCGCGCGATCCGTGAAGCCGACCTGGCCACGCTGCGTGCGCGCGCGCCGAAGCTGCTGGCCGCACGCGATCGGCGGGGTATCGAGCGCTGGCTGGCGCTGGTGGCCGATACGCCCTGACGCGCCGACGGTAGTGCCGGCCGCTGGCCGGCAACTGCACCCGACCCAGCGAAGGTCCATGAGGTTGCCGGCCAGCGGCCGGCACTACCATCACCCGGCGGCTATGCGTTGAAACATCCCCTTGCGATAATGACGCGCTGAACACCCCAGTTGCCGCATCCTTGCCGGGATCGCGGCTTTTCTTATCCCCGCGGGAGCTGCGATGGCTGAAGCTGTACGCCACGACAAGACTGCACGCCAACTGCGGATGCTGTCCGATGCACTGGACAGCGGCCGGCTGGGGCCGGTGCGTCGGCTGGTCAACACCCTGGCCCCGGCCGAGATCGGCAACCTGCTCGAATCGCTGCCGCCGGGCAAGCGCGAGGTGGTGTGGGGCCTGGTCGACCCGGAAGATGACGGCGAGGTGCTGGTCCACGTCGGTGAAGACGTGCGCGAGAGCCTGCTCGCGGACATGGACCCGGACGAGATCATCGCCGCGGTCGAAGACCTGGACATCGACGATCTGGCCGACCTGGTCGAAGACCTGCCGGACACGGTCATCGACGAAGTCCTCAAGTCGATGGACCGCGAGAACCGCGAGCGCCTGGAACAGGTGCTGTCCTATCCCGAGGACAGTGCCGGCCGCTTGATGAACCCGGACGTGGTGACCGTGCGCGCCGACGTCAACGTCGACGTGGTGCTGCGTTACCTGCGTCTGCGCGGCGAACTGCCCGACCACACCGACCACCTGTTCGTGGTCAGCCGCCGCCATCAGTACCTGGGCCGGGTGTCGCTTGCGGCACTGGTGACCCATGAGGACACCACGCCGATCAACCGCTTGATCGACGACGAGCAACCGGCGATCGACGTCGGTGAGGGTGACCAGGAAGTGGCCCGCCAGTTCTCCGACCATGACTGGATCTCGGCGCCGGTGGTGGACGAGAACAACATCCTGGTCGGCCGCATCACCATCGATGACGTAGTCGACATCATCCGTGGCCAGGCCGAGCACCAGGCGCTGGGCGCCGCCGGCCTGGACGAGGACGAAGACCTGTTCAGCCCGGTCTGGCGCGCGATGCGCCGCCGCCTGATGTGGCTGTCGGTGAACCTGTGCACGGCGTTCCTGGCCTCCAGCGTGGTCGGCCACTTCGAGGGTACGATCGACAAGCTGGTGGCGCTGGCCGTGCTGATGCCGATCGTCGCCGGCCTGGGCGGCAACGCCGGTACCCAGGTGCTGGCGCTGATGGTGCGGGGCCTGGCCCTTGGCCAGGTGGGCGCCTCCAACGCGCGCACGCTGCTGTGGAAGGAAGTGCGGGTGGCCGCACTCAACGGCCTGTTGCTGGGCTCGGTGCTGGGCCTGATCGTGCTGGCCTGGTTCCACTCGCCCGGGCTGTCGGCGGTGATCGCCATCGCGCTGACCTGCAACCTGCTGTTCGCCGCGCTTGCTGGTGTGTTGGTGCCACTGACCCTGAAACGCTTCGGCTTCGATCCGGCCCTGGCCAGCGGCATCTTCCTGACCGCAGTGACCGATTCAATGGGCTTCTTCACCTT
The DNA here is from genome assembly GCF_050435725.1 of Stenotrophomonas sp. AN71. Lineage (NCBI taxonomy): Bacteria > Pseudomonadati > Pseudomonadota > Gammaproteobacteria > Lysobacterales > Lysobacteraceae > Stenotrophomonas > Stenotrophomonas sp. AN71. Next base: position 229,507 of record NZ_JBNDKU010000005.1, on the reverse strand, counting down.
CCTTGGCCTGGCCACCCTGGTGCTGCTGCACTGACCGTATCAAGGGCCGGATCCCCGCCACGCGGGCTCTGGCCCCATCCCCACTGGAACACCCCATGGCAACCACGATCGACAACTACTTCCAGCCCGACTGGCGCGACCAGCAGCACACCTGCCCGGCGTGCGAATGGAAAGGCAGCTCGCGCGCCATGGTGATGGAGCTGGACGAAGACGCCACCGAGTATGACTGCCCGGTCTGCGAGAACCCGCTGCTGGTGGTGCTGCATCCGGACCTGGCCCAGGTGCAGGCCGCTGCCGCCGAGGGCAATGCCGAAGCCCAGGAGCAGCTGGACATCATCGCCAGCTTCCCGCGCCCGCAGTGACGCGGCGCATGATGCCGCGTTGACCGCCGACGGACTACGATGCAGGCGACCTCGCTGCTTCGGGAAACACCATGGCCCGTTCGATCCCGCGTTGGCTGCCGCTGCTGGCCGTTCTGATGATGACCGGCTGTGCCTCGCTCCCGGACAGCGCGCGCGGGCACTTCGAAGGCCGCGCCGTGAAGGTGGACGGAGAGACCGCCTACTACCAGGTGTTCATTCCTGCCGGGCTGCAGGCCGGCAACCTCGCAAAGCCAGGCCTCGCTACTGCCAAGGCCCCGGTCATCCTGTTCCTGCATGGTTCGGGCGAGCGTGGCGGTGATGGCACCAAGCAGACGTTTTCGGGACTAGGTCCCTATCTGCGCGAGCATCCGGACTTCCCTGCCCTGGTCGTGTTCCCGCAGGCGCCGCGGCATTCGGAATGGAGCGGCCGCAACAACCGTGTGGCGATCGCCGCGCTTGACGCGACCGTTGCCGAGTTCGACGCCGACCCAACACGCCAGTACCTGACCGGCATGTCGATGGGCGGCTACGGCAGCTGGAACATCGCGTTGGACGATCCGCAGCGCTTTGCCGCGATCGTGCCGGTCTGCGGTGCCATCCTGGCCCCGCGCGCGAAGCGGCCGACCCTGTTCGTCGAACAGGTCACCCATGAAGCGGACCCGTACGCCGTGATTGCCAAGCGCCTGCAGCACACGCCGATCTGGATCTTCCACGGCGCGCTGGACGATGTGGTGCCACCGGAGGATGACCGCAGACTGCATGCCGCGTTCCTGAGCGCCGGTGCCCACGATGTGCGCTACACCGAGTACCCGGAAGGCAACCACAACGCCTGGGATGCCACCTACGCCGACCCGGCGATGTGGGATTGGTTGTTCGCGCAGAAGCGCTGAGTCACCGTTTCCCGTAGCTGCCCACCAGGGTTGGATCCTGGTTCCGGTGGGTGCCAACCCTGGTTGGATCCTGATTTCGGTGGGTGCCAACCTTGGTTGGATCCTGGTTCCGGTGGGTGCCAACCTTGGTTGGATCCTGATTTCGGTGGGTGCCAACCCTGGTTGGATCCTGATTTCGGTGGGTGCCAACCTTGGTTGGATCCTGGTTTCGGTGGGTGCCAACCTTGGTTGGATCCTGGTTTCGGTGGGTGCCAACCTTGGTTGGATCCTGGTTTCGGTGGGTGCCAACCTTGGTTGGCACTATCTGTCCGCCCCCATGAACTCCGCCTTGGCAGAACCTCCGGGTTCCCACTGACACCACGCATGCGGGTACTCGCCAAGCTGCGTTGCCAGCCCAGCCCTGATCGGATTGGCCATCACATACATCGCGTGCCGGAACAGCGATTCATCAGAGCGGATTGCATGATCGTGATAGCAGGACTGCCAGAAGCGCCCCACCCTGCCCAGTACCCTGTTTGCGTGCACGGCCGTACGCGACTTGAAGCGCTTCATGACAACGTCGAGCGATGCCGCGCGCAGCTGCATCAACCAGTGGACGTGATCCGGCATGACCACGTAGGCAATCGAATGGGTCAGACCTTCCAGATCCAGACGCCGGAACTCCTGCACGGCGGTATCCGCAACGGCGTCGTTGGCGAACAGCGCCGCCCGGCCATGCACGTTCGTCGTGAGGATGTAGCACTGGCCGATAGTGGAGTGACGGCCTAGCAGAAGGCGGGCGCTGTTCATGCAGACGAGCATGTGCGGACGCATGTTCGCTGAACATCGGGAAATCACCTTCGTCCGGGTAGGCCAGTGCCAACCAAGGTTGGCACCCACCACAACAGCAGTGCCAACCAAGGTTGGCACCCACCACAACAGCAGTACCAACCAAGGTTGGCACCCACCATGGTGATGCGGCAGATCAGCCCAGCAGGGTTTCCAGTACGGCCATGCGCACGGCGACACCGTTGGCGACCTGGCGCAGCACCCACGACTGCGGGCCATCGGCCACGTCGTCGGTGACTTCCACACCGCGGTTGATCGGGCCTGGGTGCAGCACCGCTGCATCCTTGCCGGCGCGGGCCAGGCGTTCGTTGGTCAGGCCGTACTGCGCGTGGTACTGCTCCAGCGACGGCACCAGGCCTTCCTCCATGCGCTCGCGCTGCAGGCGCAGCATCATCAGCGCATCCACGCCTTCCAGCATCGCGTCGAAATCATCGCCGACCACGCACCCCTTGAGGGTTTCGTCGTCCGGCAGCAACGACTGCGGGCCGCACACGCGGATCTCGCCCACGCCCAGCGTGCGCAGCGCATGCAGGTCGGTGCGGGCCACGCGCGAGTGCTTCACGTCGCCGACGATCACCACCTTCATCTTCGAAAAGTCCGGCCCCTTGGCCTGGCGCAGGGTCAGCATGTCCAGCAGGCCCTGGGTCGGGTGCGCGCTGCGGCCGTCACCGGCGTTGATCAGCGCTGTGCCTTCACCGGCGGCAGCGGCCAGGGCAGCCACGGCACCATCGTCGGGATGGCGCACCACGAAGCCGCGCACGCCCATCGCTTCCAGGTTGCGCAGCGTGTCGCAGGCGGTTTCACCCTTGCGCGTGGACGAGGTCGAGGCATCGAAATTCAGCACGTCGGCGCCCAGGCGCTGCGCGGCCAGCTGGAATGAACTGCGGGTGCGCGTGGACGGTTCGAAGAACAGCGTGCACACCGCCGAACCAGCCAGCACGTGGCGCTTGTTGCCGACGCGGCCAACGGCGGCATCGCGGATCTGCCCTGCCCGATCGAGCAGCTGCAGCAGGGTTTCGCGCGGCAGGCCCTCAAGGGTCAGCAGGTGGCGCAGGCGGCCGGAGGCATCGATTTGCTGGGCGGTCATGACGGGAGTCGTGCAGTCAGGGAATGGGGGTGGCGTCGTCCGGCGACGACAGCCAGCGGTCGATGATCACCGCCGCGGCCACGGCATCGAGGGCGGCCGCATCACGGCGGCGCTTGCGCCCTTCGGCGCGCTCGACGGCGAAGCGGCGGGCGGCCTCGACCGAGCTGGAACGCTCGTCGATCATCACCACCGGCAGCTTGAAGCGTTCCCGCAGCTGGCGGGCGAAGCCCTGCGCGCGCTTGCGGTTGGGCTGGTCCTGGCCGTCCAGGGTCAGCGGATCGCCAACCACCAGGCCGTCCGGCTTCCATTCCTTGATCAGGCGCTCGACGGCGGTCCAGTCGGGACCATTGCCGTGCACGTCGACCACCGCCACCGCTCGCGCATGCGCGGCGAAGGCGCTGCCGATGGCCACACCGATCCGCCGCGAACCGACGTCGAAGCCAAGCACGGTGCCATCGCGGCGGATCACGGCCGGCTCAGACATGGCCGCTGTAGTCCGTCAGCCGGAACAGGTCCACGCCGATACGCGAGGCTGCGCCCTGCCAGCGTTGCTCGAGCGGCAGCTGGAACACCAGCTCGGCATCGGCCGGTACGGTCAGCCAGCTGTTCTCGGACAGTTCGCTTTCCAGTTGGCCCGCACCCCAGCCCGCGCAGCCCAGGGTGACCACAGCGTTGGCCGGGCCTTCGCCGCGCGCCATCGCTTCGAGGATGTCGCGCGAGGTGGTCAGGTACAGGCCATCGCCCACGGTCAGGCTGGAATCCCACGCCCGTGCATCGTCGTGGATGACGAAGCCGCGTTCGGGATGCACCGGGCCACCGTTGAGCACCATGCGCGCCTGCAGGGCGCCGTCACCGGTGCTGATGTCCATCTGCGCGAGCACTTCGCCCAGCGTGTATTCGGACGGTTGGTTGACCAGCACGCCCATCGCCCCGCTCTCGTCGTGCTGGCAGATCAGCGCCACGCTGCGGGCAAAGGTCGCATCGAGCAGCGACGGCAGCGCGACGAGCAGGTGATCGGCAAGGGAGGTCGGCGTTACAGACATGGCTGCCATTCTAACGGCTGGCTGCGCCGGGCGCCTCCACCCGGCGGTCACGGCGCGCATAATGGCCGCCCGTACCGCAGGAGTTCGACGTGTCCGGTTACTGCCTCATCGCGCCCGGTCACCCGGTGCACGACTTTTACCACGCCAACGAGTACGGCTTCCCGCAGCGCGAGGAGCGCGAACTGTTCGAGCGGCTGCTGCTGGAAATCAACCAGGCCGGCCTGAGCTGGGAGACCATCCTGAAGAAGCGCGAGGGCTTCCGCGCGGCCTATGACGGTTTCGACGTGGACCGCGTGGCCGGCTACGCCGAGCAGGACATCGAACGGCTGCTGTCGGACCCAGGGATCATCCGCAACCGGCTGAAGGTGCTGGCGGCGATCCACAACGCGCAGGTGATCCAGCAGCTGCGCGCCAGCCACGGCAGCTTCGCCGGCTGGTTGGATGCGCATCACCCGCGCGACAAGGCTGATTGGGTGAAGCTGTTCAAGAAGACATTCCGCTTCACCGGCGGCGAGATCACCGGCGAGTTCCTGATGAGCCTGGGCTACCTGCCCGGTGCGCACGCCGCGGACTGCCCAGTACACGCGCGGCTGCTGACGCTGTCGCCACCGTGGTTGCAGGCCTCCGCCCGCTGATGGACATCCGCCGGGCGGGGTCCCCGGCGCGACCACGCGTTGGTTCCGGTAGCGCCGGGCGATGCCCGGCGAACGCGGAACGCGCGATCACACGCCCATGTAGCGGCCCGGGCGGTGGTTGAACATCAGCACCAGGCTGAGCACCACCGCGCCGATGGCCGAATACAGCACCTTCGACGGTGACAGTACGAAGAACGCGGCCACCATCAGGCAGGCGTCATAGGACATCTGCACCTTGCCCGCACTCCAGCCGCGGGTGCGCTGCAGGTACACCGCCAGGATACCGATGCCGCCGAGGCTGGCCCGGTGACGGATGAAGAACAGGATGCCCAGGCCGGACAGCGCACCGCCGACGATCGCCGAATACAGCGGATGGATGTGCGAGAAGTCGACCCAGCGCGGCAGCAGGTCGGTCAGCACGCCACAGGCCGTGACCGCAGCGAAGGTCTTCAGGGTGAATTCCCAGCCCATGCGCCGCAGCGCCACCCAGTAGAACGGCAGGTTGACCAGCACGAACACCAGGCCGAAGTTCCAACCCATGGTGTAATGCAGGAGGAAGGCCATGCCGGCCATGCCACCGATCATCAGCCCGCTCTTGGCGAAGATGGCCAGGCCCAGCGAGGCCACCATGGTGGCCAGCACCATGCCCTGCACGTCCTCGGCGATCGAATGGCGCAGCGCTTTCTGATCGGCAGTGGTGCCGGCGCTGTCCGGCGGCGGGGTCAACGGACCGGCGGTGACCAGGTGGCCGTCAGCGTCGTCGCACGGCGCGGGGCCATGGGAAGGAAGGGACATGCGGGTGGGGAACAGCGGGTGGGGAGCGGTATTAGACACGATCTGCATGACAGTTGCAGATGAAATCGTTCAGCCATCCCAGCCCATTCAGGTTATTTCGTCGAGGACACGGGCAGCACGGCCAGCATGTCCTCGCCGTCGTCATCCATGCCGGTCTCGACGAAGCCGAAGCTGCTGTAGAAGCCTCCGGCCACCGGATTGCGGGGGTTGTAGCAGATCTCGATCTCGGCCAGCCCGGGGGTACTGCGGATCTGCGCCAGCGCCCGTTCCAGTGCGCGACGGCCGATCCCCCGCCCCTGCCAGCGTTGATCGACCATGAAACGCCAGATCGAGATGCGCTGCGGTGTCTCCGGCACCCACATGAAGAACCCCACGAGGTTCCCGTCGGCGTGGACTGCACGGGTCTGGTATTCGGGATGGAACGCAGCCTGCACCAGCGACCAGGTGTTGCCGGCCACATAGTCCTGCTGCGCCTCGCTGACCTCGAGGTCGCACACAGCTTCGTAGTTGTTGACGGTGATCGCTTCCAGCGTGACCTGCATGTGGCTGTCCTGCCTCGGGATGAAGGCCCAGTCTGCCCCACACCGTGCGCGGTGTGCCGGGGCAGGTGCTGGGCCGTTCAGCGCGGCGTTGACGACTCAGCCCTTGCCGGCCAGATGGTGCGCCACCAGTGCATTGGCGTGGCCGTGGCCCAATCCGTGCTCGCGCTTCAGGAAACTGACCAGCTCCATGTGCTTGAGCCCCTTGTTTGCTGCCAGCAGGCCGAACCAGTGTGCCACGGGGTGGCCGTAGGTCTTCTCGATGGACGGGAAGTACGAGGCCGGACCCTTGGGCGATTCAGTGCTCATGCGGAAGCTCCTTGCGATGGATGTACAGGTACGACGAACCGGGAGGCCGGGGATCGACATCATCGGCATCCCGGACGTCCGCCGCCGCGGCCCGTTGCGGCGCCGTATCATTCCAGCATGCCCCGCGAAAATCTCAACGACCTGCAGGCCTTCGTCCATGTCGCCCGCGAGGGCAGCTTCACCAAGGCCGCCGCCCAGTTGGGCGTGTCCCAGTCCGCGCTCAGCCATGCCATGCGTGGCCTGGAACATCGCCTGGGGGTTCCGCTGCTGACCCGCACCACCCGCAGCGTGTCCACCACCGAGGCCGGCGCCCGCCTGCTCGAGACGCTCGCCCCGCGCCTGGCCGAGATCGAGGACGGACTGGCCGCGCTGGCCGAATACCGCGAACGCCCGGCCGGCACCATCCGCATCAACGCCACCGGCCATGCCGCCGAGTACATCGCCTGGCCGCGACTGGCACCGCTGCTGCAACGGTACCCGGACCTGAAGGTGGAACTGGCCGCCGACTACGGGCTGGCCGACATCGTCGCCGAGCGCTACGACATCGGCATCCGCCTCGGCGAACGGCTGGCGCGCGACATGATCGCCGTGCCGATCAGCCCGCCGCTGCGCATGCGCGTGGTCGGCGCACCCAGCTACTTCCGCCAGCATGTGGTGCCTCGGCACCCGGATGACCTGGCCGCACACAACTGCGTGACCCTGCGCCTGCCCACCCATGGCGGGCTGATGCCGTGGGATTTCGGCCAGGACGGCAACGAACTGAGCGTTCGCGTGAGCGGTCAGTGGATCTTCAACAGCATGGGCATGACCCGTGCCGCCGCGCTGGCCGGCAGCGGCCTGGCCTGGTTGCCGGAAGACCAGGTGCAGCCGATGCTGGACGAGGGTCGCCTGCAGTCGGTGCTGGACGACTGGTGCCCGCACTTCGATGGCTACTACGCGTATTACCCGTCGCGCCGCCACGTCACCGTGGCGATGCGCACCGTGCTTGATGCGCTGCGCGGGCCAATGGCGGGCTGAGGAGTGCGGACCAACGGTCCGCACCCACCAACGGTCCACGCCCACCACCGGTAGCTCAGCCGGTCAACCCTTGGCCTGCGCCGCACGCTGCGCGTTGTAGCGCTCTCCGACGATCGACACTTCCTCCAGCGCCTGCGCGATGCGCTGCCGTTCTTCCGGCGCCAGTTGCAGCGCGGCCGCCCCCAGGTTTTCTTCCAGGCGATGAAGCTTGGTGGTGCCCGGAATCGGTACGATCCACGGTGCCTGCGCCAGCAGCCAGGCCAGTGCTACCTGGGCCGGGGTCGCGCCACGGGCTGCGGCAATCGTGCTGATGCGATCCACCAGCGCCTGGTTGGCACGACGTGCTTCAACTTCGAAGCGCGGCACGGTGTTGCGGAAATCGTTGGCGTCGAAAGTGGTGTCGGCATTGATCGCGCCGGTCAGGAAGCCACGACCCAGCGGACTGAACGGCACAAAGCCGATGCCCAGTTCCTGCAGGGTGGGCAGCAGTTCGTGCTCCGGCTCACGCCACCACAGCGAGTACTCGCTCTGCACGGCGGTGACCGGCTGCACCGCATGCGCGCGGCGTACCGTCGCGGCGCTGGCCTCGGACAGGCCGAAGTGGCCGACCTTGCCCTCGGCGATCAGGTCGCGCACGGTGCCGGCCACATCCTCGATCGGCACGTTCGGGTCCACACGATGCTGGTAGAACAGGTCGATATGGTCGGTGCGCAGGCGCTTGAGACTGGCCTCGGCCACTGCGCGGATGTTTTCCGGGCGGCTGTCCAGGCCGGTATCGACGCGCGCATCCTTGAAGCCGAACTTGGTGGCGATGACCAGTTTGTCGCGGTACGGCGCCAGCGCCTCGCCCAGCAGGTCTTCGTTGGTGTACGGCCCGTACACTTCGGCAGTGTCGAAGAAGGTCACGCCGCGTTCGACGGCGGCCTGCAACAGGGCGATGCCCTGGCTGCGCTCGACCGGCTGGCCGTAGCCATGGCTCAGGCCCATGCAGCCCAGGCCCAGGGCGGAAACCTTCAGGCCACTGCGGCCGAGTTCACGTGTCTGCATCGTCGTGCTCCAGAGGGGGAGCGCTGACGATACGCCTGCGATGGCGAAGGATTGAACCGACCGGATGGCAGTCGGTCATGACTGGAATTCATCAATCTGCAGCGGTGCCCGTCATTCCATCGCCTGCAGGGTGTCGGAGCATCCGCCAGCTCCACCATCATCCTGCCAGCATTGCGGAACGTCGGATCCTGCGGCACCCATCGCGCGAACCAGCGCTGCTCGCCGTCCACCACAGACTCGAAAATCCACGATGAGCCATCAAGTCCAGCGCTCGAATCTTCGCCCTGCAACAGCGCAAACGCGGCAGCGATGGCCCTCCATTCCTGCGTACTCAGCGCGCGAGGTGGAGGACACGTCCCGCCCTTGATGAGGGTGGCAGGGCGTCCGGACGGCGATGCGGGAATCTCGAAATCGCGTGCACTGCGCCCGACGATCCACGCCTGGCCCGTTGCGTTGCGCTGCGCGCGTATGACCACACCTGGGAAGAACGCGGGTTCCCAGACGAAACGATATGCCTGGGCCGGTACGCTGCCACAGCGGAATGACGGCTCCGGCAAGCCATCGAGATCCCGCAACCGGTCACTGTAGGACGTCCTCGCAAACCCGGTGAAATCGACGAACGGAAGCGGGCCCCTGCTGCGCCTCTGCGCGGGCGGTGGCAGCAGATACCAGGCGTGCGCCTGCGGATCGTCGCAGCCTTCGGCCGGGGCAGCCGGTTCGGGGGTACGCGCACAGCCAGCCTGAAGCAGCACGGCGATGCCCAGTATCACTCTCGCAGTCGCACGCATGCAGGCCTCCCAGGTAGGTTCGCACCGGCGTGCATCCGACGTTGCGGTCATCCCGAAGTAGAGGGCGCCCACAGGCGCCCTTGCGGTCACCGGATCTCGGAGATCTCCACGCCATCCAGCCCCTGCGACAGGGTACGCGCGTCGCCGCCCTGGCTGAGCTTGATGCGCAAGCGCACCTCGTTCTGCGAGTCGGCGTAGCGCAGCGCGTCCTCGTAGCTGATCTCGCCGGCCTGGTACAGCTCGAACAGGCTCTGGTCGAAGGTCTTCATGCCCAGCTGGACCGAGTCCTTCATCACTTCCTTCAGCTTGTGGATCTCACCGTCGCGGATGTAGTCCTGCACAAGCGGCGTGCCGAGCAGGATCTCCATGGCCACCTTGCGCGAGCGGCCATCGGGCGACGGCACCAGCTGCTGTGCGACCACGCCCTTGAGGTTCAGCGACAGGTCCATCAGCAGCTGGTTGCGGCGGTCTTCCGGGAAGAAGTTGACGATGCGGTCCATCGCCTGGTTGGCGTTGTTGGCGTGCAGCGTGCACAGCACCAGGTGGCCGGTTTCGGCGAAGGCGATGGCGTGGTCCATGCCCTCGCGGGTACGCACCTCGCCGATCATGATCACGTCCGGCGCCTGGCGCAGGGTGTTCTTCAGAGCGGCCTCCCAGCTGTCGGTATCGATGCCGACTTCACGCTGGGTGATGATGCAGCCCTCGTGCTTATGCACGAATTCGATCGGGTCTTCGATGGTGATGATGTGGCCGGTCGAATTGTGGTTGCGGTAGCCGATCATCGCCGCCAGCGAGGTCGACTTGCCGGTGCCGGTGGCACCCACGAACAGGATGATGCCGCGCTTGGTCATCGCCAGCGTCTTGATGATCGGCGGCAGGCTCAGCTCTTCCACGGTCGGGATGCGCGTCTCGATGCGACGCAGCACCATGCCAACCTGGTTGCGCTGGTAGAAGCAGCTGACACGGAAGCGGCCGACACCGGACAGGCCGATGGCGAAGTTGCATTCGTGGGTCTTCTCGAACTCCTCGCGCTGCGCCGGGGTCATCACGTTGAGGACCAGGTCACGGCTCTGCTGCGGGGTCAGCGGCGTCTGCGTGATCGGCGAGATCTTGCCGTTGACCTTCATCGCCGGCGGCATGCCGGCGGTGATGAACAGGTCCGAGGCGCGCTGGTGCGCCATCAGCTTGAGGAACGAAGTGAAATCGATGGTGGTCGCGGTGGTGTTCACGGCGGGCTCCCAATGGGGCATGTACCAGAAAACGGTCGGTGGAGGAACCAACACGGGAACGACGGCGCTCTGGCGCGCACCGTCCCGTCGATGCCCCGCCTTACTCGAACAGGCGCTTGTCCTTGGCGTATTCGCGGGCCTGGTTGCGGGTGATCAGGCTGCGCTTGACCAGGTCCTGCAGATGCTGGTCCAGGGTCATCATGCCGTACTGCTGGCCGGTCTGGATCGCCGAATACATCTGCGCCACCTTGTCCTCGCGGATCAGGTTGCGGATGGCCGGGGTGCCGACCATGATTTCCCACGCAGCAGTTCGACCGCCGCCGACCTTCTTCAACAGCGCCTGCGAGATCACTGCACGCAGCGATTCGGACAGCATCGAGCGCACCATCGGCTTTTCGCCGGCCGGGAACACGTCGATGATGCGGTCGATGGTCTTGGCCGCCGAGCTGGTGTGCAGGGTGCCGAATACCAGGTGGCCGGTTTCGGCCGCGGTCAGTGCCAGGCGGATGGTTTCCAGGTCACGCAACTCGCCGACCAGGATGATGTCCGGGTCTTCACGCAGCGCCGAGCGCAGGGCCTCGTTGAAGCCATGCGTGTCGCGGTGCACTTCGCGCTGGTTGATCAGGCATTTCTGCGAGGTATGCACGAATTCGATCGGATCCTCGACGGTGAGGATGTGGCCGTATTCGTTCTTGTTGATGTAGTCGATCATCGCCGCCAGCGTGGTCGACTTGCCCGAACCGGTCGGGCCGGTCACCAGGATCAGGCCCTGCGGCTGCTGGATCACCTCGCGGAACAGCGGCGGGCAGGCCAGGTCTTCCAGGGTCAGCACTTCGGACGGAATGGTACGGAATACCGCACCGGCGCCGCGGTTCTGGTTGAACGCATTCACACGGAAGCGCGCCAGCGACGGGATCTCGAAGGAGAAGTCCACTTCGAGGAATTCCTCGTAGTCGCGGCGCTGCTTGTCGGACATGATGTCGTACACCAGCGCATGGACCTGCTTGTGGTCCAGGGCTGGAATGTTGATCCGGCGAACATCACCGTCCACGCGGATCATCGGCGGCAGGCCTGCGGACAGGTGCAGGTCGGACGCTTTGTTCTTTACGGAAAACGCCAGCAGTTCGGCGATGTCCATGAGCGGCTACTCCCCAATAACGGCTTCGACTGGAAGGATCTTTCCCCGGGCGGCAGTATAGCCTCCTGATTCAACGGAACGCGTTACGTGGCCACTCCCCTGCCCCAGATCCTGAGCAACCTGCATGCCGCCGCCGCATCCGTCGGCAGGCCCGACCCACGCCTGTTGGCGGTATCCAAGACCCAACCGGCCGAAGCCGTGGCCGCGCTGGCCGCACAGGGCCAGCAGGCGTTCGGTGAGAACTACGTGCAGGAAGCACTGGCCAAGATGCAGGCGCTGCAGCATCTGGGTCTGGAGTGGCACCTGATCGGCCACCTGCAGTCGAACAAGGCCGATGCGGTCGCCGCGCATTTCGACTGGGTGCAGAGCGTGGACCGACCCAAGCTGGTGACCGCGCTGGCGCGCCATCGCCCGGCCGCTCGTGGCCCGCTGAACGTGCTGATCCAGGTCAACATCGACGATGAATCGAGCAAGCATGGCTGCGCACCGGAGGACGTGGAGGCGCTGGCTGCTGCGATTGTTGCCGAGCCGGGCCTGTGCCTGCGCGGGTTGATGGCGATTCCTGCGCCGTGGCCGGACGCCGAGCGCCGTCGGGAAGCGTTCGTGCGCATGCGCACACTTTTCCAGATGCTGTCGGCCCAGTACCCGCAGGTCGATACCCTGTCGATGGGGATGAGCAGCGACTACACCGACGCCATCGCCGAGGGTGCCACCCTGGTGCGCATCGGCACCGCCCTGTTCGGCGCCCGTCCGCGCCCGGCCTGACCCCAAGGAGATTTCCATGGCAGTTGATTCCATCACCTTCATCGGCGGTGGCAACATGGCCCGCAGCCTGATCGCCGGCCTGATCCGCCAGGGCGTACCGGCCTCGCACATCCATGTCGCCGAACCCGTGGCCGAACTGCGCAGCGCGCTGGCCGCCGACTTCGGCGTGCAGGTGCATGACAACGCCGCCGACGCCGCCGCACAGGGCAGTACCTGGCTGCTGGCGGTGAAGCCGCAGGTACTGCGCGAGGTCTGCCAGTCGCTGCTGGGCCTGGCACAGGCGAACCGGCCGCTGGTGGTGTCGATCGCCGCCGGCATCACCAGCGCCCAGCTGGAACGCTGGTTGGGCGGCAACCTGCCAGTGGTGCGGGCGATGCCCAATACCCCTGCCCTGCTCGGCGCCGGTGTGACCGGCCTGTACGCCACGCCGTCGGTGGATGCGCAGCAGCACGCGCAGGCCGAACAGGTGCTGGCCAGTGCCGGGCGTACGATATGGATCGACAGCGAATCGCTGATGGATTCGGTCACCGCCGTGTCCGGCAGCGGGCCGGCCTACGTGTTCCTGCTGGCTGAAGCGATGGAAGCGGCGGGTATCGCGCAGGGGTTGCCGGCCGAGGCCGCACGCACGCTGGTGGTGCAGACCTTGCTGGGCGCCTCGCGCATGCTCGATGAAGCCGGTGAAAGCCCGGCCGAGCTCCGCCGCCGTGTGACCTCGCCGAACGGTACCACCCAGGCTGCGATCGAGAGTTTCCAGGCCGGTGGCTTCGAGGCATTGGTGGGCACGGCACTGCGTGCGGCGCAGGTACGGGGGCAGGAGTTGTCTGCGGCGAACGATTGATCCCGGTGTGTGCCGACCAACGGTCGGCACCTACCGTCATCCACACATGGCGTGGATGCTCATTGCCCCAACGTGGTCATGACGAAATCGACGAAGCACTGCAATCGCGGGCGTGGCCTGCGATCAGGCAGGTAGATCAGGTGCATCGGCCGCGGCTCGGGCAGGTAGTCGCGCAGCAGCGGCTTCAACCGCCCTGCCGCGATCTCCCCCGCCAGCAGCGCGGTGGGCTGCAGTATCAGCCCCGCCCCGGCCACGGCAGCTTCGCGCAGCGCGACGCCATCATTGCAGGTCAAGCGGGCCTCCCAGTCCACCTGTTCGCCGTTGGCCAGCTGCCAGCCATGGCCACCCCGCCACGCCAGATGGCTCAGGCAGTCATGCCCTGCCAGATCCGCAGGCGTACGCGGCGTGCCGCGCCGGCGCAGGTACGACGGCGCCGCGCACAGGCTCATCGCATACGGTGGCAGCGGGCGCGCCACCACCTCCTGCGATGGCAGCGGCCCGACCCGGATCGCAACGTCGTAGCCATCCTCGATCAGGTCCATACGGCGGTTACTCAGGTCCAGTTCGATGTTCAGCTGCGGCTGCGCCCGCAGCAGGCCGGCCAGCTTCGGTGCCAGCACACAGCTGCCCCAGGTACTGGGCGCGCTGACCCGCAGCAGGCCGCGCGGCTGAAGTTGCAGGCCGGCCACATCGGCCTCGACCTGCTGCACCTGCTCCAACACCTGCCGGCATCCGGCCAGGTAGGCGCCGCCGGCTTCGGTCAAGCGCTGGCGGCGGGTGTTCCGTTGCAGCAACGCCGTGCCCAGGTGCACCTCCAGTTGCTGGATGTACTTGCCCACCATCACCGCCGACACCTGCAGCTGCTCGGCAGCCCCCGCAAAGCTTCCGCGCTCGGCCACGGCGACGAAGGCCTGCATGCAGCGAAGGGTATCCATTGCTAATCCATAGTTAGGAATCTGCGAATCATACGCCGCTTACCTAACCGCACCGTGACGGCGCAGACTGCGCTCATTCTCCCTACGCAAGGAACGGCCATGAAGATCCTCCTCGTCGGTGCCAGCGGCACCCTCGGCCAGGCAGTCGCTCGTCAGCTCGGCCAGCAGCACCAGATCCTCGCTGCCGGCCGCCACAGCGGCGAGCTGCGCGTGGACCTGACCGACGACGCCAGCGTCGCCGAACTGTTCGCGCGTACCGGCCCGATCGATGCGGTGATCTCCACCACCGGCTCGGTGCACTTCGGCCCGCTGCAGGACATGACGCCGGCACAGTTCAACATCGGCCTGCAGGACAAACTGCTGGGACAGGTGCGGCTGGCGCTGGCCGCCCAGCACCACCTCAATGCCGGTGGCTCGATCACCCTGACCAGCGGCATCATCAGCGCACAGCCGATCCGCGACGGCGTCAACGCCACCGCCGTGAATGCCGGGCTGGAAGGTTTCGTGCGCGCAGCCGCACTGGAGCTGCTGCCGCGCGGCCTGCGCATCAACGTGGTCAGCCCGAATGTGCTGGTCGAGTCGATGGCGGCCTACGGCCCCTACTTCCCGGGCTTCGAAGCGGTGACCGCGCAGCGCGCGGCACTGGCCTTCCAGCGCGCGGTGGAAGGCATCCAGAGCGGCGAGACGATCACCGTCTGGTGATCCGCCGGGCATGGCCCGGCGCTACTGACAGCCGCGCCCTCTTCTGTGCGTCACTCCCAGCGCATCGGGCCGTCGCCGCGCTCACCGAGGATGTCCTCGGGATTGGCCAGGCGGCAGCGCTTCAGCGACAGGCAGCCACAGCCGATACAACCGGTCAGCTCATCGCGCAGCAGCTGCAGCATGTGGATGCGTTCCTCCAGCTCGGTGCGCCAGCGCGCGGACAGCCTGGCCCAGTCTGCCTTGGTCGGCGCTCGCCCTTCGGGAAGGCTCTCGAAGGCACGTGCCACCGCGTCCAACGGCATGCCCACCCGTTGCGCCACGCGGATCACTGCCAGACGACGCAGCACGTCGCGGCTGTAACGGCGCTGGTTGCCCGACGTGCGCAGGCTGCTGATCAGGCCCTTGCGCTCGTAGAAGTGCAGCGCGGAAATGGCCACGCCACTACGTTGCGATACCTCACCAACGCTCATCTCCGGGGACACCATCGCTTGACCTCAACTGCAGTTGAGGTGTCATGCTGCTGTCTTCGCCGCCCATTGACAAGTGCGGCCCGCATCCGGCCTGTATGAACACGACTCATTCTCCTTCTGCCGACACCCCCTTGCCGGCCGACACTTCAATTCTGTCCGCGCGCTATCGCGCCACCACCATCGGCATGGTCGCCCTGGTCGCATTGCATGCCTTCGAGGCATTGGCCGTGGCCGCCGCCATGCCGACCGTGGCCGAAGCACTCGATGGCCTGCGCCTGTACGCACTGGCCTTTGGCGGCACACTGGCCACCAGCGTGATCGGCATGACCCTGGCCGGGCGCTGGGCCGACCGCCACGGGCCGGCGCGGCCTCTGTGGTACGGCCTCGCTTGCTTCGTGCTGGGCCTGCTGCTGGCAGGCTTCGCGATGCGCATGGGCATGCTGGTCGCCGGGCGCCTGCTGCAGGGCCTGGGTGCAGGCGCGATTTCGGTCTCGCTGTATGTGATGGTCGGCCGCAGCTACCCCGAGCATCTGCGGCCAAAGGTGTTCGCGGCGTTTTCCGCAGGCTGGGTGGTGCCGTCGATGGTCGGCCCCGCATTGAGCGGCCTGATCGTGCAGCATCTGGGCTGGCGCTGGGTGTTCCTGGCGGTGCCCTTGCTGGCGGTGCCGGCGGCATTGCTGCTGCGCCCGGCGCTGGCACGCATGCAGTCCACCAACGCTGGCAGCACCGACGATGGACGTGGCAGCGTGGTGCGCTGGGCCAGTGGCGCTTCGCTGGCTGCGCTGCTGCTGTACTTCGGCGGGCAGCAACGCGGGATGGCCGCGCTGTTGTGCATCGGTGTGGCGATGCTGGCGCTGCTGTTCTGCGTACACCGGCTGCTGCCGACCGGCACGCTCATCCTGCGCCGTGGCCTGCCCAGCGTGATCGCACTGCGCGGCATTGCTGCCGCTGCGTTCTTCGCCTGCGAGGCCTATCTGCCACTGCTGCTGCAACGTGAGCGCGGGCTCTCACCCAGCTGGGCAGGTGCAGTGCTCAGTCTCGGTGCGCTGGGCTGGTTCGCCGGTTCGTGGCTGCAGGGCCATCAGCAGCGCGGCTGGTCACGCCAGCAGCTGCTGCGCGTAGGCTCCACCCTGATGACCGTCGGCATCATGGCAACACTGGCGGTGCTGTTCGCTGCGGTGCCGCTGCCAGTGGCACTGGTTGGCTGGGCCGTGACCGGCTTCGGCATGGGCATGATCTACGCCAGCTTGTCGGTGCTGACATTGTCGTTGTCGGCGCCGCACGAACAGGGTGCCAATACCTCGGCCCTGCAGTTGAGCGAAGCGCTGTCGGTGACCACTGCGCTGGCAGTGTCCGGTGCGCTGTTCGCCCTGTACGTGGACACTGCACCGCACACCGGCTATCTGCTGTGCCTGGTGATCACCTGCGGGCTGGCGGTGTTGGCCGCAGTGATCGCGCGACGGGTGTAACGCCACCGGACGGATTCCGCCGGGCGTGGCCCGGCGCTACCCTGCGCGCCCTTCGGTAGCGCCGGGCCACGCCCGGCGAACGCAGCGGTCAGGGCGTCTTGCCGGTGCCCACATCATCGATGTCACGGTGCAGGATGCGGCGTACTTCCAGCACCGCCTGAGGACTCTCCTGCACGCTGTGCCCGGAGATGATCACCTTCTCCGACAGCGCGCCCGGCAGGTGCGCGCTCCAGTACGGCACCAGTCCGTCATCGGATTTTTCCACCGGCAGTTCCGGCTTGCGCTGGGCGATGATCGAGTGGTATTTCAGGCCCGCTTCGATCGGCAGCTGTGCGGCGGCCTTCACGAACGGATCGCTGGCCTTGAGGTTGTCGATGCTGTTGGGAATCTTCGGCTTGGCGGTGCCATCGACCTGCTGCTCGGCCTGTGCCAGCGCCAGGAACACATCCTCGAACTTGCCGAGGATGGTCAGCGGCAGGCGCACCAGGCGACCGATCAGGCGGCCAACCTTGTTGCCGGCAATATCCGTTCCCTGATGAGGTGCGGCGATGAAGATGGCGCGCTCCACGTTCGGCTGCGCCTTGAAGTGCAGCAGCGGGCCCAGCTTGGACTGCACACGTTTCAGGCGCTCGCCCTTCAGGTCGTAGTTGGCCAGCAGGTCATTCCACAGCACGTCACCGGAATCGCTCACCAGCAGGCGCGCCAGCACGCCGCCCATGCTGTGGCCGATGTAGACCATGTCCTTCGACGCGCGCGTGCTGCCATTGGGATCGAAGTGCTTCAACGTGTCGTTGAACGCGTTGGCGATCTCGTAGCGGTTCAACGCGATCGGTGCATTGGTGGGGTAATAGACCTGCCACACCTGGAACTGCTGGCGCAGCTCGGGGTCGCCCATGATCTCGTTGGCCAGGTTCACCCAGGCTTCCGGGCTGCTGGCCAGGCCATGCAGCATGAAGATGATGCGGCGGTTCGGGTCCCACGGCTGCATCAGATAGATATGCGGTTCGCCGATACCCTCGCTCATGCCGAACAGGGTGCGCAGCGACTGTCGCGCGAAACCACTCTGTGCCAGCCACAGGCCATAGGCCGCGGTGAAGTTGCCGGCCAGCGGCACCTGCTCGCCATGCAGGGTGATGCGCTCGGTGGCTTCGGGCGAATAGGCATCCAGTTCGACCCGGCGCGTACGCATCACGTCATCCAGGCTGCTGCCCTCGAACCGCAGCAGCGCGGTGACATTGATCGAGGACATCTCGCTGAACTCGGGCACCGAGTCGTCATGTCGATGGCGCCGACCACGGCGCGCCTCGTCCTCATCGTCCTGCGTGGTATCGGCCTTCGGGCCATCCGGTGCGATCACCGGGGCGACCAGCTTGGGCGGGTCCATCACCATCACCAGCTCGGCGCCGAAGCCATCACGGCGATAGGTGCTGCGCAGGCCGACGAAGCTGACCGTACCGGCCGGCACCAGCTGCGCTGGAATGCTCTTCAGGCCCAGCTGCTGGTAGTTGGAGGCCAGCGACCAGCTGCCGACCGAGATCGGCTTCGTGTAGTCCTCGCCGGCCAGGGCCGCCGCACGCGCACGCACGAACAGCACCACGGCGGCTTTCTCGGCTGCATAGTTGTAGTAGTCGCGTACCTGCGTCTGCCGGTCCTCGAACGCCCGGTCGGACGGTGAGCGACCGCTGTAGAACAGGTACGCATAGGCGTAGCGCGCGGCTTCCAGCCAGGCATCCAACGCGGCATCGCTCATCGGCGGATCGCCGGCGGCGGTCTTCTTCGGTGTCAGCGCCAGGGCGGCCTTCACCCACAGTTCGGACAGTGCCGACAGTCGCTGTTCGACATTGAGGTCGTCGGTCATCAGCAGCGTGCTGCGGCAGACCAGGAAATCCTTGTCGCACTGCGACTCATCCAGGCCCGCCGCACTGAGTGTTTCGCGCGCCGCCGGGCTGAGCTTGCCGGTGTTGAGCACATCGGCGCGCTTGTTGAGCAGTGAATCGCTGGACGTGACCTGCTTGACGGTGACCATCGCGCAACCGCTGCTGCCCAGCAGCAGGAAGGTGGCGAACAACACCGGCAGCAATCGCTGCCAGCGGGACAGGAAGAACTGAGTCATTACGGCGGGTCCTGCTCGGTGCCGGGCACGCCCTGGCGGATCACGGTGGAGAAGTGGTCGCCGCTGCCCAGGTCCAACGCACGCTGGGTGATGCGGCCCTTGTCATGCAGCTCGGCATACGGCACGCCCGGGGTCAGCGCACCGACCTCCTGCGCGTACTCGGCCAGGTAGCCGGACAGCAGCAGGCGGTAGTCCAGCGGCAGCCGCGGCGCGATGTGGCGGGCCAGGTCGAACACGATGGTGGTGCAGTTGCTGGTCAGTGTGTTGTAGAAGCCCGGCGCCGCATCCAGTTCGCGCGCCTGTTCGATGTAGGCTGCGAACAGTTCCTTCAGCTGCGCGCGGTCCATGCCATGCAGGCGGTACAGATAGACGTCCTCGCCACGCGCATTGGTGCGGGTGCGGATGATGTCGGTCTCTTCCGAGGCCACCAGGGTCATCTCGAACTTGCGGAAAAAGCCGCCCAGCGCCGAGAACGATTCGCCGCGCTCCTTGCGGATCTCCAGCGAGAACACTAGATGGCGGCCATCGTCGAAGCCGAATGAGATCAGGGTGTGGGCGATCGCAGGGCCCATCCAGTACGACAGCACCAGATCGGCCGAGCGCAGCTGGTCCAGGTCGTAGTCGCGGCGTACCCAGCGCGCGTCGTAGTCGGTTTCGCTGCGCCAGCTGAAATCGCGCACATTGTCCAGCACCACATGGCGCCCGTCGAAGGACACCACGTGCAGGCGCTGCGCCACGTCATCGGCCCATACGCGATCCTGGCGTGGGGTCAGCAGCAGCCACCACAGGCCGGCCAGCGCCAACGATGCGCCGAAGGCCATGCCCAGACGACGGTCGCCTCGGCCGCGCGCGACCCGCCACGACGCCCACAGCGCAGCCAGCAGCCACAGCACGGCAACGCCGTTCGCCAGCCAGCCCGGCCCCGGCAGCTGATAGGCCAGCAGCCCGGTCACCCACAGCGCGGCCAGCGCCATGGCACTCCCTGTCATCCAACGTCCTGCGGCTCTCACTGGCATCCTGTCACGGTTCCGAAGCCGCATAGTTAGCCACAAGCCGGTTCACCGTGACATCTACGGCCCGTTCAGGCACGCCGGCGCACCGTCTGCGGCGGCCTCCGTGGCCAGGTACACCACACAGGAGCAACGATGGGCATCACGTCCGTGGCCGGCGTTCCGGTCCAACCCCAGCACCGCGCCACCTGCCACTGCGGCACGGTCGAACTGCTGCTGGACCTGCCCGATGGCATCGTCGACCCGCGCCGCTGCGACTGCTCGATGTGCCGGCGCCGTGGCGCCATCGCCGCCAGCGTCACCCGCGAGGGCCTGAAGGTCGTGCGTGGGCAGAATCACCTGCAGCGGTACCAGTTCAACACTCATGTGGCCGAGCACTACTTCTGCGGTGTGTGCGGGATCTACACCCATCATCGGCGCCGCTCCAACCCCGACCAGTACGGCTACAACGTGGCCTGCCTGGAGGGCATCGACCCGTTCGCGCTGGGCACCATTGCGGTCAACGACGGGGTCAACCACCCGGCCGACCGCAACGCTTAGTGGCGCGTGCGACGTGGCGGTGCGGCGACCTTCTGCCAGGGCGCCATGCCGCTGCGGCCGGCCCGCGCGGGCCGTTTCAGCCAGGGCCGGCGGGGCACTGCCTGCGGCTCGGCAGCCGTGTCCGGGGGAGTAAGAGCTCTACGGCCAGGCCAGAAATGGTCGATCAGCCACATGGCAGGTCTCCGTGGGGGACGGGGACGATCAAGGCTAGGCCTGGGCCGGCATAGGCGGTGTGAGCGGGAAACGACATCGGGATGACGGTGAACGCGGGATTGGGGACTTCCTCGACCGGCGGCGCTGCGACGTGCGGATTCACAGGCAACCTCAGCCGCCGGCCGCAGTCTCCAGGAAATTGCGCAGCACCGGCGACGGTGCTTCGGGGCGCGTGCAGAACTGAAGGGCGAAGCGCGCTGCATCGCCCTCCAGCAGCCGGTAGACGATCTCCTGCGGACGGAAGCTGGCCATGCTGGCCGGCACGATTGCCACGCCGGCGTCCACCGCTACCAGAGACAGCACCGCGTGCATGCCCTGCGCTTCCTGCACCACGTGAGGCGTGAACCCCGCCGCAGTACACAGACCCAGCACCTGGGCATGGAAGCCGATGCCCTCGCCCGCCGGCCAGGACACGAACGGCTCATCGGCCAGCATCGCCACGCTGATATCCGCCGCGACCGCCAGAGCATGTGCACGCGGCAGCGCGATGGCCAGGTGGTCATGATCGAAGTCGTGCAATACCAGCTCGGCCGCCGGGATCGGGGGAATCAGCACGCCCACGTCGATGCGCTGCTCGCGCAGCCATCGCTGCTGCTGGTGTGAGGTGGCCTCCTGCAGATGCAGCTGCACCTGCGGATACTGCTGGCGAAAGCTTCGGATCAGGCCTGGCAGGCGACCGTACAGCGCACTGCCCACATAGCCCACGTGCAGGCTGCCGCTCTGCCCCGCTGCGGCTTCACGTGTACGCTGCAGCGCCTGCTCGGCCTGTTGCAGCGTCGCCCGCGCTTCCACCAGCAACGTTTGCCCGGCCACGGTCAGGCCCAACGTGCGATTGCCGCGTACGATCAGTTCGCTGCCCAGCCCATCCTCCAGGCGTCGGATCGCCGCCGTCAGCGGAGGCTGCGACATGTGCAGGCGGGCGGCGGCGCGGTGGAAATGCAGCTCTTCGGCCACGGCCACGAACTGGCGAAGCAGGCGCAGGTCGATCATCTCGGTGCAGGCAATGGGTACCTGCACAGGGTACGCCCTCAGCTGCGCACGTCCACGCTGGCGCGTGCGATGGCCGGCCACTGCAGGGCCACCGATTCGATACTGTCGGCACTGACGGCACGCAGATCCCGCGGATAGGCCACATGCTCGGCCTCCTGCAGGCGCAGCGCATGGAACTGCCCGTTGCTCGCACGCAGTGCCCAGCCACCGTGCTGGCAACGCTGCGATGCCAGGTAAGCCACACCGTGCGCGACGGCCTCCGGATGCAGCTCGTCCGGCTCACCCTCGATGCCCCACATGCGTGTCTTTGCCACGGGTGAAACCGCGTTGACCACGATGCCGTGCTCGGCACCTTCCAGCGCCAGCACATTGACCAGACCGAGCGCGGCCAGCTTGCCCATCGCGTAGGCGGACAAACCGCGCTGCGCATACTGCGGATACAGCGCGCGATCGGAGGTGGTGATGACAATGCGGCCGCCACCGGCGTTGCGCATCGCCGGCCACGCGGCCTGCGCCAACCACAAGGGGGTCTTCGCCGCCAGGCACAGCATCTGCTCCAGCGCCTCATCCGTGATCGCTTCCAGCGCCTGGTACGCCACCCAACCGGCGTTGTGGATCAGGAAATCGATGCGGCCATGTTGCTGCAGCAGGTCGTTCACCAGTGCCTGACAGCCCAGGCGGTGATCGATGGGATCACTGGCGGCCTGCACCGACAGTCCCTGCGCCTGCAGTGACTCGGCGGTGCGCAGAATGCGCTGCGGGTCCTGCCCGCGGCCATCGGTGCCGGCACCGACGTCATGCATCACCACATGCGCACCACGCTGGGCCAGCAGGCGACTGTAGGCCAGGCCCAGACCACCGGCGGCGCCGGTCACCAGGCCCACCTGGCCTGCAAAGGAAATACGCGAGATCGGCTTCATCGGCCCAGCTTCGGCCAAAGGCGGTCGCGCCGGCCAATACCGTTGGCCACACCCCACGATACGCCCGCGCTATCACCAACAAAGGGGACGGAGGGGATTAAGTCGCTTCAGGCACACATGGGACAGATGCGACTTAATCCCCTCCGTCCCCTTTTTCTAGCGGCTGAAGCGGCGGGCGCCGGCGACACAGGCGACGGCGATCATCGTCACCAGCACCATGCTGGCGCTGACCGATTCGTGCAGCAGCAGCGCTGCCAGGGCCAGACCGAAGAACGGCTGCAGCAACTGCAGTTGGCCGACCGCGGCGATTCCGCCCAGGGCCAGGCCCCGGTACCAGAACAGGAAGCCGACCAGCGTGCTGAACACGGCCACATAACCCAACGCCCACCAGGCCGATGCCGCCACTGCACTGAACGAGACCGGCCGCATCAGCACCGTCAGCGGCAGCATCACCGGCAACGCCAGCAGCAGCGCCCAGCTGATCACCTGCCAGCCGCCCAGATGGCGCGCCAGCCGCCCACCTTCGGCGTAGCCCAGGCCGCACACCACGATCGCCGCCAGCATCAACAGATCGGCCTGCAGTGACGCCTCGATGCCATTGCGCGCTGCATAGCCGATCACGCAGGCACTGCCCAGCAGCGAGAACAGCCAGAACGCCGGGCGCGGCCGATCACCACCGCGCAGAACCCCGAATACCGCCGTGCTCAGCGGCAACAGGCCAAGAAAAACGATGGCGTGCGCCGACGAAGCATGGCGCAGGGCCAAGGCCGTCAGCAGCGGGAATCCCACCACGACGCCCAGCCCCACCATCGCCAGGCCCGGTAGGTCGCCACGCCGCGGCCGTGGCTGGCGCAGCAGCAGCAACAGGCCCAGGCCGAGCACGGCAGCGATCGTGGCACGCGCGGCGGTGACGAATCCGGCGTCCAATTGCAGGACCGCCAGGCGGGTGGCCGGCAACGAGCCCGCGAAGATCACCACACCGATGAATCCATTGATCCAACCACTTGCCGACCGTTCCACGCCTGAGCTCCGATGCGGCCGGGCGGCGCCCGGCAGGAGCTGCCATGGAATCACTCCGCGCGGTGGGGCCCCAGCTACAATCCAATACAGTGAAAAGTAACTGTACTGCCCACACTTCCATTACGGTTCCGTCATGTCACCTCCCGTCACCCGCATCGAATCGGTCATCCAGGCCGTGCGCTCCCGGATCAATGCACGCGTCGACGGTCCCGGCTCACGCCTGCCTTCGGTGCGCGCACAGGCAGCAACGATGGGGGTTTCGGTCTCCACCGTGGTCGAGGCCTACGAGCGGCTGGCTGCCGAAGGTGTGATCAACGCACGGGCGGGCTCGGGCTTCTATGTCAGCGGCCCCGTCGCGCCGCTGGCATTGGCCGAGCGGGAGCCACGGCTGGACCGTGCAGTGGATCCGCTGTGGGTGTCACGGCAGTCGCTGGAAACCCCTGCCGGCCACCTCAAACCCGGATGCGGCTGGATGCCCAGCGACTGGCTGTACCAGGACGGCATGCGTCGCGGCCTGCGAAGGTTGGCACGGGTTGATGCTCCTAATCTGGTGGACTATGCCAGCCCGCTGGGACTGCCGGCGCTGCGCCAGCTGTTGCAGCGGCGTGCTGCTGTGCTGGGCATCGATGCACCGATGGAGCAGATCCTGCTGACCGAATCCGGTACGCATGCGGTCGACCTGATCTGCCGCTTCCTGCTCAAGCCCGGCGACTGCGTGCTGGTCGACGACCCGAGCTACTTCAACTATCACGCACTGCTGAAGGCGCACCAGGTGCAGGCGGTGGGCGTGCCGTACACACACACCGGGCCGGACCTTGAGGCATTCGCGGAGGCACTGCAGGCGCATTCGCCGCGGCTGTACATCACCAATTCCGGCCTGCACAACCCGACCGGTGCAGTGCTGTCGGCCAGCACCGCGCATCGCCTGCTGGGCCTGGCCGAGCGCAGCGAACTGATCATTGTCGAGGACGACATCTTCGCCGACTTCGAACTGCAGCCGGCGCCCCGCCTGGCTGCGCTCGATGGACTGTCGCGGGTGATCCACGTCGGCAGCTTCTCCAAGACGCTGTCGGCCGCCTCGCGCTGCGGCTACATCGCCGCGCGCCGCGAGTGGATCGAGGCGCTGACCGACCTGAAGCTCGCCACCAGTTTCGGCGGCGGTCATCTGGCTGCACAGTTGATGCACATCGCCCTGACCGACAGCGGCTACCGCCGGCACATGCAGGCGGTGCGTTCGCGCCTGGCCGATGCACGCAGGCACACGCTGCGCCGGCTGCACACGCTGGGCATCACCCCATGGCTGCAACCGGAAGCCGGCCTGTTCCTGTGGTGCCAGCTGCCCGATGGCCGCGACGCCGCTGCACTGGCCCGGCACTGCCTGCGCGAGGGCATCGTGCTGGCGCCGGGCAATGCCTTCAGTCAGTCGCAGCGGGCCGCCGACTATCTACGCTTCAACGTATCGCAGTGCCAGGATCCACGGATCTGGCAGGTGCTGGCACGGGCGCAGCGATAGGCGCGATGTGGGAGCGGTAGCGTCGACTGACAGTCGACCCTACCTTCCGTCAGCAGTCCAGACCTCACCCACCGACGCCGGCTTCCCCGGCGCGCAGCCCCGCTTGCACGCCGCGCTACAGTGGTATGTCCCCTGCTGCAGGAATCCGCACATGTCTACGTTCTCCGATCCGCAGGCGGTGGCCCGCTACGCCGAAGGTCCGTTACGCCAGGTGCCTGGCTTCCTGGCCCTGCAGCAGATGAGCCGCCTGTTGCTGGCCGAGCGCGTTCCCGAACAGGGACGTGTGCTGGTGCTCGGTGCCGGCGGCGGCCTGGAACTGAAGGCCTTTGCCGAAGCACAGCCGGGCTGGCAGTTGCTGGGCGTGGATCCGGCCGCGCCGATGCTCGCGCTGGCCGAGCAGACACTGGGCCCGTTGATGACGCGCGTGCAGCTGCTGGAAGGCTACATCGACGATGCCCCGGACGTGCGCTTCGACGGCGCCAGCTGCCTGCTGACCCTGCACTTCCTCGATGCCGCGCAACGACTGCATACGCTGCGCGAACTGCACAAGCGCCTGCACCAGGGTGCTCCTCTGGTGGTGGCACACCACAGCGTGCCACAGGATCCGGACGGGAAACGGCGCTGGCTGCAGCGCTACGCCGCGTTCGCCGAGGCCTCTGGCGTAGCTCGCGCCGACGCCCAGCGCGCGATCGAGGCCATTGCCGAGCGGCTGCCGTTGCTGGCACCCGAACAGGAGGTCGCGCTGCTGCAGGAGGCTGGTTTCGACGGCGTGGAGCTGTTCTATGCAGGCTTCAGCTTCAAGGGCTGGGTCGCCTACGCCAGGTGATGCCTACGGCACCACTGTGATGCCGATGCGCTGCATCAGCAGCGCCACCTGCTGCACGTCCAGCGTGGCGCCGCGCAGGTTGGTGCTGCGCAGGTCCAGCTCACCCAGCTCGGAGTTGGTCAGGTTGCAATCGGTGAAATTGGCGCTGTTCCAGTCGATGCCCTCGAACTGGCCCCCGGAAAGATCCGAACCGGCGAAGCTGGCACCGCTCACGTTGGCGCCGTCCCAGCGGTTCTCCCAGAGTTCGCACTTCTCCAGCGTCACCCGGGAAAAGTTGGCGTAGCGCAGATTCGACTTCTTGATGAACGCGCTGCAGAACCAACTCCGCGTGGTGATCTGGTTCATGAAGCTGGCGTTGCTGAAATCCGCACCCTGCGCGCGGCATTCGCTGATCTCAAGGCCCAGCGCCTTGATGAAACTGAAGTGGCACATGCTGATGTCGCAGCTGCGGAAGCTGGCTTCCTTCAGCGTGGCACCGTTGAAGCGGCAACCACTGCGGCTGTCGGGGTCGTAGAAGCTGCAGTTGATGAACTCGGTGGCGGTCAGGTCGATGCCGGAGAAGTCGCAGTCGTGGAACCGCTGGTCGACCACTTTCTGGCCGGTGTACTGGTCCGCGCCGATGCGCAGCGTGCGGTGAACGGTGGGGGACATCGGGGATTCCATGCCAAGAGCCCTGCCATGATGACCGGCCGCCGCCGCAATCCAAAGAGCCCATGCGGTCAGCTTCACCGGCAGCCCGGCGCGCAGTGCCGGCGCGACCGATTCTCACGTTATTGCACATTAATGCACGAACATGCACACTTTGGGCATGAGCTCCGATCCCAGCCCCCTCCCCGCCGAACGCCCGCAGCAGATCCTCGAGGAGCTGCGCCAGCAGGGCCGCGTGGTCGCCGCCGAGCTGGCGCGCCGCTATGCCGTTTCCGAAGATTCGATCCGCCGCGACCTGCGCGAGCTGGCCGCCCAGGGCCTATGCCAGCGGGTCTATGGCGGCGCCGTGTTGCCACCGCCGAAGGAACGCCCGCTGCGCGAGCGCTTGACCCGCGACCGTGGCGACAAGGCCGAACTGGCTGCGCGCGTCTGCACCCTGCTGCAGCCCGGTCAGGTGGTGCTGCTTGATGCCGGCTCGACCAACCTGGCCATCGCCCAGCAGCTGCCCACTACGCTCGGGTTGACGGTGATCACCAACGCCCCGCAGATCGCCACGGCCGCCGGCCTCCATGAAGGCGTGTCCGTGCAGCTGATCGGCGGCCGCCTGGCCAGCGGTGGCGGTGCGGTCGGCGCCGAAGCACTGGCCCAGGTGCAGCGCCTGCGTGCCGACGTGTATCTGCCCGGCCCGTGCGCGGTGGACGGCGACACCGGGGTGTGGGCGATGGATGCCGAAGAAGCGACACTGAAGCGCGCCATGGTGGCCTGCAGCAGCCGCATCATTGTCGCCGCCACCACCGAAAAACTGGGTGCCCGCGGCCACTGGCAGATCGCCAGCCTGGACGAAATCGACGACCTGGTGCTGACTACCTCGGCGCCGCCCGCGTTGGCCGCACGTTTCCGCGCCGCCGGCATCGCGGTACACCCCACTCCGCCCTGACCATTCCGCTCATGTCCCTTGCCAACCGCGCGCGTGCCGAACAGCACGCGACCCGCGCCGCATTCTTCATCCCCGGATTCGCCACCGCGCTGTGGGCCACCCTGGTGCCATTCGCCAAAGCGCGCACCGAGATCAACGACGCCACGCTGGGGATGGTGCTGCTCTGCCTCGGTGCCGGTTCGCTGCTGGCGATGCCGTTGTCCGGCGTGCTGGCCGCGCGCCTCGGCTGCCGCCGGGTGATGGTAGCCAGCAGCCTGCTGATCTGCCTGACCGTGCCCGGCCTGGCGCTGGCCGGTTCGGCCTGGACACTGGGGCTGGTCCTGTTCGTATTCGGTGCCGCCGTCGGTGCGATGGACTGCACCATGAACGTGCAGGCCGTGGTGGTCGAGCGTGACGCACAACGGGTGATGATGTCCGGCTTCCATGCCTTCTTCAGCATCGGCGGTTTTCTTGGCGCGGCGACGATGACCGTGTTGCTGTCCGCACAACTGCCCCCGTTGGCGGCGGTGCTGATCGGCGTGGGTGCCATGCTGCTGGTGATGCTGTTGTCGGCCTCGTACTGGCACAGCGAACGCATGCCGCACGACACACCGATGCTGGCCCTGCCGCACGGCATCGTGCTGTTCATCGGCGTGCTGGCGTTCGTCGCTTTCCTCGGCGAAGGCGCGATGCTCGACTGGAGCGCAGTGTTTCTCAGCGATGTGCGTCGCGTCGATGCCAGCCTCGCCGGGATCGGCTATGTGACCTTCACCCTGACCATGACGGTCGCGCGCCTGTTCGGCGATGCACTGGTGGCACGCGTGGGCCGCCAGCGCGCGATCGTATTCGGGGCCCTGCTGGCCGCCAGCGGCGTGCTTGTGCTGACCCTGGTCACCCCCTGGCAAGCGTCACTGGCGGGCTATGTACTGGTCGGCCTGGGCTGCGCCAACATCGCACCGGCGCTGTTCTCGCTGGCCGGCCACCAGACCCGCATGCCCGGTGCGCTGGCGATCACCGCGGTGTCCACGCTGGGCTTTGCGGGCATCCTTGCGGGCCCGGCGCTGATTGGTTTTGCTGCCAATCACTTCGGCCTGATCGCCGCGTTCATCGGTGTGGCGGTGGCGCTGTTGCTGGTGGCGGTGTCGACGCGCTGGCTGCGGGTGTAAAGCCCGGCGCTGTAAAGAACCGCGCACCCGAAGGCGCGCGGTTCAACAACGTTGCGTCAGCTGCTGCAGACCTCAGTACGAGGAGAACTCCCAACGCTGGTTGTCGCCACCGTGGCACATCCACATATGCACCTTGGAGCCGTTGGTGTTGCCCAGGCCCGGGTCATCCAGGCACATGTTGGTCTGCGGATTGCGGATCTCGCCAACCAGTCGCCAGGACTGGTGCGCCCCGCCATTGCACGACCACATGCGGATCGCATTGCCGTCATGGCTCGCGCCATCTGCTGCCTCCAGGCACTTCCCGCCCAGACCACGGATCGATCCATCCGGACCCAGCTCGAAACGCTGCTGCGGCACGCCCGAGCAATCCCACAGCTGCACACGGGTACCGTCTGCCGTGTTGGCACCTTCCACGTCCAGGCACTTGCCGCCGACACCGACAATTGTGCCGTTGGCCGGGTTGAACTCCCACTTCTGGTTGCTGGTCAGTGCGTTGCTGTAGAGCTGGATCTTGGTGCCGTTGGCACTGGACGCACCGATGGCATCGAGCACCTTGTCGCCCACGCCGACGATGGAGGTATTGGTGAACTTCCACGACTGGTTCCAGTCACCGTGCGCGTCGTACAACTGCAGACGGCTGCCATTGCTGGTGCCATAGCCGACGATGTCGAGCACGCGGTTGCTGGGTACGCCGGTGATGGTCGAAGTATTGGGCTTCACCGTCCACAGCTGCTGTGGGGTGCCCGGCGTGCAATCCCATACCTGGATGGCGGTGCCCGGGCCGGTGTTGGACCCTTCGGCGTCCAGGCACTTGTTGCCCGCGCCGCGAATCTCGCCGAACGTCGGGATGTTGCGCAGGTTGATCGGCGCTGACACCGAGCCTTGCGTGAACTGTCCGTCACCACTGAATGTCGCGGTGATCGACGCAGTCGTGAAGCCTGCCGGAACCGTGTAATTGACCGAGACCTTGGCCGGGCTGCCATACGCATAACGGTGCGTACAGAACTGGACGTCGCCCGTGGCCCCATAGCACGCCTGATCAAGCTGGGATACCAGGCCCACCATCGGCGTGTTGGCGGTGCTGACCTGCACCTTGCCCACTGCCTGGCCATTCACTTTGAACTCGACGAACCCGCCGATCTGCTCATTGCCCGGGATGTGATAGAGCCCCAGCGCCTGCCCGCTGACCTGTGCGGAAAGCTGGATCACCTGTCCCGGAGCCGGCAGCGCGTTGGACACCGAAGCCGTCGTCGTAGTCGGGAAGTTATAGAGGCGCGGCAACGATTTGGCCTGCACGCCGGAGGACGCAACAGCAATTCCAATTGCGAGAACACCCATCGAAACGTAATTCATCCTTGCTCCATTTACGCTGTGTGGAAATCCTATCCAGGGACTACCATTGAAACGCTGCAAGTACGGTGTCCCTGCACTCCCTGGCCATCGACATCGACTGTGGGCCGCGGCCTTCATGACCAGGAACTCCGGATAGTCTCACAGCCTGCGCGCGAACGGCAGGTGCTACGACCGCCGACGCCGGTACTTCATCCGCAATCGCCGATAGCCGATCACCGTGGCCGTGGAACACAGCGCGGTGCCAGCAATGCTCAGCAGCAGCAGCACGCCCAATCGCGCGGTGTCCTGGCGCAGCATCGCCGGTAGATCCCAGCTGTGCAGGAAGTAGAACAGCCAGCGTCCGACCCGTTCCCGATGGCCCATCGTCAGCAACGGGTCGCCGGTGGCCAGATCGACATAGACGCGCGTCATCTCGGCATCGCCGAAGTCCACGGTCACCACCGGGAAGCGACGCACCGCCGCGCCGTTCATGGCCTCCGGCGCGCGCGCATAGAAGTAGGCATCCGGCGCATGCAGGAGGCCAAAGCCCCTTACCGGTGCATCGGACATCGCACGCACCTTGCGCTGCAGCCATGCGTCGGGCAATACGCGCGCGACCTGCAGCCGCCCTTCGGCATGGGACACGATGCGGGTGTCGCCCTCCCCATCCAGCAGTACCGCGAACAGTTCACCGCCGATGCGCCGCCACTGGATCTCCACCGGCTTGAAGCGCGTCTGATCGATCGCGGCCAGCAGCGCAACCGGCTCAGCGAGTGCGCCCTCCACCGCCACGATGCCACCACGATAACGCGCGGTATCGATCGCCTCGCGCGTGCTGCTGAACACGCCCAGCGGGTTCATCGACATCAGCCCGCTGAAGATCCAGCTGAACACGAAAGCGGCAGCCATCAGCCCGATCAGATGGTGCAAGCGCATCCACGGCTCGGCATAGGGCGTCTTCGCACCCGACCGATAATGCCCGCGGAAACGCCAGCGCCACACACCGACCACGATGCCGCTGACCGCCGCCAGCGTGCACAGCGCCGACAGCACGATCACCGTCCACGTCCAGGCCGGGTCCACTGACTGCATGCGCAGGAAGTACAGCCAGTGCAGCCACGCACCGACGTAGTTCCAGTGCTGCTGCACGTGCGGTGCGTCCAGCACCACTTCGCCGGTGCGCGAAGACACGTACACGTCTCCCGGCCGCGCACCGCCCACCTCTACGCGATACAGCGGCCGGTGCGCATCCAATGCACGCGAATGCGTCCAGCGGTCCTCGTCCACACGCATCGCGCCGACGAAGGCCTGGCCACCGGCGAACTGTGCAGCGGATGCCTCGGCGCGCTGTGCCGATACCGGCAACAGGGCCTGCCCGGTCCGTGCCGACCAGGCGCCCACGTTGCTGCCGCTGCGCACCACATAGGCAGGCTCGCCACGCAGCGTGGTCAGCGCCACGCTTTCCGGCTCAGCCTGCACAGCCGCCGGCAACGCCGACAATCCAAGCAGCCCGTGCGCATCGCCCAGCACCGGCAACGCCGCCAGTCGCTCGCCCGGCGTCAGCTTCGGGTAGCCGACGAACAGCATCACCATGCCGCTGACGAACCACAGCAGCATCAGCAGGCATCCGCCGATGCCCAGCCAACGATGCACCAGGTAGGTCCAGCGCTTTGCGGTGGATCGCAGCGACATGGCCGGTGTCCTCAGAAGCGGTGGTCGACAGTGAGCTCGACGCGGCGGTCCGCGCCCAGCAGCCACTGTGTGCTGGTGTAGTACGCCGTCGCGTAGTACGCCTTGTCGAACACGTTGAACAGGCGCGCGCTCACCCGCGTGCGCGGTGCCGCCTGCCAGCTCAGTGCCAGGTCGGTGGTGCTGTAGCCGGGCAGCTCCAGCGTGTTGGCGTTGTCGGCGTAGCGCTTGCCGACGTAACGCGCGCCGCCGGCCACGGTCCAGTCGGGCAGGAACTGCCAGCTCAGCCACACATTGGCCAGGCGCTCGGCCACGTTCGGCGGCACATTGCCATCGCGCGAGACCAGCACTGCCGGCGAACCGGTGGTTTCCAGGAAGTCCTCGAACTCGGCCTTCAATACCGTGGCATTCGCATCCAGCGACCACTGCGGCGCGAAGGTCCAGTTCAACGATGCTTCAATGCCACGCGAGGTCTGCGCGCCCACCTGCACCCGGCGATCCGGCACCAGCGGATCGCGGCTGAGCAGGCCGGTCTTGCGGATGCGATACGCCGCCAGCGTCCACTCGCCGCCGTCGAAGGCCTGCTTCAGGCCCACCTCGATCTGTCGCCCCTTGGCCAGATCGAAGGCACCGTTGGCCGGGCTGATCATCAACAGGCCACTGACCGGGTCCGCCGCCTGCGAATACTGCGCGTACAGGCTCAGCGTCGGCCGCAGCGCGAACACCGTACCCGCGCGCCAGCCGGTGCTGCTGTAGGTCTTTGAAAACGCCGCCGCTCCGCTGATCAGATCGGTGCGATCAATGCGCGCGCGATCGTGGCGCAGCCCTCCCAGCACCGACCAGCGCTCGCTCAGTGTCAGGTGGTCTTCCACGAACAGCGCGTACTGCTCGGCACTGTTCCGGTAGCGCGGCAGGTTCGGCGCATCGCTGACGAACTGGCCCGGTACCGGATCAATTGGATCGACCGGGCCCGAGCTGCCGGCATAGGTGTTGTTGGTGTGCTTGAAATGCGCGCGGTTGGCATCCAGGCCCACCGCGAAACTGTTTGCCAGGCCGCCCACATTGCCTTGCACGCGCAGCGTCGAGGTCAGCCCGGTCTGGTCCTGGTTGTGGGTGATCTGGGTGTTGCCCGAGCGGTCGATCAGGCCGGTACGCGGGTTGTAGACATAGGCCTCGGCGTTGCGCCAATCGCGCTGGCTGTCGATCTGGTAGATGCGCGTGCGCCATTCGACGCTGGCATTAGGCGTC
This sequence comes from Stenotrophomonas sp. AN71, assembly GCF_050435725.1. Lineage (NCBI taxonomy): Bacteria > Pseudomonadati > Pseudomonadota > Gammaproteobacteria > Lysobacterales > Lysobacteraceae > Stenotrophomonas > Stenotrophomonas sp. AN71. Next base: position 196,477 of record NZ_JBNDKU010000005.1, on the reverse strand, counting down.
CACAGCGCATCCAACTGCGTCCAGCGGTCGCGGAAGCGGATATCAGCGTCGGACACGTTGTAGTTGCGGTGGCGCAGGGCCTCCAGCTGGCGGCCCTCGACCAGCGGGGTACCGAAATAGCGCATCGGGTTCTGCCGGCCCTGGGCATGGGTGAAGGTCAGCTGCAGATCCGGGCGCGGCTGCCACAACACTGCACCAGAGAAGGTCGCGTCACTGTTGCGGCCGCGGTCGACCCAGCCGCCGCTGTAGTTGCCACTCACATCCAGCCGATAGGCCAGCTCGGGCGTCAACGCGCCGCCGCTGCCGAAACCAAGACGCGCGGTGTCCTCGCTGCCCACGGTCACACTGATCTCGTTCTCGATGGCATCGCGCGAAGGCTTCTTCGGCACGATGTTGATCACCCCGCCGATCGCACCGTCGCCATGGATCACCGAGGCCGGCCCGCGCAGCACTTCAATGCGCTCGATCGACCAGGTATCGAACGGGAAAGTGATGCCCACGCCACCGTACTGGCGCAGCCCGTCGTACAGGCGCATCACCGAAGCACCGTCGGTGAAGCCGCGGCTGGACAGCGCACTCAGCCCATTGCCCGGATGCGGCATGGCACTGATCGCGCCCGCCCGGCTGATCGCATCGTTGAGGTTCGTGTCGCCGCGCTGCTCCAGCTGTTCGCGCGAAATCACCGTCAGGCTGGCCGGTGTCTGCAGCACGCTCAGGCCCAGCGCGGAGCCGGTGCTGGCGGTGGATGACAGCTCGCCGCTGCGGGTATCGATCACGCGCACGGTATCCAGCGTGGTCGGCGGTGCCGCGTCGGCAGCAAGGGCGGGCGCGGCGTGCAGGAAGGACGCACACAGAACGGGCAGCGCCGCCCGGCGCAGGCGCGCGGAGTTGGGGTTCGTTTTCATTTATTCACGGCATGCAAGGGCCACCCCGCAACGCGCGGCAGCTCAAGGAGATCGGGGAACGCGCACGCAGTAGTGCCAGGCCATGCCTGGCAACTCGGGGAAATCAATCAAAAGGCGTGCGCGCAGGGCTCAGGCGGCCATCAAGGCCGGAGGCCCACGCGCTCCCAATGTGCCGCTGACCCGCTGCGGCAACGCCTGCACTGCACCACGTAGCGCACGGCACGGTGGCGCCATCAGTGCCAACAGCAGCAACGCCGCCACCAGCAAGGTAAACAGCCGTGCGGCAATCAGGCAGTAGTCGCAGTCCACGCCCATTTCATGATCGGCGTGCGGATCGGCGGGCGGCTTCGTTGCGACCTCGCCGTGCTGCATCGCCATCGCATGGTGGTCGTGATGGCCTTCCATTGCGTGCTGGACATGCAGGGAATGATCCATCGCCGCCACCGGCGCAGCGGCAGCCACGTGACCGTGCGCCAACCAGCGGCTCACCAGCGGGGCGAGCAGCACCAGCAGCATGGCGAGCCATGCCAGGGCCTGGAACCGGCGGTGGAAGACAGATTGACGCACCCGGCCATTCTACGGGCCCGCTGCCAACCTTGGACCCCGTTCAGGGTTTGGCCCCTGCGACACGGTGACGCAGGCCTGTGCTGCCGGCCAGCTCGATGGGCATGCCCTGCCCCAGCGCTCTGTAGATCCACGCCATGCGTGGACACGCCTCGCCCATCAACTCACGTACTGCGCCACACCATTACCGAATGACCAGTTTTCCTTCTTCACTTCCACCAGATTGATGAACACATCTTCGAGGCGGATGCCCACTGCCGCATGCAGGCCCTCGGCAATGCCCAGGTACAACGCCTTCTTCTGCTCCAGCGTGCGTCCTTCGTTCCAGGTGATCTGGATGCAGATGAAATCGTCGGTACGGTCCACGCCCAGGTAGCCGGGATCGTAGATCAGCGTGCCGGGCGCGTGTTCCTGGAATATCTGGAAGCGATCGTTTTCCGGCACGCCTACCGCGCGCATGGCCTGGTAGATGGTTTCGCCGACGCGTTGCAGGTAGTCGGCGGATTTACCTTTGCGAAGATCGATGCGGGCGAGCGGCATGGTGGCACTCCAGAGTGGGGGCACGGCAACAGGCTGAGACTACGCCTGCCCGGGGCGGTGGGATAGCGCAGCGATGGAACCTTCTGCCTCCATCCGTGACACATTCCCGCGCGCGTTGCGCGGGGTGACGCGATTGCCGTGGCTGCATCCCTCCGGAGTCGTCATATGCACGGTCGGCATGGGTGGCGATGTGCGCCATCAGTGATGGGCCGCACTACTCGCGCGTGTCGAACGGCACACATCGGACAACGTCTGGCCTGCCTAGGGACAGTTGAGAACTTTCCTTACAGACCGATGTGATTGCCCGGCTTGAAGATCGCCGCGCCGAGGCAAAAACGCCTTGGCCGGGATTGGCGTCTCGAATAAACGAACAGGCTTCAAGGACTGCGAGAGCAATCGCAGTTGAGAGAATGCATCGACAGCCCTCAATGGCGGGCGGTGTGTGGGGATCGCAAGATCCGCCAGGCGTTCTTCTCCCTTGAAGCTTGTTTGCCTCGGTACGCCAACCCGCACCGCCCGCCACCTTCGCTCCGGAAGGTGGCCCTACGCCAGTGAGGGTTTCGCCATGACCAACCGAACCGCCATCCATCCCCGCCTACACGCCCTGATCGGCGACGTCGCTGCCGACGTGCCCGAAGACCTCGCGCGCGAAATCGAATGCACTCTGGCAGAGCGACAGCTGCCGCCATCACGGCCGGTGTTCCTTTCCTGCCTCGATGCGATCCGCACCGGTGACGACCAGGCGGGACGCGCGTGCACCCCGCAGACACTCAGCGCCGCAGGCTTCGGCTCACTCGACCGCTCGCTGGCCGCATTGAATGCCGTACTGGATCTCCTGCATGCCGCCGAACGTGCACGCGTGGAAGGCGATCCGCAAGATCAGCTCGGTGACTTCCATCGGGACGGATTGATCATCGCAGCGCGCCAGATCGCGCGCGCTGCGCATGACGGGCTGGGCGACGCCATGGCGCCCGCTGGAGGAAGACTGCGCTGATGCGCAGGCAACAAAAAAGCCCCCATTGCTGGAGGCTTCTTTCGTTCTGCAACATGGTGGGCGGTACAGGGATCGAACCTGTGACCCTTGCCGTGTGAAGGCAATGCTCTACCGCTGAGCTAACCGCCCGGTGTTGCTGAGCCGCTCATTATAGGGGCTTTTCAGAGAGCGTCAACACTTTTTCACATTCGTGTTCACGGGTGTTTCGGGGTGCGCAGCCGAGCATGGCTCGGCTCTGCAGAACAGCGGGTTCACGCGTGTTTCCGTGGTTCCGCCGGGCATAGCCCGGCGCTACCGGAATCACATCGTATGGGTCGGCTTGTCCGAACTGGTCAGGCCGGCCAGGATCGTCTCGATCTTGTTGCGCACGCCCTCGCCTTCGGCACCATCGGCTAACTGCACGCCGATACCGGCGGTGCGGTTGCCCTGTGCGCCGGCCGGGGTCACCCAGATCACCTTGCCGGCCACCGGCAGGCGCTCGCTGGAATCGGGCAGGGTCAGCAGCAGGAACACCTCGTCGCCCAGGAAGTAGCGCTTGGGCGTGGGCACGAAGATGCCGCCGTTCTTCACGAACGGCATGTACGCGCTGTACAGCGCGGCTTTGTCCTTCACAGCCAGGGACAGGATGCCCTGGCGGGCGTTGCTGGCACTCATCGATTTCCCCTTGCGGCAGGCCGCTCGTTCACCTTGTTCCAGGCCAGCAGCAACTCGACCACCGCAAGGTCTGCACGCACCGTGGTGCGCAGCAGGTCGCGGGTGCGGTTGGCCGCGTCGAACCAGGCTGCAAGCTTGTGCAATCGCTCCGGCGCGGTCAAGGCATCGGTGCTGGCCTGGGCCAGCGCCAGGTCAGCGGCGAAGCGCAGGCGCAGCGCGGCGTTGTCATCGCCACACCACTTCTGTGCCAGTTCCACCGCACCGGTCTTGCCGGCGGCCAGCTGTTCCAGCTCGCGGCCCACTTCGCGGCGCAGGCTCAGGCCATCTTCGCGCAGCCAGTTGTCGGCCTGGCCTGGATGGCCGCGCGCCGCCTCCAGCGCCTCACGCGCCGACGCCTCGCTGTGTCCCTGCTGCTGCAGCCAGGCCAGTGCTTCCTCACGCGGCGGCAGCTTGAATTCCAGGCGCTGGCAGCGGCTGCGCACGGTCTGCGGCAGTCGCGCCGGATCGCTGCTGATCAACCACAGGTAGCGGCCCGGCTGCGGTTCTTCCAGGGTCTTCAGCAACGCATTGGCCGCCGAGCGGTTGATCGCGTCGGCCGGGTCCACGATCACCACCTGCGCCACGCCGTACTGCGGGGTCAGCGCCAGCTTGTTGGTGATCTCGCGCACCTGCTCGATCACGATCTCGGTGCGCAGTTTGTCGCCACTCTTGTTCGGAATGAAGCTGATCAGCTGCAGGTCTGGATGGGTGCCGGCGGCGATCAGCTGGCGCGTGCGCGTGGCATGCGCGGCATCGCCACGCGCCAGCACGTGGTCGGCCAGTGCCAGCGCCACCTCACGCTTGCCCAGCCCGGCCGGGCCGCAGATCAGCAGGCCATGGCCCAGCCGATCCGCATCCAACGCGGCCACGGTCTGCTCGAACGCACGCTGCTGCCATGGCGAAAACGTGCTCATGCGCCCTCCCCGTCCTGCAGCCAGCGTTCGACGTGCGCAACCACGTCGGCGGCCACGCGCGCCTGCGCCTGGCCGGCGTCGATCAACGCGAAGCGCCGTGGGTCCTGCTGCGCACGATCGCGGAACACGGCACGCACGCGCTGGAAGAAATCGTCCTGTTCGCTCTCGATGCGGTCCGGCCACAGGTCACGACCGTTGGCGCGCGCGCGGCCCACGGCCACGTCCACGTCCAGCAACAGGGTCAGGCCCGGCAGCAGGCCGACGGCGCGACGTTCCAGATCGGCGATCCACTGCGGATCAAGCCCGCGGCCACCGCCCTGGTAGGCATAGCTGGAATCAGTGAAGCGATCACTCAGCACATAGGCACCACGCTGCAGTGCCGGTTGGATCACCTGGCGCACATGCTGCGCGCGCGCGGCGAACACCAGCAGCAGTTCGGCTTCGGCGCTCAGTGGTTCGGCAGCGATCTCGGCGTCGGGCTTCAGCACCAGGCCGCGGATACGCTCGGCCAGCGGTGTACCGCCTGGCTCGCGGGTCAGCACCACCTCGTGGCCGTGGCTGCGCAGGCAATCGCGGATGGCGTTGATGGCAGTGGTCTTGCCCGCGCCCTCGCCGCCTTCCAGGCTGACGAAACGGGGATGGCGAAGCAGCGCGGGACTCATTGCGCCGGGTTCTCCTTGGTACGTTGCTGGCGCAGCTGCTGCAGGTAGCGGGCCACTGCGGCGTTGTGCTGGTCCAGGCTCGGCGAGAATACGTGCGCACCGCTACCATCGCCCACGGCGACGAAGTACAGCGCATCACCGGACAGCGGCTGTGCGGCGGCCATCAGTGCATCGCGGCTGGGCATGGCGATCGGGGTCGGGGTCAGGCCGGCACGGGTATAGGTGTTGTAGGGCGTATCGGTGGTCAGGTCGCGGCGGCGGATGTTGCCGTCGTAGGCCGCACCGATGCCGTAGATCACGGTCGGATCGGTCTGCAGGCGCATGCCGATCTTCAGGCGGCGCATGAACACCCCGGCAATCTGCGGGCGCTCGCTGGCCAGCGCGGTTTCCTTTTCGATGATCGAGGCCATCGTCAACAGTTCGTAGGGCGTGTTGATCGGCAGGTCCGGCGCGCGGCTTTCCCACGCTTCGTCCAGTGCCTTCTCCATCGCGCCATGAGCGCGCTTGAGCACATCGAGGTCACTGTCGCCGCGCTGGTAGACGTAGGTTTCCGGCAGGAAGCGGCCTTCCGGGTGCTGGCCGCCGAATCCGAGGCGCTGCATCAGTGCGGCGTCATCGAGGCTGTCGGTGGTGTGCAGCAACGGTTCGGCGCGCTTGAGCGCGGCACGCAGCTGGCGGATGTTCCAGCCCTCAACAATCGTGACGCGATGCTGCAGCACCTTGCCGGCGCGCATGCGCAGCAGCAGTTCGCGCGGGGTCAGCGCGTTGCTGAGTGCGTACTCGCCCACCTTCAACTTGCCGGCGGCATCGAGCTGCCGTGCCAGCAGCTGCCACTGCGCGTCCTGGCCTTCGTCCACGCCGGCGTCGCGCAGCTTGCGCAGCACGCTGTTCATGCCATCGCCACTGGCGATGACCATGCTCTCGGCAGTCGGAGTGATCGGGGCATCGGCGAACCGGGTCTGCTGGTAGAAGAACCACGCGCCCGCACCGGCCACGATGGCGCCCAGCACCACCACCAGCGTTACCACGAACAGACACCCGCGCTTGGCTCCCGCCATGGACTACCTCTGAACTCGATTCCGTCGTGCAGGATACCGTGCCGGTGGATTGGGGTCATGACCGGGGGCATGTGCCCGTGCCGACCAACGGTCGGCACCCACCACAATCCATGTCCGGCGCATCCGTGCGCCGGGCCATGCCCGGCGCGGGCCGTCGATCAGCCCTGCTGGCCCAGCGCGCGCAGCAGGCCGCGGGCCTTGGCGCGGGTCTCGTCCAGTTCCTTGTCCGGGTCCGAATCGACCACGATGCCGGCGCCGGTGCGGAAGCTGACCTCATGGTCGTCCACTTCGGCGGTACGGATCAGGATGTTCAGGTCCAGGTCGCCATCGCGGTTCAGCCAGCCGAACGCACCGGTATAGGCGCCGCGCGGCACCTGCTCCAGTTCGCTGATGATCTGCATGCAGCGCACCTTGGGGCAGCCGGTGATGGTGCCGCCAGGGAACGTCGCGGCGATCACTTCGCCGGGGGTGACCTCCGGGCGCAGATGGCCACTGACGTTGCTGACGATGTGGTGCACATGGGCGTAGCTCTCCACGGTCATCAGCTCATCGACCACCACGGTGCCTGGCAGGCAGATGCGGCCCAGGTCGTTGCGCTCCAGGTCGATCAGCATCACGTGCTCGGCACGCTCCTTCGGGTGGCCGACCAGCTCCTGGATGCGCGCGGCGTCATCATCACCCTCGAAGCGCGGCCGCGTGCCGGCAATCGGACGCGTCTGCGCATGGCCGGCATGCACCGACACCAGCCGCTCCGGCGAGGAACTGACCACGTGGCGGCCGTGCGCGCTGAACAGCCCGGCGAACGGTGCCGGGTTGGCACGGCGCAGCTGCGCATACAGCGCCTGCGGGCTGACCGGCGCGGCGAACTGCGCGCTCCAGCGCCGCGACAGGTTCACCTGGAACACGTCGCCGGCACGCAGGTACTCGATCACCCGGCGCACGCCGTCGGTGAAGCGCTGCGGCGCGTCTTCGCCTACCGACTGCGGCGGCTGCCAGCCCTGCCCGGCTTCGGGCAACACGGATGAAGCCTGTGCCACCAGTGCATCCAGCAGCGCCTGCTCGTCCGCTTCGGCGATGACGAAGCTGGCGTCCTGCTCATGGTCATGCAGCACCGCCGCCGGGCAGCGCAGCGCCAGCGCGGTCGGGCGACCATCGTCGCGCGCACGCGCCGGCAGCACCGGTTCAATCTGGCTGGCCACTTCGTAATCGAGCATCAACGCCCAGCCGCCACGGAACGGCAGGCTGTGGCTGCCGTCGTGCGGCAGACGTTCGGCCTGCCACGCGCGGTCCAGCACCTGCAGGAAGCTGCCGGCGTGCACGGCGTCGTGCTGGTCGCGCACCTGGCCATCGGCATCCAGCCGCAGGCAATCGCCCTGTGCGGCCAGCAGCAGGCTCCAGCGGCCCTGGGCGGTACCCGAAGCGGTGGATTCCATCAGCAGCGGGAAGCGCGCCGGGTCGTGCTGCTGCAGGGCCAGCAGGTCGATCGGGTGCGGCAGCGGGTGGATCAGCGGTGCGTGGGTCATGGCAGCCAGTTCGGGGGTTCAGATGCACGGAAGCCGCCTTGCGGCGGCCCCGTGGTGCACGGCATTGATCCGGATACCCGGATGCCGGTCAGACGCGCTTGAAGATCAGCGTGCCGTTGGTGCCGCCAAAGCCGAAGCCATTGGACATCACCACATCGACCTTGGCCTGGCGTGCTTCGTTGGGCACGTAGTCCAGGTCGCAGCCTTCGCCCGGCTGTTCCAGGTTGATGGTCGGCGGAATGATGTTGTCCTGCAGCGCCATCACCGAGAAGATCGCTTCCACGCCGCCGGCCGCGCCGAGCAGGTGGCCGGTCATCGACTTGGTGGAGCTGACCATCATCTTGTAGGCGTGGTCGCCGAAGGCGGTCTTCATCGCCATGGTTTCGCCCAGGTCGCCCAGCGGCGTGGAGGTGCCGTGTGCGTTGAGGTAGCCCACCTGTTCCGGGGTGACGCCGGCGTCCTTCATGGCCATGACCATGCAGCGCGCGGCGCCTTCGCCGTTCTCGCTCGGTGCGGTCATGTGGTACGCGTCGGAGCTGGCGCCGAAGCCGGCCAGTTCGCAGTAGATCTTCGCGCCACGCGCCTTGGCGTGCTCGTACTCTTCCAGGATCAGGATGCCGGCGCCGTCACCCAGCACGAAGCCATCGCGGTCCTTGTCCCACGGGCGCGAGGCCTGTTCCGGGGCGTCGTTGCGGGTGCTCATGGCCTTCATCGCACAGAAGCCGCCCAGCGCGGTCGGCGACGAGCCACGCTCCGCGCCACCCACCACCATCACGTCGGCATCGCCGTACTGGATCATGCGCATCGCGGTGCCGATCGAATGGTTCGACGTCGCGCACGCCGATACCGCCGAGAACGACGGGCCCTTCAGGCCGCTGATGATGCTCAGCTGGCCCGGCAGCATGTTGATGATGGTCTTGGGCACGTAGAAGGGCGAGATCTTCTTGCCCTCGTGGAACTCGATGGTCTGCTCTTCGATGCCGAGCAGGCCGCCGATGCCGGCGCCGACGATGGCGCCGATGCGCTCGGCATTGGCGTCGGTGATCTCAAGGCCCGAGTCGTGCAGGGCCATGAAGGAGGCGCCGAGGCCGTAATGGATGAACGGGTCCATCTTCTTGGCATCCTTGCCGCTGACCCGATACTTGCCGAACAGTGCGTTGTCGGCGGTGATGTCAAATCCTTTGACCTCACCTGCAATCTTGGTGGTGAACCGATCCAGATAGGCATCAGAAACGTTGGTCAGCGGACCGATGCCCGAACGACCGTGGGTGATGCCTTCCCAGCTGCTGGCCAGATCATTGCCCAACGGCGAGACGATACCCAGGCCGGTTACGACGACGCGACGCTTCATTGCTGATTCTCCTGACCCGAACGTTCTTTACGGGTAACTCGGTTTGCTTCGGTGTGATGCTCAAACACACAGGGCCGCAAACAGCGGCCCCATGGGGGTGCGGTGCGCGGCGAGCGGTGGCCCGCACGCGCACAGCCTTCCTGCATCAGGCCTTGACGTGGGCCGTGATGTAGGTGATCGCAGCCTGCACGGTGCTGATCTTCTCGGCTTCTTCGTCCGGGATCTCGCACTCGAATTCTTCTTCCAGCGCCATCACCAGCTCGACGGTGTCCAGCGAGTCAGCGCCCAGGTCATCGACGAACGATGCGCTGTTGGTGACTTCTTCTTCCTTGACGCCAAGCTGTTCGACGACGATTTTCTTGACGCGTTCTTCGATGGTGCTCATGGGATCTCGCTCCAGATGGAGTTGTGGTTCAAAAGTGGTCGCCATCAATGGCGATGGCCGTGGGATAGTGTAGTGGAAACCGGCGCGACCTTGCATTGCAGCAAAAATCCACGCAGATCAACCACTTGCGGCGCAATCCCTGCGCCCCTTGCTTACGGCATGTACATGCCACCGTTCACATGGAGGGTTTCGCCGGTGATGTAACCGGCAGCCGGGCTGGCCAGGAAGGCCACCGCATGGGCGATGTCCTCCGGCGAACCCAAGCGTTCGAGGGCGATGTCGTTGATCAGCGCGGTACGCGCTTCCTCCGGCAACGCCTTGGTCATGTCGGTGTCGATGAAGCCAGGTGCGACAACATTGACGGTGACACCGCGCGAACCGATTTCCTTGGCCAGCGACTTGCTGAAGCCGATGATGCCGGCCTTGGCCGCGGCGTAGTTGGCCTGGCCGGCGTTGCCGGTCACGCCCACCACCGAGGCGATGTTGATGATGCGGCCCTTGCGCGCCTTCATCATGCCGCGCAGGACCGCCTTGCTGGTGCGGAACACGCTGGTCAGGTTGGTGTCGATGATCGACGCCCAGTCCTCGTCCTTCATGCGCATCAGCAGGTTGTCACGGGTGATGCCGGCATTGTTGACCAGGATCGAGATCGCACCGAACTCCTTGGCGATGCCGTCCAGCACGCTGTCCAGTGCGGCGGCGTCGGTGACGTTCAGCGCACGGCCGTGACCTCCGAGGGCGGCCAGGCGCTCACCGATCGCGGCAGCGCCGGATTCAGTGGTGGCGGTGCCGATGACGGTGGCGCCCTGGGCGGCCAGCAGATCGGCGATGGCGGCACCAATGCCACGGCTGGCGCCGGTGACCAGTGCGATTTCACCCTGCAGGGGCTTGCTCATGATGTTTTCCTCAGGCTGGGGCGGCCGCCGCACCCGTGCCGCTTGCAGCGGCCACCGGCACGGTCGGCAGGAACGGGGGAATCAGGCCGACCATGCCTCGCGGGCGGTTTCGAAGTCGCCCGGGGTGGCCAGGGAACGGCCGTCGATGGCCTTGTCGATGCGCTTGGTCAGACCGGTCAGTACCTTGCCCGGGCCGCACTCGGCGATCCGGGTGACACCACGGGCGGCCAGCGCCTGCACGCAACCGGTCCACTGCACCGGCTGGTACAGCTGCTGCACCAGCGCGGTGCGGATCGCGTCGAGACCGGCATGCACCTGCGCATCGACGTTCTGCACCACCGGCAGCTGCGGGGCGTGCCAGGACAGGCCGGCCATCACTTCGGCCAGGCGATTGGCGGCTTCACGCATCAGCGGAGTATGCGAGGGCACGCTGACAACCAGCTTGACCGCCTTGCGCACGCCCTTTTCGGCCAGCAGCGCCAGCGCACGGTCAACAGCGTCAGCGTCGCCGCCGATCACGATCTGGCCCGGCGAGTTGAAGTTGGCCGGAACGACCACCTGGCTGCCGGCGGCTTCGGCGCAGACGTCCAGCACCAGCTGGTCTTCGGCGCCGAGCACGGCGGCCATCGCGCCGACACCGGCCGGAGCGGCTTCCTGCATCAGCTGACCGCGCAGGCGCACCAGGTGCGCACCGTCGTACAGGCTGAGGGCGCCAGCGGCGACCAGGGCGGTGTACTCACCCAGGCTGTGACCAGCCAGAACCGACGGACGCGGGCCGCCCACGGCGGTCCAGGCGCGCCACACGCCGATGCTTGCGGCCAGCAGCGCCGGCTGGGTGTATTCAGTGCGGTTGAGCATTTCCTCCGGGCCACCCTGGGACAGCGCCCACAGGTCGACGCCGGCACCATCGGATGCTTCGGTGAAGGCCTCACGTACCTGCGGGTGCAGTTCGGCCAGCTCGGCCACCATGCCCACAGACTGCGAGCCCTGGCCGGGGAAGACAAAAGCGAGGGTGGATACGGTCACGCGGTCATCCGCTTGTTGCAATCGAAGCGGGCCATGATAAGGGGGAACATGCCGTGTCGTCTGTACGTGCGCGTATGCACGCGTATGGTGAATGGCTGTCGCAAGGCACTGGAGATCCAGGGTCAGATCCCTTTTCCATGGGAAAAGGGATCTGACCCCAGCCGACGATCAGCAGAACAGTTCCAGCACGTCCAGATGGCCGTCGGCCAGGAAATCCACGCACAGGCCCACCAGCATCACCACACCGGTGGTGGTGGCGCCATGGGTGATGAAGATCGAGTGGGCCAGCGCACGCGCTGAACGGCCCAGCTTCATGCACACCCGGGCCAGGCTGCGCAGGCGGCCACTGACCGCGTGCACGTGCTCGCGCACCGGTGCCTGGATATCGCCCATCGCCTCGGCCATCATCGCCTGCAGGTGCTCAGGGCGGTCGGCGTAGTACTTGGCCACGCCATAGCCGAACATCAGCCAGTCACGCGCCTGTGCCTCGGCCAGGTCCATCACTTCCAGCGGATCTTCCTCGAAATCGATGAAGCCCACCTTCTCGCCGTCCCAGGTGAGGTTGCGCGGCAGCGGCTGGCCGAAATAGGCGCCACGGGCATGCGCTTCGGCAAGGGCGTGCATGGCCGCCATCACCAGCCGATCGCGACCAGCGTCGTCAGCTTCGCGCAGACAGGTATTGAACGAACTGCCGTTGTCGCCGATCACCAGCGCGGCATGGCCCGTACCCAGCACCTCGGGCACGTTCACGCCCTGTGCCTGCAGTTCTGCCAGGCGACGGGCTTCGGTTTCGCGCGCCGCCTCGCCGCCGCGATGCGGTGGCGGACGCAGGGCATCCAGATGGAAACGGCGGGCAACAAAATTGAGCAGGCCCAGGGCCATTGCTCGGCTTCCCTTGCCGTACTGCTTCAGCCAGGCACGTTGCCCTTCGATGACGATGGGCTCAACCATGACAGGTCCTCCTTAAACGCGTTACGGCCCCAGAGGGGCCGCAACGACAAAACTTCACATTGTCGTAACTAGCACTATCAATAGCGCAGCAGGGCCGAACCCCACGTGAAGCCGCCGCCGAAGGCTTCCAGCAGCAGCAGCTGGCCGCGCTCGACCTTGCCCGAACGCACCGCAGCGTCCAGCGCCAACGGCACCGAGGCCGACGACGTATTGCCGTGCTTGTCGACGGTGACCACGACCTGATCCATCGACATGTCCAGGCGCTTGGCCGTGGCTTCGATGATGCGCAGGTTGGCCTGGTGCGGGATCAGCCAATCCAGGTGCGACTTGTCCAGGCCGTTGGCGGCCAGGGTCTCGTCCACGACCGAGTCCAGCGCCTTGACGGCGTACTTGAACACGTCGTTGCCCTTCATGTTGATGGTGCCGCCGCCGTTGGCGCCGTCCTTGAAACCGGTCGAGACACCGACCGGGTTCCACAGCAATTCTTTCTTGCTGCCATCGGAATGCAGGTGGGTGCTGAGGATACCGGTCTCTTCGTCGGCCTTGAGCACGACGGCGCCGGCGCCATCACCGAACAGCACGCAGGTGGTGCGATCGTTCCAGTCCACCATGCGGGTCAGCGTCTCGGTGCCGATCACCAGCACATGCCTGCAGTCGCCGGAGCGGATGAACTTGTCGGCCACGCCCAGCGCGAACACGAAGCCCGAACAGGCCGCATTGACGTCGAAGGCAGGGCACCCCGCCACACCGAGCTTGGCCTGGATCAGGCACGCGGTGGACGGAAAAATGAGGTCAGGCGTGGTCGTACCGACCACGATCATGTCGAGCTGCGAAGCGTCGATACCGGCCGCTTCAAGCGCACGCAGGGCAGCGTTGTAGCCGAGGTCGCTGGTGGTTTCGCCTTCGGCCGCGATGTGCCGTTCACGAATGCCGGTGCGCGACTGGATCCACTCATCCGAGGTTTCGACCATCTTTTCCAGGTCGGCGTTGGTCAGGACTTTTTCCGGCAAATAGCTACCGGTGCCCGCGATCCTCGAATAGATCCGCTTGCTCATCATGTTTCCTGTTGCGCGGGTCGCCGATCACCGGCACACCCGGGAAGAAAGGCGAAGGCCGCTGCCCGGAGGCAGCGGCCTTCCCGGCACATCAATCTTCTTCGACGGCCGAGGTCTTGGTCTGGATGACCTTCTTGCCGCGGTAGAAACCATCGGCAGTGATGTGGTGACGCAGGTGCACTTCGCCCGTGGTCGGGTCGGTCGACAGCTGCTTGGCGCTCAGGGCGTCATGCGCACGACGCATGCCGCGGCGGGACGGGGTGACACGGGATTTCTGCACAGCCATGGGATTGCTCCAAACTCGGTTCGTTTTGCTTCGTCGTATCGTCGCGCAGGACGCCAGCGCCCAGCACACTTTCGCTTTCGCCGCAGCCGCCGACGACAATCCGGCTGCTATTGTTTCTTCAATGCCGCCAACGCCGCGAACGGGTTGGCCTTCTTCGTTTCTTCGTCGCTCGGCGCCCAGTCCTTGTCGACTGCCTCACCGTCAGGCGACAACGGCACCACCGGCACCGCCAGCACCAGCTCGTCTTCGACCAGGTCCAACGGACGCAGCTGGCCATCTTCCGGCACCAGCAACGCCTCGTATTCCTCGGGCAAGGACGATTCCTCGTCCTCATCGCGGATCAGGCCAAGCCTTTGGGTCATCTTCACCGGCAACAGGAATCGCTGCATGCTGCGCTGACAGGTCAGCGGCAACGCGGTATCGATGGTCAGTTCCACATAGGATACCCGCAAGACGTCGTCGCGACCGAATTCAAGCGAGTAGGCACACTCGCCGTCGGTATCTGCGACCAACCCTTGCAGGCGGGTCAATTCAGCCAGGGAGACCTGACCGTCGAAGCGCCTTCGCGCTACAACCATCCGCCAGGCATCCAGCGTTTCGGGCACGTTCGCGGACATAAGCCGCTGAATACTAAGGATCGAGGCGACTGCTGTCAAATGCCCGCCATACAGGACTTGCTGCTGGCGCTGCGGACGGGCCAGACTGCCGCGCCCTGCCCCGGTATTGTCGCATGTCACTGGTCCTGGCCTCCACCTCCCGCTACCGCCGAGAACTGCTGCAACGGCTGGCCCTGCCCTTCGACTGCGCACGCCCGGACGTGGATGAAACGGCGTTGAACGGCGAGGCACCGCTGGCCCTGGCCATCCGCCTGGCCGCCGCCAAGGCCGCCGACGTGGCCGCTCGCCACCCTGGTGCCTGGGTGATCGGCTCGGACCAGGTAGCCGACCTGAACGGCCAGCCGCTGGGCAAGCCGGGCACGGTCGATGCGGCCTGCGCGCAGCTGGCGGCGATGGCCGGGCAGACGGTGCGCTTCCATACGGCGATCAGTCTCATGCGTGATGGAGAATCCCTCGCCGCTGTGGACCTGACCGAAGTGCGTTTCCGCACGTTGGGCCAGCAGGAGATCGCCCGCTACGTCACTGCTGAACAGCCACTGGACTGCGCCGGCAGCTTCAAATGCGAAGGCCTGGGCATCAGCCTGTTCGAAGCGATCGACAACCGCGATCCGACCGCACTGATCGGCCTGCCATTGATTGCCCTGTGCGGACTGCTTCGGCAGGCGGGGTTCGCGGTGCCGTGAGTTGTAGCGTCGAGCGACGCTCAACGCACCTCGAACGGCTGCTCCTGCCACTCCTCCACGCTGCCATCGCGCCCATGCAGGCGCAGGCCCAGCCAGTGCCGGCCCGGTGCCAGCGTAGCGGTCTCCAGTGATGCGTCGAAGCCCACCGCAGGATGCTGCGGATCGGTGCTGTCCGGCCACGCCTGGCGGATATCGAACACGCGCCCGTACTGGGCATCACCGATCGAGCGGCCATCCACCAGTACTTCAACGCGCGCCAGACCGACGCCATCCTTGAAGGCCCAGCCCTTGATGGCGAATGTGCCGGAAACCGCCTGGCCATTGGACGGTGCATCCAGCCAGGCCATCGCCGGTGTCACGCATGGCCCTTGCGTGCGTTGCGCCGGCAGGCGGAACAACAGGAAGCGCTGGAAGCCATGATCGCTGCTGACCACGCGCGGCGCGGGCAGCGGGCCCACCTGCTCGCAGATGATGTGGTAGCGCGCCAGCAGATCGCGATAACGCTGGTCACTGGGCGCCAGCACCAGCAGTGTCGGTGCATTGCGCGGACCTTCGTGCAACAGGTCCCACTGCGCCAGCTGTGCGGTTCGCCCGTGCTTGTCATTGAGTGGATGCGGCAGCACGTCGACATCGCCGTTGCCCAGCTGGAAGCCCAGCTCGGCCCCTACCTTGAAGTTGCCGGCCAGCACACGCGTGCCCGCTGGCATCTGCCGCAACTCATCACGCACCGCCACTGCCAGCGGCTGCCATCCGGCAAAGTTGCGCGGGTAGTACTTGCTGCCGGCCATCTGCTCGCGCAGCGCCGGCGTGGAGGCCATCAGGTAGTAGCCGAAGGCAAGCACGGTACCGGCCCCAGCCAGCCACCAACCGGTACGGCGCATCCAGCGCGGCCAGCCGTTGAGCACCACCGGCACCGCCACCAGCAGCGCCAGGTAGCCCGGCAGGGGCCAATGGAAACTGATCCGTTCGACATCGGTGAAGAAGCCCAGCAGGAAGATGCCCAGCGTTGATACGCCGCCCACCAGGCCGAAGTAGCGCCACTGCACGCGCGCACCACCGCCACTGCGGGTACCGGCCAGCGCCACCTTCCACATCGCAATGCACAGGATCGGCGTCACCAGCATCGGCTGGATCACCAGGAACCACAGCCCATTCCACTCGAAGGCCCAGGGATGACGCTCGACCACCTGGAACTTCAAGCCGGCATCGTGGTTGTCCGCATTCCAGGCCAGCAACGGCAGCCAGGCCAGCACGCCGACGGCCAGCGCCACCCACACACGCGGATCGGCCAGCATGCGCCGGCCCTGCGGCAATGCCAGCAGCGCAATGAAACCCACACCGATGACACCGATGAAGCGGTAGTGGCTGAGCGCACCTATCAGCAGGCCCAGCGCCAGCTTCATCGCCGAAGAGGCGTCCACGCTGTGCAGAAGGCGCGCACCGGCATGCAGACAGATCACCGCGGCCAGTGCCATCGGCACATCCGGCACCGCCAGCAGGCCCAGCGTAGCCGACAACGGCATCAACAGGGTCAGGCTGCCGGCCTGCCAACCAGCCACATTGCCGAACCAACGCGTGGCAGTGCGCACCACCAGCAGCGGCAGCAGCGCACCGATGGCAAGGAACGGCAGGCGCAGCGCGAGCACGTGATGGCCGCCGATCTCAACGCCCAGGCGTGCCAGCCAGGCGGTCAGCCCGGGAAGATCGGAGTAGGCGGCGGCCAGATGCTGGCCTTCCTGCCAATAGAACGCCTCATCGACGAACAGCGGCAGACGCGCGGCCACCACCAGCTTGGCCGCTGTGACCAGCGTCCACAACCAGAGAAAAATCGTTCGCGCGCGCTGTTCGCCTTGCATTGCTCTATGGATAATCGAATGGATTCCAGACCTGAGACGATCATGCCAGCCTCGTCCCCCAATCCCAGCATGCTAACCGATCACCTGCGCCAAGCTCTGCGGGAGGCACAGGATCAGGTGAACGCTCTGGTGCTGGGCAAGGTGCCGGAAGTCCGGTTGGCCTTTGTTGCACTGCTTTCCGGCGGCCACCTGCTGATCGAGGATCTGCCCGGCCTGGGCAAGACCACGTTGGCGCATGCGTTGGCCAGCAGTCTCGGCCTCAGCTTCCAGCGCGTGCAGTTCACCTCCGACCTGTTGCCGGCGGACGTGCTGGGCGTGTCGGTGTACGAGGCCGGCAGCCGCCAGTTCCAGTTCCACCCCGGGCCGGTGTTCACCCACGTGCTGCTGGCCGACGAGATCAACCGCGCACCGCCGCGCACGCAGAGTGCTCTGCTGGAGGCGATGGCCGAACAACAGGTCACCCTGGACGGGCAGACGCATCCCCTGCCCGCCCCCTTCTTCGTGATCGCCACGCAGAATCCGGTCGACCTGTCCGGCACCTTTCCGCTGCCGGATTCGCAGCTGGATCGCTTCCTGCTGCGCCTGGCCATGGGATACCCGAGCGCACAGGCCGAACGTGAACTGCTGCGCGGCGCCGATCGCCGCGACCTGATCGCACGCGCGGTGCCGAAGCTGGACGACACCCAGGTGCGCGCGCTGCGCGACGCAGTGGGCCAGGTGCATGCCAGCGACGCGCTCATCGACTACGTGCAGGCCCTGCTGACCCGCAGCCGGCAGCACGCCGGCGTCCGCGTAGGCCTGTCACCGCGTGCCGGGCTGGCCCTGCTGCGCGCCGCCCGGGCCCATGCGCTGCTGCTTGGCCGCAACCATGTGGTGCCCGAGGACGTGCAGACCCTGTTCGTGGCAGTGGCCGGCCATCGCCTGGTGGCGGAAGCCGAATCCAGCTCCGGCCCCGCGCTGGCACGAGCGATCCTGCAGACCGTCGCGGTGGATTGAGGGTGGCCACACGCTGGGCACGCATGCAGCTGCTGGCACGCCCGCGCAGGCCTGAAGCCTTGCCACAGCGGCTGGACCGCCATCGCATCTATGTACTGCCGACCCGCTTCGGCCTGTTTGTGGCCACGTTGCTGTCGGCGATGCTGCTGGGCGCGTTGAACTACAACAACAATCCAGCCCTGCTGCTGGCCCTGCTGTTGGCCGCAGCGGCGATCGCCAGTGCCATCGCCGCGCACCTGCAGCTGTCCGGCGTGCAGATCGACGCGATCTCCGCCGAACCGGTTGCGGCGGGGCAGCCATTGCGCCTGCGCGTGGACCTGTCACTGCGCGACCCGCGCGCGCGCCACGGGCTGCACCTGCAGCTGGGCGGCAGCGAGGCGTGGGTTTCGCTGCCTGCACACGGCCGTGGCGAAGTGGAGCTGGACATCCCCAGCGAACGCCGCGGCTGGCTGGAACTGCCCCGCATCCGCCTGTCCAGCACCCAGCCGCTGGGACTGGTTCGGGCGTGGTCGTGGGTGTGGCCCGAGCAGCCACTGCTGGTCTACCCGCTGGCCGAAGCGCTGGCGCCGGCGCTGCCCGAGAGTGGCAGCGATCCGCTGCACACCCGCGCCCATGCCAGTGGCGAAGAGCTTCACCAGCTGCGTCCCTACCGTGCCGGCGACGCGCCACGCAGCATCGCCTGGAAGCACTCGGCACGCCGTGACAGCCTACTGGTGCGCGAGTATGAGAAGCCGGTCGGCATCGAAGTGGCGCTGGACTGGCGCATGCTGGCGCCGCTGGGTCACGAAGCACGCATCGCGCGGCTGACGCGCTGGGTCGCCATGGCCGAGCGCGAAGGCCGCCGCTACACCCTGCTGTTGCCCGCACATCCGCCGTTCGGGCCCGGCCAGGGCGCCGCCCACCACCACCTGTGCCTGCGTGCACTGGCGTTGATGCCCCATGACTGAGCCTGCCGCACTGCTTGATCGCAACGCCCGCAGCTGGACCCTGGCCAGCGCCGCGCTGGCGCTGCTGCCGCTGCTGCTGCAGCTGCCGCCCGTGCTGGCGATGGTGATCGCGATCGCAGCGGTGCTGACCGCAGCACTGTCATGGCGACGCGTGCTGCCAATGCCGGTCCGCCTGCTGCTGGTACTGGGCATGCTCGCCGCCATTGTCTGGCAGATGGGCATGGTGCGGCCTGGCCGGGACACCGGCTGTGCGCTGCTGGCGGCCATGCTGGCGATCAAATCCAGCGAACTGCGCAGCCTGCGTGACGCACGCAGCCTGCTGGGCTTCGCCCTGTTCGCCCCCTTCGCCGCCTTCCTGCTTGACCAGGGGCCGCTGACCACCGGGTTGGCGGCACTGGCCGCGGTCGCTGCGCTGCTGGCGTTGCAGCGCCTTGCCCAAGACGAAGGGCATGCGCAGCGCCTGCCACTGCGCGGACAACTGCACAGCGTGGGCCGGCTGCTGATGATCGGCCTGCCGCTGGCACTGGCCTGTTTCTGGCTGTTCCCCCGGCTTTCCTCGCCACTGTGGGGCGTACCCGAGCGCGCGGTCGGTACTCCTGGCCTCTCTGACAGCATGGCGCCGGACCAATGGCTCGACCTGATGGCCGATGACACTCCGGCCCTGCGCGTGCAGTTCTTCGGCGCGGTGCCGGAGCCCGCCCAGCGCTATTGGCGCGGCCCGGTGCTGACGTCCTTCGATGGCCACCGCTGGACCCGCGACGCCGCCAGCGCGCGACGGGCCGCCCCGGTGATCGAAGCCACTGCGCAGGGCTGGGACTATCAGATCGATTACGAACCCACCGATCGCCGCGTGCTGGTGGCGCTGGACCTGCCCAGCCGGGCACCGGAAGGCAGCAGCTTCGATGCGGACATGAGCCTGCGCAGCGACCGCACGCTGTCAGCCCTTACCCGTTGGCGGCTGCATTCGGCACCGCCACAGCGCTTCCAGAGCGAGCTGCCGCCCGCGCTGCGCCGTGCCGCCCTGCGGCTCCCCGCCGGATTCAACCCGCGCACCGCCCAGCTTGCCCAGCAATGGCGGCAGCAGGCCGGCAACGACGATGAGGCCATCGTCCGCCAAGCCCTGCAGTGGATCACCCGTGACTTTTCCTACACCCTGGAAACACCGATGGCGGGGCGCGACCCGGTCGACGATTTCCTGTTCAACTACAAGGCGGGCTTCTGCCAGCACTTCAGCTCGGCGTTCGTGGTGCTGATGCGCAACGCTGGCATCCCGGCGCGGGTGGTGACCGGCTTTGCCGGCGGTACCCGCAACCGCATTGGCGACTACTGGGTGGTGCGGCGCATGGATGCCCATGCCTGGGCCGAGGTCTGGTTGCCGCACCGCGGCTGGGTCCGGGTCGACCCCACGGCAGCCGTGGCACCCGAACGCATCCTGGACACGTTGGATGATCGCCTGCAGGCTGGCGCGGAAACTCCGCTGCAGCAGCGCTGGCTGCAGCTGGGGCAGATGGGCGATTGGCTGCGCCGCGGCTGGAACGACCTGGTACTGTCCTTCGACGCGCGCCGACAGCAGCAGCTGCTCAAGCCGTTCGGGCTGGATGATCTGGGGCCCGCGCAGCTGATTGCCGGCTTCGTGGCCGCCGCATTGCTGGCGCTGGCATGGATGGCCTGGCTGTTGGCCCGGGGCGAGCGCGAGCGCGACCCGCTGCTGCGCGCCTGGCACCGCCTGGGCCGACGCTACACCCGCCTCGGCCTGGCCCGCGAACCCCACGAGACCGCACGCGACTGGGCACAGCGGGTGCACGCCCGGCACCCCGATCCGGCCCTGCTCGCACTCAGCCAGCGTTTCGCCGACGCGCGCTACGCTGGAACTTGCACCGACCTCGCTTCATTATTGCGGGACCTGCGCAGGCATCGCCCGACTTCCGGAGCCTCCCCATGAACACCAAGTTTCTCCTCACCGCTGTGGCCACGCTGGCCCTGTCGGCCTGCGCCACGGCCCCCAAGCCGCTGCAGGGACAGTTCAGCCTGGTTTCCCCCCGCGACTCGGTCGCCACCCAGCAGGTCGGCACACCGGTCCGTTGGGGCGGTCGCATCATCGAAACCAAGCCCGGCCAGGGCGAGACCTGTTTCCAGATGATCTCGCGCCCGCTCAACGCCAGTGGCCGCCCGAACACCACCTCGTCCGATGCCAGCGACGGTCGCTTCATTGCCTGCCGTGCCGGCTTCTACGACCCGGCCGTGTTCGAGGCCGGTCGTGACGTGACCTTCATCGGCAAGATCGATGGCTACCAGAACACCCGCATTGGCGATTACGACTATCGCCTGCCGAAGCTGTCGGCCGATGTGATCTACCTGTGGCCGGAACAGCGCCAGGTCGATGTGGTGCCCTACCCCTATGGCCCGTGGGGCCCGGGTCCGTATGGCCCGTACTGGGGCGGCTATGGTCGCTGGGGTTGGTGGTGATCGCCAGCCGGCACGCGTGACGGAAAAGGCCGCCCTCGGGCGGCCTTTTTCATCCATGCATGGCGTGGATCTACTGCAGGGCAATGGCAGATCCACGCCATGCGTGGATAGCGGCATCAACGCCCCGGTGCGCCGAAATGCCCCAGCTGCCCACCGGCCAACAGGTGCATGTGGATGTGGAATACGGTCTGCCCGGCGTCCTCGCGGCAGTTCATCACAATGCGGTAACCGTCCTGCGCGAATCCCTCACGGCGCGCGTACTCGGCGGCAGCCAGGGCCAGCTTGCCGATCAGATGCGCCTGCGACGGCTGCAGGTCGTCCAGGGTCGGTATGATCTCGTTCTTCGGAATGAACAGTACGTGCACCGGCGCCTGCGGCGCGATGTCCTTGAAGCCCAGCACCTGCTCATCCTCGTAGACGATGGTGGCCGGGATCTCGCGACGGATGATCTTGCTGAAGAGGGTTTCGTTGCTCATGGTCGGCCTCGGCGGGAATGTCGTCCGCATTGTAGGCCGGCCACGCCGGGCGATGCCCGGCCTGCAATCAATCGCGGAACTCGCTGCGCGTTCCGAACGCGTGCGACAACGTGCCGCGATCAACATATTCCAGCTCACCGCCCAGCGGCAGGCCCTGCGCCAGTCGGCTGGGCTGCACGACACGCGCACGCGCCAGCTGAGCCAGGTAGTGCGCGGTGGCTTCACCCTCCACGGTGGCACTGGTGGCGATGATCAGCTCCTGCACCTCGCCTTCGGCCAGGCGTTGCTCCAGTTGTTCCAGGCCCAGCTCACGCGGGCCGACGCCATCGAGCGGCGACAGCCGACCCTGCAGCACGAAGTAGACACCGCGGAAGCCGGTGGCGTTCTCGATGGCGAGGCGGTCAGCCGGTGATTCGACCACGCACAGCTGGCTGCGCTCGCGACTGCTGTTGGCACAGGTCGGGCACAGTTCGGTTTCACTGAAGTCGCGGCACTGCGCGCAGTGGCCGATACGCTCCACCGCCAATGCCAACGTTTCAGCCAGGCGCTGCCCACCTTCGCGCTCGCGCTCGAGCAGGTGGTAGGCCATGCGCTGCGCCGTCTTCTGACCGACGCCAGGCAGCACCCGCAATGCATCGATCAGTTGTTCAAGCAGGGGTGCGGACACGGTGGGGCGCTTTCATGGTGCCGGGCATGCCCGGCGGAGACTTGTAGAGTCGAGCTCGCTCGACTGCTGTTCGTAAAGTCGAGCAAGCTCGACTCTACCCGCCATCAGAACGGCAGCTTCATGCCCGGCGGCAGCTGCATGCCGGCGGTGGCCGAACCCATCTTCGACTTCGACTCGGCATCGATCTTGTTCGACGCATCGTTGAAGGCGGCGGCGATCAGGTCTTCCAGCATCTCCGGGTCACTGGCCAACGACGGGTCGATGCGCACCTTGCGGCACTCCTTGGCACCGGTCAGGGTCACGCTGACCATGCCGCCGCCGGCGCTGCCGGTCACCTCGATCTTGGCGATTTCTTCCTGGGCCTTCTGCAGGTTCTCCTGCATCTTCTGGGCCTGCTGCATCAGTTGGGCGATGTTTCCGCGCATGGTGTCTTACTCGTCAAAAGAACGGATGGAATCGGAAACAACCCGGGCGCCGTGCTGCTGGATCAGCACCTGCACTTCCGGATCGTCCATGAAAACGGCTTCTGCCACCTGCTGCCGCTCGCCACGCTGGCGATCGGCACGCTGATGCAGGGTTTCGGCCGGAACGTGTTCGGTTTCCACGGTCTCGACCACGATCTTCGGCGCCTGGCCAAGCGCGCGTTCAAGCATCTCGCCCAGGGCGGTCAGCGCGCGCTCCGAGCGCAGGTATTCAAATCCGGGCGAAAGGCCCAGTTTCAAGGTCCCACGCTGGCAGCTGATGAACGCGGCATTGGCAGCCAGCTGCCGAGACGGGCCGCTCAGGCCGCTGTTGGCGACCAGATCCAGCCAGTCCTCAGCGGTCGCGAGCTCGCTGATGCCGTCCTGCGGCGCCGGCTCGGCCGGGGCGATGGCAATGCCCTCGGCACGGAACGGACGCTCCAGCCCGGCAGGCATGGCTTCGGCAGGCACAGCGGCCGGGACAGGCGGCTCATGCCAGGGCGCGATCATCGCGGCCTCCGGGCCGGCCATTTCGGCCGCCAGTGCCTCGTCGCGGGCCTCGGATTCGTTAGTGGCCCACGGCGGCAGATCGTCGGCCGCAGCGGGGTTCGCGACCGCAGGTGCAGCCTCGGCCTTCACCGGCGGCGGCTGTTCCGGCTCTTCCACCGGAACCGGTTCGGGCTCCGGTGTCGGCTCAGGTTCAGGTTGCGGGGCCGGCTCAGGTTCCGGTTCGGGCTCGCGCGGCGCAGCCTGTACGGGCGCTGCCGCGTCCACCGCCATGGCCGGACTGGCTGACGCAGCGGCCGCCTTTGGAGTCACGTCATGGCTGCCGGCACCGGCCCCGCCTCCGGCAGCATTGCCGCCCTGGGTTCCGCCCACAGCACCTTCCACCACCTTCGGCACCGGCGGCACCGTTGCAGCCGGACGGAACGCCAGCATGCGCAGCACGGCCATTTCAAAGCCCGCGCGGGGGCTTGGCGCCAACGGCAGGTCGCGACGACCGTTCAAGGCCATCTGGTACCAGAGCTGCACGACTTCCGGACGCAGGCGGTCAGCAAACGCCGCCGCGTCCAGCCCTTCGGCAGCCGGGGCGGCACCCGGCACCAGCTGCTGCACCTGGATGCGATGCAGCCCTTCGGCCAGCGCTTCCAGTACGCCACTCCAGTCCGGCGAGAATTCGGCCAGCGCGGCCACCACCTGCAGCAGGCGCGGGCCATCGCCCTCGGCCAGGGCGTCGAGCATTGCCGCCACCTGGGTGCGGTCGACCGTACCGAGCATCGTGCGCACCACGTCCTCGCGCAGCGCGCCGCCGGCATAGGCGATCGCCTGGTCCAACAGCGACAGCCCGTCACGCAGGCTGCCATCGGCGGCCTTGGCCAACTGCACGATCGCGCTGTCGTCGGCTTCGATCTCCTCGGCAGCGAGGATGCGGGTCATCTGGCCCTGGATCTGGTCTTCATCCAGCCGCTTGAGGTTGAACTGCAGGCAGCGGCTGAGCACGGTGACCGGCAACTTCTGCGGGTCGGTGGTGGCCAGCAGGAACTTCACGTGTTCCGGCGGCTCTTCCAGGGTCTTCAGCAACGCGTTGAACGCTGCCTTGGACAGCATGTGCACTTCGTCGATCAGGTAGACCTTGTACTTGCCGCGCGAAGGCATGTACTGCGCGTTCTCGATCACCTCGCGCACGTCGTCCACACCGGTATTGGACGCGGCGTCGATCTCCAGCAGGTCGATGTAACGACCCGCATCGATATCCAGGCAGGCCGCGCACTGACCACACGGATCGGCGCTGGTGCCCTGTTCGCAGTTCAACGACTTGGCGAAAATACGCGCGATCGTGGTCTTGCCGACGCCTCGGGTGCCGGTGAACAGGAACGCATGGTGGACCCGGCCGCTGTCCAGCGCATTGCTGAGCGCACGGACCACGTGCTCCTGGCCTACCAGCTCGGCAAAACGCTTCGGACGCCACTTGCGGGCAAGGACGAGATAGGACATCAGGCCACCGTCTTCCATCGGATGTTCCATTGTGCCACGCCTGTCCAGCCCCCTCGCCTCCAATGCCCCCGACAGGCGGCTGATCGGGGTGCTTGTGTCTGGCCGCGCAGCCCGCTAGAATCTGCGCCCCTGCTGAGGCGTTTGCCGATGGCAGGGATCCGGAGAGGTGTCCGAGTGGTTGAAGGAGCACGCCTGGAAAGTGTGTAAGCGTCTAAACCGCGCTTCGGGGGTTCGAATCCCCCTCTCTCCGCCAGATAAATGAAGAAGCCGCCCACTGGGCGGCTTTTTTATTTGGCGGGCTGGCAGACGCGAAGTGCGCTGCGCGCTTCGTTCCCCTCGGGGCCGCCCCTCAACAGAGTGGCTTGTCCTCCAGATCCATCAGTAGGTCCACGCCATGCGTGGATACCCTGCCAACCGCCCCTCCTGGGTTCGTCTGTCCTCCCCCGGCCACCGACGTTGCACTACTGTGTCGAGGCGATGCCACGACACGCTGGCACTCATCCCGTGTTGCTATGCTCGGGGCACAGGGGATTGATGCCCGCTATCGGGCCGGATGAGGAACATCAACATGCGGTATGTCAGGACGAAGTTAGTGATCACCACGGCCCTGCTGATCGGCAGCGGCGCCGCCACCGCACAAGGCGGCGGTACGGCACAGTTCGGTGCATTGGGGGGCACGCATGCGGGCAACGCCCTGGCATGCGGTGCGACCGCGGCACAGGCAGATAAGCTGCGCGCAAGCCACAAGGCGCAGGCAAAAACCATATTCGGTAGCGAAGCGGGCTTCGACAGAACCTACGACACCGCCGAAGCGCAGACGCAGAAGAAGATCACCGACGCCTGGAAGAAGGGGCAGTACAAGCCCAGCACCGAAGTCTGCAGCGAACTGATGAGGCAGGTGCGTTCATGATGCGGACACCCGGATCGACACGGCCAGAACTACGCGTATGCGTGCTGGTGACCGGCCTCGTATTGGCATTGGCTGCCTGCAAGCGTTCGGCCGACGTACCGGCTGCGAGTGACGCGTCCCCTGCTCCGCCCGGCGCCACCGCCCGGCCTTCGACGCCGGCGCCCTCGGCCGCCGGCGAGAGCCAGAAGGCCCATTCCTTCAATGCCGCCGACCTGCCCGTATCGCAATCTGCGTTGGGAAGTTTCCCCTATCTCGGACTGCCGCAAGGCTATACCGGCCAGGACGTTGTACAGAGCGAGTTCGACCGCGTGCCATTCTGGACCGGCGATCGTGTGGAATGGATCGAAGGCAAGATCTACTCTTCGGTCCTGCAGAGCGGCAGCGATCACCCGTACTCGCAACTGGAACTCAGCCGCAATGTGCAGAGCCTGGTCGAGGCACTCGGCGGCAAGCGCATTTTCTCCGGCACCATTCCTGCCGATGCCTCGCGTGACATCGGCAACAGCAAGGCCGCGATCACCTATGTCGGCGGTATCGGCGATATCTACAACGAACCTGCAGAAACCTATGTCATCCATCGCGAGGATCGCGACATCTGGATCCATCTGGGTTCCGGTGGAAGCGCAGGTGGCCTGCTCGTTGCGGAAACAAAACCGGTGCAGATCACTGCCAAGCTGATCCAGGCCGATGCCCTGAAGCAAGCGCTGGACAGCAGCGGCAAGGTTTCCATCCATGTCAATTTCGCAACCGATGCTGCCCAGATCCTGCCTGACTCCGAACCACAGATTGCGCAGGTCACCCAACTGCTGAAAGCCGATGAACAGCTCCGGTTGTCGGTGGAAGGCCATACCGACAACAGCGGCAGTCAATCGCACAACCAGCAGCTCTCACAGGCGCGTGCTGAAGCGGTACGCAATCGATTGGTTGGTGATGGAATCGCGGCTGATCGTTTGACCGCCAAGGGCTATGGCCAGAGCCAACCGGTCGCAGACAATGCAACCGAAGGCGGTCGTCGAGAGAACCGTCGTGTGGAACTGGTCAAACGCTGAAACTACGTCCGCATTACGGTCCGTTTCCTGAAAAAAGCACATGCATCGCATGTGCTTTTTTTTATGACGCCAAACTTCCTTGCAGCATGTTTCCGATCGGAACATGACCGCCATTGAACGCGGCAAACCCTTCCTTCAGTCATCGCGTATGCGTTGCCCGGGGCGTTCAGAACACGACCTTTCCGACCCGTCGAATCTCCGACGCACGCGCACCCGCGCGAAGATCCAAATGTCATAAATATGACAATTTAATGTTAATTTTTTCTACTTTACGCGCGCATCTAGCTCAATTTTGGCGCGAAAATGTGCAGGCAATTGTTAATCCGTGCCCCGCGTCACATTTCGACACATTTCACTACAATTCAGGAAAACCTGACTTGTAACGTCAATTTTCTGTCGATAGGCTGACCCCGTTCTCGAACTAGCGACAGATTTTCGACGAACCAGGGTGTGTGCTTCCTGTCTTTACCTCGCCCTGCCATTAATCAGGATCTCCCACAGCGGGTAAATCCATACCCCGCATCTCCGGGAATAATCCTGCCATCAAGGAGGAAATACATGGAACGCAGCCGTCGTCACATCCGTTTTTCCCGTAAGCAGGCCGGTCAGGGCATGACCGAGTACATCATCATCACCGCACTGATCGCCATTGCCGCGATCGCGGCCGTTACCTTCTTCGGAGGCACGGTTCGCAGCCAGGTGGCGGGCATGTCGAAAGAACTGTCCGGCCAGAGCGCGACGCAGTCGATCAACCGCGCCAAGAACCAGTCCAACAGCGCCCAGCAGGAAGCTGACAAGACCAAGGGCATGGACGCGTACAACAACAAGTAATACCCCTGCCCTGGCGGCATGACGCCGCCAGGGCCCCTCCCTGCATTATCTCCCTGCGTGCACCGCACTCGGCGCGCGACGGTCACCCATGGCCTGAAAAGCCCAGGAAACAGATATGCGCAGCGCATTGGCATTGGCATTGGCACGAAGCCGTGCGGCCCGGGGCGTTTCCAGCCACCGCACGGTCGCCGGTCAGGCAATGGTTCTCGGGCTGGCACTCATCCTGGTCCTGTGCATCGGAATTGTCCTGTTGTTCAACACCGGGCAGGTGGTGAACAAGAAGGTCGAACTGGTCAACGCCGCGGACGCCGCCGCCTACAGCGTCGCGATCCAGCAGGCACGCGCACTGAACTACGCGGCCTACATGAACCGTGCCCGCGTTGCCAACGAAGTGGCCGTGGCGCAGACGATCAGCCTCTATTCGTGGCTGAACCAGATGCACACCACATCGATCGTGATCCGCACCACGCTGGATGTGCTCTCCGCCATCCCCTACATCGGTGTGGTGTTCAAGGCACTGGCAACGGCCTTCAAGGTTGCCGAACGCATTCTCAAGGTCACCCGCCAGGCCTTCCAGCCTGTCGCCCAGGCAGCCGTCATTGCCATCGACAAGCTCAACATGATGTTCGCCGCGTCGGTACAGCTCGTCATCGAGGGTGTATCGCGACTGGACAGCTACACCATCGCCAAGGATGTCCTGCAGCGCAACTCGCCGCAGGCCCAATTGGGCACCATCGGCACGGCGGTGCTCGGCACGCAGTTGGCCACGGCCGAAAACCGCCTGCTGCAGCGCTATAGCATTCCCCGCACCGCCAATGGCGGATCGGCCACGCAACGCCAGGGCGCTGATCGCTTCCGCAATGTGGTGATGCAGTCCCGCGATGGCTTCAGCAAGAGCCGCAGCGATGATTTCCTCGGGTTCCTGGTGCAGTCCGGTGGTACCGACATGGTCGACTACAACCGTTGGGCCGCGCTGGACACCATGGCCGTGGAGCTCCCGCTGCCATGGCCGATTCCCAATATCGACATCCCGGTCGGCTGGGGTGGTTCACAAGCCGTGGAAAGCTATCGCAACCAACGCTTCCTCAACGGCTTCGGCAACGGCAACGGCTGGTACTCGGACTGGGACCGCCGCCGCTATCGTCCCTACGGTGAAGCCGTACGCCGCAACCGTGGCGCAGCATGGATCGTCGACCGCAGCCAGGATGCCAACGTCCGCTTCGCCAATGGCCAGCACCGCAGAGCTTTCTTCACCGGCTACAACGGCCTGCGCGACTATCACGACGTCAAGAGCGGCCAGG
The DNA here is from genome assembly GCF_050435725.1 of Stenotrophomonas sp. AN71. Classification (NCBI taxonomy): domain Bacteria; kingdom Pseudomonadati; phylum Pseudomonadota; class Gammaproteobacteria; order Lysobacterales; family Lysobacteraceae; genus Stenotrophomonas; species Stenotrophomonas sp. AN71. The sequence continues at coordinate 167,419 of NZ_JBNDKU010000005.1, read as the reverse complement.
CACTGCAGCCCTATGCCGACAATGATCGCGACCGCGACAAGGTGGGCCCGGTCTTCACCATCTACGCCGAAACCGCGGCGGCCAGCGCGCGCACCACGACGGGCGCCGGCATCGGCAGTCCCGCCGGTTCGCAGATGGAGCTGCCGGACAAGATGGCCAACGACAAGATTGCCGCGCTCTCTTCTGCACAGGTGTTCTTCGACCGCCCGGTGCAACTGCGCATGTTCAGTCGTGACGACCGCAAGCGTGAGACCGGCAATCTCTTCAGCCCGTACTGGCAGGCGCGACTGGTCAAGACCGACGCCACCACCAAGGCTGCCTTGGCGGCAGCCGGAGCCTTGATGCCATGACCTTTGTTGTATTCAACCGCCTGCACCTGTCGATCGCCGCGCTGCTGCTCAGCGGATGCGGCAACGCCAACGACAACGGCGGCCCCACCGCGGCCAGCAACATGCCCAGCATCCATCTCGACCAGCGTGCCGAGACCCTGGTGGATGGTCGCAACGCCGCACGTACCAGCTACCAGCAGGCACTGAGCGACTGCCAGGCAGCAGGGCTGCCGACGCGTGCGCTGAGCGATGCCGACGTCGCCCGCCTGGGCACCATCCGCTATGAAGCCTGGCTTTCCAGCGATGAGGAAGTCTTCCGTACCCGCGAGTGGCGCCTGCTCAACGATGGCCCCTCGACCAGTTGCCAGTTCCGGCTGGAAACCACTGGCCTGCAGGAAGCACAGAGCGCATCAGGTCTGGAACAGGTCGATCTGGCAACGGGAGAACACAGCCGCTCACCCGCCGACAGCGATGGGCTCGCGCGCTTTGCTGCCGATGCGGACGAAGCCAGTGCATCCCCCGGCTTCCGGCGCGCGGGCAACCGCAAGGTCGCCGGTCAGCCCTGCAACGAGTGGAATGACGAGAACGGGCGCTTCCGCCAGTGCGTCTGGTCGGCCGGTGCCCCCTGGGGCTTCACGCCCGGTGCGCTCAACGACTATCGCCCAAGCCGCTACGCCATTGTGCTGGAGCAGGAACCCCTGGACGGCAATGGCATCCGTCTGACCACGCAGCGCATGACCGTGGGCCAGCCCTTCGAGCGCAGCGAGCTTGCGGTGCCGCGCGAACCTTCCTCCCAACAATGACCTGCTGAGGTAGCCATGGACAGGGAACGCCCATTCCGCAGCTCGCGCCAGCAGCGCGGCCAAAGCCTCACCGAAGTGGCGGTGCTCTGCGCTGTGCTGGTGCCGATCTTTCTGCTGATCCCGATCCTGGCCAAGTACATCCATGCCCGCCAGGCCACCCAGCAGGCCGCACGCGCGATCGCATGGGAAGCCACGGTATCACCGGACTACAAGCTGCCGGCAAGCGGCCGCCAACGCGACCTCGCCGTCGACCGCTACTTCGGACGCGCCGACGATCCGATCGTCAGCCAACCGCAGACCGGCGCACGCGATGCCGCGGTCGGTGACGTGCTGATGAACACCTTCTCCAACCAGCCGCTGGTGCGGCGCGGCGACCTCGCCCTGGTGTCCTACACCAGCACGTCGGCAGGCGGCATGATGAAGAAGATCAGCGACGTGACCTCGATGTTCGGTTCGTTCCCGCCCAACCGCAATGGCCTGACCCAGGCCCAGCTGCGGCTGGACGTGCAGGACCTGAAGAGTGCCAATGGCAGTGCGGCCGCGTACCTGGAACCTTTCGACTCGCTGGGCCTGAAGCTGCAGGCAACTCATGTGGTGCTGGCCGATCCGTGGAATGCAGCGGGCTCCGGACTCAAGGTCAACTCACCGCGCTCGGTGATCGCGCAGGTCAAGCCGCTGGTCCCGTCCCAGCACATGGCCGGCATCGCCAAGGCCTTCGATGGCCTCTCCGGCATCCCGATGATCGGAACGCTGAGCAGGCTTGATCCCGGCTACATCGCTCCGGACGTGGTTCCTGTCGACAAGTTGCCTGCCTATGCGCCGTCGCGTTGATCTCTTCGCGGCACTGGCCGCCCTGTTGCTTGCCGGCCCCACCCTGGCAGCCTCGTGGCCGGACGTTCCCGAGCCCGATGGCGTGCAGAGCGAATGGGTCTCCAAGGACATGATCTACAACGGCCTGCCCATGCGCATCTCCCGTTTCACGTCATCGCTGCCGGTGTCGTCGATCGTCAGCTACTACAACCGCGAATGGCCAGGACAGACCGTGATCAACGAGGTCGGCGGCAAGACAGTGATCGGTCATGCGCAGGGCGAGCACTACGTGACCGTTGAGGTATCGACCAAGGGCAGCGGCAGCCAAGCGCAGATCGGCATCACCCGCCTGCTCAAGCGCAAGCCCGACACCGCCGCCGGCGCTGACTTCCCGAAACCGACCGGGACCCAGGTGATCAATGACATCACCTACCTGGACACGCCCGGGCGCAGTCTGTCCATGGAAAGCACGCTTTCTCCATTCCAGACCGATGCCTTCTATGCCAGCCGCCTTCCCTCCGAAGGATGGAGCCGAAGTTCAGGCCCCGCGGGATGTTCGATGATCGCGCTGCAGTGCGTGGTCCGCTACAGCAAGGGGAAGCAGGAAATGACCATGACCTTCAACCGACACGAGCAAGGTACCTCGATTGTCGTCAACCAGACGCAGCACTGAGACCGTCGCCATGAGAAAACCCATTCCTCCGTCCCTGCGCCGCCAGCGCGGGGCCGCCCTGATCGAGTACGCGGTGGTCGCTTCGGTAGGCGTGCTCGTGCTCGTTGCCGAGCCGAACATCGTGCTTGAGCTGATCGACTCGCTGCGCAAGGCCTATCAGGGGTTCACCTACATGCTTTCGATGGGAGTCGTATGAAGGCGCTTCCGCTGAAAGCCAACCGCAACGTGGTCTTCATCGTCGTCGCCCTCGCTCTGGGTCTGGTGGCTGCGCTGGTCGCTGTGCGCTATGTGCAGAAGGCGGTCAATGAGCGCGCGGCACCGCCGGTGGAAACCGTGCCGGTGGCGGTGCCCAAGACCGACATGGAACCGGGGAGCATCGTCACCGTGGCCGATCTTGCGGTGCGTGAAGTCCCCGCCGACCTGCCTCCCGCCGATGCCATCACACCGGACAACGTATCCGAGTACAGCGGGCGCATGCTGCGTGCCCCGATCCGCGAAGGTGCTCCACTGGGCGCCAGCGCGCTGGTTCCGCTGTACGACCAGTTCTCCCGGGTCATCGCCAAGGGCAATGTGGGCTACACCCTGCAGGTGGACGAGACCAACTCGATCTCCGGCATGATCGCGCCCGGTGACCACGTCGACATCCTGTTGACCGTCGAGCAGGAAAAGACCGGCGCCAGGGTGCTGCCCCTGCTTGAGGACATCAACGTGCTGGCTACCGGCAACCGTGTCGGTGAGACACCGGCCTCCGAAGACCAGCAGGGCTATTCGAACATCACCCTGGAACTGACGCCGGCCCAGGCGCAACGACTCACGGTCGCGGCCAAGGCCGGGTCGATGCGCGTGATGCTCCGCCAGGTGGAGGATCGCGGCGCGTTCGGCCTCAATGGCATGACGCAGAGGGAACTGCTCGGCACCAGCACCCAGAGCGGTGCCGGTGTGCAATTCATCATCGGGGGAAAAGGGTCGACGAATGCGCAGGAATAACGGAATCCGCAGCTTCATCGCAGCCACTGCGGCCATCGCCGTTGCAACGGCACCATTACTGGCCACGGCGCAGAGCACCGGCACACAGCTGACACCCGTGCCGGTCACCGCTGCACCACGCACCGTCGTACCCGCGCAGCCGCAGGCGACCGCCAACCACGCCCCGGTCCCCGGAGGCCGCAATACCTTCCCGTCGCCGGTGCCCGACCCGGCTTACCGCACCAGCGCTACAGCCATGCCCGCCGTTCCACTGCCGACCCGCGCCCGCATCTACGCCGGCCAGGCTGCTGTGTACACGCTGCCCAGCCCACTCAAGCGTGTGGCCGTGGGTAGCGGTGAGATGCTCGAAGTCACCAATGTCGGCCCGCGCGATCTGATCATGATGGGCATGAAGGCCGGCTCCACCACGGTGCACCTGTGGCTGCAGAACGGAAAGCAACTGCAGGTGCAGGTGGACATTTCCGAGAACGATGCCGTTAGCCTGGCCGACACCATCCGTACCCTGCTGGCCGACGTGGAAAAGATCAGCGTGCATGCCGTTGCCGACCGCGTCGTCATCACCGGCCAGGACATCAACCCGGGTGTCGGCAGCCGCATCGACGCGATTCAGAAGATCTATCCGACGGTGTTGAACTTCACCACCGCCGATCCGGTGGGCATGCGCCCGATGGTGCAGATGGACGTGAGGATCATGGAGTTCGACAGCAACGCGCTGGAAGAACTCGGCATCCAGTGGGACAACGTCATCCGCGGCCCGGTGGCAGGCGTCGTCAAGGATTTCACCAACAACAACTACTACCGGATGACGCCCGAGCAGAGCCCGGCCAATGGCGTGCTGCTGCCCAACAAGCTGAAGGGAACGCAGGCGTTCTTCGGCATCGCCACTCAGATCGGCTCGGCGATCAACCTGATGATGAACAAGGGCAAGGCGTTCCTGCTCGCCTCGCCCCAGCTCAGTGCCCGCAGCGGCGGCCAGGCAAAGTTCCTGGCCGGTGGCGAAGTCCCGATTCCGGTGCCGCAGGGCTTTGGCCAGGTCACGGTGGACTACAAGGAATACGGCATCAAGCTCGACATCGAGCCTTTGGTCAACCTCAACCAGGACATCTCCACGCGCATCCTGGCCGAGGTCAGCCGCATCGATCCGACCGTGCAGGTGCAGGGTGTGCCGGGCTTCACCACCCGTCGCACGGAGTCGGAGATCAATGTCCACGCCGGCGAAACCATCGTGATCTCTGGCCTGATCGACTCCACCGCGCAGCAGGATGCCAAGCGTCTTCCGCTGCTGGGTGACATCCCGGTGCTTGGAAAGCTGTTCCGCTCCGACGGCTTCCGCGGCAACCGCACAGAGCTGGTGATGTTCGTCACCCCACGCATCGTGACGCCTGGCTCGCAGGAGAACCTCGACGGCCTGGAGCGGGGGCGGCAGATCCAGGAGCGTGGCCAGGAGGCCATGCCGCGCAGGAACAAGAATTTCGTGCAGTAACCGGAGCCGGCGCATGTTCAACATCCTCATCGATACGCCCAATCGCGACCAGCGCCGCGTCCGATGCCTGCACCGCGAGTGCGGAATCGGCCGCGGTGATGGCAACCTGGTAGTCCTGCAGGGCTGGAGCATCGGTCAGCGCCATGCGGCGCTGAAGCGCGAGGACCAGGGCATCTTCATCGAGAGCCTTGGCGGTCGCTCACCGGTGCTGGTCAATGGCGAACAGGTCAAGGGCAGCCATGGCCCGCTCACCAGCCGCGATCGCGTGCAGATTGGTGACTATCTGCTGCAGGTGGTGGACGACGACCCGCCACCCGATAGCGCCGCCAACGCGGGCAACTTCAATGCCGGCGGAGCGAGCGATGCGCCAGCGGCGTCCAGCCCTGCGCCGGCAGCCGCACCTGCCCCGGCACCGCAATCCGCCGAACGCCAGCTCGCGCGGCCGGAGGAGTTGCCGCCGGACATGGCGGTCTATCGCGCGAAGCTGCATGCCTCCCTGGTCAAGCAGATGGACCTGCGCCGACTGGACGTGCGGAGCATGGACGATGAGTCGCTGCGCAACGCCACGATCAAACTGATCGACGAAGTGATGCAGCGCGAGTTCGCGGAGCTGCCGAAGACCATCAATCCCCGCCGGCTGGCCAAGGAAGTGCTGGATGAGGCCATTGGACTGGGCCCGCTTGAAGACTTGATCGACGATGCCACGGTGACGGAAATCATGGTCAACGCACACGACCAGATCTTCATTGAACGCGCCGGCCGCATTGAACGGTCGCCCATTGTCTTCACCAGTGATCGCGCGGTCCTGTCGGCCATCGAGCGCATCGTGACGCCGCTCGGTCGGCGCATTGACGAAAGTTCGCCGATGGTCGATGCGCGACTGAAGGATGGCTCCCGCGTCAACGCCATCATTCCACCGGTCGCGTTGCGTGGCCCCAGCATCAGCATCCGAAAGTTCGCCAAGCGCAAGCTGGAGGGAACGGACCTGCTCACCTTCGGGTCCCTCAGCCAACCGATGCTGGAATTCCTCATCGTGGCCGTACGCGAACGGCGCAACATCGTGGTGACCGGCGGCACGGGCTCCGGCAAGACGACCCTGCTCAACATTCTCTCCAACTTCATTCCCGATACCGACCGTATCGTCACCATCGAGGACGCGGCCGAACTGAAGCTCGTCCAGCCCAACCTGGTCGCCCTGGAAGCACGTCCCCCCAACATGGAAGGCAAGGGCCACATTTCCATCCGCGATCTGGTACGCAACGCCCTTCGCATGCGCCCTGACCGCATCGTGGTGGGCGAGTGCCGTGGTGGCGAGGCGCTGGACATGCTGCAGGCCATGAACACCGGTCACGAAGGATCGCTTACCACTGCCCACGCCAACAATCCCCGCGAGGCGCTTTCACGCCTGGAGGTGATGGTGATGATGTCCGGCATGGAACTGCCGATGACGGTCGTGCGTGAGCAGATCTCGTCGGCCGTTGATCTGATCGTCCATCAGAAGCGCTTCCCCTGCGGCTCGCGCAAGGTCAGTCACATCACCGAACTGACCGGCATGGAAAGCGGAACCATCCAGCTGCAGGACGTCTTCCTGTTCAAGGCGCGCTCCAGTGCCGGGCGCGATGGCAAGGTGGTGGGTGAGTTCATCGCAACCGGCGCTGTGCCGGAGTTCTACGAGGAGCTTGCCGAACGCGGCGTGTCGGTGGACCTGGACATCTTCCGCACCGGGGGACGGCGGCATGAGTGACATCCTGCTGGTCGCCCTGCTGTGCTTTGCCTGCGTGACGGTCTCGGTGCTGTTGCTGGCGCGTGCCAGCACCGGATTCCTGGACCGTTACCGCGCCAACTTCATGGACCAGGCCCGCATCAATCTGGCCGACATGTTTCTCTTCGTCGACCCACGCGTGCTGTTCAGGACCAATGCGGTGATGCTGCTGGCGATCCCATTGCTGCTGTGGATCGTCACCGGAGGCAATCTGCTGCTGCCAATCCTCGCATTGGTGCTGCTGGCCGTGGCGCCGCGCAAGATCTACCTGTGGCTGAAGCAGCGCCGTCTCGACCAGATCCAGCAGCAGCTGCCGGATGGCCTGCTGATGCTCTCCGGCAGCCTCAAGGCCGGTGTCGGCTTCAATCCCGCACTGGAGGCACTTGCCCATGATGGCCTGCCTCCTCTGGCACAGGAGCTGGCCCTGGTCCTGCGCGAGCAGCACATGGGAGTGCGTACCGAGGAGGCGCTGGACAACTTTGCCGCCCGCGTGCCCATTGCCGATGTGAAACTGTTCGTGGCCGCCGTGAGCATTTCGCGCGAGGTCGGCGGCAATCTCGCCGAAAGCCTGTCCACGCTTGCCGAGACGCTGCGACGCAAGCTCATCATGGAAGGCAAGGTCAAGGCACTGACCGCACAGGGACGCCTGCAGGGAATCGTCATGGCGATGCTGCCGGCCGGCCTTGTCGGTTTCCTTGTGTTGTTCTACCCGGAAACGATGAACCCCATGTTCCACACCTTCATCGGCTGGTGCGTCATGGGCCTGATCGCGGTGCTCGAGTATCTGGGCTACCGCATGTGCCGCAAAATCATGACGATCGACATATGAACCCGCTGCTCATCCTCGTCGCATTGCTTGCTGCCGCCGCGGTGGGCCTGCTGGCCTTTGCACTGCGCGGGCTGGTGCAGTCGGTGGAAGTGGACCAGCGCAACTACCAGGATCCGCTGCCGCTGCTGCTCCGCGTGCTGTGGCCCTTGATCACCGTCGCCACGCGCCTGGCTGGACCCCGCTTGTCTTCCGCGCAGCTGGAACGGGCGCACCGCAGCCTGCAGTCGGCTGGCCAGGACTTCGTGCTGTCACCGGAGGAATTGTATGGCGCGCGCATTGTGTCCGCCGCCGTTGCCAGTACCTTCCTGTTGCTCACCATCATCCTGCTGGGAAAGTTCGGCTTCGGCTCTGTGCTGATGGCGCTGGCGTTCGGTGCGCCGTTCGGTTGGATGTATCCCACACTGTGGCTGGGCGAAAGGCGCAAGGCACGCTCCAAGCACGTGGTCCGTGACCTGCCGATTTTTCTCGACTTCATCACCATGGCCGTCGAGGCAGGCCTGAACATCACCGGCGCGATCGAACAGTCGGTCGACAAGGGTCCCCCAGGCCCGCTTTCGCAGGAATTCTCGCGCATGCTGCGCGACCTGCGCGCCGGCCTGCCGCGCGCCGAAGCCCTGCGCCGCATGTCTGATCGCGCCGACATCTCGCAGTTGACCAGCTTCACCAGCGCGTTGATCCAGGCCGACCGGGTCGGAGCCAGCCTGAGCGACACGCTGCGCTCGCAGGCCATGCAGCGCCGCGAAGAACGCTTCCTGCGGGCCGAGAAACTGGCGCTGGAAGCCCCGGTGAAGATGATGCTTCCACTGGTATTGTTCTTCTTCCCACTGATCTTCGTCGTCCTGGCCTACTTCATCTTCCTGCAGATGAAGCAGCAGGGAATCCTGTGAGGGCGCGCGCGTGAGAACCGGCGTGATGATCCGCGGCGACCAGCAGCTGCTCAGCTGCGTCTGGCATGCCGACCGCTGGTACCAGCGATTGCAGGGGCTGTTGCTGCGCGCGCCCCTGCAGGCCGGGCAGGGCCTGCTGATAACCCCCTGTTCAAGCGTCCACACGTTGGCGATGGGCTACCCGCTGGACCTGTTGTTCCTGGACCACGGACAGCGCGTCGTTGGCTGGCGCGAAGCCGTACGGCCATGGCGCGGTGCCTGGTGCCGCGGTGCCCACTCCACGCTGGAAATGCCGGTCGACAGCCTGCAGCGTATTGCTCCCATGCAGGGCGAGCAGTTCCAATGGTGCCCTTCGCCATCTGTGGCACCGCCATCCCCGAGGGCGTTGCAATGAAGCACATCCGCACAGCCGTACGTCGCCAGCGTGGCCAGTCGCTGATTGAGTTCTGCGTGGTGGTCCCGGCGTTCATTTTCCTCATACTGGTCATCTTCCAGTTCGTACTGATCTATCGCGCCAAGTCGCTGTTGGATTTCGCCACACTGCAAGCAGCGCGCGCCGGCGCAGTGAGTGGCGTCAATCATTCCGAAATGCGCAGCGCGCTGGAAATGGCCATGGCGCCCCTGTATGCGACATCACCCGATGCCGCGGGTGCCATTGCCGCCCGCGCCAAGGTCGCCCTGCTCTGGAAGAACCCATTGCTGTCGCCGAAGATCGAGGTCATCTCACCCAGCCGCGCGGCCTACAACGAATTCCGCGAGCGCCAGTTCGATGGCCGCTACGCATTGCCGAATGACAACCTTGCGTTCCGGGATGCACGGGTCGGTGGCAGCCGGGTAAGCGTGCAGGACGCCAACGTTCTGAAGATCAAGGTTACCTACCCGATGCCGCTGATTGTCCCGTTCGCCGATCGTGTAATCGCAGGGCTGTCCGATCTGGTCACCGAAGGCGACAGCTACCGGCCCGCTTCGATGTTGATCGAGGACCCGATCACCGGCCACCGCCGCATGCCGATCGAGTCCTATGCCATCGTCCGCATGCAGAGCCCGGTACATGACAGCAACAACCTGGCTCGCTGACATGCGTGTGCTGCTGGCCGCTGCGTTGATGGCAGTGACCAGCGCGCCATCCGCGCACGCAGCGAACGACGTGGACAGCGAGCCGCCGCAGGCGCGGCTGCTGGCCCGTGCCTATGGCCTGGGGACACTAGGGCCACGTGCCGCCGGCGACGACGTCGAGGTAGAGATCCGTCTGCGCGGGCCCGCCATCCGCATCGATTTCCGCGGCAGCAATGCGCCCGATGCGTGGTTGACGACCCAGGGGCAACGCGGCCGAGCATGGCTGGTCAGCGAGAGTGGCAACTACACGCTGCCGGTCGCCGATGCCAGCGGTCCCTACTGGTACGATCCTGCGGCCCCGTGCCAGACGATTGGCGGGCGCTGCTCGCCCGCACCCGGCGAATTCATCCTGGGCCGCCTTGCCGCCGGCTGGCGCTATGACAACGCGCATGGTCCCGACGGAACGACCTCGGGCACATTGTGGATCGACACCCGCACCGGCTTGCTGCTGGGCTACCGTGGCCGCACTGGCAACCGCCGTTCCGAGCGCGGCCTGCGTGTCACCGATGTCTCATTCGGCGACGTGCCTGCGAGCCTTTTCGATCCACCCGCCGGGCTGCGTCGCCGGAATCAGGATCAGGATGCGGTGAACTGAATGACGGGAGCGGAGGGATAGCCCTCCGCTCCGCCCAGGATCCACGCAGGGCGTGGATCCACAGCTGGCCTACTCCCCTCAGAAGCCCACGCGCAGGTTGATCTGCCCGCCGACATCGCGGCGGCCATCACCATGCTGGCCCTGCACGAACATCGACAGCTGGCTGTTGCGACCGAGGCCGACTGCCACGCCGACCTGGCTGACCAGCGCATTGCGCGCCATCACCGCACTGTAGACATCGAAGGCGTCGCCTCCGACCGCGAAGCGGTTGCGGCTGGCCACATCGGTGTCACCCGAGGCATGCTGCCAACCCAGGCCGACGGTCAGCTGCGCCGGGAAGCGCTCGCCACTGCCCACGTCCCAGCGGCCACGCACGCCCACGGTGCTGACATTGAGCGTGTCCTTGCCGCCTTCCAGCACCAGCGCGGCACTGCCACCCTGTTCCACTGCATGATCGCTGTCGACCCAGTGACGGGTGAACTGCACGTACGGCTGCAGCTGGGTCCGGCCATGGGTCCAGGTCCAGCTGCCTTCCACCTGGGCGATGGTCACGTCCGAATCCTGGCGGCTGTACAGGGTCTGGCCAAGCAGCGGCACCTCACGGGTCGTGCGCGTGCGGTAGTCACCGCGCGACACGCTGCCACCCACCGCGAAGCCGTTGTTCCATTCGCCCTGCGCATACAGGCCGAAGGTGTTGCCACGCAGGCGGGCCCGCGAGCTGCGATCGTACAGGCGGGTATCGAGGCGTTCGTTGCCGGCGGCCGCACCCAGCACCACATGCTCGCCCAGCTTCCAATCCACGCCAGCCATCACCGCATTGCGGTTGGACCGGATCTCATCGCCGTTGCCATCACCATCCTGCTTGAATACCTTGCCGCTGCCGGCCAGCCAGGCCGAAGCGTGTTCGCCACGTACGGTCGGCAGTTCGCTGCCCAGACGCTGGCGGATACCCTCCTCCAGGTAGTTGTCGTACAGCAGCACCGCACGGCTGGCTGCGTGCACTTCACCGGAGAGCTGATCGAACGCCCTGCGCGCGGTGGCTGCGTCATACATCAGCACCGTGTTGTACAGGCCCAGTGCCGAACCACTCTGCGGCAGGCTGTCCAGCGCCGCAGCGGTGTTGAACTGGTTGCGGCTGTTGGCCACGGTGGTGAACGCTGCAGTCTGCGCCACATCGATCTTCAGGTTGGCGGTGTTGGCGGTATACACCGGCGTGATGGTCAGGAACGCGGAGGGCGACGTGGCCGATGCGAACTGCCCGCTCACCCCACCGGGCGCATTGACCACCGTGTACTGCTGGCCCTGCTGGTAGCTGGTGCTGGGCGAGATCGTGTTCACCTTTACGGTGCTGCCACCCACCGTCGCGCTGCCGCCCACCTGCACGGTATCGCTGCCGGTGGCGCCGAGATCGATGCCCAGCGTGCTGCCCGGCGACAGGGTCAGGTTGCCACCCACGGTGATCGTGCCGGTACCGTTGCCGGCCCCGCTGCCGTTGCCCGGGCCATTGCCCGGCGACAGTACGCCACCGCTGGACACCGTTACGCCGCCGCCGGTACCACCGATCGTGCCCGTGCCCGACAAGGTGGTGCCGCTGCCGATGGTCCACTGTCCACCGATGGTGCCGGTGACATTCAGGCCACCGCCGGTGACCTGGCCGGTACCGCTGAACCCGCCGCTGTTGCCACCGAGGTTCAGGCCGCCCGGCCCCGCCTGCACGATGCTGCCATTGCCGCTGATGCTGCCACCCAACGTGGTGGTGCCACCGGTGTTGATGACCAGGCCACCGTTGTTGGTGATGTTGCCGGTGATCGAACCACTGGCGCCGCCGTTGCCGACCTGCACAGTGCCACCGGCGTTGATGGTGGTACCACCGGTGTAGGTGTTGTTGCCGGTGAGGGTAACCGTGCCGCTGCCGGCCTGGGTCAATCCGCCACTGCCGCTGATGGTGCCACCGACGGTGGTGTTGCCGCCGACGTTGAACACCAGGCTGCCGTTGTTGCTGACGTTGCCGGTGATCGAACCACTGGCGCCGCCGTTGCCGACCTGCACAGTGCCACCGGCGTTGATGGTGGTGCCGCCGGTATAGGTGTTGTTGCCAGTCAGCGTGACCGTGCCGCTGCCGGCCTGGGTCAGCCCACCGGTACCGTTGATGGTGCCGCCCACGGTCGTGTTGCCGCCGACGTTGAACACCAGGCTGCCGTTGTTGGTGATGCTGCCGGCGATCGCACCGGTCGCGCCGCCATTGCCCACCTGCACGGTACCACCGGCATTGATGGTGGTCGGGCCGGTATAGGTGTTGTTGCCGGTCAGGGTCAGCGTGCCACTGCCCGCCTGGGTCAGGCCACCACTGCCACTGATGGTGCCACCGAGCGTGGTGCTGCCCGCCACGTTGGAAACCAGCGAACCGTTGTTGGTGACGTCGCCGATGATCGAACCGGTCGTACCGCCATTGCCCAGCTGCAGCGTGCCGCCGGCATTGATGGTGGTACCGCCGCTGTAGGTATTGGTGCCGATCAGCAGCAACGTGCCGCTGCCGGCCTGGGTCAGGCCACCGCTGCCGCTGATGGTGCCGCCCAGCTGCGTGTTGCCGGCCACGTTGGAGATCAGCGCGCCATTGTTGGTGATGTCGCCGCTGATCGAGCCGGTGGCGCCGCCATTGCCGACCTGCAGCGTGCCACCGGCATTGATGGTGGTGCCACCGGTGTAGCTGTTGTTGCCGACAAGGGTCAGCACGCCAGCGCCGGCCTGGGTCAGTGCGCCAGTGCCACTGATCGCTCCGCCCACGGTGGTGTTGCCGGCCACGTCGAACACCAGGCTGCCGTTGTTGGCGACGTTGCCGGTGATCGCACCGGTCGCACCGCCATTGCCCACCTGCAGCGTGCCACCGGTATTGATCGTGGTACCACCGGTGTAGGTGTTGTTGCCGGTCAAGGTCAGTGTGCCGGCGCCGGCCTGGGTCAGGCCGCCGCTGCCGCTGATGGTGCCGCCCAGTGAGGTATTGCCGGCTACGTTGGACACCAGCGCGCCGTTGTTGGTGATGTCACCGACGATCGCACCGGTTGCGCCGCCATTGCCGACCTGCAGCGTGCCGCCGGCGTTGATGGTGGTACCGCCGGTGTAGGTGTTGTTGCCGGTCAGCACCAGCGTGCCGCTACCGGCCTGGGCCAGGCCACCTGTGCCACTGACCACGCCCCCCACCGTTGCAGTGGTGCCGAGGTTGTAGACCAGGCTGCCGTTGTTGGTGATGTCACCCAGCACCGAACCGGTGCTGCCGCCGTTGCCGATCTGCAGCGTGCTGCCACCGTTGATGGTGGTACCACCGGTATAGGTGTTGTCGCCACTCAGGGTCAACGTGCCGGTACCGCTCTGCACCAGGCCGCCGGTGCCGCCGAGGATGCCGGCGAACGTGGTGCTGGCGTTGTTGCCGCCGGTGGTCAGCGTTGCACCGCCCAGTGCCACCGTGCTGCCGGCAACGCCGGCCAGGCCGCCGATGTTCTGGTTGCCACCGGCGCTGATGTCCAGCGTACCGGTGCCGGCCAGGTTCACCGTGCTGGCACCGGACAGGTTGCCGCCCGCGCCCACCGCCAGCGTACCGCTGTTGATGGTGGTGGTACCGGCATAGGTGCTGGCGCCGGTCAGAGTCAGCGTGGACGCGCCATCCTTGGTCAACCCGCCAGCACCGGAGATCGCGCCCGCCAGGGTCAGGTCGTTGCTGCCCAGCACGTCGAGGGTGGCGCCGGCCCCGAGCGCGACGCTGTTGGCCAGGGTCACCGGCGCGTTGGCATCCAGCGTGCCGCCGCCGGCCACCGTCAGTGCACCACTGCCCAGGGCATCATTGTTGCCGACCACCAACCCGCCCGCGTTGAGGGTGACACCACCACTGAACGTATTCGCACCACCCAGTGTCTGCACGCCTGCGCCGTTCTTGATCAACGCGCCCGTGCCGCCGATGCTGCCATTGAACGCGGTGTTGCCGATACCACCAAGGGTGAGCGTGTTGCCACCCAGGGACACATTCGAGCCCGTCACACCGGCCAGCGAACCGATGCTCTGGTTGCCACCGGCACTGATGTCGAAGCCGGTGCCGGCATTGGCCAGGGTGACCGCACCGATTGCCGCCAGGCTGCCGCCGGCGCCGAGCGCCAGCGTGCCGGCGTTGATGGTGGTGCCGCCGGTGAACGTATTGGCACCGGTCAGGGTCTCGGTGCCGGAGCCTTCCTTGATCAGGCCACCGGTGCCGGCAATCGAACCGCTGAAGGTACCGTTGCTGGCATCGCCGATGGTCAGCGTATTCGCGCCCAGGTTCACCGTACCGTTGCCGACCAGCGTGCCGAACACCTGCGTACCGGCACCGGCCGACAGATCGAAGGTCGCGCCGGTGGCCAGGTTGACGATGCCATTGGCATGCAGGCTGGCCCCCGCGCCGAGCGCCAGCGTACCGGCGTTGATGTTGGTACCACCGGTGTAGGTGTTGGTGCCATTCAAGGTCAGCGTGGCCAGGCCTTCCTTGGTGAGGAAACCGGTGCCGCTGAGGTTGCCGTTGAGGATCAGGTCGTTGCTGCCCAGCACGGTCAGGCCGGCATTGAGGGTGAAGTTGTTGCCCAGCGTGATCGCGCTGTTGGAATCGAGCGAGGCATTGCCACCCACGGTCACCGTACCGGTACCGAGCGCGGCATTGTTGCCCACCACCAGGCCACCGGCGTTGAGCGTGACGCCACCACTGAAGGTGTTGGCACCGGTCAGCGTCTGCACGCCGGCGCCATTCTTGATCAGCCCGCCGCTGCCATTGATCACACCGTCGTACGTGCTGTCGGCGACGCCGCCCAGGGTCAGCGAGTTGCCGCCCAGCGCCACAGTGCTGCCGGCCACGCCAGCCAGCGAACCGATGCTCTGGCTGCCGCCGCCGGAGATATCCAGCGTACCGGCACCGGCAAGATTCACCGCCCCCGTGGAAGCCAGGCTGCCACCGGCACCAATCGCCAGCGTGCCGTTGTTGATGATGGTGCCGCCGGTATAGGTGTTGGCGCCGGTCAGGGTCACCGTGGCCGCGCCGTTCTTCACCAGCCCGCCACCGCCGCTGATGACGCCGCCCAAGGTCAGCGCATTGCTGCCGAGCAGGGTCAGGTTGGCACCCGCAGTGAGCCCGATGGCGTTGCCCAGCGTGACGGCCAGGCTGCTGTCCAGCGTCGCATCGACGCCGACATTCAGCGCTCCCGTACCCAGTGCACCGTTGTTGCCGACCACCAGCCCACCACCATTCAGTGCAACGCCACCGCTGAACAGGTTGGCGCCGCCCAAGGTGAGAATGCCGGCGCCGTTCTTCACCAGTCCGCCGGTACCGGAAATCGCACCGTTGAAGGTACTGCTGCTGGCGCCCGCCAGGATCAGCGCGTTGGCTCCCAGACTCACCGTCGAACCGGCCACGCCGGACAGCGAACCGATGGTCTGGTTGGCGCCGGATGCGGAGATGTCGAAGCCGGCACCGGCGCCTGCCACGTTCACTGCGCCGGTCGGGGACAGACTGCCGCCGAGACCGATCGCCAGCGTGCCGGCGTTGATGGTGGTGCCACCGGTATAGGTGTTGGTTCCGGTCAACGTTTCAGTACCGGTGCCGACCTTGGTCAGGCCACCGGTGCCGGCGATCGAACCACTGAAGGTGCCATTGGCCGCGCTGCCCACTTCGATGTTGTTGGCCCCCAGGTTGACCGTACCGTTGCCGACCAGCGTGCCGAACACCTGCGTGCCGTTGCCGGCCGACAGGTCCAGCGTGGCACCGGTGGCGAGATTGACGGTACCGCTTGCGGCCAGGCTGGCACCGGCGCCGAGTGCCAGCGTACCGGCGTTGATGTTGGTACCGCCGGTGTAAGTGTTGATGCCGTTCAAGGTCAGCGTTGCGCCACCATTCTTGGTCAGGCTGCCGGTGCCGGAGAGCACTCCGTTGAGCGTGAGCGCATTGGTACCCAGAACGGTCAACCCGGCATTGAGCGCGATGTTGTTGGCCAGTGTCGCCAGCCCGGTGGTATCCAGCGTGGCCGCGCCACCAACAGTAAGTGCGCCCGTCCCCAGTGCCGCATCGTTGCCCAGCACCAGACCACCGGCATTGAGCGTGACCCCGCCGCTGAAGGTATTGGCGCCGGACAGGGTCTGCACGCCTGCTCCCACCTTCACCAGGCCACCGCCACCACTGATCACACCGTCGAAAACACCATTGGCCGCGGTGCCGAAGGTCAGCGAATTGCCGCCCAGGGTCAGCGAAGTACCGGCCACACCGTTGAGTGCACCGATGGTCTGGCTGCTGCCTGCTCCGGAAATGTCGAAACCTGCACCGGCATTGCCGAGTGTGACGTCCCCTGCGGCGGCAAGGCTGCCACCGAGGCCCAGCGCCAGCGTGCCGGCGTTGATGGTGGTACCACCGCTGTAGGTATTGGCCCCTGCCAGCGTCAGCGTGGCGCTGCCATTCTTGATCAGGCTGCCGTTGCCGGTCACGCCACCGGTCAGGCTCAGCGCATTGCTGCCCGGCACGGTCAGTGCGACGCCCGAGCCGAGACTCACTGCGTTGCCGAGCGTCACCGCAGCGCCGGCATCCAGCGAGGCACTGCTGTTCACCGCCAAGGTGCCGGTACCCAGTGCACCGTTGGCACCCACCACCAGGCTGCCACCGTTCAAGGTCAGGCCGCCACCGAAGGTGTTGGTATTGTTGAGGGTCAGCAGGCCTGTGCCGTTCTTGACCAGACTGCCGTTGCCACTCAGCACGCCTCCCAGAGCGACGTCATTGCTGCCACCGAGAGTCAGCTGGGTGCCCGCGCCGAAGTTCACCGCGTTGGCCAGGTTCAACGCCACCGAGCTGTCGAGGCTGACGTTTCCACCGACGCCGAGCGGTCCGCTACCCAGTGCACCGGCATTGCCCAGCTGCAGGCCACCGCCATTGAGTGCCAGGCCACCACTGAACGTATTGGCGCCGGACAACGTCTGGATGCCGGTACCGGTCTTGACCAACCCGCCCGTGCCACTGATCACGCCATCAAACGTGGCATTGGCATTGGTGCCGAAGGTCAGCGAATTGCCGCCCAGCGTCAGCGAGGTCCCGGCCACACCGTTCAGTGCACCCACGGTCTGGTTGCCGCCGGCGGCGGAAATATCAAAACCCGCACCGGTATTGCCAAGGGTGACATCGCCGGCCGCGGCCAGGCTGCCACCGGCGCCCAATGCCAGCGTGCCGTTGTTGATGGTGGTGCCACCGGTGTAGGTATTGGCACCACTCAGGGTCAGGCGTGCCGCGCCGTCCTTGATCAGCCCGCCGACACCGAATACTGGCGCGGTGAGTGTCAGGTCGTTGCTGCCCAGCAGGGTCAGGTTGGCACCGGCGGCGACACCAATGGAATTGGCGACATTGAACACGCCGGTGGTATCCAGCGAGGCATTGCCACCCACGTTCAACGCACCGGTACCCAGCCCCTGTGCACTGCCAAGCTGCAGGCTGCCCGCGTTCAGGCCGACGCCACCGGTGAAGGTATTGGCACCATTCAACGCCAGCGTCGAACTACCGTTCTTGACCAGCTCGCCAGCGCCGGCGATGACCCCGCCCAGCGTCACATTCTGGCTGCCGAGAAGGTCCAGCACCGAACCGCCCGCGAGGTTCACGCCATTGCCCAGGTTGAGCGCAACGCTGCTGTCGAGGGTGGCACTGCCACCGACATTCAACGCACCCGTACCGAGCGCCCCCGCATTACCCAGCAGCAGGCCACCGGCGTTGAGTGCCAGCCCGCCAGTGAAGGTGTTGGCACCGTTGAGCGTCAGCGTGCTGGCACCGTTCTTGATCAGGCTGCCAGCACCGGACACCACGCCACCCAGCAGGGTCGACTGCGTACCCGGCAACGCCAGCGACGCGCCGGCGCCCAGTGCGATGTTGTTACCCAGGCTGAGCGCCGTCATTCCATCCAGCGTCGCCGCACCATTGACGTTCAGCGCACCGCTGCCCAGCGAGGCGCTGCTGCCCAACACCAGGCTGCCGGCGTTGAGCGAAAGCCCACCGCTGAACGTGTTGTTGCCGGTCAACGTCAGCACCGACGCACCGTTCTTGACCAGGCTTCCGGTACCGTCGATCACGCCGCCCAGGATCACGTTCTGGCCACCCAGCAGATTCAGTGAGCCGGTGAGGTTCACCGCATTGCCCAGGTTCAGCGCGGTGGTGCCATCCAGCGAGCCGTTGCCGCTGACGGTCAGCGCACCAGTGCCGATGGCGCCGTTGTTGCCCAGCAGCAGCCCGCCCGCCGCCAGGTTCAGGCCACCGCTGAACGTGTTGGCGGCCGTCAACGTCTGCGTGCCCGCTCCCTGCTTGACCAGGCCACCCGTGCCGGTGATGGCACTGGCAAGGGTCTGGTTGGTGGCATCACCGAAGGTGAGTGTGTTCCCTCCCAGCGACACGGTGCTACCGAGCACGCCGCTCAGCGCACCCACGGTCTGGTTGCCACCTGCGGAGAGATCGAGCACCGCACCGAGGCCGGCGAGACTGACCGCACCGGTGGCGGCGAGGCTGCCCCCGCTGCCGATCGCCAAGGTGCCGGCATTGATGGCCGTTCCGCCGGTATAGGTGTTGGCCCCGGTCAGGGTCAGCGTGGCCGCACCACTCTTCACCAGGCTGCCGGTACCGGCGATGGTGCCACCCAGCGTCAGTGCGTTGCCGCCGAGCACGTTGAGCGAACCGCCAACGCCCAGGTTGATGCCATTGCCAACGCTCAGTGCCGAACCGGCATCGAGCGTCACCGCCCCACCGACGTTCAATGCACCGGTGCCCAGCGCACCGCCATTGCCCAGCATCAGGCCACCGGCATTGAGCGCGAGGCCGCCTGCGAAGGTGTTGGGGCCATTGAGCGTGAGCAGCGCCGAACCGCTCTTGACCAGGCCGCCTGTCCCACTGATCACACCGCCGAGCGTCAGCGCCTGGTTGCCCAGCAGGTTCAGGCTGCTACCGCCACCGAGATTGACCGCATTGGCCAGCGACAGGCCAAGGGTGCCGTCGAGCGTGACATTGCCACCGACACTGAGCGCACCGGTACCCAACGCAGCGTTGTTGCCCAGCAACAGGCCACCAGCATTGAGCGCTACGCCACCAGAAAGAGTGTTGACGCCGGACAGGGTCTGCACGCCACTGCCAAGCTTGATCAGGCTGCCCGTGCCCGGGCCGAACGTTCCGCTGTAGGTGGTGTTGCCCAGCCCGCCCAAGGTCAATGTGTGGCTGCCCAGGTTGACCACGCCGCCGAGGCCAGCCAATGAACCGATGCTCTGGTTGGCTGCTGCCGTCAGGTCCAGCGTGGTACCAACGCCCAGCGTCATCGCACCCGTGGGTGACAGGCTGCCGCCCGCGCCGAGCGCGAGCGAGCCCCCGGCGAGGTTGAAGCTGCCGGTCAGCGAATTGACACCGTTCAAGGTGAGGGTATTGGCTCCATTCTTGACCAGGTTGCCGGCACCGGAAATCGCGCCGTTCAAGGACAGCGCATTGTTGCCCAGCAGGTTCAGCGTGCCGCCAGCATTGACCACGAGGTTGTTGACCAGATTGAAGTTGGCCGTCGTATCCAGCGAGGCACTGCCACCGACGGTCAGGTTGCCGCTGCCGAGTGCGCCGGCATTGCCCAGCACCAGGCCACCGCTATTGAGGTTGACACCGCCACTGAACAGATTGGCGCCGCCCAGTGTCACCACGCCAGTGTTATTGACGGTCAGCCCGCCGGCGCCGGACAACACACCACTCAGGCCAAACGCATTGGTTCCCGACAGCTGCAGGTTTCCACCCAGGCCGAAGTTGTTGCCCAGCGTGAGGCCCGCAGTGCTGGCGGCGATCGCACCACCGTTGGCGGTGAACAGGCCACTGCCAAACGCAGTCGCATTGTTGAAGTTGACCAGGCCGTCATTGAGTGTCGTGGCACCGGTCCAGGCACCCTGCAGGTTCCAGGTACCGCTGTTGACGGTGAGCCTCTGGAAGTTGAGGTACTCGTTCCAGTTCACCGACGTCACCGCCCCGCCGGTGCCCGACCCCGGCCCAGAAGCACTGTTCTGCAGCACCAGCGCGTTGTTGGACGCACCTGCACCGGTGCCGGCGTCGACGGTTCCTGCGGCTGCAACCTTTACCCCGGTAACACCGGTAATCACGCCGGCAAGGGCGGTGCCGCCGCCGGCCACAACGCTGGAACCCGACACTGCGGTGAAGGTATTGCCTCCGGTCGAATCGCCCAGGTGCACGCTGCCGCTGACCGCCCCCGCATTGAGGAATGCATTACCGCCGGAAGCGCCCAGGCCGACGCGCCCGTCGATGGTGCCGGTATTGGTCACATTGGCTGCCGCGCCACCATAGGTCACCACTGTGGTCGCATCGGAAACACTGCCAACGCCAATCAACGACGTGCTGATCAGGCCGGCGTTGTTGATGGTGGTGGTGCCGTTGACATTCTGTGCCACCAGTGCCTGTCCACCGAAACCCAGCAGCGTTGCGATGTTGACGACACCCTTGATCTGGCCGCCGGCATTGTTGTTGACGACTATCGCGCTGTTGTTGGCCAAACCATTGCCGACGACCAGGCCGGGCGAGGCGAGGATGATCGAGCTCGGATCGATCGTGCCACTGTTGTTGACCGTCACGTTGTCGCCGCTCAACGTCGCCGCATTGCCACCACCGATAATCGGAGGCGTGCGCAGCGTAGCCCCCGCCAGGACATTCAGCGTAATACCGGACGTGGCGTTGCTGTAGTTGTTGACCGTCGTGCCCGGGTCGCAGGTAATGACTGCGCCCACCGTGTTGCATGCCGCGAATGCCGAACCACTGGCCAGCGTGGCGGCCAGGGCCACCGCCAGTTGATGCGCCCGCAATCGAGGCAACCGTGCCGGAGTAACCGCGCTTCCACCGGGATTCTGGGTGACCTCCGAAGCAACCTGCATTACGCCGAGGGCGCGATTGAAAACCAGACGATAAATGCGGTTCATCGGTAAATCTCCATGAAATGACCGGACGACACAGCGGGCAGGATTTTTTCAAGGCGATGCCATCCATCCCTGCTCCATTTCGGGAACAAGGGCTACGGCATTAACTTCTGAAAATCTTCACATCTTCACGCGATCGCGCTCGACAGAAGGCGCGCCGGCGTACCCGTCAGGGCGAAAACTCCCCGGTTTCGCCTGACGAATGGCGGCACTGTGCGATGAGCGGCGCCAGTGCCGCGTGAATCATCCACATAATTTTTATGACGTACGTCAAATAAAATATGTGAAGAAAATGGTTTTGCCGAATATGCGCATTGTCCTTTCACGGAAAACAGGGCGGAGCATTAATCCCCGCCCCGTATAAACCCTCAGCTGCTCGAGAGTTTCATCAGAACCAGTCCGGAAACGATCAACGCTGCCGCGCCGATCCGCATCGGGCTGACCTGTTCGCCGAGGAACACGATGCCGACCACGAACGCGCCGACCGCGCCGATGCCGGTCCAGATCGTATAGGCGGTACCCAACGGCAGGCTGCGCATGGCCACGGCCAGCAGCCAGAAACTGGCGACCATGCCGACGAGGGTGACCACGGTAGGGGTGAGCTTGGTGAAGCCTTCGGACTGCTTCATGGACACGGCCCAGACAATTTCCAGCAGGCCGGCGAACAACAGATAGATCCAGGCCATGACAGCCCTCCTCTTGGTAGGGCCAGGCCGTCCTGGTCATTGATTCCCGATGTGGGGGAGGTCGTTCCTCCTGGCCGGCATTCTAGCAACGGGGGTTGGGCCGGGCCGCCACGGCCGGGAACGGGTTACAGCCGATTCAGCGCGTGAAGCTGGCGTCGATGCACCTGCCTGCGCTAGAATGCGCGTCTGCCATCGGCCAGCCGATGCGCAGTCCGGCTGTGGTCTCCGGCGCGACGCGCGCTGCTTCCCCTGTTCCGTGAACTGGCCGCCCTGTGGGCGGCCAACGTCTCTATGGTGGCCCCGTCGGCCCCTCGCGACGCTAGGTCGAAAATCCCGCCAGGGCCGGAAGGCAGCAACGGTATCGATCGACGCGGGCGCCGAGGTCAGCCGGCGGGGCCACCGCCTTTTCCGGCGATGCGCGCTCCCTGGTAGCTGCCAACCCTGGTTGGCGCCCCACGCCGGGCATGACCCGGCGCTACCGCGCCTCGGGTGTGCCCTGGTGGAACAGCATCCGCCAACCCTGTGCATGCCGGCGCCACAGCGAACTGCGCAGCACCCAGCGTTGCGCCTGCCCATCGACGTGATAACGGCTGCGGTAGCGCACCTGGGCCAGGTCATCGGCCAACAGCCGCACCGCGTACTGATCCGACTCGATCAGCACCTGCGCCCGCTCCTGTGGAATCTCCCCCAGCGCTGCATCACGGCCATGGCACTGCCCGGAACTGCCGATCTCGCTGAAATCCTCGTCCAGCAATGCGGCAAGGTGCTCACGGTCGGCACGCACCTGTGGTGCGTGCAGCGCGCGTTCCAGCGCCTCCAGTTCGGCGGCCAGCGCCGCATCGGCGAGCCGGCCGGCTCCGCTCACGGGGGGTCCTGTGCCAGCACGTGCGGTGCGGTCGGGTTGGCCAGCGCCACGCACTGGCCCGGCTGCGCCACGCGGTGTCCGCGTGCGGCCAAGGCTTCACCATCGGCCACGCTGGCGTAGTGGTAGAGCATCATCCGTGCCTGCAGTTCAGCGCTGTACTCGCGCTCCAGGTCGTCCACACCGGTATGCGACGGATTGCCGTGCAGCCCACAGTCGTGGGCAATCAATTCGTTGTCATTGGCGAAGCGCGCCAGCATCTCCGGAATCGGCCGGGTATCGCCGCTCCAGGTCAACGCGCCCTGCAGACGCAGGCCATAGGCCGTCTCCGGCCAGTGGTGGCGTGCCGGAAACACTTCCAGGCGCACGCCCTCGTGCCAGAACGCGTCGCCCACCACGATCAGCTGGAACGCGTCCCAGAAGTTCGCGCCGCCCTCGGCCAGTACATTCGGATAATCACCGATGCGCTTGTGCAGCAGCGGCACCACCGTGGCCGGTACGTACAGGCGCACCTTGCCGCGCCGGTGCGCACTGAAGAAGGTATCCACGAACAGCCGCTCGAACCCGGCCACATGGTCCAGGTGCACATGGGTAACGAACAGTGCCTGCGGCATGTGCCCGTAATGGGCCTTGAACGCGGTCAGGCCTTCACCACCGCAGTCGATGGTCAGCCACGGGCGCCCATCCCGCTCGATCACCGACATCGGCGACCCCAACTCGACCGCCGACGCATTGCCGACGCCGAGGAAACGCAACGACCAGTCCATCAGGTGCCCCGGTTCCAGGCCATGTCGTAGGCGCGGCGCAGCCGCGCATAATCCTTCTGCACATCTTCCACGCTGCGCTCGCCGCGCAGCTTGACCAGCGAGCGCAGCAGCCGCTTGAGATTGCGCTCGCGCCAGGCGGTGGCAGGGATGCGGATCACCCCACGGTCGAAGTCGATCAGCCAGCCATGGCCATTGCCATCGAACAGGATGTTGTGCGCGTTGAGGTCGGCATGGTCCAGGCCGGCACGATGGAAACGGGCAATCAGCCGCCCGGTCTCCTCCCATGGCGCGCCCCGGCCGGCGACCAGCGCGCGGTCGGCCAGCGAGCGAACCCCCTCGATCCGCTCCATCAGGATCGCGGCCCGGTAGCGCAGACCCTCGCGCATGTAGAACGCAGCAATCGGCCGCGGCACCGGCAGCTTCTTCTCGCGCAGCGCGCGCATCAAGCGGAATTCAGCGAAGCTGCGGGTCCGGTCCGAGCCACGCCAGAGGTACTGGTCGTGGCTGATCCGGGCCGCCATGCCGCCGCGCAGGTAGTGGCGCAGCACGCTGGCGCCAAATGGCGCATCGACGAACCAGGCACTGCCGCGGCCGCCCTCGCCCACCGGCCGGGCCCTGCTGCCCCAGTGCTGGGGCGAGAACAGGCCGACCTCGGCTTGCCGCAGGCGCTCGCGGTCGAACAGAATGGCCCCGATGCCGCGACCCTCGCGGCATGGCGTCAGCGCTTCATTGGCGTCGAATGCGACCATTTCATTGAGTCTAACAACACATGGCATCAGCGTCCTCCTCCTTGTGCCTCCTGCGCCTGTCCGCACTCGGCGATGTCACCCATGTGGTGCCCGTGGTGCGCACGCTGCAAGCCGCGCGTCCGGACACGCCGATCCACTGGATCATCGATAAGGTCGGCCAGAAACTGCTCGACGGCCTGCCTGGCGTCACCTTCCATGCCTACGACAAGAAGAGCGGCATGGCCGGGGTCAAGGAACTGCGCAAACAGCTGCCAGCGGGGCGTTTCGAAGCGCTGCTGCAGATGCAGGTCGCCTTCCGCGCCAACCTGCTGTCGGCCTTCATTCCGGCCGAGCGCCGCATCGGCTACGACCGCAGCCGCTCCAAGGACCTGCACGGACTCTTCATCAACGAGCGCATTCCCGACCGCCCGGGCATCCATGTACTGGATGCCATCGGCAGCTTCTGCGAGCCGCTGGGACTGCGCCAGACCGAGGTCAGCTGGGATCTGGCCGTGCCGCAGGCCGCCTATGCGTGGGCCGCCGCGCAGTGGCAGGATGATGGCTGCCCGGTGCTGATGATCTCGCCCTGCTCCAGCCACGTGCGCCGCAACTGGTACGCCGACCGCTACGCCGCCGTCGCCAACCATGCCGTCCAGCGCGGCTGGCAGGTGGTGCTATGCGGCGGCCGCAGCGAACTGGAGCGCAGCATGGCCGACGCCATCCAGGCGCAGCTGCACGCGCCGGCACTGGACCTGGTCGGCAAGGACACGCTCAAGCAGCTGCCCGCCCTGCTCGCCCGCGCCAACCTGGTAATGACCCCCGACTCGGGCCCGATGCATATCGCCAACGCGATGGGCACCAAGGTGCTGGGCCTGCATGCGGCCAGCAATCCGAACCGCAGCGGCCCGTACTCGGACCGGCGCTACTGCGTGGACCGTTACGACGATGCCGCGCGCAAGTACCTGGCCAAGCAGGCGGCCGATCTGAAGTGGGGCACCAAGATCGAGTTCGACGATGTGATGGAACTGATCACCGTCGAAGACGGCATCGCCGCCTTCGAGCGCTACGTGGCCGACCATCTTGGCTGAGTGGGCAGACTGAGTGACCGGGCAGCCCCATCCACGCGTGGCATGGATCTACTGCTTCGCAATGCCGGGGATTACGCGCGCTGCGTGTAATCCTGGTAGGACTTCTCTTCCACGTACGCCGAGCCCAGCGCCAGATTGATCGCCTTCTTGATGCGCGCACGTTCGTCGTTGCGCAGGTAGACGCTGCGGGCAAGGTCGATGAAGCCCTGGTCGAACGCCTGCGCCTTCTCCTTCAACCGGATGTCATCCTCGATGTCCCACAGCTGTTCGTTGACCGCCTTCAGCTCGGCACGCAGCGTGGCGATGTCCTTCACCGCCGCCGGGTGTGCCATCCAGGTCTGGTCGAGTGCCGACAGCTCCCTGCGCACATTGGCCAGCTTGCCCTCGTCACTGATGCGCTCGGACTTGATCTGCAGGATCGAGATCTTGTCCAGCAGCTCACCGAAAGAAACGGGAACAAGGATTTCAGCGGTCATCAGGAAAAGCTCCAGCAGGTGATGCAGTCAGTTTAACCCGCAGCTCGCGATGGAATGGGTAGGTCCACGCCATGCGTGGATGGTCCAGCTCGGCAGGAAGCATCCATGCATGGCGTGGATCTACTGATGCATCCGGGGGAACAAGCCCTTCTGTCGCGGGCTGCCCCGACAGGGGCGGGGAGCGGCCGGCAAAGGGAGGGGCCCACGCGTTGCGCAGCAACGTGTGGGGCGACGCGCAGAGCGCGTCGCGTCCCGCGCCAGATAAAAGAAAAAGGGCTGCCTTTCGGCAGCCCTTTTTCTTTTATCTGGCGGAGAGGGGGGGATTCGAACCCCCGAGGCGCTATAAACGCCTGCCTGATTTCGAGTCAGGTACATTCAACCACTCTGCCACCTCTCCGGGTGGCCCCGGCGAACCGGGGACGCGCATCATACGAGGAAGTGAGGCCGACGACAAGTCATTCCGGCCGACGAAGTGAAAATTTCCTGAGTGCATGCCTTGCCGGATGCCCGCGCGCCCCCGATGATGCCTGTCTCCCCGGCAATACCCCATCCGCTACCCACCATGATCGAATTCGGACACCTCACCCATCCCGGCCTGCGCCGCGAGCTCAACGAGGACACCTACTACGGTGACAGCGAGCTGGCCCTGTGGCTGGTGGCCGATGGCATGGGCGGCCACGCCTGCGGCGAGGTGGCCAGCGCGCTGGCGCGCGAGACCATCGTCCGTGAGATCCGCCGTGGCGCGCCGCTGGCGCAGGCCATCCGTACCGCCGACGAGGAAATCATCCGTGCCTCGCGCCGGCGCAACGACACGCTGCCAATGGGCACCACCGTCGTCGCCGCGCGCGTGCTCGGCAACCGCTATGAAGTAGCGTGGGTGGGCGACAGCCGCGCCTACCTCTGGCGCGATGGCCAGCTGGCGCAGCTCAGCCAGGACCACAGCGTGGTGCAGGAACTGGTCGCGCAGGGCAACCTGACCGCCGAGCAGGCGCGTGCGCATCCGCATCGCAATGTGGTCACCCAGGCGCTGGGCGTCACCGACCCGGCACATCTGAATGTCGCCACCACCAGCGGCGAACTGCGCCCGGGCATGCAGCTGCTGCTGTGCAGCGACGGCCTGACCGAGGAGGTGGACGAACCTGGCATCGCCCGCACCCTGGCGTTCGAGGATGCCAGCGCACAGGAATGTGTGGATACGCTGGTGGCCGCGGCGCTTGATGGCGGCGGCCGCGACAACATCAGCGTGATCCTGGTGCGCTGCCACTGAGCCTGATGCATGGGCCGAGCACGGGCTCGGCTCTACAGTAGATCCACGCCATGCGTGGATACGGCAATAGCGTGATCCCGGTGCGCTGCCAGTGAGCCTGACGCACGAGCCGAACACGGGCTCGGCTCCACAGTAGATCCACGCCATGCGTGGATGTTTACGCGCTGGCGGGCGCTTCCAGCTTGGGCCCGTCCCACAACGCGTGACCGGCCTTCTTGCGCAGCCGTTCCAACCGCGCGGTGTGCGCTTCCAGTTCCGAAGCCGTGGCCACCACGCGCGGGCGCGGCAGCAGCGTGCTGGTATCGAACGCCTGCAGCGCCGCACCGGCACCGCCACCCTCCTCATCCCCCAGACCAAAGCCGATCTCTTCCTGGCCCGACGTCAGCGCGATGTAGACATCACCCAGGATCTGCGCATCAAGCAGGCCGCCGTGCAGCGCACGGTGCGAATTGTCCACGCCCAGCCGCCTGCACAGCGCATCCAGCGAGTTGCGCTGGCCCGGGAAGCGCTCGCGCGCCATCGCCAGGGTATCAATCACCGTGCAGCGGTCGGTGATCTTCCCGTACTGCGGGCCCAGCAAGGAAAGCTCGTTGTCGAGGAAGCCCAGATCGAACGCCGCGTTGTGGATGATCAGTTCGGCGCCATCGATGAACGCCAGGAACTCCTCGGCGATCTGGGCGAACTCCGGCTTGTCATCGAGGAACTCCAGGGTCAGGCCGGTGACTTCCTGCGCGCCCTGTTCGAATTCGCAGTCCGGCTTGATGTACTGGTGGTAGTTGTTGCCGGTCGGGCGGCGTTTGAACAACTCCACGCAGCCGATTTCGACGATGCGGTTGCCCTTCTTCCACTCCAGGCCGGTGGTTTCGGTATCGAGGATGATCTGACGCATGGGCTCAGTTTACCGGGCTGGAGTCGCGGACCTGGATCGCCGCATTGCGGGCCAGGGTATCCACCCGCTCATTGTCCGGGTCACCGGAGTGGCCCTTCACCCAACGCCAGTCGATCTGGTGCCGCAGCGTGGCCGCATGCAGGCGCTCCCACAGCTCGCGGTTCTTCACCGGGTCGCCGCCGGCCGTCTTCCAGTTCTTGCGGATCCAGCCGGCCATCCACTGGGTCAGTCCCTGCCGCACGTACTGCGAATCGGTGTACAGCACGATATCGCAGGGCTCGGTCAGCGCTTCCAGGCCGGAAATGGCCGCCATCAACTCCATCCGGTTGTTGGTGGTATGCGCTTCGCCGCCACTGAGTTCGCGCTCGTGGTCCTTGTAGCGCAGCAGCGCGGCCCAGCCGCCAGGGCCGGGATTGCCAAGGCAGGAACCGTCGGTGTGGATTTCGATGGTTTTCAATACAACTCCAGATCAGGTAGCGACGGTGCCGTGCCAGCGTACCGGCAACGGTTTCGGCCCAGGCAGGGCCAGCGTGCGTTTTTCAGCGTGGAACAGGCAGGCCGCGCGAAGGGGCGCCCAGCCCCCGGGGCCACGACTGCCGGCGCCGCGCCAGAGTGGGCCGAGGTAACGCATATCGTCACACTCCAGACCGTGGCGGCCGAGCAGCAGGCGGATCCGCTGCGGCGTGCGCACCACCAGCCCATGCTGGCGCCAGCGCGTGCGGTAGGGACTGAACGGATTGAGACTGCTCAGCCACAGATGGCCTCCGGGCATCAGCACGCGCTCGCATTCGTCGAGCAGCCGATCAGCATCGGCAGCGGTGACATGCTGCAGGACGATCGCGTTGACACTCTCGTTGGCCAACGGCAGCGGCAAGGCACAGCGGCTGTCGCCGGCATAGCCCTGCCCCTGCCGGAACAGGCGCAGACCGCGCCCGCCCAGTTGCGCATCTTCCAGCCAGGCCGCACTCGGCGCGATCCACAACCAGGGCTGCGTGGGCAGCACCGACAGCTGCGGCAGCAGCAACTGTCGTTCCAGAACGCGCAAGGCCACCGCCGGTTCGCTGTCGAACCACGGGGCCTGGCTCGCTTGACGGGTGCTCTGCAGCGCGGGCATGGTCCAATTCTATGCGACTGACCGCCCTGCCCGCATTTGCGGATAACTACATCTGGACGCTGATCGACGACGAAGGCGCCGCCGTGGTCGTCGATCCCGGCGACGCTGCGCCGGTACTCGCCCTGGCCGCCCAAGGCCTGCGCGTGGATACGATCCTGCTCACCCACCACCACGACGACCACATCGGAGGCGTACCTGCACTGCAGGCGCATTTCCCTGGCGTGCGGGTGGTGGCGCCGGAAGAGGAACGCATCCCGACCGCCACCGAGCGGGTCGGCGAAGGTGAACGCGTTCAGGCACTGGGCCGGACGTTCCACGTACTATCCGTGCCCGGGCATACCCGCAGCCACATCGCGTTTCACACCGCTGAACATCTTTTCAGCGGAGATTCGTTGTTCAGCCTGGGCTGTGGACGCCTGTTCGAAGGTACGCCGTCCCAGCTTCTGGCATCGATGCGCAAGCTGGGTACCTTGCCCGCGCAACTGCTGCTTTGTTGCGCTCACGAGTACACCGTGTCAAATGCCGTCTTCGCGCGGCATGTCGACCCCGCCAACGCTGCCCTGTGGCAGCGCCAAGAGGAGGCTTTGGCCATGCGCCGCGATGACCGTTCCACCCTGCCGGTAACCCTGGCCAACGAATTCGACTGCAATCCGTTCCTGCGTGTGCACACCGCGCCAATCCGCGCGGCGGTGTCGGCGCACCTGGGCCGCGACGTCGTTGACGACGTCGACGTCATGGCCGGTCTCCGGCACTGGAAAGACGGCTTCCGCGCATGATGCGCCGAAGTCTGCCGCTGGCCCTGGGCCTCGCCCTGGGGTTGGCAGGAACCGCCGGTGCACAGTCGCTGGGCGCCGGCATCAGCCAGAACCTGACCGCCGCCGCGGCCCTGCCGCTGGATGCGGCGGCACTGCCGGCCGCCTCCGTGCGCAATGGCCAGGAGATCTTCACCAGCTTCCGCGACGGCCTGGCCGAGCCCAGCTGCGACGCCGAGGCGACCAGCCCGCGCTGGCAGAAGCAGTTCGCCCACGCCCCCTCGCGCCTGGCCAACCAGGATGACGATGCACTGGTGCTGTTCGGGTATGTGGTCGAAGAGCTGCGCAAGGCCAACCTGCCTACCGAATTTGCGCTGATTCCCTTCGTGGAAAGCGGCTACCGCCCCAACGCCCGCAATGGCAGCGGCCCGACCGGCCTGTGGCAGTTCATCGCCACTACCGCGCGCAACCACCGCGTGCCGATGGCCAACGGCTACGACGGCCGCCTGTCGGCGGTCGATTCGACCCAGGCCGCGGTGCGTTACCTGAAGACGCTGCACGGCATGTTCGGCGGCGACTGGCGCCTGGCCACCATGGCCTACAACGCCGGCGAGTACCGCGTGCTGCAGTCCATGCGCAAGGCCGGCATGAACGCGCAGAACGCCAAGCCGTCGGCGCTGCCCGGCCTGTCGCCGGTCACCCATGCCTACGTCGAGAAGCTGCATGCCCTGGCCTGCGTGCTGGAAGACGTGGAAGACCAGCCTGGCGTGATGGCCTCGCTGGACCGCACCGTGCCGGTGCTGAAGGACCACACCCTCCCCGCCGGCACCAGCGTCCAACAGTGGGCCGCACAGCGCGCCCTGGACCCGGCCAGGATCGCCCGCCTCAACCCCGCGCTGGCCTCCGGCGGCCGCGCTTCGGGCACCACCCGCGTGCTGGCGCCGGTCTCGGCTGCCAATGCGACGGTCGTGGAGACGGCAACCGCCCTGGTCGCCAGCGCCGCACCGGTTGCCGCCGCAGCGCCGGCACCGCAGGTCGCCAAGACCGTCGCGGCAATCGCCGATCGTCCGCGCAGTCGCCGCCACACCGTGCGTGATGGCGAGTCGGCC
Organism: Stenotrophomonas sp. AN71; assembly: GCF_050435725.1. NCBI lineage: Bacteria > Pseudomonadati > Pseudomonadota > Gammaproteobacteria > Lysobacterales > Lysobacteraceae > Stenotrophomonas > Stenotrophomonas sp. AN71. The sequence goes on along the minus strand of NZ_JBNDKU010000005.1, from coordinate 136,436 downwards.
TGGACCATCGCCCGCCGCTACGGCATGCCGGTGAAGGCCCTGCTGTCGCTGAACGGCCTGAGCGGCAGCAGCGTGCTGAAGCCGGGCGCCGTGCTGCGCGTGGAAGACTGACGCACACGCCAGGCGCTGCATCCAAAGCCGAGCCATGCTCGGCTTTTTTCTTATCCCGTCCGGCTGCTTCGCAACACCGCCCGTAGCGTCGAGCAGGCTCGACGCTACGTGGCGACCACAAAAAAGGCCCGGCGATGCCGGGCCTTTTCGTTCCTGCTTGTCGCGAGGCTTACAGGTTCGCTTCGGTGGTCTGGATCACGAACTTCTTGCGCATCGTCTCGATGTAGCCCTTCGCAGCAGCCATGCCATCGATCTGGCTCAGCTGGTCCTTCAGCTGCTTCTGCTGCTCGGCCGTCACTTCCTTGATGTCGCCCGGGTTGACCTTGTTCACCGCGAACAGCAATGCATGGCCGTTGACGTCAACCTTGCCATAGCTCGGCTTGCCCTCGGCCGGCGCCGGCGCACTGAAGATCGCGCGGTTGATTTCCGGGGTCGGCACCGGCTGGCTGCGCGGCAGGCCCGGCATCGGGCTCAGCTGCAGCTTTTCCGTGGCCGCCAGCGACTGCAGGGTGGCACCACCCTTCAGCTTGGCCAGTACGGCATCGGCAGCCTTGTCGCTGGCCTGGCGCTGGCGATCGGCGCGGATCGCGGCGATCACCGACTCACGGGCCTTGTCCAGCGGCAGCGCCTGTTCCGGGGTATGCGCGGCCACGCGGATCACCACGCTGTGGTTGGTGGCGCCGCCCAGGGCAATCGGGTCGCTGGCAGTACCGTCCTGCACCAGCACGTCGGAGAACGCAGCGCGCAGCACGGCCGGATCAGCGGCAATGCCACTGGCGGTGGCACGGGTGATCGGGCCCAGGGTCTGCAGCGGCAGGTTCACTTCCTTGGCGGCAGCGGTCAGGTCGCTCGGGCTCTTGTTGATGGCATCGACCAGACGGCCGGCCAGCTCGTTGAAGCCACGCTCGCCATCGGCCTTCAGCTGCTCGGCAGCCAGCGTGTCACGCACTTCCTCGAACGACTTGCCCTGGCCGCCGCGCACCGCCGCCACCTTGATGATGTGGTAACCGAAGTCGGTCTTCACCGGGCCGATCACCTCGCCCGCCTTCGCGGCAAACAGCGCGTCCTCGAACGGCTTCACCATCGCACCGCGCTCGACCCAGCCCAGGTCACCGCCCTGGTCCTTCGAGCCCGGATCTTCCGAATTGGCCTTGGCCAATGCGGCGAAATCAGCGCCCGCCGCCTTCGCCTCGGTGGCGAGCTTGGCCGCCTTGGCTTCGGCACCGTCGCCGGTGATCAGGATGTGCGAAGCCTGGCGCTGCTCCGGCGAGGTGAACTTCGCCTTCTCGTCTTCATAGCGCTTGCGCAGGGTGGCTTCGTCGGCCGCGGTCGGCGCCGGCAGGTTGGCACCATTGATCTCGACGTACTCCAGCGACACGGTTTCGGCCTGGCGGAAATCCTTGCCATGGCTGTCGTACCACTGCTTGATCTGCGCGTCGGTGACCGGCGCGGTATCGGCTGGCACGGGCGGCAGCGCGGCCAGTTCGACGTCGCGGGTTTCGCCGAGCAGCTTCAGCAGGCGCTCGGTCTCGGCCTGGGTGACGAAGCCGGAGTTCTGCAGGCCCGCCGGAATCACCGATTGCTGCAGGCTCTCGCGCACCAGCTCCTGGAACTGGCTCGGCGTACGCGGCGGGTTGCCACCGGCCAGGGCCAGGCGGTAGTTGTTCTCATTGAACTTGCCGTTCGAATCAAGGAAGGCCGGCATGGTCGCGATGTACTCGCGCACCGCGCCATCACCGATCACCACGCCTGCCTGTTCACCGACCAGGCGCACGACCTGCTCGTCGATCAGCTGATCGAGAACGGCCATCTTGTTTTCGTTGCTTTCGAACGCGCGCGGGTCGAAGTTGTCGCCCTGCTGCTGGCGCTCGCGCATGCGCTCCTGCTCAAAACGGGTACGGAAATCCTGCGCGCTGATCTCGTGGTGCTGCCACAGCATGCGCACCGGCCACCACGACGGCGCCGAACGCCACCAGGTCGGCGGAGCGGAAACCTTGGCCACGTTCTGAGCGCCAACGCCACCGAGGTAGCTGTTGTCGATCACGAACAGGAACGGAATCATCAGCAGCCCCAGGATCACGGTGACGATCCAGCCTGAGGTCTTGTCGCGGAGTTTCTGCAGCATAGTGAGGAGTCACAAGGCCTGATTGGCGAGCCCGGCAGTGTAACCCGCTTCGCCGCAGGGACCAAAAGCAGCGCCGGCGCGGCCTGCGCGCGTTCCGGCAGCGTGCGCCGCGGTCATCGCGGTCATGCCGATGACGCAAAGAAAAAGCCCCCGGCTTGCGCCGAGGGCTTTTAAAGTTGGCGGAGCGGACGGGACTCGAACCCGCGACCTCCGGCGTGACAGGCCAGCATTCTAACCAGCTGAACTACCGCTCCGCACTGAAACTTTGCAGGTGTCCAGTATATCCGAAGACTCTCTGGAAACCCAGCCCGATGAACACTTTTTTCAAAGTTTTTTCACAGGGACTTAAGAATTCTGCAATGGCGGAGCGGACGGGACTCGAACCCGCGACCTCCGGCGTGACAGGCCAGCATTCTAACCAGCTGAACTACCGCTCCGTTCTTGCAAAAACCTTTTCGTCTTCGCCCCACAACCTCCGGGGAGAAGACAAGGCCCCCAGCTTTGGACCGGGGGCCTCGATGTAGTGGCGGAGCGGACGGGACTCGAACCCGCGACCTCCGGCGTGACAGGCCAGCATTCTAACCAGCTGAACTACCGCTCCGCGTTGTTACCGCTTTTGTTTCCTGCCGGCCTGGACCGGTGAGAAAACAAAGCCTCCAGCTTTTGGCCGGAGGCCTCGTTGAAGTGGCGGAGCGGACGGGACTCGAACCCGCGACCTCCGGCGTGACAGGCCAGCATTCTAACCAGCTGAACTACCGCTCCACACTCAAACTTTTACCGTGGTGCTGTGGTGGGTGCTGAGGGTTTCGAACCCCCGACCCTCTCCGTGTAAAGGAGACGCTCTACCGCTGAGCTAAGCACCCCAGCGAGCCGCTTAGTTTACAGCATCCTTCAGGGCCTTACCAGCCTTGAACGACGGATTCTTCGAAGCAGCGATCTTGATGGTGTCGCCGGTCTTCGGGTTGCGGCCGGTGCGGGCAGCACGGTCGCGGACCTGGAAAGTACCGAAGCCAACCAGGGTGACCGCATCGCCGTCCTTCAGCGCCTTGGTGACGGCAGCAACGACGGCATCGACAGCGCGGCTGGACTCGGCCTTGGTCAGGTCGGCAGCTTCAGCAACGGCATCGATCAATTCGGTCTTGTTCATTCTCTACAACTCCTTTGGCGGTGGGTTCCGCGTATTCGACAGGGAAGCAACCGCACGCGATCTGCGTGCGGCCGCCATGTGGAAACGGTTCGCCGAATTCAGTGATCGCCAGACTGCGATCACTCATTCGCGAGTGCTGCTTTTATACCAGCGGCCCTACCCCCACGCAAGCTGGAAAGCCAGCAACGACGCGGGTTTCAGGCCATTGGACAGCGCGCGTCAATGCTTGACGCGCGCGTTTCCACTCGGTTTGGCCTTGCTGCGCACCGTGACACGTTGCGCACTCTTGCGCGCCTTCTTCGGTGCCAACGGACGCTCAAGCGCCAGGTCCAGGACCTCTTCAATGTACTTCACCGGCACGATCTTCAGATCGCGGGTGACGTTGGCCGGGATGTCGGCCAGGTCCTTGCGGTTCTCTTCCGGGATGATGACCGTGCGGATGCCGCCACGCAGTGCAGCCAGCAGCTTTTCCTTCAGACCACCGATGGCGGTGACGCGGCCACGCAGCGTGATCTCACCGGTCATCGCCACCTCGGCACGCACCGGCACCTTGGTCAGCATCGACACCAGCGAGGTGACCATGGCCGCACCCGCACTCGGGCCGTCCTTCGGCGTGGCGCCATCGGGCACGTGCAGGTGCACGTCGTGCTTCTGCAGGAACTCCGGGTCGATACCAAAGCCGACCGCACGCGAACGCACCACCGACAACGCCGCCGACGCCGATTCCTTCATCACGTTGCCAAGCTGACCGGTCAGGATCAGCTGGCCCTTGCCCGGCACCAACGTCGATTCGATCTGCAGCAGATCGCCACCCACTTCAGTCCACGCCAGGCCGGTGACCAGGCCGATCTCGTTCTCTTCCTCGGCACGACCGAAGTCGAAGCGACGCACGCCCAGGTACTTGTCCAGGTTCTTGCCGGACACGCTGACCAGCGCCTTGGCCTTCTTCGCGCCCTTCTTCGCTTTCACTGCCGGCTGCGGGCCGGCCAGCGCGATTTCCTTCACCACCTTGCGGCAGATCTTGGCGATCTCGCGTTCCAGGTTGCGCACGCCCGATTCGCGCGTGTAGTAACGCACGATGTCCTGGATGGCATCGCCGCCGATCTCCAGCTCTTCCGGCTTCAGGCCGTTGGCCTTGATCTGCTTGGGCACCAGGTAGCGCGTGGCGATGTTGAGCTTCTCATCCTCGGTGTAGCCCGGGATGCGGATCACTTCCATGCGGTCCAGCAGCGGGCCCGGGATGTTGAGCGAGTTCGAAGTGGCCACGAACATCACTTCGGACAGGTCAAGGTCCACTTCCAGGTAATGATCGTTGAAGGCGTTGTTCTGCTCCGGGTCGAGCACTTCCAGCAACGCCGACGACGGATCGCCACGGAAGTCCATCGACATCTTGTCGATCTCGTCGAGCACGAACAGCGGGTTCTTGCTGCCGACCTTGTTGAGGTTCTGCACGATGCGGCCCGGCATGGAACCGACGTAGGTGCGGCGATGGCCACGGATCTCGGCCTCGTCGCGCACGCCACCCAGCGACATGCGCACGAACTTGCGGTTGGTCGCCTTGGCGATGGACTGGCCCAGCGAGGTCTTGCCCACGCCCGGCGGCCCGACCAGGCACAGGATCGGGCCCTTCATCTGCTTCACGCGCGACTGCACTGCCAGGTACTCAAGGATGCGCTCCTTGACCTTCTCCAGGCCGTAGTGATCGGCATCGAGCGTGTCCTGCGCGGCCTTCAGGTCCTTGCGCACCTTGCTGCGCTTCTTCCACGGCACGCCCAGCAGCCACTCCAGGTAGTTGCGCACGACCGCCGCCTCGGCCGACATCGGCGACATCTGCTTGAGCTTGTTCAGTTCGTTGCGCGCCTTGGCTTCGACGGGCTTCGGCATGCCGGCCTCGGCGATCTTGCGGGCCAGCTCTTCCAGCTCGCCCGGCGCGTCGTCCAGGTCACCCAGTTCCTTCTGGATGGCCTTCATCTGTTCGTTGAGGTAGTACTCGCGCTGGCTCTTCTCCATCTGCGACTTCACGCGGCCGCGGATGCGCTTTTCCATCTGCTGCACATCGATCTCGCCGTCGACCAGGCCGACCAGCATTTCCAGGCGATCGCTCACCGCCAGCGTTTCCAGCAGGCGCTGCTTGTCGGCCAGGCGCACGCTGATGTGCGCAGCGATGGTGTCGGCCAGACGTGCCGGCTCGTCGATGCCGGACAGGGTCTGCAACAGCTCCGGCGGCAGCTTGCGGTTGGTCTTTACGTACTGCTCGAACAACGACATCAGCGAACGGGCGATCGCCTCGACCTCACGCGCTTCGCGTTCGTCGGTCGCATCGATCTCCACGGCCTGGCCGTGCAGCGAGCCGTTGCGCTCGTCGACGTGGGTGACCTGCACGCGCGACAGGCCTTCGACCAGCACCTTGATCGTGCCATCGGGCAGCTTCAGCAGCTGCAGCACCTGCGCCAGCGTACCGACCTGGTAGAGATCGGCCGCATGCGGGTCGTCGGTCTCGGCCGACTTCTGCGCCAGCAGCAGGATGCGCTTGTCCGCTTCCATTGCCTGTTCGAGCGCGTGCATGGACTTGTCACGGCCGACGAACAGCGGGATGACCATGTGCGGGAACACCACTACGTCGCGCAGCGGCAGGACCGGCAGGTCGAGGGTTTCACTTGGGGAACGGGCCATGGGGGCTCCAGGGAAGGGGAAAACCGCCTCCGGGAGGGCATCTTCCGGAGACAAAAAAAGCCGATGGCCCCGTTATGGGGCCATCGGCTTTCAGATGCAAGGCATTCCTTGAAAATCCTTTCCAATCAACAACCTGGAAGGATCACTCGGCGCCTGCGGCCTTCTGTTCAGGGGCCGCCGGGGTCTGGTAGATCAGGTACGGCTCGGACTTGTGCTCGATCACCGATTCGTCCACCACCACCTTGCTGACGTTTTCCTGCGACGGCAGGTCGTACATGGTGTCCAGCAGGACCGATTCGACGATGGTGCGCAGGCCACGGGCACCGGTCTTGCGCTTGAGCGCCTTCTTGGCAATGGCCGACAGCGCGTCCGGACGGAACTCCAGCTCGACGTTCTCCATCTCGAACAGCTTCTTGAACTGCTTGGTGATGGCGTTCTTCGGCTCGGTCAGGATCCGGATCAGGGCCGGCTCGTCCAGCTCCTCCAGGGTCGCCACCACCGGCAGGCGGCCGACGAACTCGGGGATCAGGCCGAACTTGATCAGGTCTTCCGGCTCGACTTCGGCCAGCACCTTGCCCACTTCCTGCTTGCGCTCGCTACTCTTCACCTTGGCGCCGAAGCCGATGCTGCCAACGTCGGTGGAGCGGGCCTGGATCACCTTGTCCAGCCCGGCGAACGCGCCGCCGCAGATGAACAGGATGTTCTTGGTGTCCACCTGCAGGAATTCCTGCTGCGGGTGCTTGCGGCCACCCTGCGGCGGAACGCTGGCCACGGTGCCTTCGATCAGCTTCAGCAGGGCCTGCTGCACGCCTTCGCCGGACACATCGCGGGTGATCGACGGGTTCTCGCTCTTGCGCGAGATCTTGTCGATCTCATCGATATAGACGATGCCCTGCTGCGCCTTCTCGACGTCGTAGTCGCACTTCTGCAGCAGCTTCTGGATGATGTTCTCCACGTCCTCGCCCACGTAACCGGCCTCGGTCAGCGTGGTGGCGTCGGCCATGGTGAACGGCACGTTGAGCAGGCGGGCCAGGGTCTCGGCCAGCAGGGTCTTGCCCGAACCGGTCGGGCCGACCAGCAGGATGTTCGACTTCGCCAGTTCGACGTCGTCGTTCTTCTGCCGGCTCTCGATGCGCTTGTAGTGGTTGTACACGGCCACGGCCAATGTGCGCTTGGCGCGGTTCTGGCCGATCACGTACTGGTCGAGGACCTCGAGGATCTCGCGCGGCTTGGGCAGCGAGCTGCGCGCCGACTGCGCCTTTTCCTCAAGTTCTTCACGGATGATGTCGTTGCACAGCTCCACGCATTCATCGCAGATGAATACGCTCGGACCCGCAATCAGCTTGCGCACTTCATGCTGGCTCTTGCCGCAGAAAGAGCAGTAGAGGATCTTGCCGGTGTCCGTGGAACGACCTTGGCGGTCTTCGCTCATGCTTCGCTTACCCAGTTACCCCACCCGCTGAACGGGGGTTCGATTCGAGAATAGCACAGGGCCGAGGGGACACCAGTCCCGCCCGACCCTGCAGGAACGGGGCCTCCATGGCCCCGTGAAGGCCGGTCAGCCAGCCTGGATCGACTCATCCGGACGACGCTCCAGGACCTGGTCGACCAGACCATAGGCCTGCGCCTCGAAGGCGCTCTTGAAGTTGTCGCGTTCGGTATCGCGGGCGATCGTCTCCAGCGACTGGCCGGTGTGCTTGGCCAGCACCTCGTTCAGGCGCGAGCGCAGCGTCAGGATCTCACGCGCATGGATGTCGATGTCGGTGGCCTGGCCCTGGTAGCCGCCCAGCGGCTGGTGGATCATCACGCGCGAATTCGGCAGCGCGTAGCGCTTGCCGGCTTCACCCGCGGCCAGCAGCAGGGCGCCCATCGAGGCGGCCTGGCCGATGCAGGTGGTGCTCACGTTCGGCTTGATGTACTGCATGGTGTCGTAGATCGCCATACCGGCGGTGACCACGCCACCCGGCGAGTTGATGTAGATGTTGATGTCCTTTTCCGGATTTTCCGATTCCAGGAACAGCAACTGCGCCACCACCACGTTGGCCATGTGATCGTCGATCGGGCCCACCAGGAAGATCAGGCGCTCCTTCAACAGGCGCGAATAGATGTCGTAGGCACGCTCGCCGCGGCTGGTCTGCTCGACCACCATCGGAACCAGGTTCAGGGCTTTGGTTCGGTTGTCCATTACGTGAGGTACCTATCTTGGGGGGAAACAACCCCGCGCCGGCAAAGGCGCGGGGAATGCGGTGATCCGCCCGGACTTACTGGCGGATCGCGTCCTGGAAGGACAGCTTCTCTTCGGTGTGCTGGGCGCGCTCGGCAATCCAGTCGATCACCTGCTCTTCCATCACGCGGTTCTGCAGGCCAGACATCAGCTGGGGGTCGTTGCGGTACATCTCAATGACCTGCTCCGGCTCTTCGTAGGTCGAAGCGATCAGGCGCATCGTTTCGTTCAGGCGCTTGGCTTCCAGGCGCAGGTCGTTGGTGCGGGCCACTTCACCGACCACCAGGCCGACCAGCACGCGCTTGGCGGCGGCATCCTTGAAGCCTTCATGGGCATCGGCCGGGATTTCGCCGACGTTCTGGCCATTGCGGCGGATCTGCTCGACCTGCTGGGCCAGCATGGCACGGGCTTCGTTCTCGACCAGGCGCGGCGGCATTTCCACCGAGGCGTAAGCCGCGATCAGCTGCTCGCCGACTTCGCGGCGCAGGCGGTTCATCAGGGCGCCCTTCAGCTCACGCTCCAGGTTGGCGCGGATGTCGCTGCGGAACTGCTCCACATCGCCACCCTTCACGCCGAAGCTCTTGATGAAGGCTTCGTCGACCGCCGGCACGACCGGCTCGGACACTTCGACCACCTTGACGGTGACCTGCACGGTCCTGCCGGCCAGCACCGGCACGCGCCAGTCCGCCGGGAACTCGACGTCCAGGGTCTTCTCTTCACCCTTGGCCAGGCCGACCAGGCCCTTTTCGATGGTGTCGAACATCATGCCCTGGCCGAGCACGATCGACCCCTTCTCGGTGCCTTCGGCCGGCAGGCGCTCTTCGCCGGCCTGCGACCAGGTTTCCACCGCGACCAGATCACCGTCCTGAGCGCCACGGCTGACCGGGGCCCAGGTACGACGCTGGTTCTGCAGGTTTTCGATCATCTGGTCGATGTCGGCATCGTTGATCTCGGCGCTGTGGCGCACGACGGTCAGCTTGCTGACGTCGATGTCACCGAAGTCCGGCACCACTTCCACGGTGGCCACGAAGGAGAACTCGCCCTCGTCACCCTTGTCGATGCGCGGGCTGCCGACGATGCGCAGGTCGTGCTCGCGCACGGCGGCATCGAAGGTCTCGCGCAGCAGGCCGTCCAGCGCCTCGCCACGGACCTGCGCGCCGAAGCGCTGCTCGATCACCTTGGCCGGCACCTTGCCCGGACGGAAACCCTTGATGCGGGTGGTACGGGCGATTTCGCCCAGGCGGCCGACGATGTGGCTCTGCAGACGGTCTTCCGGCAGCGAGAAGCTCAGGCGGCGTTCCAGGTTGCCGGTGGATTCGATCGAAGCTTGCATGTTGACTCCTGCCACCGGTGGCCCAGGCCCCCGGCTCGATGATTGGAATGAAACGGTTGTGTTGTAAGGACACGACGTCTGGGACGCGCCTGCTTGCCGCAGCCCTTTAGTTTCGCCCAATTCGGCCTGCACTGCCAGCGCGTGCCGGTCAAGGGGGCGCAGAGGGCCCATCAGGGTGGGGACAGGCCGGCACTGGTGCGAAAGGGGGGACTCGAACCCCCACGCCTTACGGCACTGGAACCTAAATCCAGGGCGTCTACCAATTCCGCCACTTTCGCGTGGCCGGCACAGGCGTTCATTGTCGCAGGCGGGCGCGGGAAGCGAAAGTCCTGCACAAAGCTGAATCCGATGAACTGCGCACACCCCTGACACCGCGCCGCCTACAGATGGATGCCCGCTGCGCCAGATCATCGTCATGCCTGGACGATGCCCACCCATCAGTAGATCCACGCCATGCGTGGATTTCGCCGACACCCAGGCAAGAAAAAAGCCACTTGGCGAACCAAGTGGCTTTCGTCTGGTGGGCTGTCAAGGATTCGAACCTTGGACCTATTGATTAAGAGTCAACTGCTCTACCAACTGAGCTAACAGCCCGAAATCGGGGCGCGAATTATGACCCGATCCGCTCGGTGGGCGCAAGCACTTTTTTCAACATCGTTGAAACCAGCATTGCGGTCCCGCTACCGCCGCAGGCCCATGAAAAACAGGGCTCCGCTGCGCGTGATCCATCGAAACGAAGGAGTCACACTTATAAGAAAAAAGCCACCTGGCGCGCCAGGTGGCTTCTGTCTTGGTGGGCCGTCAAGGATTCGAACCTTGGACCTATTGATTAAGAGTCAACTGCTCTACCAACTGAGCTAACGGCCCGTGAAACTCAGACGCACATTGTAGCGTGCTTTCTGTTTATTGCAATACCGTGTCGGCAGTGCCGATGCGGTTGAATCAGTGGGGTGGCTGAGGGGATTCGAACCCCCGACCACCGGAATCACAATCCGGTACTCTAACCAACTGAGCTACAGCCACCACTGAAACTTTCGCCCCTTCGCCGATGCCGCCGCGCAGGGACTTCAAACCATTGCCTGGGGACTGTCACCGAAGTTCCGGTCCGCCGAAGCTAGTCCGATATTCTGGTGGAGTCCTTGCGCATTTGCAAGCACTTCTTCACATCCGCAGATGCGACCCCGGTGCCTCGCCGATGGCGCGCCCGACAGGAATCGAACCTGTAACCGCCGGCTTAGAAGGCCGGTGCTCTATCCAGTTGAGCTACGGGCGCCCGAACCGGAACGGTGTCCAATCCGACGTGGCGTGGGATTGGTCGGGGTAGAGGGATTCGAACCCCCGACATCCTGCTCCCAAAGCAGGCGCGCTACCAGACTGCGCTATACCCCGTTCTTGCAATCCCCTCGGGCCGAGCCCGCGGAGCTGGTCATTGTCGCCAAGCGCATCATGAACTGTCAACGCAAGCGCCTCGAACCTGACGCCTGCCACGGCACCGCGCATAGTCATCGGCTATGCTCGCGGTCATCGGCCGGATGGCCGTCCCGACCCTCATCCGCACGGAGAACACGCATGCGCAGCGGCAACCCGGCTCTTTCCGAGTCGACCTTCCTCGATCTCGCCAGCGGTTCGGTGGTGACCAGCCCCGACCAGGTGATGACCCTCAACGGCACCGCCAACAAGACCGGCATCCTGCTGCTGTTGACCGTGCTGACCGCGGCGTTCGCCTGGAGCCAGTCGGTCGACGAGTACGGCCAGGTCATGGCCGCGGCCAAGTTTTACGCCATGGGGGGCGCGATCGGCGGCCTGGTGCTGGCGCTGATCACCATCTTCAAGAAGGAATGGTCGCCGGTCACCGCGCCGATGTACGCGCTGGTCGAAGGCCTGTTCCTGGGCGCCGTGTCGGCACTGTTCAACATGAAGTACCCGGGCATCGTGTTCCAGGCCGTGCTGCTGACCTTCGGCACCCTGGCCGCACTGCTGTTCGCATACCGCAGCGGCGTGATCAAGGCCACCGAGAACTTCAAGATGGGCCTGGTGGCCGCCACCGGTGGCATCGCCCTACTCTACCTGGCTTCGTTCGTGCTCGGCTTCTTCAACATCAATGTGCCGGTGATCCACGACGCCAGCTGGCTGGGCATCGCTTTCAGCCTGTTCGTGGTGGTGGTGGCTGCACTGAACCTGGTGCTGGATTTCGACTTCATCGAAACCGGCGTGGCCCAGCGCGCGCCGAAGTACATGGAGTGGTATGGCGCATTCGGCCTGATGGTGACCCTGGTCTGGCTGTATGTGGAGTTCCTGCGACTGCTGTCGAAGATCCAGCAGCGCTGAGTCCAGCCGCGCCGTAAACGACAAGCCGCGATCCGCGAGGGTCGCGGCTTTTTTGTGGGTCGCGCCTGCTCGGCTGTTTCAGACGGTAGAGTCGAGGGGGGGGGGGGGGGGGGGGGGGCGGGGGGGGGGGGGGGGGGGGCGCGGGGGGGGGGGGGGGGGGGGGGGGGTGGGGTGGGGGGTGCACCAGCACCGGGGGGGGCGGGGGGGGGGGCGCGCCCCCCCCCCCCCCCCCCCCCCGCGCCCCCCCCCCCCGGGCCCCCCCCCCCCCCCCCCCCCCCGACTCCACGGAACAAGACTCCCATGCCCGACACTTTCCACAGCTACCGCCCGGCAGAGGGCCACCGCCTGCCGCATGACCCGTTCAACGCCATCATCGGCCCACGCCCGATCGGCTGGATCTCCAGCCTCGATGCCGAAGGCACGTTGAACCTGGCGCCCTACAGCTTCTTCAACGCCTTCAACTACACCCCACCGATCATCGGCTTCTCCAGCCAGGGGCGCAAAGACTCGCTGCGCAACATCGAAGCCACCGGTGAGTTCGTCTGGAACCTGGCCACCTTCGAGCTGGCCGAAGCCATGAATGAAAGCTGCCGCGCCGTGGCGCCGGAGGTCGATGAGTTCGCCCTCGCCGGCCTGACCCCGCTGGCATCCACGCAGGTCGCGCCACCCCGTGTGGCACAGAGCCCGGTGAGCATGGAATGCCGCTGCACCCAGATCGTGCGACTGCGCGACGCCGCCGGCCAGGACACCAACGGCTGGCTGGTGCTGGGCGAAGTGGTCGCGGTGCATATCGATGCACGGCTGCTGGTCGATGGCATTTACGACACCGCGGCCGCTGCCCCGATCCTGCGTGGCGGCGGCCCCGCCGACTATTTCCGCATCGGTGCCGAGCAGCGCTTCCGCATGTTCCGACCGGCCTGAGCCTCAGCCCGCGACAGGTCGCGCCAGCAACACCGGCAGCGACGAAGCCAGCAACGCGATACCCGAGGCGGTCAACAGGCTCAGCACAAGCTGCCGGAAACGTGCCTCGCTGATGCCGATGTAGACGCGTGCGCCCAGCAGGGTCGGCACCAGCATCGCCGGCGCCACGATGGCGAAATACGGCAGCATCTGCCACTCCACCAGACCACTGCCGACGTAGATGGCCATGGTCACGGCCAGCATCGCCAGGTTGAAGTTCTGGATGACCGCGCGCTGCTCGTCCTTGGCGAAGCCGCGCAGCGTGCTCCACAGCGTCGGCACTGGCCCGGCGAAGCCGCCGATGCCACTGAGCACACCACCGGCCATGCCGGCGATGGCATCGCCGACACGCCCCCCGACCGTGATCGGTGGCAATGAGCGCGCCATCAACATCACCGGGCACCACAGCGCCAGGAAGCCCCCCAGCAGCGCCTTGAACCAGTCCATGTCCAGCTGCGGCAACACCATCACGCCCAGAGGAATACCGGCCAGGCCGCCCAGCACGAACGGCAGCAGCAAGCGCAGATTGAAACCGCGGCGCACGGTGAACACCGCAACCAGCTGTCCGACCAGCGCGCCGAACACCGACAGCGTGGCGGCCAGCCGCGGCTCCAGCCCCCACGCCCAGAACGACATCGCCACCATGCCAAAGGCGAAGCCGGACAGACCCTGCACGAATCCGGCAACGATCGCGCCGAGCGCGACCAGCAGATACACCGACTCCATCACCACCCTCGCTTTGGCCGCGCGGCTACCCTGTCGCGCCGACCTGCGCAGCGTAGTGCGCGGCGAGGTGATCGACCAGCGCACGCACCTTCGGTGCCAGCGCGCGGGCATGCGGATACAGCGCGAAATAGCAGCGTTGGCCGGCATGCCAGGCTGGCAGCACGCGGATCAGGCGACCGGCCCGCAAATCCTCCTGCACGGTGAGCGCGGTGAACAGACTGATGCCCATTCCCGCCAACGCAGCCGCATACAGCGCCGGCGTAGCATCCACACGCAGGCGCTGTCCTGCTTCGATACTCGCGTTGGCGCCGCGCGGACCTTGCAGCTGCCATGGCGACATCGCCACGGTGGGACTGAAGCCCAGCAATGTGTGCTGCAGCAGATCCACGGCCTGCCGTGGCAAGCCGTGCTGGGCCAGGTAGGCTGGCGCCGCCACCAGGATGCGCGGGCAACGCGCCAGTTCGCGCGCGACCAGCTGGCTGTCCGGCAACGATGGCGCAATGCGCAGGGCCAGGTCGAATCCCCCTCCGACCACATCGACCAGCTGGTCATCGGCGGACAGGTCCAGCGCCACCTGCGGGTAGCGCTGCAGGAAAGACGGCAGCCAATGCGGCAGTTCCTGGCTGGCCACCACCTGCGGCACGCTGATCCGCACGGTACCGCTGGGCTGTGCCTGTCCGGCGCGGGCGCGGTCATCGGCTCCCTGCAGGCGGTCCAACAGCAAAGCGGCTTCGCGGTAGTAGCCGCGCCCGGCTTCAGTCAGTGACAGCCGGCGGCTGTTGCGATCGAGCAGGCGCACCTGCAGGTGCTCTTCCAGCTGGCGCAGCTGCCGCGACATCGCCGAATGCGTGGTACCCATGCGTTCTGCGGCAGCGGTGAAACTGCCGGTGTCGACGATGGCGCGCAGCGCACGCAGGGCGGCGAAGTGATCCATCGGCGGCGACTCCACGTGGCGGGGCCCACGGCGCGCGGGCCCCGCCAGCTTATCAAGCGCCGTCGCCAGCCTTGCGCACCGGCAGCGCCAGGATCGCATCGGTGCTCATGACATCGCCGAAGGCATCCTCGATCTGCGCCAGCGAGGCGTCATGCAGCGCACGATGGCCGATGCGGCCGCCACCGGCCAGGTCCAGGTCTCGGCTGGCGCTGGCATCGGAGACGACGACCACCCGATAGCCGCGGGGTGCGGCCGCCGCATCGCGTGCGGCACCCGCCACGCAGGCATGGGTCTGCAGGCCGGTGACGATCAGGGTGTCGATGCCGGCGTCCTTCAGCACCGTGTCGAGCACGGCTGCCGAAGCACCGGCGAACACACTGACATTGTCCTTCTGCACCACGGTTTCGCCCTGGCGCGGCTGCAGGTCACGATGGAAAGCGGCATTGACGCTGCCCTGCGCGAACAGCGGCGCACCGGCCGGCAGCACGTGCTGCACGTGGATCACGCGGATGCCATGGGCATCGGCGAACTCGACCACACGCTTGGCCTGGCGCAGGGCGGCCATGCCATCGGGAATGACCATGCGGCCACCGGCAAAGCCTGGTGCGGCCTTGGCATCGAAATACTCGTTCTGGAAGTCGATCACCAGCACGGCGGTCTTCGCCACATCCAGCGAGGCGGTGACCGGCGCGCCGGCCATGTGGCGGATGGTGGGATGGGCCGGCTCGGCGGCGGCAACCGGGATGGTGGTGGCCATGCCGATCAGGCCGGCCAGGCCAAAGGCGGTGAGGTTCATGTTCGAGTTCCTGTGCAGTGGATGTGGGGCACAGGATGCGGAGCGCGGTGCGCACGAACCAGCCGCTTTGAAGCACATGATCTGTGCAGAATTCGCACAGATCGCGCCCTGTAGAGCCACCCCATGGATGGCTGCGGGCCGAGAGGCTCCGTCATCCACGCATGGCGTGGATCTACCGAATCATTCACCCATTGTGTGGACCCGCAACGCAACGGGGCGCCCGAAGGCGCCCCGCTGTGGATCCAACCGAGGTCGATCCGCCGCTTACAGGCGGGTGGCGATGGCCTTGGCGAAGCTCATGGTGGTGCCGGTGCCACCCAGATCGCCGGTCAGCGAATCCTTGGCTTCCATGGTCGCCACGATGGCCTTGCGCAGGCGCTCGGCGTTTTCCGGCTGGCCGACATGGTCCAGCATCTGCGCGGCCGCCAGCAGCAGCGCGCACGGATTGGCCTTGCCCTGACCGGCGATGTCCGGCGCGGTGCCATGCACGGCTTCGAAAATCGCCGCATCCTTGCCGATGTTGGCACCCGGGGCCAGGCCCAGGCCGCCGACCAGGCCGGCGCACAGGTCGGAGATGATGTCGCCGAACAGGTTGGTGGTGACGATCACATCGAACTGTTCCGGACGCATCACCAGCTGCATGCAGCAGTTGTCGACGATCATTTCCTGGAACTCGATGTCCGGGTACTGCGCGGCCACTTCACGGGCGACGTTCAGGAACAGGCCCGAGGTCGACTTGATGATGTTGGCCTTGTGCACGGCGGTGACCTTCTTGCGGCCGACGCTGCGGGCCAGCTCGAAGGCATAGCGCACGATGCGCTCGGAGCCCTTGCGGGTGATGCGGGTACCGGAGAAGGCGGTCTCGCCATCGGCGGACACTTCCTGGCCTTCGGCAAGGTACGCACCTTCGGTGTTCTCACGAACGGTGATCAGGTCGACGTTGTCGAAACGCGACTTGGTGTTCGGGAAGGTGTGGGCCGGACGCACGTTGGCGTACAGGTCGAAGTGGCGGCGCAGGCTGACGTTGATCGAGGTGAAGCCACCACCAACCGGCGTGGTCAGCGGGCTCTTCAGCGCGACCTTGTTGCGCGCGATCGATTCCAGGGTCACTGCCGGCATCAGATCGCCGTGCTTCTCCAGGGCCACCAGGCCGGCGTCGGCGTCTTCGTACTCCAGGCCAGTCTTGAGCTGGTCGAGCACGAACAGGGTAGCGTCCATGATTTCCGGGCCAATGCCGTCGCCGCGGATGACCGTAATTTTCTGCGTCATTGATCGATGTTCCGAACAGGGGGAAAAACGCCGTCCGGACGTGCCCGGAAACGCCGGCGCAAAGGAAGTTTCACCGGCAATTATGCCTGAGCCGGGGCCGAGGTCCCAAATAGACCATGGTCCCAGTCCCCGGCTCAGGCAGAATTGCCCGCGCATTCCTCCTCTACCCCCGCCTGTCGGCGCGCCCCTGCAAATCGCTCTGCGGCTTGCCCGCGCATTCCACCTTATCCCCGCGCCTACCGGCGCGCCCTTGAACAACAAGGGGGCTATTGGTCAGGGAGATCGCGGGGAAGGCCTGGCGGTAGTGCCGGCCGCTGGCCGGCAACCCCGGCCAGGTCGGGTTCAGGCGATGCCGGCCAGCGGCCGGCACTACCGGAGCACTCAGTGCTCGTGCGCTTCCGGGGCGGCGGCGCCGCCTTCGAGCTGGTCGAGGAAGTCGACCGCGCGGCGCAGGTGCGGGATCACGATCGAGCCGCCGACCACCAGGCCGACCGAGAAGGTTTCGAAGAACTCCTCGCGGGTCACCCCGGCATCCTTGCACTGGGCCACGTGGTAGCTGATGCAGTCGTCGCAGCGCAGCACCATCGACGCCACCAGGCCCAGCAGCTCCTTGGTCTTCACGTCCAGCGCGCCAGCCTGGTAGGTCTGCGTGTCCAGCGCGAAGAAGCGGCGCACTACCTGGTTCGGCTCACCCAGGATGCGTTCGTTCATGCGCTTGCGGAACTCGGTGAACTCGGCGATGCGGTCCTTGCTGCCGTCATCGGCCGCGCTCATGCCTGACCCTGCCCGGCCAGCAGCGGCTCGAGCTTGCCTTCGCGATGCAGCGCCATCATGTCGTCGTAGCCGCCGACGTGAACGTCGCCGACGAAGATCTGCGGCACGCTGGTGCGGCGGGTCAGCGCCACCATCTTCTCGCGCTCGGCCGGGTCCAGGTCGATGCGGACCTCGGTCCACTGCTGGCCCTTGCTCTTCAGGAAGTTCTTGGCGGCCACGCAGTACGGGCAGACGGCGGTGGAATAGAGGGTGATGGCGGGGGCACCGCCGGCGGTCTGGGCTGTCACGGGAAACTCCACGATGGATCGACGGTCTACATATGGTACCGGTGCGCTGGAATTTCCACGCCACGGCCGCAACACTGTGGGTTAACGAATGGTTGCCCCCCGCCCTGCCACGCTTGGCGCGCCCCGCCCGAGGACCTTCTGCTTGCGAGCCCTGCTGCTGACTACCGCCGTCACCCTGGCCCTGGCCATGCCGCTGGCCCAGGCCCAGGAGAAGCTGCCCGACATCGGCTCCTCGGCCGGCGAGCTGCTGACCCCGGCCCGCCAGGCCGAGTACGGCGCGATGATGCTGCGCGAGCTTCGCAACTACGGCTACCTGCTGGACGATCCGCTGGTCAACGACTGGCTGCAGACCATGGGAACCCGGCTCGGCTCCAACAGCGATCAGCCTCGGCAGCCGTACACGTTCTTCGTGATGAAGGACCGCCAGATCAACGCCTTCGCCACTCTGGGCGGCTATGTCGGGGTCAACGCCGGCCTGGTGCTGACCGCCGAGCGCGAAGACGAGGTGGCCGCGGTGCTGTCGCACGAAATCGCCCACGTCACCCAGCAGCACGTGCTGCGCGGGGTCGAGCGCGCCCAGCGTGACCAGATCCCGATCCTGCTGGGCATGCTGGCGGCGGTGGTGGCCGCCCAGGCCAGCAACAGCACCTCATCCGGCAACGCGACCATGGCCGCGATCAGCTCGGGCATGGGCCTGATGCAGCAGCGGCAGATCAACTACACCCGCTCCAACGAGTCCGAGGCCGACCGTCTCGGCATCCGCACGCTGTCGCGCAGCGGCTACGACGTGGATGCCATGGCCGGCTTCTTCGAACGGATGTCGGCGGCGATGCGCGGCAACGAGGGCGGCTACAGCGTGCCCGAGTTCCTGCGCACCCACCCGGTCAACATCACCCGCATCAGCGAGGCCAAGGCACGCGCCGAGCAGATGAAGAAGGACACGGTGCTGCTGACCACGCGCACCCCCACCGGCGAACGCAAGGAACGGGTGGACCCGGCCGATCCCAGCCTGTCCGAACCGCTGCTGCGCGGCAACAACCCGCTGCTGCCCAGCAGCGTGCTGCGCATCCCGATGGGGCAGCTCAGCCGTGGCGCCAGCGGTGACTTCGACTGGGCACGCGAGCGCCTGCGGGTGCTAAGCGCCGATTCCACCCCCGAGCTGGAACGCGAGTATGCCGATCTGGCCAAGCGCCAGAAGGACGGCCTCAACGATGCACAACGCTATGGCCAGGCGCTGGCAGTGATGCGCGGTGGCCGCGCCGGCGCCGGCCAGGCCCGGCAGACCCTGACCGGCCTGCTGCAGACCCACCCCGCAAACCTGTGGCTGGCACTGGGCCTGGGCGAGGCCGAATCGCGGGCCGGCCAGGCCACCCAGGCCAACAGCCGCTTCGAGCAGCTGCTGCGCGAGCACCCCAACAGCCGCCCGGTGGCGTTGACCTATGCCGAGATCCTGAACGAACAGGGCAACCGCGAGGCCGGCCAGCGCGCGCAGGCCATGCTGCGGCCGCTGCTGTCGCAAAGCGGTAACGATCCGGTCTTCCAGCAGCGCTACGCCCGTGCCAGCGAGCTGGCCGGCGACAGCGTGCGCGCCAGCGAAGCCTACGCCGAGGCGGCCTTCCTCAGCGGCCGGCCGGAACAGGCCCTGATGCAGCTGCAGGCACTCAAGCGCAACCCGGCGCTGGACTACATCGGCCGGGCGCGGGTGGATGCGCGCATCGAGTCGATCACCCCGACCGTGCTGGAACTGCGCCGCCAGGGCGTACAGGACCCTGACCTGGACCGCCGCTGAGCGCTGCATGACCGGTCGATGGCAATCCCGGCCGGTTCCGGCCAGGTAGTCACAAACATGTCATCAAACCGTAGTCTACTGGCACCACTCCAGTAACCGAGCCCTACGGTGTCCTCGTGCAGAAACGCATCCTGATCGTCGATGACGAACCCGCGATCCGTGAAATGGTCGCCTTCGCCCTTCGCAAGGGTGACTACGAGCCGGTCCACGCCGGCGACGCCCGTGAAGCCCAGACCGCGATCGCCGACCGCGTCCCCGACCTGATCCTGCTGGACTGGATGCTGCCCGGCACCAGCGGCCTGGACCTGGCCCGCCGCTGGCGCAAGGAAACCCTGACCCGCGAAGTGCCGATCATCATGCTGACCGCCCGCGGCGAAGAGAACGATCGCGTCGGTGGCCTCGAAGCCGGTGTGGACGACTATGTCGTCAAGCCGTTCTCGGCGCGCGAACTGCTGGCCCGCATCCGGGCGGTCATGCGCCGTGCCCGTGACGACGACGAGGACGGCAGCGTGGCCGTTGGCCCGATCCGCATCGACGGCGCCGCCCATCGCGTGTTCGCCAACGACCAGCCGGTGCCGATCGGCCCGACCGAGTACCGGCTGCTGCACTTCTTCATGACCCACCCCGAGCGCGTCTATACCCGCGCCCAGCTGCTGGACCATGTGTGGGGCGGCAGCGTGTACGTGGAAGAGCGCACCATCGACGTGCATATCCGCCGCCTGCGCAAGACGCTTGAACCGTTTGCTGCCGAGAACATGGTGCAGACCGTGCGCGGCGCCGGCTACCGCTTCTCCACCGCCACCTGAGTCTCGTCGTGCCGGCGCCGCGCACCCGCGGGTGCCGGTGCCGGCAACTCTGCTATAACCCTCGGTTCACCCCAGTGAACCGCCGCACCTCAACGACGAGATCGCAATGCCCCGCCACATCCGCTCTGCCTGGTTGAAGACCCTGGCCACCGTTGCCGCGGTACTGCTGTTCGCCGGACTGGTGGGGTGGTTCACAGGCCATCTGTGGCTGTGCATCGCGCTGGGCGCGCTGGCCACCCTGGCCTGGCATTACTGGCGCCTGCGCACCGTGCTGCGTCGCCTGACCGCACGCCAGCGTTGGGACACCGCCGAGGAAGGCACCGGCGTCTGGAACGAACTGGACCGACTGCTGTATCGCAACCAGGTGGAAATGCGCGTGCGCAAGCGCCGCCTGCTGGACATGCTGCGCAGCTACCGCGCCGCCGCCGCCGCCCTGCCCGATGCCGTCGTGGTGCTGGACCGCAACAGCCAGCGCGTGCAGTGGTTCAACGAAGCCGCCACGGCCCTGCTCGGCCTGCACCATCCCGGCGACCTCGGCGAGGCCCTGGTCGAGCGCCTGCAGCCGATGCCGCTGGCGCATTGGCTGGCCGGTGGCCGCAATGCCGAACCGATCCTGGACGTACCTTCACCGGTCGATCCGGCGATCCGCCTGAACCTGCGACTGATTCCCTATTCGTCGGACTACTGGCTGCTGATCGCCCGCGACGTCAGCAAGTTGCTGCGCCTGGAACAGGTGCGCCGCGATTTCGTGGCCAACGTTTCACATGAGCTGCGCACACCGCTCACCGTGGTGCACGGTTATCTGGACATGATGGACCCGGAGGATTTCCCGGGGACCGGACCGATGCTGGAAGAAATGCGCAAGCAGAGCCAGCGCATGGCCCAGCTGGTGGAAGACCTGCTGACCCTGTCGCGGCTGGAATCGCAGGAACACAGCGAGGACGAGACCGTGGCCATGCAGCCGATGCTGGCCACCCTGCGCCGCGAGGCGGAAGCTCACAGCCAGGGCCGCCACCAGATCAGCATCGACGATCTGGCCGGCGTCGACCTGCAGGGTTCCACCAAGGAACTGCACAGCGCGTTCTCCAACCTGGTCACCAACGCGGTGCGCTACACCCCGGCCGGTGGCCGCATCGCGGTGCAGTTCCGCCGCGAAGGCGACGGCGCGGTGCTGGCGGTGCGCGATTCCGGCTATGGCATCCCGGCCAGCCACCTGCCCCGCCTGACCGAACGCTTCTACCGTGTTTCCAGCAGCCGCTCCCGCGAGAGCGGCGGAACCGGCCTAGGCCTGTCCATCGTCAAGCACATCCTCGGCCTGCACCATGCACGGCTGGAGATCGAAAGCGAGGTCGGCAAGGGTTCGGAATTCTCCTGCCATTTCGATGCCGACCACGTGCGACCGCGCGAGTCCGCCCCCCTGACCTCCATCGAAGAATGACGCCATGAGCAGCCTCGGATCCCTCCCCCTCCCCGTGAGCCCGGACAACGATCCGTTGCGCGAGCCGTCGCTGTACATCAACCGCGAGCTGTCGCAGCTGGATTTCAACTTCCGCGTGCTGGCCCAGGCGATGGACCCGCAGGTGCCGCTGCTGGAGCGCCTGCGCTTCATGTGCATCTCCTGCACCAACCTCGACGAGTTCTTCGAGATCCGCGCTGCCGCCGTGCGCCACGCGCAGGAGTTCGGCCTGCCGCCGGCGCCGGATGGGATGAGCCCGCAGACCATCCTCACCGCCATCCATGACCGCGCTGCGGAACTGGTGGACCAGCAGTACCGCTGCTGGAACGAAACGCTGCGCCCGGCCCTGATGGAGGCCGGCATCGGCGTGCTCGGTCGCCACTCCTGGACCGATCGCCAGAAGCGCTGGCTGCGTGCGTACTTCCGCAACGAGATCATGCCGGTGCTGTCGCCGCTGGGCCTGGATCCGGTGCACCCGTTCCCGAAGATCCTCAACAAGTCGCTGAACATCGTGGTGGTGCTCAAGGGCACCGATGCGTTCGGCCGCGCCGGCCATCTGGCCATCGTGCGTGCGCCGCGCTCGCTGCCACGCATCATCCAGCTGCCGGAAAAGCTCGGCGGGCCGCAGAACTTCGTGTTCCTGTCCTCGGTGCTTTCAACGTTCGTCGATGAGCTGTTCCCGGGCATGGAAGTCCAGGGTGCCTACCAGTTCCGCGTCACCCGCAACTCCGAGCTGGTGGTGGACGAGGAGGAAGTGGAAAACCTGGCGCTGGCGCTGCGTGACGAGCTGGTCGACCGCGGCTACCGACCAGCGGTGCGGCTGGAGATCGCCCATGACATGCCGCGCGAGATCGTGCGCACCCTGCTGCAGAACTTCGGCCTGACCGAGAACGCGGTGTACCGCATCGACGGCCCGGTCAACCTCAACCGCATCATCCAGCTGTACGACCTGATCGCGCAGCCGGATCTGAAGTATCCGCCGATGACCCCGCGCACGCTGCGCGACAGCGACGGCATCTTCGAGACCGCCGCGCGCCAGGACCTGCTGCTGCACCACCCGTTCGATGCCTTCACCGCAGTGCTTGACCTGATCCGGCAGGCGGCGATCGATCCCAACGTGCTGGCGATCAAGCAGACGCTGTACCGCACCGGCAAGGATTCGCTGATCGTCGACGCCCTGATCCAGGCCGCACGCAACGGCAAGGATGTGACGGTGGTGGTCGAGCTGCGCGCGCGCTTCGACGAGGAAGCCAACCTGGGCCTGGCCGATCGCCTGCAGGAATCCGGCGTGCAGGTGGTGTACGGCGTGGTCGGCTACAAGACCCACGCCAAGATGCTGCTGATCGTCCGCCGCGAAGGCCGCAAGCTGCGTCGCTACGTGCACCTGGGCACCGGCAACTACCACAGCGGCACCGCACGCGCGTACACCGACATCAGCCTGATCACCGCCGATGCGGACATCGGCAATGATGTGCATCTGCTGTTCCAGCAGCTGTCCGGGCTGGCATCGAAGATGAAGCTCAAGCGCCTGCTGCAGTCGCCCTTCACCCTGCACACCGGCATCCTTGGCCGCATCGAACGCGAGACGCGCATCGCCGCGGCTGGGCGCCCGGCGCGCATCATCGCCAAGATGAACGCACTGAACGAACCGCAGGTGGTGCGCGCGCTGTATGCCGCCTCGCAGGCCGGCGTACAGATCGACCTGATCATCCGCGGCGCCTGCACGCTGCGCCCGGGTGTGCCCGGGGTCTCGGACAAGATCCGTGTACGCTCGATCGTGGGCCGTTTCCTCGAACACAGCCGCGTCTACTGGTTCGGCAACGATGGCGCGCCGGAACTGTACTGCGCCAGCGCCGACTGGCTGGAGCGCAACCTGCTGCGCCGGGTCGAGACCTGCTTCCCGATCCTCGATCCGGAACTGGCCAAGCGGGTTTACCGCGAGGTGCTGCAGAACTACCTGGACGACAATCTCAATGCGTGGGAGCTGGACGCCGAGGGGATCTACCACAAGCGCGCGCCTGCCCACGATGAAGCCCCGCATTCGGCGCAGATGGCATTGATGCAGGGTCTGTGATCCGGGGTGCCGGCCAACGGTCGGCACCCACCCGCCTGCTGTACGGGGTCAGATCCCTTTTCCGCAAAAAAGGGATGTGACCCCATCCCCCTGTGAAGACCGCGCGGTGACGCCGCGACCCGGCCTTCGGCTAACATTCGCCCATGCCGCATACCACCACGACTCCGCCCGCATTGCAGGATGGCGACCTGCTGGCCGCCATCGACCTTGGCTCCAACAGTTTCCACATGGTCATCGCGCGCTACACGCTTGGCCAGTTGCGGGTGATCGACCGCCTGCGCGAGACGGTACGCATGGCCGACGGTCTGGACGGCAAGGGCGGGCTCTCCGCCGCAGCCCGGCAGCGCGCGCTGGAATGCCTGGCCCGCTTCGGCCAGCGCATCCGCAACGTACCGCCGCACCAGGTCCGTGCGCTGGCCACCAACACCGTGCGCCAGCTGCGTTCACCGCAATCGTTCCTGGTCCCGGCCGAAACCGCGCTGGGGCATGCCATTGAAGTGGTCAGCGGCCGCGAAGAAGCGCGCCTGATCTATCTGGGCGTAGCCCACGCGCAACCGCCCAAACCGGGCCAGCGCCGGCTGGTGATCGACATTGGCGGTGGCTCGACCGAATTCATCATCGGCATGGGCATGCAGACCCTGGAGCGCGAGAGCCTGCAGGCCGGCTGCATCGCCAGCACCCGACGCTTCTTCCCCGGCGGCAAGCTGAGCAGGAAGCGCTGGAAGGACGCACTGGCCGAGATCGGGCGCGAGTTCCAGCCCTTCGCCAGCAAGTACCGCGCGCTGGGCTGGCAGGAGGCGCTGGGGTCGTCGGGCACGCACAAGGCGATCAGCGAGATCTGCGCGACGATGAAGCTGAGCAAGGGCGCGATCACCGCCGAAGCCCTGCCGCAGCTGCGCGATGAGCTGCTGAAGGCCCGCAAGATCGACGACATCCAGTTGCCGGGCCTGTCCAGCGATCGCCGTCCGATCATCGCCGGCGGCATCCTGGTACTGGAAGCCGCGTTCCAGGCGCTGGGCCTGCAGAAGCTGCTGGTCAGCAAGGCGGCGATGCGCGAAGGCATCCTCTATGACATCGTCGGCCGTGCCGGCGAGAATGACCTGCGCGACGAATCGGTGGCTGCACTCAGCCAGCGCTATGGCATCGATACGGCGCAGGCCGACCGCGTGCAGGACACCGCGCTGTCATTGCTGGAACAGGTGCAGGAGCGCTGGAAGCTCGACGCCGATGACGCGCGCATGCTCGGCTGGGCCGCGCGCCTGCACGAGCTGGGCCTGATGATCGCCCACAGCGGCTATCACGTGCACGGCAGCTATGTGCTGGAACATTCGGACATCGCCGGCTTTTCGCGCCAGGAGCAGCAGATGCTGGCCGCACTGGTGCGCAGCCACCGCCGCAGCGTGACCAAGACGGCCTTCGATGCCCTGCCCGAGCGCCTGCTGCTGACTGCACGCCGGTTGGCCGCCCTGCTTCGGCTGGCCGTGCTGCTCAACCGTGCCCATGAGGACGCCCCGCTGCCGGCGCTGGAACTGACCGCCGACGACAACCGGCTGTCGCTGATCGTGCCGCAGGCCTTCATCGACGCCCGCCCACTGTTGCGCGCCGACCTGATCGGCGAAACCGACGGCATCGCCGGTCTGGGCATCCAGTTCCGGCCCTTCGTGGCCTGAATACGCTGTCCTGTGCTGTCCACCGGACAGCCAGGGTGACGTGCTTCCCGATCCCACTTTGCGCAGTCTGGCGGTTTTTTGTGCTGCTTCGCAACACAGCGGGCCTCCGCCTGGGATCTTCATCATCACGTAAGCATCTGCTTTTGTTCACGTTTGGTGAAGGGAAGCGGTGCCTTGCGACATAAATTGATACGAACTCTTTACAGGGCATTAACCAACGAGACTACTATCGGGTCACCGGCTCGGTCATCGACCCTGCTGGCTCCTTCGACGCCCACTTTGGCGTCCGTTGCACGACCTGAGAGAGAGAGCTCGCCATGACTTCACGCACCACCCCACTGGGGCAGGCCATCCGCTACGCCCTGGCTACCACCGCAGCGCTGGCCGCCCTGCCCGCGTTCGCCCAGGACGGCAGCGGCGCCACCCCGACCAACCTCGATCGCATCGAGATCACCGGCTCGCGCATCCGCCAGGTGGACGTGGAAACCGCCCAGCCGGTGTTCGCGATCACCCGTACGGCCATCGAGCAGCAGGGCTTCAGCTCGGTCGCCGACATCCTGCAGAACGTCACCGCGATGGGCAGCCCGGCGATCAGCCGCGCCAACGCGCTGACCGCCGGTGAGAACGCGGGTGGTTCGTACATCGACATGCGCAACCTGGGCACCCAGCGCACGCTGGTGCTGATCAACGGCAAGCGCCTGGGCATCAGCACCTCGGGCTACCAGGACATCTCCACGATCCCGGTCTCGGCGGTGGAGCGCATCGAAGTGCTGAAGGATGGCGCGTCGGCCATCTACGGTTCCGATGCCATGTCCGGCGTGGTCAACATCATCACCCGCTCGAATGTCACCGGTGTGACCGCCAACGTCTACCACGGCCAGTTCAGCCAGGGCGACGGCGCACGCGACCGCTTCGACGTGGTGGCCGGCTGGAGCAATGACCGCATCTCGCTGACCGTGGCTGCCGAACATGCCGAGGAAAAGGCCGTATGGGCCAAGGACCGTGGCTTCAGCGCCTACGGCCTCACCGACCGCCATGCCGACAACCTGACCAACTGGACCACCCTCAGCCAGTACGGCCAGTTCACCGGCCTGAAGGGACGCCCGGGCTGCACCAACGCGAAGGACGGCTGCAACTACTCGCTCAACCGCGGTACCGACCCGACCAACCCGGCCAACTACCACATCACCGATCCGTCGGCGTTCACCGGCGACGTCAGCAACGCCAATGACCAGATGCACCTGAACTTCCCGCTCAAGCGTGATTCGGTGTACTTCGACGGTCGCTTCAAGATCACCGACAACGTCAACTTCCGCACCGAGCTGGGCTACAACAAGCGCAAGGCCGTGCGCCAGATCGCCGGCTACCCGCTGCAGTCGAGCACCGCAGGCGTGGGCTCGATGTCGATCGACAGCTACTTCAACCCGTTCGGCCGCCAGCACGGCTACGCCACCCCGACCGCCGTGGCCTGGAACCGCCGCACCTGGGAAGTGCCGCGCGTGACCACCAGCGAGCTGAAGACCTACCGCGCAGTGGCCTCGTTCGACGGTTCGTTCGAGATCGGCAGCCGCTTCTTCGACTGGGAAGCGGGCTACCAGTACAACCGCAACGAGCTGGAAACCATCGCCACCGGCAACCTGCACAAGGCCCGCGTCGCCGGCGGCGTCGGCCCGTCGTTCTACAATGCAGCCACCGGCAAGGTCCAGTGCGGCACCGCTGCTGCACCGATCTCCTATGACGTGTGCAAGCCGTGGAACCCGCTGGTGCCGTACGGCACGATCGATCCGAACGGCATCGATGGCAATGCCGCGCTGCAGGAATGGCTGTTCCCGCCGGAGGTCACCACCGGCAAGACCACCAGCAAGAACTTCTTCGCCAACATCGCCGGTTCCATCGTGACCCTGCCGGCCGGCGACCTGGGCTTCGCGTTCGGTGTGGAAAGCCGCAAGGAAACCGGTGAGTACCGTCCGGATCCGCTGGCGCAGACCGGTGCCACCACCAACCTGGCCGCTGGCCCGACCGGTGGCGGCTACAAGGTCAACGAGGCGTACCTGGAAATCAACGTGCCGGTGCTGGCGGACCTGCCGGGCGCGAAGGAACTGACCTTCAACGGCGCCACCCGCTTCTCCGATTACAACACCTTCGGCAACACGCTCAACAGCAAGTTCGGCTTCAAGTGGAAGCCGTTCGACCAGCTGCTGGTCCGTGGTACCTGGGCCGAAGGCTTCCGCGCCCCGACCATCAACGATCTGTATGGTGGTGGCTCGCAGACCTTCGCCCAGTTCAGCGATCCCTGCGACGTGCAGTTCGGCTCCTCGCGCACCAGCGCCGAAGTCCGTGCGCGCTGCGCCCGTGACATCGCCAACGCTGCAACCTTCCGCCAGCTGCGCCAGGGCAACCAGCCGGTAGCCACGTCCGTGGATGCCACGCCGGTGCCGTTCGTGTCCGGCTCCAACCCGAACCTGACCCCGGAAACCTCGACCAGCAAGACCCTGGGCCTGGTCTGGAGCCCGGGCTTCATCAAGAACTTCAACGCATCGCTGGACTGGTGGAAGATCCGCATCGACAACACCATCGTTGCCGACAGCCCCACCCAGATCCTGATCGACTGCTACGAGCAGGGCATCGATGCACGCTGCCAGCGCTTCACCCGTGACAAGTCGACCGGCCCGACCGCCGGCATCG
The DNA here is from genome assembly GCF_050435725.1 of Stenotrophomonas sp. AN71. NCBI lineage: Bacteria > Pseudomonadati > Pseudomonadota > Gammaproteobacteria > Lysobacterales > Lysobacteraceae > Stenotrophomonas > Stenotrophomonas sp. AN71. The sequence goes on along the minus strand of NZ_JBNDKU010000005.1, from coordinate 108,269 downwards.
TCGATACCCTGCAGTTCGGCAGCCGCAACGCCGGCTTCATGGAAACCGAAGGCTACGACCTGGACCTGAACTACCGCCTGGAAACCAACGTCGGCAAGTTCAACGCCGGCTGGGCCACCACCTATGTCAGCAAGAGCGAGTTCCGCTCGACCAACGACAGCACGGTGGTACCGACCGTCTCCAACGGCATCGGCAGCAACTTCCGCGTCCGCTCGAACCTGGTGGTGGGCTGGGAGCTGGGCAACTTCGGCGTCAGCTGGACCGCGCGTTACTACTCCGGCGTGAAGGAGCAGTGCGTGGACATCCGCTCGTATCCGGATGAGTGCTCCGATCCGAACGTCTACGCCCCGTGGTACAAGGGCGCACGCAACTACAACGAGCGTGGTTCGGTCACCTTCCACGACGTGCAGTTCCGTTACTCGCTGCCGTGGGATGCCACCGTCTCGGTCGGTGCCAACAACGTGTTCGAGAAGACCGGCCCGATCATGTACACCAAGCCGAACTCGGCTTTCTCGTACTACGGCGGCTACGACATCGGTCGCTTCGTCTACATGAAGTACCAGCAGCGCTTCTGATCCATCGCGCTGTGACGTAACGCACAACGACCACGGCCCTTCGGGGCCGTGGTTTTTTTTGCGAGCCGCCATTCCATACGGTGGCCGCAGCCGCCGTCATCTGCTGGTCGCAAAGCGGTCATGTCGGCTACATCGCCAGGCCCGAGCATGCCGGAAACCCGGAGGCCCGCCATGCGCTATGCCATCGTCACCGAGACCTATCCGCCGGAAGTGAACGGTGTTGCCCTTACCGTGCAGGGCCTTGAGCTGGGGCTGCGCGCAGCCGGCCACGAGATCGATCTGGTCAGGCCCCGCCAGGCCAGCGAGGCCATGGATTCGGCACCGGGTACCCTGCTGGTCCCCGGCGCGGCCCTGCCCCGCTACCCGGGCCTGCGCTTCGGCCTGCCGGCACCGATCCGGCTGGGCCGCCACTGGCAGAAACAGCGTCCGGATGCGGTCTACATCGCCACCGAAGGCCCGCTCGGCTGGTCGGCGCTGCGTACCGCGCGCCGCCTCGGCATTCCGGTCGCCAGTGGCTTCCACACCCGCTTCGACGAATACCTGCCCGACTATGGCGTGGCGTGGCTGCAGGCTGCGGCCATGCGCTGGATGCGCCGTTTCCACAACCAGGCCGATGCAACCCTGGTCCCCACCCGCGAGCTGCAGCAGTTCCTCGGCGAACAGGGCTTCGAGCGCGTGCGCCTGCTGGCCCGCGCAGTGGACAGCCAGCAGTTCGATCCGGGCCGCCGCGATCCGGCGTTGCGCGAGGAATGGGGCGTGGATGGCAACGGCCTGGTGGCGATCTACGTGGGTCGAATCGCCGCCGAGAAGAATCTCGGTCTGGCCGTGAAGGCTTTTCGCCGCCTGCAGCAGATCCGCCCGAAGGCGCGCTTCGTCTGGGTCGGCGATGGGCCGGCCCGCGAGAAACTGGCCCATGAAAACCCCGATTTCATCTTCTGCGGCATCCAGCGCGGCGACGCCCTGTCCCGCCACTTCGCCAGCGGCGACCTGTTCCTGTTCCCCAGCCGCAGCGAGACCTTTGGCAACGTGACTCTTGAAAGCATGGCCAGCGGTGTAGCGACCGTGGCGTTCGACTACGGTGCCGCGCGCGAATACCTGCGCAGCGGCGAGAACGGCGCGGCGGTGGATAGTGACGAGCAGTTCATCGAGGCGGCCGTGCAGCTGGCTGCCGATGATGCGCAACGCCGCGAACTGGGCGGCAACGCCGCGCGCGCGATGAAGCGGCTGCATCCCCAGCAGGTAGTGGCAGAGTTCGATGCCCTGCTGGCTGAACTGGCCCAGTCGCGGAGGAGCGGCCATGCGCACCACGCCGCTTGAACTGCTGGCCGGACGCGAAGCGCGGCTGTGCCGTCGGGCCAACCACTATTGCCGCCGCCGCCGCGTGCGTCGCCTGTTCTCGGTCATCAGCCGCCTCGGCGATGGCGTGTTCTGGTATGTGCTGATGGGCGCTCTGGTGGTGCTCGATGGCTTCGATGGTCTGCGCGCCTCGGTGCACATGGCGGCCACCGGCCTGGCCGCCCTGCTGCTGTACAAGGGGCTCAAGCGCTGGACCCGGCGCCCGCGGCCGTATGCCGCCGATCTGCGCATCCGCGCCTGGGTGGCACCACTGGACGAGTTCAGCTTCCCCTCCGGGCACACCCTGCATGCGGTGTCGTTCACCATCGTTGCGCTGGCCTACTACCCGTGGCTGGCACCGCTGCTGGTGCCGTTCACCGTCGGCGTCGCACTGTCGCGTGTGGTATTGGGCCTGCACTACCCCAGCGATGTACTGGCCGCCACCGGCATCGCCGCTCTGCTGGCAACGGCCAGCCTGGTCTGGCTGCCGTTGCCGGTGTGACGACCGCTGCCAGGCATGGCCCGGCGCTACCGTCATCGTTGATGCCCTAGAATGCGGGCATGACCACGTTGTTCATTTCCGACCTGCACCTGGACCCCAGCCGTCCGGAGATCACCGACCTGTTCCTGCGCTTTCTGCGCGAGCAGGCGCCCGGCGCCGACGCGCTGTACATCCTTGGCGACCTGTTCGAAGCCTGGATCGGCGACGACACGCCTTCGCCTGCCGCCGACGCGGTGGCCGATGCGCTCAAGGTGCTGTCCGACAGCGGCGTGCCGGTGTACTTCATCCGCGGCAACCGCGATTTCCTGCTCGGCGAGCACTACGCTCAGCGCGCCGGCCTGCGCATCCTGCCCGATCCGTGCGTGATCGACCTGTACGGGCAGCCGGTACTGCTGCAGCACGGCGACCTGCTGTGCACCGATGACATTCCCTACCAGCAGTTCCGCGCGCAGACGCGTGACCCGGTCTTCCAGGCGCAGTTCCTGTCGCAGCCGCTGGCCGCGCGCATCGCCTTCGCGCAGAAGGCGCGTGAAGCCAGCCAGGCCCGCCAGTCGGAAATGAAGCAGGGCGATCGGGCGCAGTTCGAAACCGTGACCGACGTGGCGCCTGCCGAAGTCGATGCCACCTTCGTGCGCCACGGCGTGGATACCATGATCCATGGGCATACCCACCGCCCGGCCATCCACACGTTGCAGGCCGGTGGGCACGACCGCACCCGCATCGTGCTCGGCGACTGGTACGAACAGGGTTCGGTGCTGCGCGTGGATGCCAGCGGCTGGTCGCTGGACACCCTCGCGCGCGAATGATGGATCGCAGGATGCCAACCAAGGTTGGCATCTACCAGAGCAGGTGCACGTGCCCGGGTAGACGCCGACCTTGGTCGGCGCTTGGGCTCAGCGGAAGGCCGCGATGGTGGCCTTGGTATTGACCAGCACGCGCTGGTTGTCGGCCGTACTGGCATTACCCATCGGAATGCCGTTGTAGCTGATGTTGGGATTGGACCAGTAGTTCAGGCGCGGGCAGCTGCGGGTGCAGTTGTAGGCCATGATCGTGCGCCAGCCGGTGCCGGTGGCCGGCTCGTAGCGGTAGCCGTGGCCATAGGCGTAGGGGGAGGTGCTGGAGTCGGTGGCGATGTCATGCCGCGCGCTCTGCAGGTGCCCGATTTCATGTGCGAACGAGTAGTAGCCGGTCGCACAATCCCAGTACACCGCCGCGAACGCGGTCGAGGCGGTCGAGCCGATGCCCGACGCCAGGCCGCAGTATGCGGTGTTGTTGATCAGCAATACGCCGACGTCGGCCGCAGTGGTGTTGCGGCTGGTGTGGATGCTGTCCATGTAGCCGTCGCTGGTGCCACGGAAGCGTGCCAGGTCGGTATCGAAGCTGCCCGACTCGGTGTAGCTGGTGGTCTCGTAACCGGCCAGCTGCATGGTGATGCCGACGTTGCTGTTGACGTAGCCCTGGTTGGACTCGGCCACCGCCAGCTGCACCAGCGACTGCATGTTGCCGCCGTACGCAGCCACTGCGGCATTGGTCGCCACCACCAGCACGCGGATGGTGGCCGGCGTGCCGGACGATGCCTGCGCGGCGCCGAGGCGATCGTTGTCGCCCATCGGGATCTTCGGCAGCTGGTTGTAGTCGGCCGGATGATCGGCCGGCATCCGCGATTCGTCCACCTCGACCAGCACGTGGCGGTTGCCCAGCGGGCGCAGGCGGTACAGCTTGCCGTCCTTGCGGATGGAGCCGGTGAGGGTGTCGCCCGAACGCACCAGGATCACCGAATTGCCCGGATCGTCCTGGCCGTTGGAGGTGGCCGCCGTCAGCTTGTCCGAAGGCGAGCGCAGCTGGCCATACCAGACGCTGCCGCCATCGGGCAGCGCTTCGAGCTTGCTGCGCACCGCCTGCACGCGCTGGCCGAGCAGCTCGAATTCCAGCTGCGGCTGCGCCGTCGCCGCCGCATCCACACGCACTTCCTGCACCGCCGCCGTGGACGGCGCGGCCAGCAGCTTGCCCAATGCGGGCTCACTGGTCGCCGATGCACGGCTGAGTACCGTCACCGGTTCAAACAACGGTGCCGCATGTGCGGCTGCCGCCACCGACAAACCCAACACCAGGCCACCTGCCGCTTTACCAATCGATCTGGACAACATTGCGTCGCTCCTTGAATGATGTGAACAGCGTTGATGCAGCACGACCCGGGAATGCCGGGTCTGGCCATCTGGCCTGCGCAGGTCGTGTGAATTCAATAGACGATGCGAATGAAAATCAGAAAATGTGATCGACTGCATCTGCGTTCAGCCAGGTCAATAGCGTCACTGCACGTCGTAAACACACAACTTTCGCGCTACCGTGACGCAGCCACGACGGGGAATGCACATGGCACCATCGCAGGACACGGACGAAGATGTCGGCTTGCTGCGGATCGGCATGTTCTTCGATGGCACGCGCAACAACGCGCACAACCTGGCGCGCGATCGCCCGCAGCTGCCGCAGCCCCGACCCGCGCAGCTGCGCGCGGATGATGATTCGACCTACCAGAGCCGGCTGACCAGCAGCTACGACAACGGCCTGACCAACATCGCGCGTCTGCAGCAGCTATACCCGGACAGCCGCCTTGAGGTGCTCGCCGCGCCTTCGTTATCGCTGTATGTGGAAGGTGTCGGTACCCGTGATGATGCCGATGATGATCTGATCGGATTGGCCTTCGGCATCGGCGCCAGTGGTGTGCGCGCGAAGGTGCAACGCGCGCTGCAGGTACTGCTGCCGGCCGCGCTGGCCGCGCTCGCCACGCACTGGCGGCAACCGTTGCGGCGCGTGCAGCTGGATCTGTTCGGTTATTCGCGCGGTGCCGCTGCAGCGCGTGATGTTGCCAACCAGCTGCAGCAGTGGGACCGCGAACGATGGCGGCAACTACTGCTGGCATCGGGCCTGGCCTGCAGCGCGGATTTTGCGCCGGCTTCGCTCCTGCTGCGCTTCATCGGCCTGTTCGACACGGTGGTCTCGGTCAATGGCGGGCGCGCCGACGAGCGACCACAGGTGCAGCTGCGTGCCGGCATCGCTGCTCAGGTCCTGCAGCTGAGCGCGCGCGACGAGCACCGCCAGCACTACCCCCTCACCAGCGTGGCGCCCCCCTTTGCCGAGATCGCCTTGCCCGGCGTGCACGCCAACATCGGCGGCGGCTACAACCAGACCGAGGAAGGCCCCAAGCTGCTGAGCCGGCCACGGCGGCAGCAGTTGCGCCGTGCTGCCGTGGCCGATTACCAGACGCCACCACTGGCGGTGCTGCAGGCGACCACCGCCTATGCCGAAGCACAGGCCGATGCCGAGCGTTGGCGCCAGCAGCTGGGTGCGGACGAGAGCGAGGTGTGGGTCGATGTCTGGCACCAGTGGCAGCAGCAGCGCCGCGCGGGAAGCCGCAGCGTGCTGCTCTCCCCGGTGCTGTACGTGACGGCTGCGGTGGTGCTGCGCCGGCGCATCGACTGGCGCTACCAGTTGATCGCGCTGCAGGTGATGCAGCGGCATGCGCGCGACGCCGGCGTGCAGTGGCGTGCCGACGCTGCCGATGTTGCCGGCTGGGAACTGCCGTCGGCCCTGCAGCCGATCGCGCGGCGGCTGGTGGCCGGGCAGGCGTTGACCCAGCCCCAGGAAGCCCTGCTGCGGCGGCGCTACCTGATGCAGTCGGCGCACTGGAATTTCGATGCACTGGGCGATACCGCGCTGACCTATGCCGCCGATGCCGGGGTCAGCGAACTGCCCTACCGGCCCGGGCCCGGACTGTTCTACATCAACCGGCCCACGGTGGACGGCAAGCGCGTGGTGTTGCCCAACGCGTGACAACGAAAAAGGGGACGGAGGGAATCAAGTCGTTCATGCATAAACGACTTGATTCCCTCCGTCCCCTTTTTTCAGCCGGCCTGTTCGAGCAGGTTGGCCAGCTCGTCGGCATCGAAACCGGCCAGCAGGCGCGCTTCCATGTTGAACGGTCCGTGCAGGTAACCGCCGGCGTACTCCACCAGCAGTTGCCGGAAACGTGCGCGTGGTTCGACGCCGGCGCGGTCGCAGTACCAGCGGTACCAGCGCGAACCGGCGGCGACGTGCGCCACTTCCTCGCGCAGGATCACCTCCAGCACGTCGGCGGTTTCGCCATCACCGACATTGCGCAGCTTGTCGATCATGCCCGGGGTCACGTCCAGGCCGCGTGCCTCCAGCACGCGTGGTACCAGCGCCATGCGTGCCAGGCCGTCATGCGCGGTCTTCTCGCACATCTCCCACAGGCCGTTGTGCGCGGGAAAATCGGCGTAATCGTGGCCATGCGCCAACAGGCGCCCGCGCAGCAGCATGAAGTGCCGCGACTCGTCGTCGGCACAGCTGACCCAGTCGGCATGGAACGCCGACGGCAGGCCGCGGAAGCGATACACCGCATCCCACGCCAGGTCGATCGCGTTGAGCTCGATATGGGCGATGGCATGGATGAAGGCGGCCCGCCCTTCCACGCCGCCCAGCCCGCGCCGCGGCACCTCGCGTGGATGCACCAGCACCAGCTGCGGCGGCCGTCCCGGCATGCGGATCGGCTCCGGCGGCGGCGCATCGACACTTGCTTTCAGGCGGCCGGCACGGAACGCGGCGGCATACGCCTGGGTCATTGCGACCTTGCGCAGCGGATCGGCTTCAGCCAGGCACTGCTGCGCAGCGCGCAGCAGATCACCCTCGACATCGGGTACCTCGACCACGACCTGGCCCTCAGGCGCGGCGCTTGTGCTTGGCGTCGTCCGAACGCAGCTGCTGGATGCGCTCGAAGTAGCCCGGCTCGATGCCGGTCGGGTAGTGGCCGTTGAAACAGGACGAATCGAAGTTGCGCAGCGCCGGATTGCCCTCGCTCACCGCCGCTTCCATGTCTTCCAGATCCTGGTAGATCAGCCAGTCGCAGCCCAGGTGGGCTTCGATCTCTTCCACGCTGCGGTTGTGCGCGACCAGCTCTTCGGCGGCCGGCATGTCGATGCCATAGATGTTCGGGTAACGCACCGGCGGTGCGGCGCTGGCCAGGTAGACCTTTCGCGCACCTGCATCGCGGGCCATCTGCACGATCTGCTGGCTGGTGGTGCCACGCACGATCGAGTCGTCCACCAGCAGCACCACGCGGTTGCGGAACTCCAGGTGGATCGGGTTGAGCTTGCGACGCACCGACTTCACGCGTTCACCCTGCCCCGGCATGATGAAGGTGCGGCCGATGTAGCGGTTCTTGATGAAGCCTTCGCGGTACTTCACCCCGAGCACGTTGGAAATTTCCAGCGCAGCATCGCGCGAGGTATCCGGGATCGGGATGATGGTGTCGATGTCGTGGTCCGGGCGCAGCCGCAGGATCTTCTCGCCCAGCTTGATGCCCATGCGCATGCGCGCCTTGTGCACCGAGACGTTGTCGATCATCGAATCCGGGCGCGCGAAGTACACGTACTCGAAGATGCACGGGGTGTGCTCGGCCGGCTCGGCGCAGATCTCCGAGAACAGCTCACCGCGCGCGGTGATCACCAGCGCTTCGCCCGGCTGCACGTCGCGCACGCGTTGGAAGCCCAGCACGTCCAGCGCGGCCGACTCGGAGGCCACGATGTACTCATCGCCCTCGGCGTGGCTGCGCTTGCCCAGCACCAGCGGGCGGATGCCGTGCGGATCGCGGAAGGCGACCAGGCCCAGCCCCAGCACCACGCTGACCACCGCATAGCCGCCCTTGCAGCGACGATGCACGCCGGCCACCGCACGGATCGCGGCCTCCGGGCTGAGCTGGCGCTGCTGCTCCAGTTCATAGGCGAACACGTTCAGCAGCACTTCGCTGTCCGAATCGGTGTTGACGTTGCGGCGGTCCTGCTCGAACACCTGCTGGCGTAGTGCCTCGGTGTTGATCAGGTTCCCGTTGTGGGCCAGCGCGATGCCGTACGGCGAATTGACGTAGAACGGCTGCGCCTCGTCCATGCCCTCCGAGCCGGCGGTCGGATAGCGCACGTGCGCGATGCCGACGCTGCCTTCCAGGGTGGACATGGTGCGGGCATCGAACACATCGCGGACCAGACCGGTGGCCTTCTGCACCCGCAGCCGGCTGCCGTTGACCGTGGCGATGCCCGCCGCGTCCTGGCCGCGATGCTGGAGGACGGTCAAGCCGTCATACAACTGCCCGGCGACGTTCTGGTTGCCGACGATTCCGACGATGCCACACATGGTGCGAGGTCTCCGCTGGGCTGTGCCCAGTTACAAGGAAGGTGGCCGTACCTGGCCGCGGTGGTCGCCGCGCCTGCGGTCGACATTGGCCGGATCGCCCGGCTCGATACTGTCCGGCAGTGCTGGGGCGTCCGGGCGCACTTCGGCCGGATCGTATGCGTCGCCCTGTTCCGCTTTCGCAGGCCGCAGCCATCCGCTGCCCGCCACTACCTGGTTGAGGATGCCATTATCGCCTGCCTCGCCTGGCTTTCCCAACCCGGCGCCTGCGTTCTTCCCCAACTCCATCAATGCAGATGGGGACAGCATGTCGGCCGGCAAGGCCTTGGGCAGCAGATCGGCACCGGGAACCTGCCAGTGCGGCAGCTTGCTGTTCATCCAGGCCACGGCCGGATTCAGCACCGGGCGTACCGCCGAGCCCCTCCAGGACGGTTCGGCGGTCAGCGGGGTGAAGCCGGCCAGCAGGACCAGGATCGCGGCGATCAGGCCGCCACGCACAGCGCCCAGCACGCCGCCCAGCAGGCGGTCCAGGCTGGTCAGCATGCTGCGATGGATCATCGCCTTGATGACCATGCCGATCACCGCGACCACGATCATCACACCGATGCCCACGCCCAGGTAGCCGCCGACAAAGTGCTCGCCGCCAGGGGCGGCAGGAGCGGCCCACCAGCGCGCGGCATCGTTGCCGAAGGCGAAGGCCGCCCACGCCGCCAGCAGCCATGACAGGGTGCCGATGACGATTCCGACGAAGCCACGCAGCATCCCCAGCAGGGTCGAGGCGGCGATCACGATCAGCAGGACCACGTCGATCATGGCGCCCCGCTCCTTCGGCGGCGCTGGCAACCGGCCTGCGCGAGGGTCATGGGTGTGGTCGGACCATGCCGGCTACGCCCACCTTGGCGGCGACCTGCGCCTTCAGCTGCTCGGCATCGGCGCGGTTGGCAACCGGTCCGACACGGACGCGGTGCAGGGTGCCCTTTTCGGTGCGCACCTGCTCGACAAAGGCACTGAAGCCGGCGGCGCGGACCTTGTCGCGCAGCGCATCTGCATCGGTGGCCTGGCCGAAGGCGCCCAGCTGCACCGCAAAGCCCACACCACCAGCTGCCGGTGCGGCCGGCGTGGCCGGTGCCGTCGCCGGCTTGCTGGCAGTGGTGTCCGGCTTCGGCTCGGGCTTGGCTTCCGGCTTCGGCGCCTCGGGCTTCGGTGCCGGCTTGGCGGTCGGCGTGGTGTTGGCGGTCGGCGTGCTCGGCGGCAGGCTTTCGCTGCGCACCGGGTTGGCACCGGCCGAGGGCGTGGTGGCCGCCGAGGGCGTACTGACGCTGGGCGTGGCCGGGGTGGCCGCCACGGGCGCGGTGTTGCCCGCCGCCGCATCCAGCGTGATGACCTCGGCCTTCACATCCGCGCGGACCTTCACCGCCTGCAGGCGGGCGGCTTCAGCCTGGGCGCGGTCGGCATACGGGCCGACCCGCACCCGCCAGGCCTGGCGTCCGTTGATGGTGGTTGTTTCGGCGAAGCCCGGCAGATGCGAACTCTTCAGATAGGCGATCACTGCGTCGGCGTCGGCCTTGCTGCCATAGGCACCGAAGGTGACCGCATAGTTGCCGGCGGCGACCGCCGGCGAGGTGTCCACGGTAGGCGGCGTGGCCGGCGTGGCGGCCTCCTGCAGCGGCTTGGCCTGCCCGGTCTGCAGGCCGGTGGCGCCGCCGGCCGGGGCCACCAGCGGCAGCTCGCGGGTTTCGAACTGGCCGTCGGCCGGTGCATTCGGCGCGGCGATCGGCACCGAGGCGACGCCGCTGTCCGGCGCAGGCCCCTTGACCAGCATGGGCAGGAAAATCACGGCCAGCGCCACCAGCACGATGGCACCAATCAGACGCTGTTTCAGAGGCGTATCCACGTGAGGCAGGCAACTGTCCGGAGGTTGCCGTCGATTATACGGGTGCCGGACCGGACGGCGTCGGCATTGGCTGAACGTGTATCAGGCGTCGTCCTGCAGCCACTGCAGGGCCGCGGCAGCCGTATGGAAGGAGCCGAACACCAGCACCCGGTCGCCACGCTCGGCGTGGGCCAGCACCTGCGTCAGTGCCTGTTCGACGCTGCCAGCCAACGCTGCCGTGCCGACAACGGTCCCGGCCAGGCGCGCCCGCAACTGGTCGGCGCTCTGCCCACGCGGGCCTTCCAGCCCGGCCAGGGTCCATTCGCCCACCACTTCGTGCAGCGCCTGCACCACGCCCACCGCATCCTTGTCCTGCAACGCGGCATACACGGCCAAGGTACGGCCCGCCGTCATTTCCGCCTTCAGCGCACGCGCCAGCTGGCCGGCCGCCTGCGGGTTGTGGCCGACATCGACACGGATCTGCACGCCATCACGCTCGATCGCCTGCAGCCGCCCGGCGATGCGCGCCGCGGCGATGCCGGCCGCCCACGCCGCGCGCGGCACCGGCTTGTCCAGCGCGCGCAGTGCAGCGATGGCGGCACCTGCGTTGGCCAGCTGGATCGGGCCGGCCAGGGCCGGGGTCGGCAGTTCCATGCGCAGGCCAACGTCACGCCAGCGCCAGCGCTGCGCATCGATCGGCTCGTAGAAGTAGTCGCTGCCACCACGGATCGCGTTGGCGCCGAGCTGGTAGGCGCGGCGCAGCACGCTCGACGGCGGATCGGTCTCGCCCAGGATCACCGGCTTCCAGCCGCGGATGATCCCGGCCTTCTCGGTACCGATCGCCTCGCGATCTTCGCCCAGCCATTCGGCATGATCGATGTCCACGGTGGTGATCACCGCGATGTCGGCGTCGACGATGTTGACTGCATCCAGGCGGCCACCCAGGCCCACTTCCAGCACAGCCAGGTCCAGCCCGCTCTCGGCGAACAGCTGCAGCGCGGCCAGCGTGCCGTATTCGAAATAGGTCAGGGTGATCGCGCCGCGCGCCGCTTCAACGGCATTGAACGCCGCAACCAGCGCGGCATCGTCCACGTCCTGGCCATCAATGCGCACACGCTCGTTGTAACGCAGCAGGTGCGGCGAGGTGTACGCGCCGACCTTCCAGCCGGCGGCACGGGCGATGGCCTCGATGAAGGCCACGGTGGAGCCTTTGCCATTGGTGCCACCGACCACGATGGTGCGCTTGGCCGGTGCAGCCAGGCCCATCGCCGTGGCCACGGCGCGTACGCGCTCCAGCCCCATGTCGATGGTCGCCGGGTGCTGGCGTTCAATGTAGTCCAGCCAATCGGCCAGGGTGGTCGGGGTGTTCGTCACGGCAGCGGTTCCAGCAGAAGCAGTTGATGCGAGGGGATGGATCAGAGTGCGCGGTGCTTGGCTTCGCCGAAGAACGGCGTGTGATGGGCGCAGTCGTTCAGGCGCACCACTTCCAGGCTGTCCACGTCGGCGCCTTCGAGCAGGTTGAGCGTGGTCGGTGCCTGGCGGAAGGTCCACAGGCGGGAGATCGGCAGGCCCAGCACCCGGCACAGGATCACGCGGTTGACTGCATCGTGCGCAACCACCAACAGGGTGTCGTGCTCGCCGAGACCTTCGGTGGCACGGGCCAGCCCACGCCAGCTGCGTTCCAGCACCAGCCGCAGCGATTCGCCACCGGGCATCAGCACGGTGTCGGGCTCGTCACGCCAGGCCTGCAGGCGCGACGGATCCTTCTCGTGGATCTCACTGGCCAGCAACCCTTCCCACTCACCGTGGGCGATTTCCTGCAGGTCCGGCTCGGTCTGCAGCATGCCGGCACGGCCAGCGCCAAGTGCCAGCTGCGCGGTGCGCTGGGCGCGCGACAGCGGTGAAGCGACGGCTCGAGCGATGTCCACCGATGCCAGGCGGGCGCCAAGCGCCTGCGCCTGGGCTTCACCGATCGGTGAAAGTGGGATGTCGATCTGGCCCTGATAGCGGCCTTCGGCGTTCCACGGGGTTTCACCGTGGCGGGCAAGCAGGATGCGCATGCGTGCAAGGGGTCCTGGGGGGAGGAGTTCCAGCGCAGTGTTCACATCCTGTGAAGTACGCGGAACAGGGATGATACCTGTTCGGCGCACCGGGCCGGGCCGGGCATGAAAAAACCCCGCGACGCAGGTCGCGGGGTTTCGGGTTTCCTGGCCATTCCCGCCGAGCATGGCTCGGCGCTACTGGAGGCAGCGACACCTGGGACAGTAGATCCACGCCATGCGTGGAGGGTCCGTCCCCGGGCCGCGACCGGCTTACTTCGCCAGGTTCAGTTCCTTCAGCAGCTGCGGCGCCGGCGCCACTTCCTGCATGATCCACTGCATGTAGCGGCTGTCGACCGCGATCATGCGGGTCATCACCGGGTCGAACACCCAGTTGGAGCTCACCGACTCCCAGTTGCCGTCGAACGCCAGGCCGACCAGCTTGCCGTTCGCATCCAGCACCGGCGAACCGGAATTGCCGCCGGTGATATCCAGGTTGGACAGGAAGTTCACCGGCACCGAGCCGACGCGCTTGTCTTCCAGGCCGCCGTAACGCTTGGCCTTGACCGCATCGAGCAGGGCCTTGGGCGCATCGAACGGATCGACGCCGGTGTCCTTGGCGACAATGCCTTCCAGCGTGGTGAACGGGGTGTAGGCCACGCCATCCTTGGGTGCATAGCCCATCACGTTGCCGAAGGTGATGCGCAGCGACAGGTTGGCATCCGGGTAGACGAACTCGCCCTGGCTCTTCTTGAAGTCAGCCAGCGCCTGCAGGTACAGCGGGCGCGCGGTCAGCGATTCGCCTTCGCGGATCTTCTTCTGTTCTTCCTGCTTCAGCAGCGACGGCATGACCGCCACCGCGTACTGGATGGCCGGGTCGGTGCTGGCCTCGAACGCGGCGCGGTCGGCCTTGAACCACTTCAAGCGTGCATCCAGGCTGCCCAGCTCGGTGCCGGACAGCTTGGCCACCAGGGTCTTGACCGCGTTGGCGTCGCTGCCGGCCAGCCACGTGTTGAGCACTTCATTGTTGCGCTGCGCGGCCGGCAGGGCGATGTACTGGTCCAGCCAGTAGGTCTGCAGCTGCTGGTCCATCTTCGCCACATAGCGGCGGTCCATCTGCTTCAGCCCGCCTTCCAGGGTCGGCAGGTCGCGCTGCTGGTAACCGACTTCACGCTCGGCGTCGGGCTTGGTGCGCTCGATCGACAGGCGGTACAGACCGATGGCAGCGTTCACGGCCGAGGTGTTGTTGAACTGGCCGACGAACAGGTCGCGCTCGCGGGTCGCCTTGCTGGTATCCAGGTGCTTGACCAGCTGAGCGTGCGCGGCCAGTGCCGGCTTGCCGGCGGCGCCCTGCTGCTTCAGCCAGGCCAGCACGGCGGCTTCTTCAGCCTGCTTCTGGCCGGCGGCGTCGATGCGCTTGAAGCCTTCCAGCTGGCCGGCATAGTTCTTGGCCACGTTGTTCATGCTGGCCGCAGTGGCGGCGTACTTCACCTTGACGTCGGCGTCGGCCTTGCCGGCTTCGTCGATCATCTTCAGCACCGCGTTGTAGTGGCGGGCGATGGTCGGATAGGTCCAGCTGGCGGTTTCATTGAATTCACCGGCCAGCGCATAGCGGTTGGTGCGACCCGGGTAGCCGGCCACCATCACGAAGTCACCGGCGCCCAGCGGCTGGTCGGTGAACTTCAGGAAGTGCTTGGGCTGGTACGGCACGTTGTCGGCCGAGAACGCGGCCGGCTTGCCATCCTTGCCGACGTAGGCGCGGTAGAACGAGAAGTCGCCGGTGTGGCGCGGCCACATCCAGTTGTCGACGTCGCCGCCGTACTTGCCGACGCTGCCCGGGGGCGCGTAGACCAGGCGCACGTCCTTGATTTCCATGTTGCGGAACAGGCGGTAGGTGTTACCGCCGGAGAACGTGTACAAGCGGCAGCGGAAGCCGTCCTCGGCTTCACAGGCGGCGACCTGGGCCTTGTCGAAAGCATCCAGCGCACGGCTGCGGGCCAGCGGATCGTTGCCGGCGGCAGCAATGGCAGCCTTCGCCTGTGCGGTGACGTCGGTGATCTGGTCGAGCACGTAGACGCGGGCGTTGGGGCCGGCGCTCAGTTCATCGCTGTGCTTCGGGGCGTTGAAGCCGTCCTTGATCAGGTTCTTCTCGGCGGTCGAGTTCAGCTGGATGGCGCCGTACGCGCAGTGGTGGTTGGTGACCACCAGGCCCTGCGGCGATACGAAGCTGGCGGTGCAGCCGCCGAGGGCGACGACGGCGCCCATCGGGTCGCCGGTGAGGTTGGACAGCTGCTCCGGGGACAGCTTCAGGCCGGCCTTCTGCAGCGGACCGGCGATTTCCGGCAGCTGCTGCGGCACCCACATGCCTTCAGCGGCATGAGCGACCTGGGCCAGCCCGAGGCTGGCGACGATGGAGAATGCAAGCAGGTTCGAGCGCATGGAGCGGCCCCTGGTAGTGGAACCCTCGATTGTAGCCCGCTGCCCTGCCCTGGCCCGAACCCCGGAAGTCATGGGCGCCGGCCCGCCGGGCATGGCCCGGCGCGACCCACACGATTTCCCGGTAGCGCCGGGCCATGCCCGGCGAGCGCAGCGGCGCCGTTCGAAACGCCCGCCGGCGCGGGTCTTTCGTTCCACCACTGCACCCGCAGCGCAACATGGGAAATCCGCGCGGCGGCCTATAATCCGCGCTTTCCCCCCTGATGAGTTCCACCCGATGGCGCAGCAAACGATGAAGGCCCTGGTCAAGCGCGAAGCGGCCAAGGGCATCTGGCTGGAAGACGTTCCGGTGCCGACCCCGGGCCCGAACGAGGTCCTGATCAAGCTCGAGAAGACCGCGATCTGCGGTACCGACCTGCACATCTACCTGTGGGACGAGTGGAGCCAGCGCACGATCAAGCCGGGCCTGACCATAGGCCATGAATTCGTCGGCCGCATTGCCGAGATCGGCCCGGGCGTGACCGGCTACGAGATCGGCCAGCGCGTGTCGGCTGAAGGCCACATCGTCTGCGGCCACTGCCGCAACTGCCGTGGCGGCCGCCCGCACCTGTGTCCGAACACCGTCGGTATCGGCGTCAACGTCAACGGCGCCTTCGCCGAATACATGGTGATGCCGGCCAGCAACCTGTGGCCGATCCCGGACCAGATCCCGTCGGAGCTGGCCGCGTTCTTCGACCCGTACGGCAACGCCGCGCACTGCGCGCTGGAGTTCGACGTGATCGGTGAGGACGTGCTGATCACCGGTGCCGGCCCGATCGGCATCATCGCCGCGGGTATCTGCAAGCACATCGGCGCGCGCAACGTGGTGGTGACCGACGTCAACGACTTCCGCCTGAAGCTGGCCGCCGACATGGGGGCTACCCGCGTGGTCAACGTCGCCAACCAGTCACTGAAGGACGTGATGAAGGAACTGCACATGGAGGGCTTCGACGTGGGCCTGGAAATGAGCGGCAACCCGCGCGCGTTCAACGACATGCTCGACTGCATGTACCACGGCGGCAAGATCGCCATGCTCGGCATCATGCCCAAGGGCGCCGGCTGCGACTGGGACAAGATCATCTTCAAGGGACTGACCGTGCAGGGCATCTACGGCCGCAAGATGTACGAGACCTGGTACAAGATGACCCAGCTGGTGCTGTCCGGCTTCCCGCTCGGCAAGGTGATGACCCACCAGTTGCCGATCGATGAATTCCAGAAGGGCTTCGACCTGATGGAAGCAGGCAAGGCCGGCAAGGTGGTATTGAGCTGGAATTGACCCATCGCCGCGCGCGATGGGTGGGTGCCGAGCTTGCTCGGCACACCCTGAAACTGAAAAAGGCGCCCTATGGGCGCCTTTTTCGTAGAGCGTGCCAGGCACGCCTGGCACCTACCGGTAACGCCTGCGGCGTTACTTGCCGACCGCCACGGTCAACAGCACGCGGCTGTGCGCCAGCTTGCCGGAATTCTCGCGGCCATTGCTGTCGGTGCCGTAGTAACCCAGGCCGACGTTGAACAGGCCGAACTGGCGGCTGACACCGACGTTCCAGTCGGTGTAGTCCTTGGCCAGGCCCTTCTCGAAGCTGCTGCGGCCGACGTTGGCATTGAGGGTGAACTCCTGTGGCAGGCCCCACTGGCCGCCGACGCCGTAGTACCAGCCGTCGGTGCCGCTGTTCCACTGGTCATTGGTGTAGGCCACGGTGAGCTTGTAGGTCTCATCCAGCGTGGTGGTGGTGACCAGCTCGTTGTAGTTCTGGTGGCTGGCACCAATGTAGGTGTAGCGGTTCAGCAGCACGTCGAAGTTGACGCGCGGGGTGACGTCCACGCCGTAACCGATCTGGTAGTCGACCTCTGTGTTCGGGTCCCCTGGGCCGAAATCCACGCCCGAACCCCAGACACCGGCGTACAGGCCGACCGGCGAGGTGTAGGTGAAACCAGCCTGCAGGGTCGGCTTCTCATCCGTCTGCGAGACACCGCGGAACAGGTAATCCGACACCGCAGTGACGTTCCAGCTGTAAGGCGATTCGTTGTCCTGGGCACTGGCCGCGAACGGCGCAAGGGTCAGGGCGGCGGCAATGGCGAGGCAGGCACGGGCGTGCTTCATGGGCGTCTCCGAGGGTGGCGGGGGCGGGAAGGGGGAGCGGGCAACCGGCGCCAGACAGGCGGGGTTCACGAATTTTTAACCCGTTTGCTATTGCGATGCAACATGTGCCGGCCGTGGCGGCGCCCCGCCCTGCCCGCTCGGCCGCCACCGTTGCCCGGTAGAATCGGCGGTTTCCCGTGCTGAGCCGTGCCCACGCCATGACCGACGCCTCCTCCGCCCTGACCCGCCACTACGCCGAGGAACTGGACGCCATCCGCGCCCAGGGCCTGTTCAAGTCCGAGCGGATCATCACCAGCCCGCAGTCGGCCGAGATCACCCTCGACGACGGCCGCAAGGTGCTGAACTTCTGTGCCAACAACTACCTGGGCCTGGCCGACCATCCGGACCTGATCCAGGCTGCCAAGGACGCTCTGGATACCCACGGCTTCGGCATGGCCTCGGTGCGCTTCATCTGCGGCACCCAGGACCTGCACAAGCAGCTGGAGAAGCAGATCGCCGACTTCTTCGGCAAGCAGGACACCATCCTGTATGCAGCCTGCTTCGACGCCAACGGCGGCCTGTTCGAGCCGCTGCTCGGCGAGAACGATGCCATCATCTCCGACGCACTGAACCACGCCTCGATCATCGACGGCGTGCGCCTGTGCAAGGCCAAGCGCTTCCGTTACGCCAACTGCGACATGGCTGACCTGGAAGCGCAGCTGCAGGCCGCCGATGCCGCCGGCTGCAAGACCAAGCTGATCACCACCGATGGCGTGTTCTCGATGGATGGCTTCATCGCTCCGCTCGACGAGATCACCGCGCTGGCGAAGAAGTACAACGCGCTGGTGCATATCGACGAGTGCCACGCCACCGGCTTCCTCGGTGCCACCGGCCGTGGCTCGGCCGAGGTCAAGGGGGTGCTGGAGAAGATCGACATCATCACCGGTACCCTGGGCAAGGCCATGGGTGGCGCACTGGGCGGCTTCACCTGCGCCAGCGCCGAGGTGATCGAGCTGCTGCGCCAGCGTTCGCGCCCGTACCTGTTCTCCAACTCGCTGCCGCCGCATGTCGTGGCCGCTGGGATCAAGGCGTTCGAAATGCTGGCGGCCGCAGACGACCTGCGCGACACGCTGGCCGGCAACACCGCCTATTTCCGCGAGAAGATGACCGCTGCAGGCTTCGACGTGAAGCCGGGCGTGCATCCGATCAGCCCGGTGATGCTGTACGACGCGCCGCTGGCGCAGACGTTCGCCGAGCGCCTGCTCGAAGAAGGCATCTACGCGATCGGCTTCTTCTTCCCGGTGGTGCCCAAGGGCCAGGCACGCATCCGCACCCAGATCAGCGCCGCGCACAGCCGCGAGCACCTGGACCGTGCCATCGACGCGTTCACCCGCATCGGCCTCGAGCTGGGCGTGATCAAGGGCTGATCACGACCGGGGTCGGATCTCCAAGGGGAGCGCCGGGCCATGCCCGGCGGTTTCCCGATAGCCGCGCCATGCGCTCGCCGGGCAAGGCCCGGCGCCACCGAAATGACGCGCGACGCGCGTCATTTCTTTTTCTTCTTGCCCTTCGGCTCGTCCTTGCTGGCCACCACCACCGGCTTGGCGGCGGCGTCCTGGCCGTTGCCCTTGGCGACGCGGATACCGTTGGCCTTCATCCAGGCATCGAATTCATCGGCGGTCATTTTCTTGTCGCCGTTGCTCATCAGGAAGCGGTAGCTGCCACGGCCATCCAGTTCCGGGGTCTTCACTTCCACCACCGGGGTCTCGGCCGGCGTTTCCGCCTTGGCCACCTTCTTGTGGCCACCGCAGGCGGTCAGCAGCACCATCGGCAGCAGCAGGCCGGCGCAGCGCAGGGTTTGGTTGAGGGTCGGGTGATACATGGGCAGGCTCCGTTCGGGAAATTCAACAACCAGACGCCCCCTACGCCTGGAACGGTGGCCGGCAACTGCCGGCCGCGGGCGGTGATCAGCCCGGTGCAGCGGCCCCCAGCCGCTGCTGGTCGCTGACCTCCAGAACCCGCCACTGACCCTTGCCGAGATCGCCGAGCGCCAGCCCACCGATCGCGACCCGGACCAGGCGCAGCACCTGCAGGTCGAAAGCCGCCAACAGGCGACGGATGTGACGATTGCGGCCCTCGTCGAGGACCACCTCCAGCCACGCGGTCTTGTCGCCGCTGCGCAGAACGCGCACGGCCTGGGCGACGAGGAACTCACCCTCGTCCTCTACGCCGGCCTGCAGGGCCGCCAGGGTGGCGTCATCGGGCAGGCGATCAACCTGCACGTGGTAGGTCTTGTGCGGCCCGGTCTGCGGATCGGTGAGGCCGGCCGCCCACTGCGGATCATTGCTGAACAGCAACAGCCCTTCGCTGGCCTTGTCCAGGCGCCCGACCGGCGCGATCCACGGCAGGCCCGCGCCATCGAAACAGCGATACACGGTGTCGCGGCCACGTTCGTCCTGCGCGGTGGTCACCACGCCGCGTGGCTTGTTGAGCATCAGGTACAGGCGTTGCGGTGCGCCCAATGGCTGGCCATCGACCTCGATCGGCGGCGCCGGCTGCGCAATAGGAAACTCGGGATCACGGACGATGCGCCCGGACACGCGCACACGGCCTTCGACTATCCAGCGCGCGGCTTCGCTGCGCGAGCAGACGCCGGCCTTGGACAGCACACGTGCCAGGCCATGGCGCACACCGGCGGGCGTGGCAGCGGGAGTCGCACGCCCACGCGAGGCGTGGGAGCGGGCAGCGGGGGCAGCAGGTGGGCGGCGCGTGCGCAAGCCTCTGCTCCCCGCGTCGATTACTTCTTGTCCACCGGCTTGGTTTCAGCCGGCGCTTCGGCTGCCGCCGGAGTGGCTGCCGGAGCCGGGCGCGCCTTGACCACACGCACGCCACGGGCCTTCATCCAGGCATCGAACTCTTCGGCGGTCATGCGCTTGCCGTTCTGGCTCATGTCGAAGCGCCACGGCGTGTTGTCGAACTCGGTCTGCGGCTTGTAGGCCGCCGGATCGTTCGGCTTCACCGCCGGTGCGCTCGGAATCGCCTTGGCGATGTTCTGGCAGCCATCGATGCGCAGTCGCTGCAGCACCTGGTCCAGCGACTGCGACGGATCGTAGCTGCTGCTCAGCACGCCGGACGGCATGCCCAGCTGGTTGCCACGGATGTACAGCTCGTCGGCCACCGGCGCGATGGTCGTGGCCGGCAACGGCAGCGGCGAGGCGCTGGTGTTGACCGAGCAATCGACCGCAGCGTGGGCGGCGGGAACCAGGGCCAGCGCCAGGACGGCGGCCGATGCAGAGCGCAGCATGAGGGGCATCCACGGAAGGAAGTGACGCGGCGAGTGTAGCAATGCCGCGACAGCTTTCAAGCGCCACTTTCAATGAATACGCCAACTCATTGGTTTTGCGGGCAAATTACCGACGAGCGGTTGCCCGGAACGCCAGCCGTTCCAGGTTTCGTACCGCAGAAACAACAAGACCCGGCCGAAGCCGGGTCCTGCTGTGTCTTACGGGCAGAGCGTCAGAAATTAGTTCTGGACGTTCAGCTCGGTACGACGGTTCTTCGCACGACCTTCCGGATTGTCCGAACCATCCGGGTTGGTGTTCGGAGCAATCGGACGGCTCTTGCCGTAGCCGATCGGACCGACCAGGCGACCGGCGTCAACGCCGTTCTTGGTCAGGTAGTTGTACACGGCGGTAGCACGACGCTCCGACAGCTTCTGGTTGTAAGCGTCGGTACCCTTCGAGTCGGTGTGACCGGCAACTTCAACGCGCAGATCCGGGTAACGCTTCAGGATCTCGGTGGCTTCACCCAGGATCGCCACGGCGTCCGGACGCAGGTTCGACTTGTCGAAGTCGAAGTTGACGCCCTTCAGGTCGATGGAGACCGGCACCGGGCAACCGTCCGGACCGATGGTCTGACCCGGCTGCGAGTTCGGGCACTTGTCGTCGCAGTTGTTGACGCCGTCACCGTCGTCGTCCAGGTCGGCGCAGCTCGGGGCAACCGGAGCCGGAGCCGGAGCAGCCGCGACCGGAGCCGGGCCCAGCGGGATCACGACGCCGACCGAAGCCAGCACGTCGCCGAACCAGCTCTTGTCCTTGGCAGCGATGCTCTGGTCGTCGAAGTCAGCGCGGTAGGCCACTTCGGCGCGGACAGCAACACGCTTCTCGAAGGTGGTCTGCAGGCCGACGCCCAGCTTGGCCGACGCGTTGCCGTCCTTACGCTTGCGCGGACCGTTGTTGTCCAGGGCGGCGTACTGCTCTTCCGACTTCTGGTAGCCCAGGCCACCCAGGATGTACGGGTTCCAGCCGCGGCCTTCCTTGATGAAGTGGCGACGCAGGTCCAGCGAGGCGCCGTACTGCGACCAGTTCAGGTCCTGGTTGCTGTCGAAGTTCGGGTTCTGGTAGTTCAGCTCACCGTCCAGCGACCAGTTCGGGCTGATGAACTTGCCCAGGCCCAGGGTCACGAACGGAGCGTCATTGGTCAGACGGTCGCTGTTCTGGAAGTTGAAGCCGGCCGAACCGGTCAGGTACCAGCGGTCATCGAACTCCTGCGCCGAAGCTGCCTGGGCAAAAGCCAGGCCGCCCAGCAGCGCGGCAGTAAGGATCTTCTTGTTCATTGAGTACAGCTCCTATTTCGGGGGTATGAAACCGGTAGAGGCATGGGCCAGCACTACTGCGTCGAAGCTCGACAGCCGATTCAGCACGCCACCGCCGCGAACATTATGCTCAGGCGGGTGAAGGTCATGTTAACAGTCCCGTAACATGTGAAGTGTTGCGCCCGACCATCCACCGGTCCGACGTTGAAACCCTATACAGGATGATGAAAATCCGCAAGACCCTCACGCTGCAAGGGTTTGACGGGATTTAGGCGGGAAAAACGACATATTGCGCGCCGCGCGGCATCACAGCGTTCAGCACGATCCGGGAAAGGTGAGGAACCTTATGATGGGGAGACGAACCCAGCTGGAGCCGTGATGAAAGCCGTCGCCCTGAGTCGTGAATACGCCCCTGCGCTGCGTGATGTCCTGCTACCCCCGCCCCTGCCTCCCAGCGGCCGCGACCTGCTGATCCGGGTCGAAGCGGTTTCAGTCAATCCGGTCGACGGCAAGCAGCGCGCGGCCACCGATCCGGCCACGCTCGACGTCCCGCGCGTGCTGGGCTGGGACGCGGCCGGCGTGGTCGAGGCAATCGGCGATGAGGCCAGCCTGTTCGCGTCCGGTGACGAGGTCTACTACGCCGGCGATGTCACCCGCCCCGGCTGCAACGCGCAGTTCCAGTGGGTGGATGAACGCTTGGTCGCGCGCAAGCCGACCACGCTGGATTTCGCCGAAGCCGCCGCACTGCCCCTGACGACGCTCACGGCCTGGGAACTGCTGTTCCAGCGGATGCCCCTGCAGCTGGATGATCGTCGTCACGCGGGCCAGCATCTGCTGGTGGTCGGTGGCGCCGGCGGCGTGGGATCGATGGCGATCCAGCTGGCCCGGCATGCCGGTTTCAACGTGATCGCCACCGCTTCGCGCGAGGCGTCCGTCGCCTGGTGCCAGCAGATGGGGGCCCAGCACGTGATCGACCATCGGC
The DNA here is from genome assembly GCF_050435725.1 of Stenotrophomonas sp. AN71. Lineage (NCBI taxonomy): Bacteria > Pseudomonadati > Pseudomonadota > Gammaproteobacteria > Lysobacterales > Lysobacteraceae > Stenotrophomonas > Stenotrophomonas sp. AN71. The sequence continues at coordinate 85,613 of NZ_JBNDKU010000005.1, read as the reverse complement.
AGCCGCTGGCACCCCAGTTGCAGGCCCTGGGCATCGACGCGGTGCAGGTCGCGCTCAACCTGGCCGACACCGACCACTACTGGGATGAACTGGGCCAGGTGCTGGCGCCGCAGGGCCATGTCGGCCTGATCGTCGAACCGCGTGGTGCGCTGCGCATCGGCGATCCCTACAAAGCCAAGTGCATCGGCATCCACTGGGAATTCATGTTCGCACGCTCGCGCTTCGCCACCGCCGACCGCATCGAGCAGCACCGCATCCTCAGCCGCGCCGCCAGCATGATCGACGCCGGCCAGCTGCGCGGCACCCTCAGCGAGACACTGGGCACGATCAATGCGGTGAACCTGGACGCCGCGCACCAGCGCCTGGCCAGCGGCCGCACGCTCGGCAAGCTGGCGCTGGCGGGTTGGGACGACTGACGCTACCGATCACGCCTGTGCGGGTGGATTGACCGGCATCTGTATCTATTGAAGAAGCCCGCTCGGGACTAGGGTGGTAACAGACACCTCCTCCCCCGAGCCCCCCATGCCCACCGCCCTGCCCCTGCGCCTGTTGCAACTGATCACTGGCCTGTTCCTGTATGGCTTCGGTGCTTCACTGATGATCCGTGCCGCCGTCGGTGTCGCGCCATGGGACGTGCTCTCACAGGGCATCGCCGCACAGACGCCGTTGTCGTTCGGCCTGGCCACCAACGTGATCGGCGCGCTGGTGCTGCTGCTGTGGTGGCCGCTGCGGCAGAAGCCCGGCGTCGGCACCGTGCTCAACGTGCTGCTGATCGGCCCGTCCGCGCAGTTCGGGCTGTGGCTGCTGCCGCCGGCCCTCGGCCTCGGCTGGCAGCTGGCGACGTTCTGCGCAGGCATGCTGCTGGTCGCACTGGCCACGGGCCTGTACATCGGCGCCCGGCTCGGGCCTGGCCCGCGCGACGGCCTGATGACCGGCCTGCACGCCCGTACCGGTTGGCCGATCTGGAAGGTGCGCAGCCTGATCGAAGGCAGCGTGTTGCTGCTGGGCTGGTGGCTGGGCGGCAACATCGGCCTCGGCACCCTTGCCTTCGCACTGCTTATCGGCCCGTTGTGCGGGGTAACCCTGGGCTGGTTCGGGATCGGTCGACCGCTGCCGGTAGTGCCGGCCGCTGGCCGGCAACCGCAGGCGCCCTGACCGACCGTGGATGCCGGCCAGCGGCCGGCACTACCCCGCAGCCCTTGCCCCGGGCAAGGTTTCGGGGCACGCTTCGCGCTTCCGTACGCAAGCGTATCGACCATGTCGCCAGCCAACGAAAGCGCCTATCCCCACCTCTTCGCCCCGCTGGATCTGGGCTTCACCCAGCTGCGCAACCGCGTATTGATGGGCTCGATGCATACCGGTCTGGAAGACCGCGCGCGCGATTTCCCGCGGCTGGCGGCCTACTTCGCCGAACGCGCCGAGGGCGGCGTTGGCCTGATCGTCACCGGCGGCTTCGCGCCGAACGTGGTCGGCTGGCTCAAGCCGTTCGGCGGCAAGCTGTCCTGGCCCTGGGAGGTGCGCCCGCACCGGCAGCTCACCGCCGCCGCGCACCAGCACGGCGCGAAGATCTGCCTGCAGCTGCTGCACGCCGGACGCTATGCCTACCACCCCCTCTCAGTTGCCCCGTCTAAGCTGAAGGCCCCGATCAACCCGTTCACCCCGCGCGCCTTGTCGGCCGCTGGCGTCGAGCGTCACATCGCCGACTACGCACGCAGCGCGAAGCTGGCCCGCGAGGCCGGCTACGACGGCGTGGAAGTGATGGGCTCGGAGGGCTACCTCATCAACGAGTTCATCGCCCCGCGCACCAACAAGCGCACCGATTCCTGGGGCGGCGACGCGCGCCAGCGCATGCGCTTCGCGGTGGAGATCGTGCGCCGCATCCGCGAGGCCTGCGGCCCGGACTTCATCATCATCTACCGCCTGTCGTTGGTCGACCTGGTCGAGGACGGCAGCAACTGGGAAGAAATCGTGCAGCAGGCGCAGGCCATCGAGGCGGCCGGTGCGACGATCATCAATTCCGGCATCGGCTGGCATGAAGCGCGCATTCCGACCATCGCGACCTCGGTGCCACGTGCTGCGTTCGCCGGGGTCACCGCCAAGCTGAAGCCGCACGTAAAGGTTCCGCTGGTGGCGACCAACCGCATCAACATGCCCGAGGTTGCCGAGCGCATCCTGGCCGATGGCGGCGCCGACATGGTGTCGCTGGCGCGCCCGCTGCTGGCCGACCCGCAGTGGCCCAACAAGGCCCGTGCCGGCCGCGCCGACGCGATCAACACCTGCATCGCCTGCAACCAGGCCTGCCTGGACCACGTGTTCGAGAACAAGCTGGCCAGCTGCCTGGTCAATCCGCGCGCCGCACACGAGACCGAGCTGGTCTATCGCCCCACAAGCGCACCGAAGAAGATCGCCGTGGTCGGTGCAGGCCCGGCCGGCCTGGCCTGCGCCACGGTCGCCGCAGAGCGCGGCCACCAGGTCACCCTGTTCGATGCCGGCGAGGAGATCGGCGGCCAGTTCAACGTGGCCAAGCGCATCCCCGGCAAGGAAGAGTTCCACGAGACGCTGCGCTACTTCCGCCACAAGCTGGCCGAGACGGGTGTACAGCTGCGCCTGGGCACCCGCGCCGACGCCCCCGCATTGGCTGGCTTCGACGAGGTGGTCCTGGCCACCGGCATCACCCCACGCAAGGTCGACTTCCCCGGCGCCGACCACGCCAAAGTGGTCAGCTACCTGGACGTGTTGCTGGGCCGGGTCGAGGTCGGCGCCAATGCGGCGATCATCGGCGCCGGCGGCATCGGCTTCGATGTCGGCGAGTTCCTCAGCCACGCCGGTGAGTCGCCGTCGCTGGACCCGCAGCGCTGGATGACCGAATGGGGCGTGGACGGCACCTTCGAGGCCCGGGGTTCGCTGGCGCAGCCGCAGGCCGAGGCCTCGCCGCGCCGGCTGTGGCTGCTGCAGCGCAGCCCGGGCAAGCCGGGCGCGCGCCTGGGCAAGACCACCGGCTGGATCCACCGCGCCACGCTGAAGGCGAAGGGCGTGCGCATGCTCGGTGGCGTCGAGTACCTGGGCGTGGACGACGAGGGCCTGCGCATCCGCGTGGACGGCAGCGAACAGCTGCTGCCGGTCGACCAGGTGGTGATCTGCGCCGGGCAGGAACCCAACCGTACGCTGCAGGCCGAACTGCAGGCCGCCGGCATCAGCGCGCAGCTGATCGGCGGCGCCGATGTCGCCGCCGAATTGGATGCCAAACGCGCCATCGACCAGGGCAGTCGCGTCGCCGCTGCGCTCTGATGAGCACCTGAATGGGGGGCGGAATGTGATTTCCGTCACCCCTGCCCAACCTGAATGTCAAGCCGCGTGGTTCACGATGCGTTCGGCTTCCCCCCCCTACCTTGCGCCATCTTTCCGCTCACCAGCCAGTTTCCGGTGAGCCGGCGCGGCCCCCTCGATCGGTACTGATCGATTCTTTTGGGGCCGCCCACGGGGCGGCCCCGATGGCCGCCTCCCCATGACGCCAAGTCGTGCCCCGCTTCCTGCCGCCCCGCGGCCGGAACCGGAGAGTGCGGCCCATACGGAGCAAGGAGTTATATGAAACTGGCCTGGATTCTCTGGCTGTCGCAGTTGTTGCCGCAGCCGGCCGCCGATTCACTGTGTTTGAGCACCACCGTGTACCTGGAAGCCCGCGACCAGACCCTGCGTGGACAGCAAGCTGTCGCCGAGGTCGCCCTGCGCCGTCTCGACAGTGGCCTGTGGGGCGACTCGATGTGCCAGGTGGTCACCGCGCGCAAGCAGTTCGCCCCGACCATCGTCTCCCCCGGCACCCAGCTGGGCAACGACGCGGCCTGGAGCGAGGCCATGAACGTGGCCTTCGACGCCGAGCGCAACTGGGCGCTGCCGGCCGGCGAGCGCCGCGAGATCGTGCCCGGCGCCAGCCACTTCGCCGCACTGTCGATCGCCAGCCCGAACTGGCGCAATGCCTACCAGGTGGCCACCATCGGCGATCACACCTTCTATAAGGTGCAGAACCTCAAGCCGCGGCAGTCGTAACGATCCGTGCTGGCGGCAGCGTTGCCGCCTGCCGGCAGGCTCTGGGATAGTGGGTGTTTCCCGCCCGCATCACCTGGAGTCTCCATGAAGCTGTACAGCAAGCCCGGTGCCTGTTCCACCGCCGACCACATCGCCCTGCAGTGGACCGGCCAGCCGTTCGAGGTTGAACTGCTGAACAAGGACACCCTGAAGGGTCCGGAATTCCTCAAGATCAATCCGGCCGGTGCGGTGCCCGCACTGGTCGATGGCGATTTCGTGCTGCTGCAGAACGCCGCGATCATGGGCTATATCGCCGACAGCTTCCCGCAGGCCGGCCTCGGCGGCGACGGCAGCGCGCGCCAGCGTGCGGAAGCCACCCGCTGGCTGGCCTTCGTCAATTCCGACGTGCACCCGGCGTTCTCGCCGCTGTTCGCACCGGGCAAGTTCATCGCCGACGAAGGCCAATACGACGCCATCCGCTCCGCTGCACACAAGCGCCTGCGTGGCCTGTTCGAGACCGCCGACAAGCAGCTGGCCGACAAGCCCTGGCTGGCAGGCTTCCGCAGCTACGCCGATCCGTACTTCTACATCACCCTGCGCTGGGCCGCTGGCACCAAGGTCGACCTGTCCGGCCTGGACAACCTGGCCGCCTACAAGGCGCGCATGGACGCCGACGCCGGCGTGCAGGCCACGCTGAAGGCCGAAGGCCTGGCCTGACCTGCCCCGGGGTCGGAGGCGGGGTCGGATCCGCCTGCGCAGCAGGCGGCTCTGACCCCACCGGCGCCATCGGCGCGGTCAGCCGATCTCGCGGATGACCTCGCCCTTGGCATCGCGCAGGTACGTCGGCACCACTTCAATGCGCAGCGTGTCCGCCAGCGGATAGATCCCGCGCTCGGCACGCACGCCGGCCAGCGCCTTCAGCCCGGCCTCGTCCAGCACCCAGCGCGCGCTGTCGGCAGCCACCTCGCTGGCTGCACCGTGTCCGGCCGGGATGAATGCCCATTGCCGCTCGCGGCTCACCAGCTCCAGTGACTTGCCATGGCGCAGGCGCAGCGGCAGCAACTCGCACACGCTGGCGACCTGCCCCGCGCCCAGCACCAGCGTGGTGGTGCCCGCGTCCTGGCGCCAGTCCAGCGTCTCGATGAACAGCATGCCGGTGCTGGAGCCTTCGCCTTCGCTGCCGGCCCGCACCTGCGTTGCCAGCGCCGGATCCTCCAGCAGGTTGCCGCGGCGCAGGTCGGTGATCCACAACGGCATCGCCGGCTGCAGTACCTGCAGCACGCCCCGCGTGGACCAGCGCTTGACCGCCTCCATCTCGTCGTCGGTCAGGCCGACCAGCTGCAGGAACCGCAGATGGCCGTTGGCGGTATCGCGCGCCACCAGCTGCGGGTCTGCAATGAAGGCCAGATGGCACAGCCGGGTGTCCGTCTCCAGCGCGATCGGTCCGTTGGCATTGAGGTGATGACCGTCCTCGAACACATTGCCACTGCCAAACACATAGCGGGCCAGGTTCTGCAGCAGGTTCATCGGCCACACCGACGGCGCGCTGTCCGCGCTGTCGCCTGCACTGGCTGCCAGCCGGAAGGTCAACTCGAAACCGTAGCCGCTGGCGTCGACATCGCTGCTTTCCTTGGCGTACAGCTCGGAAAAGCCATAGGTGATGTAGTGCCAGTGCGGCACCGGTGCATCCGCCCAGTACACGCTGATGCCATCCAGCGGATCCTGGCCACCCAGCGTATAGGGCAGTGCCGTGCCGTAGTGGCGGGGTTCCTGGCCGGCGTACAGCGGCGCAAGCGCCGCGTTGATCGCGTCCCAGCCGGGGGTGTCGGTATCGTCGTGGTCGTCCTGCACGCGGGACTCCTTGAGGGGAAGGGAACCGGTCACTTTACGGGGTGACTCAGGCCTGCACGACCTCGCCGCCGCCGTTCACCAGGGCCGCCTGGGTTTCCTGCCACCAGCGCTGGGCCAGCGCCGGGCTGCGTGCCTTGCCCACTGCCGCCAGCAGTTCCGGGCACAGGCGTTCCAGTGCCAAGGCGTCGGTGCAGCGTTCGATCTTCAACTGCATGAAGTAGCCCTTCAGGCCGAGATGACGGCGCACCGCTTCGCTCATCGCGTCGTACAACTGCTGGTACAACGCCGGGTCCTGCTCACGGCCGGTGCTGATGCTGCGCGCCGGTGCCGCATCGACGCGGCCTCCGATCACTTCGATCAGGCCCAGCACAGCCAACTGCTCCAGTGCGTCCGGTGGCGCGCGCAGGCCTTCGAACAGGCCGCGCAGTTCGGTGTCATCGCGATGGCCATCGACCATCAACAGGATCGAACGCAGGGCGGCCGGCAGGCGCCGACCGCGGTCCTCGATTTCCTGACGGCCAGCGGCCGTCTTGGCGTGCAGCAATGCCATCACTCCCCCTTCCACGATGTGCGATGCCAGCGCGCCCTCACGGGCACGCTCCCCTGGGTGCCATCCCCGGGCGGCACGCGCGTTCCCCGGCGCGCGCCGCGTGTTGCAGGTCGATGACAGGCCGAGCTTAGCGCAAGTGCTGAGGGTAGTGCCGGCCGCTGGCCGGCAACCCGGGGATTGATGGGGATGCCGGCCGGCGGCCGGCACTACCGGGTCAACGCCCCAGCGCGCGGCGGATCTCCTCCAGTGCGCCGGGGTCATCCAGCGTCGACAGGTCACCTGGATCGCGCTGCTCGGCCAGCGCCTGCAGCGAGCGTCGGAGCAGCTTGCCGGAACGGGTCTTGGGCAGCGCATTGACTACGTGCACATGCGCGGGGCGTGCAACCGCACCGAGCGATGTGGTCACCGCGGCCATCATCTCGGCCACCACCGGCGCAGGGTCCTCGCCCTCCAGTCCCTGCTTGAGGGTGACGAACACCAGCGGCACCTGCCCCTTCAGCTCATCCTTGACCCCGATCACCGCCGCCTCGGCAACGCGCGGGTGGCCGGAGATGGCCTCCTCGATCTCGCGCGTCCCAAGACGATGGCCGGCCACGTTGATCACATCATCGGTGCGGCCAAGGATGAAGGTGTAACCGTCGTCGTCGCGGATCGCCCAGTCCAGCGAGCTGTACAGCAGCTCCTTGAAATGGCTGAAGTAGCTCTGCAGGAAACGGTTGTCATCGTTCCACACCGTGCTCATGCAGCCCGGCGGCAGCGGCGGCGATACCACCAGCACGCCCTTCTGCCCGGGCGCCACTTCCTCACCGGTGTTCTCGTCGATCACCTTCATCCGGTAACCGAGGTTGGGGAAGCCGGGCGAACCGAAGCGCACCGGCTTCATCTCCAGCCCGGGCAGCAGAGTCAATGCCGGCCAGCCGGTTTCGGTCTGCCAGTAGTTGTCGATGATCGGCTTGCCGAGCGCGTCGCTGATCCAGTGCGCGGTCGGTTCGTCCAACGGCTCGCCAGCCAGGAACAGGTACTTCAGCGCCCGCAGGTCATGACGATGGATGAAATCCGCGTCGTGCTTCTTCAGCACGCGGATGGCGGTGGGCGAAGAGAACATGGTGCGCACGTTGTACTGCTCGCACAGCGCCCACCAGATACCCGGGTCCGGATGTGTCGGCAGCCCTTCGTAGAGCAGCGAGGTGCAGCCACCGATCAGTGGACCGTACACGTTGTAGGAATGGCCGACGGCCCAGCCCACATCCGAGGTGGAAAACATCACCTGCCCCGGCTTGCAGTCGAACACGGTTTCCATCGACTGCGCCATCGCCACCGCATAGCCACCGACATCGCGCTGCACGCCTTTCGGCTTGCCGGTGGTGCCGGACGTGTACAGCAGATAGCTCGGTTCGCTTGCCTCCAGCCATTGCACCGGCACATCGACTTCACCAACCTGCGCACGCAGCGTGGCGTACTCCACATCGCGGCCGGGCACACGCGGCTCGGCGGCATCCAGCCCGCGCGAGACAATCAATACATGCGGTGGCGGCGCGCTGGCTTCAGCGCAGGCGGCATCGACCATCGGCTTGTAGGGAATCAGCTTGCCACCGCGCATGCCGGCATCGGCCGCGATCAGCAGCCTGGGCTTGGCATCGTCGATGCGCAGTGCCAGGTTATGTGCGGCGAAGCCGCCGAACACCACTGAATGCACCGCGCCGATGCGCGCGCAGGCCAGCATCGCGAACACCGCCTCGGCCATGTTCGGCATGTAGATCACCACCCGGTCACCATGACCGACGCCGAGGTGCTTGAGCACGGCGGCGAAGTCGTTCACTTCGCGATACAGCTGCCGGTAGGTGATCTCGCGGGTGCTGTTGGTTTCACTGGAAATGGCGACCAGCGCGAGCTGGTCAGCGCGATCGGCCAGGTGGCGATCGACAGCGTTGTAGCAGAGATTGGTTTCACCACCGACGAACCAGCGTCGGAACGGCGGATTGCTGTAATCGAGCACCTGCTGTGGTGGTTTGTGCCAGTGGATGCGCTTGGCTTCCTCGCCCCAGAAGGCCTCCGGCTCGTCGATCGAGCGACGGTAGGTTTCCTCGTAGTTCATGACGCAGCCCTCCCAGACAAAGTCATGGGTTCGAGGATAGTCCGGCGCTGCCGTGCGGGCCGCCCTACCTTGGTAGGGGGTGCGTTTGTTCTGCAGGGCTTTGGCCCCTGCACGCGCAGGGGCCAAAGCCGAAGCAACAGCAGGAGCTGGTTTCCTGAGGGTTGACGGGGGGTCCGGTTGCGGGAGACGCCGTAAACCCGTCCCTGGGGGCTTGGCCGCGGCATCCATGCCGCGGACACTCCCGCAACCGGACCCACCCCGCCTTCGACAGTTTTCTGCGAGCTGTCGGAACGGCGTATTGCCCTAGTGGGTGTCGACCTTGGTCGACACGGTAGATCCACGCCATGCGTGGATGATTCATTCGATATCTGACAGATGTGTCGACCAAGGTCGACACCTACCAACAGCCGCGGGAACCTGTCGAAGGTGGGGCGGTGTCGGAGTGCGGGGTGCCAGCCGCATGGATGCGGCTGCCAAGCCTACAGGGACGTACTTGCGGCGTCCCCGCACTCCGACACCGTCCCGCCAACCCACGGATAACCCGCTTTTGACGTTGACGTTGCTCTGGCTCGTAGCAGGTGCAGGGCTGCAAGCCCTGCCGAACCCCTAGAACGGAGTCGCGGACTCGAACGCGAGCGCCTCGCCCGTCACCGGATGGGTGAACTGCAGGTTGCGCGCATGCAGATGCACACGCTGCGCCGGCGCGGCGTCATACAGCACATCACCGACGATCGGATGGCCGAGGCTGGCCATGTGCAGGCGCAATTGATGGCTGCGGCCGGTGACCGGCTCCAACTCCACGCGGGTACGCTGCGCTTCACCGTCACGGGCAAGTACGCGCCAGCGTGTCAGCGCCGGCTTGCCGCGTTCGTGGTCGACTCTCTGCTTCGGCCGATTCGGCCAGTCCACGATCAAGGGCAGGTCCACTTCGCCGGCCTCGCCTTCGATCAGGCCCTGCACGACGGCTTCATAGCGCTTGCCGACCTGGCGTTGCTCGAACTGCATCGACAATGCTGCCTGCATGTCCTTGCCGCGCGCGTGCAGCAGCAGGCCGGACGTAACCTGGTCCAACCGGTGCACGGTCAGCGCATCGGGGTACACCGCCTGCAACCGCGCAACCACACAGTCCTGGTTCTCGGCGCTGCGGCCAGGCACGGACAGCAGGCCGGCCGGCTTCTCGGCCACCAGCAGTGCGTCATCGATGTAATGCAGGTGGATCATGCGGTTCCAGGAATTCCAAATGAAAACGGGGAAGCCGAAGCTTCCCCGCCTTCTGCGTGCCGACCAACGGTCGGCACCTGCCTTGATGGAAGACGTACCGGCCAGGGCCGATACCGCCTGCATCAGCCCAGCAGGTGGGCGACGCCGGCGCGCTCTTCTTCCAGCTCGCCCAGGGTCTTGTCGATGTACTTCTGGCTGAAGTCGTCGATCGGCAGATCCTTCACCAGGGTGTACTTGCCGTTCTCGGTGGTCACCGCGAAGCCGAAGATCACGCCTTCCGGAATGCCGTAGGAACCATCGGACGGCACGCCCATGGTGACCCACTTGCCGTTGCTGCCCAGCACCCAGTCACGCACGTGGTCGATGGCGGCGTTGGCAGCCGAAGCAGCCGAAGACGAGCCACGGGCTTCGATGATCGCTGCGCCGCGCTTGCCGACGGTCGGAATGAAGGTGTTGGCGTTCCACTCCTGGTCATTGATCGCATCGGCGATCGACGCACCATCGGCGGTGGCGAAACGGTAATCCGGGTACATGGTCGGGCTGTGGTTGCCCCACACGACCAGCTTCTCCATGCCACCGACCGGCTTGCCGAGCTTGGCCGACAGCTGGCTCAGGGCGCGGTTGTGGTCCAGGCGCAGCATGGCGGTGAAGTTTTCCGGCTTCAGGTCCGGGGCCGACTTCATGGCGATGTAGGCGTTGGTGTTGGCCGGGTTGCCGACCACCAGCACCTTCACGTCACGGCTGGCGACCTTGTTCAGCGCCGCGCCCTGGGCGGTGAAGATCTTGGCGTTTTCCAGCAGCAGGTCCTTGCGCTCCATGCCCGGGCCGCGCGGACGCGCGCCGACCAGCAGGGCGATGTCGGCGTCCTTGAACGCCACTTCGGCGTCATCGGTGCCGACCATGCCGGCCAGCAGCGGGAAGGCGCAGTCTTCCAGCTCCATCATCACGCCCTTCAGGGCGGCCTGGGCCTTGTCGACCGGCAGTTCCAGCAGCTGCAGGATGACCGGCTGGTCCTTGCCCAGCATTTCGCCGGAGGCGATGCGGAACAGCAGGGCATAACCGATCTGGCCGGCGGCGCCGGTCACGGCAACACGAACGGGTGCTTTCATGGGGGTTTCCTCTTGCTTGCGAGCGTTTGATGGGACGCCGCGGGCAGAGCCACGCAGGCCTGGCGGGCGGCGGGGAACAGGGAAACGGCCACCCGTGGGTGGCCGTTTCGAAGGGGGATCAGGCGGCGAGGTGCTTGTTCCACTCGGCGACGCGGTCGGCCTGGGCGGCCAGCACGGCGTCGACGTCGCCTTCCAGGGTGATCGAATGGATCACGTCGCCCTGCTTGACCGAATCGACGATGGCCTGGCCTTCCAGGACCTTGCCGAAGACGGTGTGGCGGCCGTCCAGCCAGTCGGTCTTGATGTGGGTGATGAAGAACTGGCTGCCATTGGTGTTCGGGCCGGCATTGGCCATCGACAGCGAGCCGACTTCGTGCTTCACGCCATTCTTCTCGTCTTCGAACTTGTAGCCCGGGCCGCCGGTGCCACGACCCTGCGGGCAGCCGCCCTGGATCATGAAGTCGGCGATCACGCGGTGGAAGATCAGGCCGTCATAGAAGCCGTGCTTGACCAGGTTCACGAAGTTGGCCACGGTCAGCGGCGCCTTGTCGGCGAACAGCTCGACCTTGATCGGGCCCTGGGTGGTGTCGAAAGTGGCGATGAGGGACATGAAGATCCTTGATGCAAAGGGGAATGCGTCTAGCCACCTAGTTTACACCCGCCTCGTGTCGGCGGCGGCTTCGACCATCGGTGAAGAGCCCGGCTTCAGCCCCCGGACGGGGAGCCGGGTCGCCGGGTCCTGGCGGCCTCGACCGGAGCCTCGGACAGCCAGCTGAATGGGCCCCACGACCTGCGTGAAATCCACCTTTTCGCGAATCGTCAAGTTCGACGTATAATGTTGGACTTCTTTTTCCAAATCCGGCGCCGACTGGCCCCCTTTCGTATGTCCATCGAAAATCTTCGCAACATCGCCATCGTCGCCCACGTCGACCATGGCAAGACCACCCTGGTCGACCAGCTGCTGAAGCAGTCCGGCACCTTGTCCGAGCGTACCGTCCTCGCCGAGCGCGTGATGGACAGCAACGACCAGGAAAAGGAACGCGGCATCACCATCCTGGCCAAGAACACCGCCATCACCTGGGAAGACAAGAAGACCGGTATCAAGAACCGGATCAACATCGTCGACACCCCCGGCCACGCCGACTTCGGCGGTGAGGTCGAGCGCGTGCTGTCGATGGTCGACACCGTGCTGATCCTGGTCGACGCCATGGACGGTCCGATGCCGCAGACCCGCTTCGTGACCCAGAAGGCCTTCGCGATGGGCTTCAAGCCGATCGTCGTGGTCAACAAGGTCGACCGCCCGGGCTCGCGTCCGGAGTGGGTGATCGACCAGGTGTTCGACCTGTTCGACAAGCTCGGCGCCACCAATGAGCAGCTGGACTTCCCGATCGTCTATGCCTCGGCCCTGAACGGCTACGCCGGCCTGGAAGACACCGTGCGCGACGGCGACATGACCGCGCTGTACGAAGCGATCATGCAGCACGCGCCGAAGCCGGAAGTGGATCCGGAAGGCCCGTTCCAGATGCGCATCAGCCAGCTGGACTACAACAACTTCGTGGGCGTGATCGGCATCGGCCGCATCCAGCGCGGCACCCTGAAGAAGAACATGCAGGTCGCGGTGATCGACCGTGAAGGCAAGAAGCGCACCGGCAAGGTACTGCAGGTACTGGGCTTCCTGGGCCTGGAGCGCATCGAGCAGGACACTGCCGAAGCCGGTGACATCGTCGCCATCTCCGGTATCCAGGAGCTGACCATCTCCGACACCGTGTGCGCCCCGGACACCCCGGAAGCACTGCCGGCACTGACCGTCGACGAGCCGACCATCTCGATGACCTTCCAGGTCAACAACTCGCCGTTCGCCGGCAACAAGGATCTGTCCGGTGGCAAGTTCCTGACCAGCCGCCAGATCAAGGACCGCCTGGACCGCGAGCAGGTCCACAACGTGGCCCTGAAGGTCGAGCAGCTGGAAGACGCGGACAAGTTCCTGGTCTCCGGCCGCGGCGAGCTGCACCTGTCGGTGCTGATCGAGAACATGCGCCGTGAAGGCTACGAGCTGGCCGTGTCGCGCCCGGAAGTGATCATCAAGCAGATCGACGGCCAGGCCATGGAGCCGATCGAGCAGCTGGTGGTGGATATCGAAGAAGTCCACCAGGGCGGCGTGATGGAAAAGCTGGGCACCCGCAAGGGCCAGCTGAAGAACATGGAATCGGACGGCAAGGGCCGCGTGCGCCTTGAGTACCAGATCCCGGCCCGTGGCCTGATCGGCTTCCAGAACGAGTTCAAGACCCTCACCCAGGGCTCGGGCCTGCTGTTCCACGTGTTCGACCATTACGGTCCGAAGGAACAGGGCGCGATCGCCAAGCGCATCAACGGCGTGATGATCGCCAATGCCCCGGGCGCCACCCCGGCCTACTCGTTGGGCCCGCTGCAGGAACGCGGCAAGCTGTTCGCTGCTGAAGGCGACAACGTGTATGAAGGTCAGCTGGTCGGTATCCACTCCAAGGACAACGACCTGACCGTCAACGCGATCAAGACCAAGCCGCTGACCAACATGCGCGCTTCGGGCAAGGACGACGCGATCCAGCTGACCCCGGCGATCAAGTACTCGCTGGAACAGGCCCTGGACTTCATCGAAGACGACGAGCTGGTCGAGATCACCCCGAAGGAGATTCGTCTGCGCAAGAAGTTCCTGACCGAAAGCGACCGCAAGAAGGCTTCGCGCGGCGGCTGAGCCAACACCCCGTGAACCCGAGCAGCTACAACCCGGATCCTCACCGGCATCCGGGTCTCCATGTCATCGCCCTGCTCGAAGCGAGCAAGGCGATGCTGGCGCTGTTGGCTGCCACCGGGCTGGAAGTGCTCGGACCGCAGCCGCTGCGGCACGGCATCATGGTCCTGATCCGGCGTTTCAGCCTGGATCCGGACCATGGCACCCTGCCCTCGCTGCTGCACATGATCAGCCCCGACGCGGTGCACCTGGCCGCGGCGGGGATGATCGGTTACGGCCTGCTGCATCTGGTCGAAGCCTGGGGCCTGTGGCGGGCCAAGGCATGGGCCTCCTGGCTGGGCTGCCTGACCGCGTCCCTGTACCTGCCCTTCGATATCTTCGCGATCATCCGCCATCCTGGCTGGCCGTCCTGGACGATCCTGGCGATCAACCTGATCGTGGTCTACGTCCTGGCCCGCGACCTGCGCAAGCGCCACCGCTGAGCACCGGCTACACTGGGGATTGGAGCCGACCAAGCCGCCCCATGCGCCCGTCCTTGACGCCTCTGCTGACCTGCCTGCTCGCCGCGCTGCCTGCGCTGCTTTCTGCTGGCTGCAGCCCGGCCGCCTCGAGCGCCCATGCCGCCGAACCGGCGAGCCGCAACGTGCCGTTCCCCTACGCTGAAACCGATGTCGCTGACCTGCAGGCGCAGATGACGTCGGGCGCATTGGACAGCACCACCCTGACCCAGGCCTATCTGCAGCGTATCGCCAGCCTGGACCGCGCCGGACCGCGCCTGCGCGCGGTGATCGAGCTCAACCCGGATGCCCTGAAGGAAGCTGCCGAGCGTGATCGCGAGCGCCGTAACGGGCGCCTGCGCGGCCCGCTGCATGGCATTCCGGTGCTGTTGAAGGACAACATCAACGCCGCGCCGATGGCCACCAGTGCCGGCTCGCTGGCCCTGCAGGGCTTCCGGCCGGACGATGCCTACCTGGTGCGGCGCCTGCGCGATGCCGGTGCGGTGGTGCTGGGCAAGACCAATCTCAGCGAATGGGCCAATTTCCGCGGCAACGATTCGGTGTCCGGCTGGAGCGCGCGCGGCGGCCAGACCCGCAACCCCTACCGCATCAGCCACTCACCCTGCGGCTCCAGCAGCGGCAGCGCGGTGGCCGTGGCCGCCAACCTGGCCAGCGTGGCGATCGGCACCGAAACCGATGGCAGCATCGTCTGCCCGGCGGCGATCAACGGTGTGGTCGGCCTGAAGCCCACGGTCGGCCTGGTCAGCCGTGAAGGCATCATCCCGATCTCCTTCAGCCAGGACACGGCCGGACCGATGGCACGCAGCGTCGCCGACGCCGCGGCCGTGCTGACCGCCATCGCTGGCCGAGACGACGCCGACCCGGCCACCGCGACCATGCCGGGCCGCGCGGTCTACGACTACACCGCACGGCTGGACCCACAGGGGCTGCGAGGCAAGCGTATCGGCCTGCTGCAGACACCGCTGCTGAAGTACCGCGGCATGCCGCCACTGGTCGACCAGGCAGCCACCGAGCTGCGCCGCGCCGGCGCGGTGGTGGTGCCGGTGGAACTGGCCAACCAGGGAGCCTGGGCCGACGCCGAGCGCACCGTGCTGCTGTATGAATTCAAGGCCGGGCTGGAGCGCTACTTCACCACCCATCGCGCGCCGCTGCGCAGCCTCGCCGAACTGATCGCTTTCAACCAGGCGCACAGCAAGCAGGAGCTGGGCCTGTTCGGCCAGGAACTGCTGGTGGAGGCCGACGCTACCGCTGGCCTGGCCGACCCCGCCTACATCCGCGCGCGCAGCGATGCACGCCGGATGGCCGGCCCAGAGGGCATCGACGCCACCCTGGCCGCCCATCAACTTGATGCACTGGTGGCACCGACCACCGGCGTGGCCTGGCCGATCCGCAGCGAAGGCGACGATTTCCCCGGCGAAAGCTACAGTGCCGCTGCCGTGGCCGGCTATCCCAGCCTCAGCGTGCCGATGGGCCAGATCGATGGCCTGCCGGTCGGCCTGTTGTTCATGGGAACCGCCTGGAGCGAGCCGAAGCTGATCGAGATGGCCTACGCCTACGAGCAGCGCACCCGTGCCCGGCGCCCCCCTCACTTCGACACCGATACGCTGATCGACGCCGGCGAGCCTTGAGCTGGCCGCCGGGGTAGTGCCGGGCCATGCCCGGCGGATGGAGCGACGCCGCTGCGCTCGCCGGGCATGGCCCGGCGCTACCGTCCGGATTCTGGCTCCACCGGCACGATCGCCGCCTCTCCATCCTCCGCACCCGGCGAGCGCACATCCGCGGCGCGCGCACGCGGTCCGCGCGGCATGTCGCGCTCATCCTCCTGCTGCAGCC
Source organism: Stenotrophomonas sp. AN71 (assembly GCF_050435725.1). Taxonomy (NCBI): domain Bacteria; kingdom Pseudomonadati; phylum Pseudomonadota; class Gammaproteobacteria; order Lysobacterales; family Lysobacteraceae; genus Stenotrophomonas; species Stenotrophomonas sp. AN71. The sequence continues at coordinate 69,685 of NZ_JBNDKU010000005.1, read as the reverse complement.
GCGCGCGCACCTGCGGCAACGACTGCGGATGCTCGCGCGCCAGGAAGTCGAGCATGCGCTCGCGCACCAGGCAGCGCAGGTCGAAGGCATCGCCCGAGCTGCGCGCGCTGACAAGCAGGCGTACCTGGATCGCACGCTCGCTGGTTTCGGTCACCTGGGTCACGCAGACCCGGCCATCCCACAGCGCCTGACCACGACAGATGCGCTCCAGCTCGGCGCGGATCGCCGCGATCGGCGCGCGGTAATCCAGCCACAGGAATGCCGTACCCAGCAGGTCGGCACTACGCCGCGTCCAGTTCTGGAATGGGTTCTCGATGAACCAGGTCAGCGGCACCACCATCCGCCGCTCATCCCACACGCGCACCACCACGTAGCTGCTGCCGATCTCTTCGATGCGCCCCCACTCGCCCTCGACGATCACCACATCGTCCAGCCGGATCGGCTGGGTCAGGGCGATCTGCAGGCCGGCAATCAGGTTGCCGAACACCGGCTTGGCGGCAATGCCGGCCACCAGGCCTATCAGGCCCGCCGATGCCAGCAGCGCAGTGCCGATCTTCTGCACCATCGGGAAGGTCAGCAACACCAGCGATGCACCGAGCACGATGATGCCGCCCATCAGCACACGGCTGAGCACCCGTGTCTGGGTCTGGATGCGTCGCGCCTCCAGATTGTCGGAGACGTCGATGGGATGACTGCGCAGGATCGCCCGCTCGCCCGCCGCCACCGCTCTCACCAGCAGCCAGATGAAGCAGGCGGTCAACGCGATGTGCAGCACGTGCTGCAGGTGTGCCAGCAGCGGATCCTGCAACGGCGTGGCCTGCAGCGCAGGAATCAGCAGCAGCAGCGGCCAGGCGGTTGCCATCGGCAACCCCAGCACGCGACCGATGCGTGCACGTCGGCGATCACGCCCTTTCAGCCGATGGTAGATCCACAGGATCAACCACGCGCCGATGCCGCCCACCACCACCGCCAATCCCAGCGGCCATGCATACGCCTGTGCACTTTCCCACTGCACCGTTGCCACCTCCACTCGAACAGCAAGCGCACAGCCTCGCGCATGATGCATGAGCGTCACGTTAGCCGTTCGTAAGCAGGGTGTTGGTCGGCAGGGCTTGCAGCCCTGCACCTGCTACCAGCTGGAGCAACAGCAAAAGCAGGTTTCCTGCAGATTGGCGGGGTGGATCCGGTTGCGGGAGACGCCGTGAACCCCGCTTCGCGTTCCGGCCCAGCCGCTGGCGGCTGTGCGTTCGGCGCTTGGCCGCGGCATCCTTGCCGCGGACACTCCCGCAGCCGGACCCACCCCGCCTTCGACAGATTTCCGCGATCTGCAGTAGATCCACGCCATGCGTGGATGAATCTCCATCGGAATCGAGTGTTCCGAACTGGAATCGAAATGCATCCACGCATGGCGTGGATCTACCGCATCGACCAAGGTCGACACCTACCAACAGCCGAGTGAACCTGTCAAAGGTGGGGCGGTGTCGGAGTGCGGGGTGTCAGCCGCATGGATGCGGCTGCCAAGCCCCCAGGGATGGGTTCACGGCGTCCCCGCACTCCGACGCCGCCCCGCCCTCCCACGGAATGCCCGCATTTGACGTTGAAGTCGACGTTGATCCAGCAGGTGCAGGGCAGCAAGCCCTGCGGAATCCCCTTTACCGCACTTGCTCCTGCTTGCGCACGATCGCCATCGCAATCTCCAGCGACTGCTCGTAGTTCAACCGCGGGTCCACCGTCGAACGATACGCACGCTCCAGGTCACGCTCGGTCAACTCACGCGCGCCACCGGTGCATTCGGTCACGTCTTCACCGGTCAGCTCCAGATGCACGCCACCCAGACGCGTGCCTGCGGCCGCATGCAGATCGAACGACATCTCCACTTCGCCACGCACGTTGTCGAAACGGCGCGTCTTGAAACCGTTGGCGGTGCTTTCGGTATTGCCGTGCATCGCATCGCACACCCACAGCACGCGGCGGCCGTCCCGCTTGACCGCCTCCAGCAGCGGCGGCAGCTTCTCAGCAATCTGTGCCGCGCCCATGCGGTGGATGAAGCTCAGGCGACCCGGTTCGTCGTGTGGGTTGAGCACGTCGATCAGTCGCAGCAGCTGATCCGGTGATACCGACGGCCCGACCTTGATCGCGATCGGGTTGCGCACGCCACGCAGATACTCCACGTGCGCGCCATCGAGCGCGGCGGTGCGCATGCCGATCCACGGGTAGTGCGTGCTCAGGTTCAACCAGCCCTGCTGGCGTGGGACCTGGCGGGTCAGCGCCTGCTCATAGGGCAGCAGCAGCGCTTCGTGCGAGGTATAGAAATCGATACGGTTGAGGTTGTGCACGCGGGCCCCGGCCAGGGTCTCCATGAAGTGCACCGCATCGCCGATCGAAGCCACCATCTTCTGGTAGTCCGCGGCCAGCGGCGAATGCCGCACCCAGTCCAGGTTCCAGTACTCGGGATGATGCAGGTCGGCGAAACCACCATCGATCAGCGCACGCACGAAGTTCATCGTCATCGCCGAATGCGCGTGGGCCTGCAGCATCCGCTTCGGATCCGGCAGGCGCGCCGCCTCGGTGAAGGCCGGCGCGTTGATCACATCGCCCCGGTAGCTGGGCAGCGTCACGCCATCGCGGGTCTCGGTATCGGCCGACCGCGGCTTGGCGTACTGGCCGGCGAAGCGGCCGACCCGGATCACCGGCTGGCGCAGGCCATGCACCAGCACCAGGCTCATCTGCAGCAGCACCTTCAGCCGGTTGGAGATGGTGCCCGATTCGCAATCGCTGAAGTTCTCGGCACAGTCGCCGCCCTGCAGCAGGAAGCGCTTGCCCTCCTGGGCCTCGGCCAGCTGCTGCTTCAGCGCCAGGATCTCCCATGAGGTGACCAGCGGCGGCAGCCGCTTCAGCTCATGCAGGGCAGCATCCAGCGCCACCGGATCGGGATAGGTCGGCATCTGCAGCGCAGTCTTGCCGCGCCAGCTCTCCGGCGCCCAGGCAGCGCCAGCGGCGGTCGCGGCAGGATCGGGAACAGGCGGAACGGCGGACAGGCTCATTGCAGACTTCCGGGGTGGGGGGCGGTCATGGTCGCAGAGCCAGGCGCTGTCGCAAAGGGCCACCGGCGTTGCCCGCGAGCCTGAACGGCAGGAAAAGAGCAACGCCAGCAGCCAGACATGGCATGGCCACGACCGCCGGGACAGGCGCATGATTTGTTACGGAGTAACACTCATACGTCATGGATCGGCCCCTTCCACGCCCCAGGCTCCGTCCCTCCCCATGAAGCCCTCGCCGCTCGCTACCGGCATCACCTTCGCCCTGGCCCTGGCCAGCCTCCCCGCCTTCGCCGCAACGGCCGACGACGCGTCCCCTGCGGTCAAGGAACTGGACGCCGTCACCGTCCACGCCCAGCTCGACCAGGCCCGGAACGCGCTGTCGCCGGATATCGGCAGCAGCCAGTACCAGATCACGGCCGAGGACATCCAGAAGCAGCCGCTGGGCGCCTCCGCGCCGCTCAGCCAGATACTGCTGCAGGCCCCCGGCGTGGTCCAGGATTCCTATGGCGGCGTGCACGTGCGCGGCGACCACGCCAATCTGCAGTACCGCATCAATGGCGTGCTGCTGCCCGAGTCGATCTCCGGCTTTGGCCAGACTCTGGATGCGCGCACCATCAAGAGCATCCGGCTGATGGACGGCGCGCTGCCGGCACAGTTCGGTGAACGCACCGCCGCCGTGGTTGACATCACCACACGCAGTGGTGCCGAGCTTGGCAACGGCGGCAGCGCCGGCCTCACCGCCGGCTCGTTCGGCAAGGTCAATCCGAATGCCTCCTGGTGGGGCAACCAGGGTCGTTGGAGCTGGTTCCTGACCGGCAATTACGACCAGAACGAGGTCGGCCTGGAAAATCCCACCAATACGCGCAAGCCCCTGCATGACGATACCCATCAGGGCAAGGCATTCGCCGACCTGACCTACCTGGTCAACGAGAACACCCGCCTGAGCGTGCTCGCCGGCTTCGCCAACAACCGCTTCCAGATCCCGGTCAATCCGGGGCAGACCCCGCAGTTCGGTTACCTGGACACCACCACGTTCGACTCCAGCCAGCTGGATGAAACCCAGCGGGAGGCCACGCGCTTCGGCATGCTGGTGCTGCAGGGCACGCTGGGCACCACCAGCTATCAGCTCTCGGCCGGGCAGCGCTACAGCGATGTGGCGTTCAACCCGGATGTTGTCGGCGACCTGGTGTTCAGCGGCGTCGCCTCGCAGGTCCAGCGCAGCAACCGCGCCAACACACTGCAGGCGGACTTCTCCACGCCACTGGGCAACGACCACACGCTGCGCTACGGCCTGTACGGCAACTACGAGAACGCGCGGGCCAGCAACAACAGCTGGGTGTTCCCGGTCGATGATGCCGGCCAGCAATCCAGCACCACACCGCTGTTGATTCCCGACCGCAGCGCTTTCCACGCCAGCACGCTGGCACTGTATGTGCAGGACGAATGGAAGATCGGCGACGACTGGACCGTCAACTACGGCCTGCGCGGTGACCGCTTCAAAGCCTTCGGCCATACCGAGGGCCAGCTCAGCCCCCGCGTCGGCGTGGTCTGGAATGCCAGCGCAAGCACCACCGTGCATGCCGGCTACTCGCGCTACTTCACGCCGCCTGCCAGTGAACTGATCGCCAGCAGCGACATCGCGCTGTACGACGGCACCACCAACCAGCAGCCCAGCGGCGGCAACAACACGCCGCTGGCCGAGCGCAGCGACTACTACGACATCGGTGTCTCCCAACTGCTCGGCGACCACCTGACGCTCGGCCTGGATGCCTACGACCGTCGCGTCGCGCGCCTGCAGGACGAAGGCCAGTTCGGCGCCGCCTACATCTATTCGACGTTCAACTACCGGCGCGGGCACATCCGCGGCCTGGAGTTCAGTGCCGACTACAGCAACGGCCCGTTCAGCGCCTACCTCAATGCCGCCTACAACAAGGCGATCGGCACCCAGGTCATCACCAGCCAGTACAACCTCGATCCGGACGCACTGGCCTACGTGGCCGAGCACTGGATCCACCTTGATCACGACCAGAAGCTGACTTCATCGGGCGGTTTCAGCTATTCCTTCGCCGGCCACAACCGGATCGGTGCCAACTACGTGTTCGGCAGCGGCCTGCGTTCGGATATCGAGGGTGTCCCCAATGGCGGCGAGCTGCCGTCGTATCTGCAGGTCAACGTCAGCGCCGGCCACGACTTCAATGCCGATAGCGGCCACCCGCTTCACGTGCAGCTGGCGCTGATCAACGCGCTGGACCGCAGCTACCAGCTGCGTGACGGCGGCGGCGTCGGCGTGTTCGCCCCCCAGTGGGGGCCACGCCGCGGCGCGTATCTGAGCCTGCAGCAGGACTTCTGAGGTAGTGCCGGCCGCTGGCCGGCATTCGCACGGGGCTGCGCCGGCCCAAGGGTTGCCGGCCAGCGGCCGGCACTACCCAGTAGAGCCACGCCATGCGTGGCTGCGCTTCAGCGCCTGACCTTGCGCAGCGACACCACCAGCGCCCACAGCGCCAGCAACACGAACCACACGCCAGACCACATCGGCATGGTCAAGCCCAGGAACGTCCAATCGATGTTGCCGCAGTTGCCGGTACCGGTCAGCACCGTGCGGAACACTTCCAGCGGCCCCATGGTCTCGCGCAGGAAGCTCAACGGCGGGCCGCAGGTCGCGCCCATTTCCGGCGGCAGCATCTGCACGTAGACATGGCGCGCGGCAATGCCGACGCCCACCGCAGCGGCAATGAAGGCGAGCACGCCGTAGGTGGCACGGCCGGGGCGGTTGGACGGCCCATGCAGCGCACCGATCAGGAACAGCAGACCAAGCGCAGCGAACGCCAGGCGCTGGAAGATGCACAGCGGGCACGGTTCCAGGCCCATCTTCAGCTGCAGGAAGATCGCGTAGCCCAGCAGGCCCACGCAGATCAGGAAGCCCAGGAAGAACTGGGCTCGGAAAGGCCAACGCAGAGGATTCATCGCCAACGCTCGAATGGATCAGGCGCCAAGCGTAACCGAGAGTGCGCGCCATTCGAACCGCCACAGGTGACGCCTGTCGGAACGGTGCGGGTTGCAGGTAGCACTAGGCCATGCCCGGCGAGCGCAGCGGAAAGACCCGGAAACGGAAACGCCGGGCATGGCCCGGCGCTACCAGAAACGCAAAAGCCCGGCGGTTGCCGGGCTTTCGCTGTGTCGCGTTGGAGCGGTCCGATTACTCGGCCACTTCCTCGGCCACGACCGGACGGTCAACCAGCTCGACGTAGGCCATCGGCGCGTTGTCGCCGGCGCGGAAGCCGCACTTCAGCAGACGCAGGTAGCCGCCCGGACGGTTCGCATAGCGCGGGCCCAGGATGGTGAACAGGTTGCCCACGGCTTCGTTGTCGCGCAGGCGGGCGAAGGCCAGACGACGGTTGGCGACGGAGTCGACCTTGGCCAGGGTGATCAGCGGCTCGGCAACGCGACGCAGTTCCTTGGCCTTCGGCAGGGTGGTCTTGATCAGCTCGTGCTTGAACAGCGAGGCGGCCATGTTCTTGAACATCGCTTCGCGGTGGGCGCTGGTGCGGCTGAACTTACGGCCAGACTTCTGGTGACGCATGGTGATATTCCTTGGTTAATGATGAGGCTGTGCGGATCGTTGTCGCCATCCTGGCGTTGCTACGCGGACTGCGGTTGGTCCTGGCCGCCCATCCTGGACGACCTGCCCGCGAACCTTCGGTTCGTCATGGCATGTTTCGTTGCGTTGAAGGCTCCACCGCGAGCGGTGGAGCCTTCAGGCAGTACCGATATCAGCCCAGCATGCCGTGGCTGGCGACGCCGGCCGGCGGCCAGTTCTCCAGCTTCATGCCAAGCGACAGGCCACGCTGGGCCAGCACTTCCTTGATTTCGGTGAGCGACTTCTTGCCCAGGTTCGGGGTCTTCAGCAGCTCCACTTCGGTCTTCTGGATCAGATCGCCGATGTAGTAGATGCTTTCAGCCTTCAGGCAGTTGGCCGAACGCACGGTCAGCTCCAGATCGTCGATCGGGCGCAGCAGCACCGGATCCACGCCGTTGTTGGCCGGCTTGGCCGCACCGCGGTCGCGGTGGGTGAAGTCACCGAACACCGACAGCTGGTCGCTGAGGATGTCGGCGGCGGTGCGCACAGCTTCCTCGGCATCGATGGTGCCGTTGGTCTCGATATCGATGACCAGCTTGTCCAGGTCGGTACGCTGTTCGACACGAGCCGCTTCCACGGCATAGGCGACGCGGCGGACCGGCGAGAACGAGGCATCCAGGACCAGGCGGCCGATGGCACGGGTTTCTTCGTCCGGACGACGACGCGCGGCAGCCGGCTGATAGCCGAAACCACGTTCGATCTTCAGACGCATGTTGACTGCCGTATCCTTGGTCAGGTGGCAGATCACATGGTCGCCGTTCAAGATTTCCACATTGTGGTCGACCTTGATGTCGGCAGCGGTGACAACGCCCGGGCCCTGCTTGGACAGGGACAGGGTGGCGCTGTCGCCGGAGTGCATACGGATGGCCACGTCCTTCAGGTTCAGCAGGACTTCGAGCACGTCCTCCTGCAGACCTTCGACCGTGGTGTACTCATGCAACACGCCGTCGATTTCGACTTCCGTGATGGCGAAGCCCGGGATGGACGACAGCAGCACGCGACGCAGGGCATTGCCCAGCGTATGCCCGTAACCCCGCTCCAAAGGTTCGATAACGACCTTTGCACGGGTGTCGGTAAGGCGTTCGATCTGCGGACCGCGAGGACGCAGAACCTGGTTGGCGGTAACCGTCATGTTGCGGGTTCTCCTAGTGAACCCCCGGCCGTCGCCGGGGGCTCTCCAATGTGAATTACTTCGAATACAGCTCGACGATCAGCGCTTCGTTGATGTCCGCAGGCAGATCCGAACGATCCGGAACAGCCTTGAAGATACCGGTGAACTTGCCGGAATCCACTTCAACCCACGACGGGCTCAGGTCATGCTGGGCGGCGACGGTCAGGGCTTCCTGGACGCGCAGCTGCTTGGCAGCCTTTTCAGACAGAGCGATGGCGTCGCCAGCCTTGACCTGGTACGAAGCCAGGTTGACCGACTTGCCATTCACGGTGACGCCGCGGTGCGACACCAGCTGACGGGCAGCCGGACGGGTCACGGCGAAGCCCATGCGGTAGACGACGTTGTCCAGGCGGGTTTCCAGCAGCTGCAGCAGGTTCTCGCCGGTGTTGCCCTTCTTGGTCGAGGCCTTCTTGTAGTAGTTGCGGAACTGACGCTCCAGCAGGCCGTAGATACGCTTGACCTTCTGCTTTTCACGCAGCTGGGTGGCGTAGTCGGACAGCTTGCCCTTACGGGCAGTGGCGCCGTGCTGGCCGGGCTTCTGCTCCAGCTTGCACTTGGAGTCCAGCGCACGCGCCGGGCTCTTCAGGGACAGGTCGGCGCCTTCGCGACGGGCGAGCTTACAGGTAGGACCGATATAACGAGCCATTTCTTATCGCTCCCTTTAGACGCGACGCTTCTTCGGCGGACGGCACCCGTTGTGCGGGATAGGCGTCACGTCGATGATGTTGGTGATCTTGTAGCCGACGTTGTTCAACGAACGCACGGCCGACTCACGACCCGGACCCGGGCCCTTGATGCGGACTTCCAGCGACTTCACGCCGTAGTCCAGCGCAGCGCGACCGGCCTTTTCAGCGGCCACCTGGGCAGCGAACGGGGTCGACTTGCGCGAACCGCGGAAGCCAGCGCCACCGGAGGTTGCCCACGACAGAGCGTTGCCCTGGCGGTCGGTGATGGTGACGATGGTGTTGTTGAACGAAGCGTGGACGTGGGCGACGCCGTCGGTGACGACGCGCTTGATCTTCTTCTTGGTCTTAGCAGCGGGCTTAGCCATTTATAGGTCCCTTACTTCCTGATCGCCTTGCGCGGGCCCTTGCGGGTGCGGGCGTTGGTACGGGTGCGCTGGCCACGCAGCGGGAGGCCACGACGGTGACGCAGGCCGCGGTAGCAGCCCAGGTCCATCAGGCGCTTGATCGCGATGCCGATCTCACGGCGCAGATCGCCTTCCACGATGTACTTGCCGACTTCGGCGCGCAGGCGCTCGATTTCCGGCTCCGACAGATCGCGGATCTTGGTGGTCGAAGCAACGCCTGCGACTTCGCAGACCTTCTTCGAACGGGTACGGCCGATGCCGTAAATGCTTTGCAACCCGACCCAGACGTGCTTCTGGGCTGGCAGGTTGACGCCTGCAATACGCGCCATGACGCGGTTCTCCAGCTGAGTGATGGCCGACAGCGCGCCTCGGGCACGCCAATCCGGCAGGATGGATCAAAAAAGTGAACTAGCGATACTAACAAGGTTCCGGTTTACATGGAAGCCCGTGAAACCATTGGTTTCATGAACCCGGCCTGGGGAGTGTGCCCAGGCTCCGGCGCCGGATGGGGTTGGACCAGGGGTTCCCCCCCAGGGCCGCCCGCGCTACTCCAGCGCAGGACCACCTCATCACACCCCCACCCGGAACCGCTGCGGGGGCCGCCCTTCGTTTGTGTGGCCGGAGTCCGCGAAGCGGAGGGACCATCACGTCAGGAAGACGAAAGTATAACAGGCCTATCAGCCGCGAGCAAAACCGCCGCGGTTGCCACCCTTCAGGTTGGCCTTCTTCAACAGGCTCTCGTACTGGTGCGACATCAGGTGCGCCTGCACCTGGGCGATGAAGTCCATCACCACCACCACCACGATCAGCAGCGACGTACCACCGAAGTAGAACGAGGCGTTCAGCTGCGTGCGCATCAGTTCCGGCAGCAGGCAGACGATCACCAGATAAGCCGAGCCGGCGGCAGTCAGGCGGGTCAGCACACCGTCGATGTAATCGGCAGTGGCCTTGCCCGGACGGATGCCCGGAATCAGCGCGCCCGACTTCTTCAGGTTGTCGGCGGTTTCCTGCGAGTTGAACACCAGCGCGGTATAGAAGAACGCGAAACCGGTGATCAGCGCAGCGAACACGATCATGTGCAGCGGCTCGCCCGGGCCCAGCGCGTTGGCGACCTTCTGCAGGATCTGGCCGAAGTTGCTCTGGTTGGCCGCCTGGCCGGACCACATGGCCAGGGTTGCCGGGAAGGCCAGCAGGCTCGAGGCGAAGATCGCCGGGATGACGCCGGCCATGTTGAGCTTCAGCGGCAGGAACGAGGTCTGGTTCATGTACGCGTTGCGACCGCCCTGGCGGCGCGCGTAATTGACCGTGATCCGGCGCTGGCCACGCTCGACGAACACCACGAAGAAGGTGAAGGCGAGCACGACGATGGCGATCAGCAGCAGCTGGATGAACTGGATGTTGCCGTCGCGGTAGGCGTCAAAGGTGTGGATGACCGCACCCGGCAGGCCCGCCACGATACCGGCGAAGATGATCAGCGACACGCCGTTGCCGATGCCGCGCTCGGTGACCTGCTCACCGACCCACATCAGGAACATGGTGCCGGCGGTCAGCGCGACCACGGCGGTGAGCACGAAGCCCATGCCTGGTGCGTACACAACCGGAGCGCCCGACGGCGAAACCTGGCCCTGCAGGGCCAGCGCGATCGAACCGCCCTGCACCACTGCCAGCAGCACGGCGCCGATGCGCGAATACTGGGTGATCTTGCGGCGACCGGACTCACCTTCCTTCTGCATCGCCTTCAGGGCGGGGAAGATGTGCACGGCCAGCTGCATCACGATCGATGCCGAGATGTACGGCATCACGTTCAGCGCGAAGATGCTGAAACGGTGCAGGGCGCCGCCCGAGAACATGTTGAACATGTCCACGATGCCGCCGCCCTGCTGTTGCATCATGGCAAGCATGGCATCGGGATTGACGCCCGGCACCGGCACATAGCAGCCGATGCGATAGACGATCAAAGCCCCGACGACGAACAGCAAACGTTGGCGAAGTTCAGTGAACTTGCCCATTCCGCCCGCGAGGTTACCGATGCCAGCTTGCGCCATGATTTTCTTACTCCGTCACGCTGCCGCCGGCAGCTTCGATCGCGGCCTTGGCACCAGCCGTGGCAGCAATACCCTTCAGGGTGAACGCCTTGGTCACTTCGCCCTTGACGACGACCTTGGCCTTCTTTGCAGTGCTCGGGACCAGCTTGGCAGCACGCAGGGCGGCGAAGTCGATCTCACCGGCCGGCAGCTTGTCCAGCGCGTACAGCAGCACTTCAGCGGTGTCCTTGGCGATCGGCGAACGGAAGCCGATCTTCGGCAGACGACGCTGCATGGGGGTCTGGCCGCCTTCGAAGCCAGCCTTGATCTTGCCGCCACCCTTACGGGCGAACGAACCCTTGTGGCCGCGGCCGGCAGTCTTGCCCAGGCCCGAGCCGATACCGCGACCGACGCGGGTGCGCTCGGTGCGGGCGCCCGGTGCCGGGCTCAGTTCATTGAGACGCAGAGTCATGATCGATTACTCCTCAACCTTGACGAGGTAGTGAACGGTATTGATCAGGCCGCGAACCTGCGGGCTGTCCTTCAGTTCACGAACATCGTTGAGCTTGTTCAGGCCCAGAGCACGCACCGACAGGCGGTGACGCGACTGAGCACCACGCAGGCCGCGCACCAGGCGCACCTTCACAGTCTTGTTGGACTCATTAGCCATGGTTGAGTTCCTCCACCTTCTTGCCGCGCTTGGCCGCGATGCGAGCCGGCGACTGCGCAGCAGACAGGCCCTTCACGGTGGCACGCACCAGGTTGATCGGGTTGCGCGAACCGGTGGCCTTGGCCAGCACGTTCTTCACGCCAACCGCTTCCAGCACGGCGCGCATGGCACCGCCGGCGATGACGCCCGTACCTTCCGAAGCCGGCTGCATGAACACGCGGGCTGCGCCGTGACCATCCTTGATGGTGTGCCACAGGGTGCCGTTGTTCAGGTCGACGCTGACCAGGTTCTTGCGAGCCTGCTCCATCGACTTCTGGATGGCGACCGGCACTTCACGGGCCTTGCCATAACCGAAACCGACCTTGCCTTCGCCGTCGCCGACGACGGTCAGGGCGGTGAAGGTGAACTGACGACCACCCTTCACGGTCTTGCTGACGCGGTTGACCGCGACCAGCTTTTCGATCATGCCGTCGTCGACTTTCTCTTCGCGGTTACGGTCGCGATCGCGACCCCGCTGCTGACGCTCTTCTGCCATCTTGATTCCTTGGTAGTTTGGGTATGTACGGCTCGAGGCCGCTTATGGTTGTGGAGCGGTGCGTTGTTGCGGTGGGCCGCTGCAGAAGAGCGGCGCCGCCCAGCCTCACTCAGGCTGGCGAGCAGGCGGGCAGGAGGCGATGAGCCCCCTGCCCTTATCCCTTAGAACTGCAGGCCGGCTTCGCGGGCGGCTTCTGCCAGGGCCTTGATGCGGCCGTGGTAGCGGTAGCCCGAACGATCGAAGGCAACCTTCTCGACGCCGGCGGCCTTGGCGCGCTCAGCGACGATGCGGCCAACCTTGGCAGCGGCGTCGGCGTTCTTGCCGTTCTTCAGGCCTTCCTTGATGTCGGCCTGGGTGGTGTTGGCAGCAGCCAGCACCTTGGAACCGTCAGCGGTGAAGACCTGCGCGTACAGGTGCTGACCGGTGCGCAGCACCGACAGGCGGGCAACGCCGAGCTCACGGATGTGGGCGCGGGTCGACTTGGCGCGACGCAGGCGGGCGATGTTCTTGTTCATTTTGTTTTTCCCTTGAAAGCGGAAGGACCTAATTAGGCCTTCTTGGCTTCCTTACGGATGATGACTTCGTCGGAGTACTTCACGCCCTTGCCCTTGTACGGTTCCGGCTTGCGGAACGCACGGATCTTGGCGGCGACTTCACCGACCACCTGCTTGTCCGCGCCCTGGACCAGGATCTCGGTCTGGGTCGGGGTGGTGATGGTGATACCTTCCGGCGCCACGAACACGACCGGGTGCGAGAAGCCGAGCGACAGGCTCAGATCCTTGCCCTGCATGGCGGCACGGTAACCCACGCCGACCAGCTCCAGCTTGCGCTCGAAACCGTCGGACACGCCCTTGACCATGTTGGCCAGGATCGCGCGAACGGTACCGGTCAGCGCGACCAGCTCCACGTTGTCGGTGCTCAGGGTGGCAACGCCGTTGTCGACGTTGATGGCAATACCGGCCGGCTTGGCCAGCGACAGGGTGCCCTTCGGGCCCTTGGCGGTGACGCTGTCCGACTGGACGTTCAGTTCAACCTTACCCAGGTCGATCGGCTTCTTGGCTACGCGGGACATAGTTCTACTCCTTTCGCCTTAGGCCACGAAGCACAGGACTTCGCCGCCGACGCCCAGCTGGCGCGCCTGCGCATCAGTCATGATGCCCTTGGAGGTGGAAATGATGGAGATACCCAGGCCGTTCATGACCTTCGGCAGCTCGCTCTTGCCGCGGTACTGACGCAGGCCCGAACGCGAGAAGCGCTTCAGGGTCGCGATGACCGGCTTGCCTTCGAAATACTTCAGCACGATTTCCAGCTCGGACTTGTTGTTTTCCAGCGGGGTCACGCGCAGGTCGGCGATGTAACCCTCGTCCTTCAGGACCTGGGCGATCGCAACCTTGATCTTGGACGACGGGGCTTTCACCGTCTGCTTGCCAACCGCGGCCGCATTCTTGATGCGGACCAGCAGGTCGGCGATGGGATCAGTCATGCTCATATGAGTACCTTTGAGTGCACCGATATCCGCTTTCGCGAAAATCTGTTGTCTCCTGGAAACGGGCCAGGCCCCCTACCCCTCACGCTTTGCGCAGGGCAAGACGCGGGAGTATACGCCAAAAGAGCCCGACTTGCGTCGGGCTCTTCAGGTTTTTTCACAGAGGGAAAGCTGAACACCTTCCCTCCCCGGTTCAGGAGCCCCCGAAGAGGCCCCTGATCGCAGGACCGGCTGGGATTACCAGCTGGCCTTGCGCAGACCCGGGACGTCGCCACGCATGGTGGCTTCACGCAGCTTGTTACGGCCGAGGCCGAACTTGCTGTAGACGCCACGCGGACGGCCCGACAGCTCGCAACGATTACGCTGGCGGCTCGGCGACGAATCGCGCGGCAGCTTGGCCAGCTTGGTTGCGGCGTCGATCTTCTCTTCGTAGCTCGCGTCCACCGAGGACACGATCTTCTTCAGAGCCGCACGCTTGTCAGCGTACTTCTTGGCCAGCTTTTCCCGCTTGATGTCGCGGTTGACCATGGAGGTCTTTGCCATTTCGGTTTCCTCGACAGATCAGTTACGGAACGGGAACTTGAACGCTGCCAGCAGCGCCTTCGCTTCCGCGTCGGTCTTCGCAGTGGTGGTGATGGCGATATCCATGCCGCGGATCGCGTCGACAGCGTCGAAGTCGATTTCCGGGAAGATGATCTGTTCCTTCACACCCATGTTGAAGTTGCCGCGACCGTCGAAGGAACGACCGGAAACACCACGGAAGTCGCGCACGCGCGGCAGCGAGATGTTGATCAGGCGGTCCAGGAACTCGTACATCTTGTGGCGACGCAGCGTGGTCTTGCAGCCGATCGGCCAACCATCACGGATCTTGAACGACGCAACCGAGATACGCGACTTGGTGACAACCGGCTTCTGGCCGGAAATCTTGGTCATGTCGCCGACGGCGTTTTCCAGGATCTTCTTGTTGGTGGCCGCTTCGCCGACACCCATGTTCAGGGTGACCTTGACGAGCTTCGGCACTTCCATCGGATTGGTGTAGCCGAACTGCTTCATCAGCGCCGGCACCACTTCTTCCTTGTAGAACTTTTCGAGACGGGAAGTCATCTTCACATTCCTCAGGCGTCAAGCGCCTCACCGCTGGAGCGGAACACACGCAGTTTGCGTCCATCCTCCAGCACCTTGAAGCCAACGCGTTCGCCCTTGCCCGAAGCCGGGTTCAGCACATTCACGTTGGAGATATGGATCGACGCTTCACGCTCGACCACGCCGCCGGCAACACCTGCCTGCGGGTTCGGCTTGGTGTGGCGCTTGACGATGTTCACGTTGGCGACGACCACACGGTCGCCGTCGACGCGGACGATTTCGCCCTGCTTGCCCTTGTCCTTGCCGGCGTTGACGACAACCTGGTCGCCCTTCTTGATACGGTTAGCCATGATTATCTCCTGTCGCTCACAGCACTTCGGGAGCGAGCGAGACGATCTTCATGAACTTCTCCGAACGAAGTTCACGGGTCACCGGCCCGAAGATACGGGTGCCGATCGGCTCCTGCTTGTTGTTCAGCAGAACGGCAGCGTTGCCGTCGAAGCGGATCAGCGAGCCATCGGCGCGACGCACACCCTTGCGGGTACGCACCACGACGGCGTCATACACTTCACCCTTCTTGACCTTGCCGCGCGGAATCGCATCCTTCACGGTGACCTTGATGATGTCGCCGATACCGGCGTAACGGCGCTTGGAACCACCCAGCACCTTGAAGCACATCACCTGCTTGGCACCCGAATTGTCCGCGACGTCAAGGTAGCTCTGCATCTGGATCATGATTCAGACTCCTTATTCAGCCGCACGCGTGATGACTTCCACCACGCGCCAGTTCTTGGTCTTGGACATCGGAGCAATCTCGGTCACGCGGACGACATCGCCTTCCTTGCAGGCGTTGTCGGCATCGTGGGCGTGCAGCTTCGTCGAGCGCTTGATGTACTTGCCGTACAGCGCGTGCTTGACCTGACGCTCAACCAGGACGGTAACCGTCTTGTCCATCTTATTGCTGACGACACGGCCTTCGACCGTGCGCAGCGCCTTGTTTTCAGTATTGTCGCTCATAGCGGCCATCCTTACTTCGTGCTGCCGAGCAGGGTCTTGACGCGAGCAATCTCGCGACGGACCCGGCGGATGTCGTGGGTCTTCGGCAGCTGGCCGGTGACCTGCTGCATACGGACAGAGAACTGTTCCTTACGCAGGTCGATCAGGTGGGCCTTCAGTTCGTCAGCCGACTTTTCACGGAGAGTTTTGATATCCATCAGCGCACCGTACGGGTCACGAAAGTGGTGGTGACCGAGAGCTTGGCGGCGGCCAGGCGGAACGCCTCGCGAGCCACTTCCTCGGAAACACCCTCGATTTCATAGATCATGCGGCCGGGCTGGATCTGGGCCACCCAGTATTCCACGTTGCCCTTACCCGAACCCATTCGAACTTCGATGGGCTTCTTGGTGATGGGCTTGTCGGGGAACACGCGGATCCACATCTTGCCGCCGCGCTTGACGTAGCGGCTGATCGAGCGGCGAGCCGCTTCGATCTGACGCGCGGTCAGCTGACCGTGTGCGGTTGCCTTCAGGCCGTACTCGCCGAAGCTGACAGCGTTGGCGCTCCAGCTCAGGCCTTCGTTACGGCCCTTGTGTACCTTGCGGTACTTGGTTCGCTTGGGTTGCAACATTGTCGTTACCTCGCTTCACGAGCCGGGCGCTGACGGTCACCACGGTCACCACGATCGTGACGATCGTTGCGCGACGGGGTGTCGTCCTGCTTTTCCTGGCCAACCTGGGAGAAGTCGAAGACCTCGCCCTTGTAGATCCAGACCTTGATGCCGATGATGCCGTAGGTCGTCTTGGCTTCAGCGAAGCCGTAGTCGATGTCGGCACGCAGGGTGTGCAGCGGCACGCGGCCTTCGCGGTACCACTCCGAACGGGCGATTTCAGCACCGTTGAGGCGGCCACCCACGTTGACCTTGATGCCCAGGGCACCCAGGCGCATCGCGTTGCCCACCGAGCGCTTCATTGCGCGGCGGAACATGATGCGACGCTCCAGCTGCTGAGCGATCGATTCGGCAACCAGCTGTGCGTCCAGCTCCGGCTTGCGCACTTCGGTGACGTTGATGTGCGCCGGGACGCCCATCATCTCGCTCACTTCCTTGCGCAGCTTCTCGATGTCCTCACCGCGCTTGCCGATCACCACGCCCGGACGGGCGGTGTGGATCGTCACGCGAGCGGTCTTGGCCGGACGCTCGATCAGGATCTTGCTGATGCCGGCCTGAGCCAGCTTCTTGCGCAGCATTTCGCGAACTTTCAGGTCGGCTGCCAGGTAACCAGCGAACTCGGCCTTGTTGGCGTACCACTTGGAGTTCCAGTCCTTGGAAATACCGAGACGGATACCAATCGGATGAACTTTATGACCCATGGTCTTTTCCTTATCCGCTTACTTGCCGGCGCCCACAACCACAGTGATGTGGCTGGTGCGCTTGAGGATGCGGGTACCGCGGCCTTTCGCCCGCGCCATGAAACGCTTCAGGGTCGGACCTTCATCAACCATGATGGTCTGAACCTTCAGCTCGTCGACGTCGGCGCCCTGGTTGTTCTCGGCATTTGCAATAGCCGACTCCACCACCTTCTTGATCAGGTGGGCAGCCTTCTTGTCCGAGAACTTCAGCAGGTTGACGGCACGCTCGGCCGGCAGACCGCGCACCTGGTCAGCGACCAGACGTGCCTTCTGCGGGGAGATGCGCGCGGTGCGCAGGATGGCTTTCGCTTCCATTGTCATCTCTCCTTACTTGCCCGACTTCTTGTCACCACCGTGACCCTTGAAGGTCCGGGTGATGGCAAATTCGCCGAGCTTGTGGCCGACCATGTTCTCGTTGACGAGAACCGGGATGTGGTTCTTGCCGTTATGCACGGCAATGGTGACGCCTACCATGTCAGGCAGGATCATCGAACGGCGCGACCAGGTCTTGATCGGCTTCTTGCTGCCCGCAGCGGCCTCCACCTTCTTGACGAGGTGGTGATCGACGAACGGGCCCTTCTTGAGTGAACGTGCCATGGTCGATTAGCCCCTACGATCGCGGACGATGAACTGCTGAGTGCGCTTGTTATGGCGCGTCTTGTAACCCTTGGTCGGGACACCCCACGGGGTGACCGGATGCGGGTTACCCTGGCCGGCCTTCGCCTCACCACCACCGTGCGGGTGGTCAACCGGGTTCATGGCAGCACCACGAACGGTCGGGCGGACGCCGCGCCAGCGCTTGGCACCGGCCTTGCCCAGCTTTTCCAGGCTGTGCTCGTCGTTGCCGACTTCGCCGATGGTGGCGCAGCACTCGACCGGGACCTTACGCATTTCACCCGAGCGCAGGCGCAGGGTGGCGTAGATGCCTTCGCGAGCCACCAGCTGCACGGCCGCACCAGCGGCGCGGGCGATCTGAGCGCCCTTGCCGGGCTTCAGTTCGATGCAGTGGATGGTGGTACCGACCGGGATGTTGCGCAGCGGCAGGGTGTTGCCCGCCTTGATCGGGGCGTCCGAACCAGCGATCACCTGATCACCAGCCTTCAGACCCTTCGGGGCGATGATGTAGCGACGCTCGCCGTCGACGTAGCACAGCAGGGCGATGTGGGCGGTGCGGTTCGGATCGTATTCGATGCGTTCCACGCGCGCCGGGATGCCCAGCTTGTTGCGCTTGAAGTCGATGATGCGGTAGTGCTGCTTGGCACCACCACCGACGTGACGCACGGTGATGCGGCCGTGGTGGTTACGACCACCCGAGCGGCTCTGCGACTCGACGAGCGCGGCGTGCGGAGCACCCTTGTGCAGGTCGGGCGTGACCACGCGCACGGCCGAACGGCGGCCGGGGGAGGTGGGCTTGAATTTCATCAATGGCATGGGATGTACCTCAGGCCTTGGCCGTTACATCGATCGACTGGCCATCGGCCAGACGAACGTACGCCTTGCGCCAATCGCCGCGGCGGCCAGCACGGTTACGGAAGGACTTGTTCTTGCCCTTGACGTTGACCACGTTGACGGCTTCGACCTTGACGTCGAACAGCTGCTCAACCGCGGCCTTTACATCGGCCTTGGTGGCTTCGTTCGAAACTTCGAAGACATACTGGTTGGAGAGTTCCTGCAGGCGCGCGGTCTTTTCGGAGACACGCGGGGCACGCAGCACGCTGAAGATTTTTTCGTTGCTGTTCATGCCAGCCACTCCTCGACCTTCTTGACCGCGTCAGCGGTGATGACGACCGTGTCGGCACCAACCAGCGAGACCGGATCCAGACCCTGGACGTCACGCACCTGCACATACGGCAGATTGCGGGCGGACAGGTACAGGTGCTCGGACGCATCTTCGGTGACGATCAGCGGGCGCTTGCCCACTTCCAGGCCGGCCAGCTTGGCGATCAGCGCCTTCGTGTTGGTCGCTTCGACATCGAAGGCCTCCACGATGGTCAGACGGCCCTGACGGTTCAGCTCGGACAGGATCGCGCACATGGCGGCACGGTACTGCTTACGGTTGACCTTCTGCTCGAAGCTGCGCGGCTTGGCCGCGAAGGTGACACCACCGCCGACGAAGATCGGAGCCGTCAGTGCGCCATGACGCGCGCCGCCGCCCTTCTGCTTCTTCGACTTCTTGGTGGTACCAGCCACTTCAGAACGAGTCTTCTGTGCCTTGGTGCCGGCGCGACCGGCGTTGCGGTAAGCAACGACGACCTGGTGAACCAGATCTTCGCTGAAATCGCGACCGAACACGGCTTCGGAGACCGAGACCTTGTTGTTGCTACCCGTGATAACGAGTTCCATCGTCATCTCTCCTTATGCCTTGCTCGCCGGACGGACGATCACGTCGCCACCCGCCGCACCCGGAACGGCGCCGCGAACCGCGATCAGACCGCGCTCGACGTCGACCTTGACCACTTCCAGGTTCTGGGTGCTCTGCTGCACCGCGCCCATGTGGCCCGACATCTTCTTGCCCGGGAAAACGCGACCCGGGGTCTGGCGCTGACCCAGCGAACCCGGCGCGCGATGCGACAGCGAGTTACCGTGGGTTGCATCGCCCATACGGAAGTTGTGGCGCTTGATGGTGCCCTGGAAGCCCTTACCCTTGGTGACACCCTGGACGTCGACGATCTGGCCGACTTCGAAGATGTCCGCCTTGACTTCGCCGCCAACGGCGAATTCGCCGAGCTGCGCGTCTTCAACGCGGAATTCCCACAGGCCACGACCCGCTTCCACCTTCGCCTTGGCGAAGTGGCCGGCTTCCGGCTTGTTGACCAGGGCAGCGCGACGTGCGCCGACGGTCACCTGCACAGCGCTGTAGCCGTCGGTTTCGACGGTCTTGATCTGCGCGATGCGGTTCGGGCTTGCTTCGATCAGGGTCACCGGGATGGAACGACCATCTTCGGTGAACACGCGGCTCATGCCGGCCTTGCGGCCCACGAAGCCCAACGAATACTTCTTCGTCATGGTCGTAGTCCTCAGGTCAGCTTGATCTGAACGTCGACGCCGGCAGCCAGTTCGAGCTTCATCAGCGCGTCCACGGTCTTGTCATTCGGGTCAACGATATCGAGCACGCGCTTGTGCGTGCGGGTCTCGTACTGGTCACGCGCGTCCTTGTCGACGTGCGGGGAAACGAGAATGGTGTAACGCTCGATCTTGGTCGGCAGCGGGATCGGGCCACGCACTTGCGCGCCGGTCCGCTTTGCCGTTTCAACGATCTCGCTGGCCGAACGGTCGATCAGACGATGATCGAACGCTTTCAGCCGGATCCGGATCTTTTGGTCCGCCATGGCGGTAGGTTCCTTCGTTAAAAGAGCGACAGACAAAGCCTCTGGGTTGCTTTGTCCCATGAAATTCCTGAATACAGACGGCCCGCACTCCTGCAGGCCGACAAGGTCAATCCGTAGACCTCAAAAACGTAGGCAGACCCGTTTCCCGGCCTGCCCAGACGTAGAAGCATAATGGCACGCAAGGCAGCTGTCAACAGTCGCCTGTTGACGCCGCCTGAATGGCATTGACCCTTCCTGGTCCGGGGAACACAAGGCACGTCCTGTGCCTGCTTTCCCATTTTGATACGCCCCGATGCCCTACCCAGGCAACATCGGGGCGCAGATACTAACAGATTACTCGATGATCTTCGAGACCACGCCGGCGCCGACGGTACGGCCGCCTTCGCGGATGGCGAAGCGCAGGCCTTCGTCCATTGCCACCGGGTTGATCAGGGTGACGACCATCTTGACGTTGTCACCCGGCATCACCATTTCGACGCCTTCCGGCAGCGAAGCTGCACCGGTGATGTCGGTGGTGCGGAAGTAGAACTGCGGACGGTAGCCGTTGAAGAACGGGGTGTGACGGCCGCCCTCATCCTTCGACAGCACGTACACTTCGCCTTCGAACTTGGTGTGCGGCTTGATCGAACCCGGCTTGGCCAGAACCTGGCCACGCTCGACGTCGTCACGCTTGGTGCCGCGCAGCAGCAGGCCAGCGTTGTCGCCTGCCTGACCCTGGTCCAGCAGCTTGCGGAACATTTCAACGCCGGTCACGGTGGTCTTCTGCACCGGACGGATACCGACGATTTCGATTTCGTCGCCGACCTTGATGATGCCGCGCTCGATACGACCGGTCACCACGGTGCCGCGGCCCGAGATCGAGAACACGTCTTCCACCGGCATCAGGAACGGCTTGTCGATCGCGCGCTCCGGCTCCGGAATCCAGGTGTCCAGCGCCTCAACCAGCTTGATGATCGCCGGCACGCCGATGTCGCTCTGATCGCCTTCCAGCGCCAGACGGGCCGAACCGGCAATGATCGGGGTGTCGTCGCCCGGGAACTCGTACTTGCTCAGCAGTTCACGGACTTCCATCTCCACCAGCTCGAGCAGCTCGGCGTCGTCAACCATGTCGGCCTTGTTCAGGAACACGACGATGTACGGCACGCCGACCTGACGCGACAGCAGGATGTGCTCGCGGGTCTGCGGCATCGGGCCGTCGGCGGCCGAGCACACCAGGATCGCGCCGTCCATCTGGGCGGCACCGGTGATCATGTTCTTGACGTAGTCAGCATGGCCCGGGCAGTCAACGTGGGCGTAGTGACGGTTCGGGGATTCGTATTCGACGTGTGCGGTCGAGATCGTGATACCACGAGCCTTCTCTTCCGGAGCAGCGTCGATCGCGGAGTAATCCTTGAACTCGCCACCGAAGCGCTCAGCGCCGATCTTGGTCAGCGCAGCGGTCAGCGTGGTCTTGCCGTGGTCGACGTGACCGATGGTGCCGACGTTGACGTGCGGCTTGGTGCGCTCGAACTTACCCTTTGCCATTGTTGTATACCTTGATTGTTCGTAAGTGATTTCAGGAGAGGCTGAGCGAAGCTCAGCCCTTCTTCATGACGGCTTCGGCGATGTTGTTCGGCGCCGGCTCGTAATGGTCGAATTCCATGGTGAAGGTGGCACGGCCCTGGGTCTGCGAACGCAGCGCAGTGGCGTAGCCGAACATTTCACCCAGCGGGATCATCGCGTTGATGATGCTGGCCGAACCGTCACCGGTGGTGTCGGAACCCTGCAGCACGCCGCGACGACGGCTGACGTCGCCCATCACGTCACCCTGGTAGTCTTCCGGGGTCACGATCTCGACCTTCATGATCGGCTCCAGCAGCACCGGCTTGGCCTTGGCGAAGCCCTGCTTGAAGGCCATCGACGAAGCCAGCTTGAACGCCATTTCCGACGAGTCGACGTCGTGGTACGAGCCGAACACCAGCTTGACCTTCACGTCCACGACCGGGAAGCCAGCCAGCGGACCGCTGGTGATGGTTTCGCGCAGGCCCTTTTCGATCGAAGGAATGAATTCCTTCGGGATCACGCCGCCGGTGATGTCATTGACGAACAGGAAGTCGTCCTTGATCGCCGGAGCCAGCTTGGCGTCGGCACGATCAGCAGCGGTCAGCGGCGACAGCTCGATCACGACGTGACCGTACTGACCCTTACCACCGGACTGCTTGGCGTGCTTGTAGTCCGACTTGACGTCGGCCAGGGTGATGGTTTCGCGGTACGCCACCTGCGGCGCACCGACATTGGCTTCAACGTTGAATTCGCGCTTCAGGCGGTCAACGATGATGTCCAGATGCAGCTCGCCCATGCCCGAGATGATGGTCTGGCCGGATTCTTCGTCGGTCTTGACGCGGAACGACGGATCTTCCTGCGCCAGACGGCCCAGGGCCAGACCCATCTTTTCCTGGTCCGACTTGGTCTTCGGTTCGACAGCCATCGAGATCACCGGCTCCGGGAACGTCATGCGCTCCAGGATGATCGGCTGGTCGATCGAGCACAGGGTGTCACCGGTGGTGGTGTCCTTCAGACCCACGGCAGCGGCGATGTCACCGGCCAGAACTTCCTTGATTTCCTCGCGGTTGTTCGAGTGCATCTGCAGGATGCGGCCGATGCGCTCCTTCTTGCCCTTGACCGAGTTCAGCACGGTGTCGCCACCGTTCAGAGTGCCCGAGTACACGCGGAAGAAGGTCAGCGCGCCGACGAACGGATCAGTGATGATCTTGAAGGCCAGCGACGAGAACGGAGCCTTGTCGTCCGACTTGCGGGTCATGGCGACGTTTTCGTCGTCCACGTCGGTACCGGTCACGTCCGGAACGTCGACCGGCGACGGCAGCAGCTGGATCACGCCGTCGAGCATGGCCTGCACGCCCTTGTTCTTGAACGCCGAACCGCAGTACATCGGGACGATTTCGGTGGCCAGGGTACGGGTACGCAGCGCGTTGATGATTTCGGCCTCGGCCAGCTCTTCGCCGCCCAGGTACTTTTCCATCAGCTCTTCGTTGGCTTCGGCCGCAGCTTCGATCATGAAGGTACGGGCTTCTTCAGCCTTTTCCTGCAGATCGGCCGGGATCTCACCGTACTCGAACTTCATGCCCTGCGAAGCCTCATCCCAATGGATGGCCTTCATCTTCAGCAGATCGACAACGCCCTTGAAGCCTTCTTCAGCGCCGATCGGCAGCTGCATCGGCACGGCGACGGCGCCGAGCTTGGCCTTCAGCTGGTCACGGACCTTGTAGAAGTTGGCGCCGGTGCGGTCCATCTTGTTGACGAACGCAATGCGCGGCACCTTGTAACGGTTGGCCTGGCGCCACACGGTCTCCGACTGCGGCTGCACGCCACCGACGGCGCACAGGACGAAGACGGCACCGTCGAGCACGCGCAGCGAGCGCTCCACTTCGATGGTGAAGTCGACGTGCCCGGGGGTGTCGATGATGTTGAAGCGATGCTCCGGCAGGGACTTGTCCATGCCCTTCCAGAACGCAGTGGTCGCAGCGGACTGGATCGTGATGCCACGCTCCTGCTCCTGCTCCATCCAGTCCATGGTGGCGGCGCCATCATGTACTTCACCGATCTTGTGGCTCTTGCCGGTGTAGAACAGGATGCGCTCGGACGTGGTGGTCTTGCCGGCATCGATGTGGGCCATGATGCCGAAGTTGCGGTAACGCTCGATGGGAGTGGAACGGGCCACGGGGAGCCTCTCAGATTTCTTGGAATTCGGATGGCCGAACGCCGCCTTTCGGCGGCCTTCGGATTGGCGCAGCCCTTCTGGGGCCGCGAGGCAGCACCGATATGGTGCTGCCCTGCCTGTTTTACAAGGCCGTCAAACTCACCAGCGGTAGTGGGCGAATGCCTTGTTGGCTTCGGCCATGCGGTGGGTTTCTTCGCGCTTCTTGATGGCGCCGCCACGGTTTTCCGAGGCATCGATCAGTTCAGCAGCCAGCTTCTTCGGCATGGTGTTTTCACCACGCTTGCGCGCGGAGTCGATCAGCCAACGCATTGCCAGAGCCATCTTGCGCGAGGCGCGCACTTCGACCGGCACCTGGTAGGTGGCACCACCGACACGACGCGACTTGACTTCGACCGACGGAGCCACGTTTTCCAGAGCCTTCTGAACCAGCTCGACGGAATTCGGGTTCTTCTCACCGATCACGTCCATGGCGCCATAGACGATCTTTTCAGCGACCGACTTCTTGCCGCTCAGCATCACCATGTTGATGAAACGGGCGATGGTTTCGCTTCCGTGCTTCGGATCCGGCAGGACTGCGCGCTGCGGCGTATTACCTTTACGAGACATGTGTGCTTTCCCTTAGCTCTTCGGACGCTTGGCGCCGTACTTGGAACGGCCCTGGCGACGCTTGGCAACGCCGGAGGCGTCCAGCGAACCACGAACGGTGTGGTAACGCACACCCGGCAGATCCTTGACGCGACCGCCGCGGATCAGGACCACGGAGTGCTCCTGCAGGTTGTGGCCTTCACCGCCGATGTAGGAAATCACTTCTTCCTGGTTGGTCAGGCGAACCTTGGCAACCTTGCGAAGCGCCGAGTTCGGCTTCTTCGGAGTAGTGGTGTAAACGCGCGTGCAGACGCCACGGCGCTGGGGGCACTTTTCGAGAGCCGGCGAGGCGCTCTTATAAGTGGTTGCCTGCCGCGGCTTGCGGACAAGCTGATTGATCGTCGCCATCAGTATGTTCTTCTGAGAGAGGCCGAAAAAACCGGCCATGAATGCGGATATGTGCGAGCAGGCGGAAAAGCAGCCTGCTGAGACAGACGATTGTAGCAACCTGACGAAAACGCGGTCAAATGCGCACACGCCAAGCCAGCCCTGATCCTGGGCCGTTACAGGGGAGCCTTCTCCATGCCCCCCGTTCAGGTTGTCGCCCGACCCATCGCTGGGCCGGCCGGCATCCTACCTCATCGAGGGCGGACAGACCAGCGGCCTGAGCCTTCGAGTGCAGATCCGGCCAAAGCCGATCCTGCGTGATACGTGCCCGGCACGGAGCCGGGCCCTCCTGCAGGGCACGGCCGATGGCCGCCCCCTGCCCGATCGAGGTCCGGCCCAAGGCCGGACCTGCCGATCAATCCTCGGCCTGCTCGGCGTCGGTCGACTCCACCACCACTTCCGGCGCGGCCACGGCCACGACCGGGGCTGCAGCGGCCGGGGTGCCGGCGAGGGTCTGCATTTCCGAATCGGTCAGCCCGCTCGCGTTGCGGCGGCGGTTGGCGTGGTAGGACAGACCGGTACCGGCCGGGATCAGGCGGCCGACGATCACGTTCTCCTTCAGGCCGCGCAGGTTGTCCTTGGTGCCGCGAACGGCAGCCTCGGTCAGCACGCGGGTGGTCTCCTGGAAGGAGGCCGCCGAGATGAACGATTCGGTTGCCAGCGAGGCCTTGGTGATGCCCAGCAGGACCGGATCGAAGCGCGCGATCAGCTCGTTGCGGGCCACCAGGCGCGCATTCTCCTCGATCACGCGCTGGCGCTCGACCTGCTCGCCGTTCAGGAACTTGCTGCTGCCCTGATCGGTGATCTCGACCTTGCGCAGCATCTGGCGGGTGATCACCTCGATGTGCTTGTCGTTGATCTTCACGCCCTGCAGGCGGTACACGTCCTGGATTTCCTTGACCAGGTAGGCGGCCAGCGGCTCGACACCCAGCAGGCGCAGGATGTCCTGCGGGCTCGGCTCGCCGTCGACGATGGTTTCGCCCTTGGTCACGTGCTCACCTTCGAACACGATGACCTGACGGTACTTCGGAATCAGCTCTTCGTGCTCCGAACCATCGGTGTCCTTGATGATCAGACGCTGCTTGCCCTTGGTGTCCTTGCCGAAGCTGATGATGCCCGAACGCTCGGCCAGCACCGCCGGATCCTTCGGCTTGCGCGCTTCGAACAGATCGGCCACGCGCGGCAGACCACCAGTGATGTCGCGGGTCTTGGACGCTTCCTGCGGGATCTTGGCGACGACGTCGCCCACGCCCACCGCGGCGCCGTCCTGCAGGTTGACGATCGAACGCGGCGGCAGCAGGTACTGCGCCGGCAGATCGGTACCCGGAATCGACAGGTCGTTGCCCTTGGCATCAACGATGCGCACGATCGGACGCAGATCCTTGGCCTGGGCGCCGCGGCGCTTCGGGTCGGTGATCTCGCGCGACGCCAGGCCGGTCAGCTCATCGGTCTTCTCGATGACGGTGATGCCGTCGACGAAGTCGATGAAGCGGATGAAGCCGGCCACTTCCGAAACGATCGGGTGGTTATGCGGATCCCAGTTGGCCACGGTCTGGCCAGCCTTGATCGCATCACCGTCCTTGGAGGTGATGGTCGCACCGTACGGCAGCTTGTAACGCTCACGCTCACGACCGTGGGCGTCGAGCACCGAGATTTCGCCCGAACGCGACACCGCCACCAGCGAGCCATTGGCGTGCTCGACCGACTTGAGGTTGCTGAACTTGACCGAACCGGTGGTCTTGACGGTGATGTTGTCCACCGCAGCCGCACGCGATGCCGCACCACCGATGTGGAACGTACGCATGGTCAGCTGGGTACCCGGCTCACCGATCGACTGGGCGGCGATGACGCCGACCGCTTCACCGATGTTGACCAGGTGGCCACGGGCCAGATCGCGGCCATAGCAGCGACCACAGACACCGAAGGCCGATTCGCAGGAGATGGTCGAGCGGACCTTGATGGTCTGCACGCCGGCATCTTCCAGCTTGGCCACCCAGGCTTCGTCCAGCAGGGTGTTGCGGGTGACGATCGGATCTTCGTCGTTGCCCGGCAGGAACACGTCCTCGGCCACCACGCGGCCCAGCACACGATCCTTCAGCGGCTCGACGACATCGCCGCCTTCCACGATCGGGGTCATGATCAGGCCTTCGGAGGTACCGCAGTCCACCTC
Source organism: Stenotrophomonas sp. AN71 (assembly GCF_050435725.1). Lineage (NCBI taxonomy): Bacteria > Pseudomonadati > Pseudomonadota > Gammaproteobacteria > Lysobacterales > Lysobacteraceae > Stenotrophomonas > Stenotrophomonas sp. AN71. Next base: position 42,293 of record NZ_JBNDKU010000005.1, on the reverse strand, counting down.
GGTGATCACCACGTCCTGCGCAACGTCGACCAGACGACGGGTCAGGTAACCCGAGTTCGCGGTCTTCAGCGCGGTATCGGCCAGACCCTTACGGGCACCGTGGGTGGAGTTGAAGTACTCCTGCACGTTCAGGCCTTCGCGGAAGTTCGCCTTGATGGGCGTCTCGATGATCGAGCCATCGGGACGGGCCATCAGGCCTCGCATGCCGGCCAGCTGACGGATCTGCGCCTGGCTACCACGCGCACCGGAGTCGGCCATGATGTACAGCGAGTTCATCGACTTCTGGTCGATGGTCTCGCCCTTGGCATTGACCACCTTCTCGGTGCCGATGGTGTCCATCATCGCCTTGGCGATGCGTTCGTTGGTGCGCGACCAGATGTCGACCACCTTGTTGTAGCGCTCGCCGGCGGTGACCAGACCCGACTGGTACTGCTCCTGGATTTCCAGCACTTCGGCTTCGGCCTCGGTGAGGATACCCTTCTTCTCGTCCGGGATCAGCATGTCGTCGATGCCGATCGAGACGCCGGCGCGGGTCGCGTAGGCGAAGCCGGTGTACATCAGCTTGTCGGCGAACACGACCGTGTCCTTCAGACCCAGCTGGCGGTAGCTGGAGTTGATCAGGCGGCTGATGTTCTTCTTGGTCAGCTCGGTGTTGGCCAGCGCGAACGGCAGGCCTTCCGGCAGGATTTCAGCCAGCAGGGCGCGGCCGATCGTGGTGTCCACGATCGAGGTCTTCGGCTGCTTGACACCATCTTCGTCGGTCACCACCTCGGTGATGCGGACCTTGACGCGCGCATGCAGTTCCACCACGCGGTTGTCGTAAGCGCGCTTGACTTCGGCGATGTTCGCGAAGGCCATGCCCTCGCCCTTCTTGTTTTCCAGCGAGCGGGTCATGTAGTACAGACCCAGCACGACGTCCTGCGACGGCACGATGATCGGCTCGCCGTTGGCCGGCGACAGGATGTTGTTGGTCGACATCATCAGCGCACGCGCTTCCAGCTGGGCTTCCAGCGAGAGCGGCACGTGGACGGCCATCTGGTCACCGTCGAAGTCGGCGTTGAACGCGGTGCAGACCAGCGGGTGCAGCTGGATGGCCTTGCCTTCGATCAGCACCGGCTCGAACGCCTGGATGCCCAGACGGTGCAGGGTCGGCGCACGGTTCAGCATCACCGGATGCTCGCGGATGACCTCTTCCAGGATGTCCCAGACTTCGGCTTCTTCGCGCTCGACCAGCTTCTTGGCGGCCTTGATGGTGGTGGCCAGGCCACGACGCTGCAGCTTGGCGAAGACGAACGGCTTGAACAGTTCCAGCGCCATCTTCTTCGGCAGGCCGCACTGGTGCAGGCGCAGGTACGGACCGACCACGATGACCGAACGGCCCGAGTAGTCGACGCGCTTGCCGAGCAGGTTCTGGCGGAAGCGACCCTGCTTGCCCTTGATCATGTCGGCCAGCGACTTCAGCGGGCGCTTGTTGGTGCCGGTGATGGCACGGCCGCGGCGGCCGTTGTCCAGCAGCGCATCGACCGATTCCTGCAGCATGCGCTTTTCATTGCGCACGATGATGTCCGGCGCGCTCAGTTCGAGCAGGCGGCGCAGGCGGTTGTTGCGGTTGATGACGCGGCGGTACAGATCGTTCAGGTCGGAGGTCGCGAAGCGGCCACCGTCCAGCGGAACCAGCGGACGCAGGTCCGGCGGCAGCACCGGCAGCACGGTCATGACCATCCATTCCGGACGGTTGCCCGACTCCAGGAAGGCTTCGATCAGCTTGATGCGCTTGGTCAGTCGCTTCAGCTTGGTTTCCGAACCGGTCGCGGCGATCTCTTCGCGCAGGCGGGTCATTTCCGACTGCAGGTCGATCGTGCGCAGCAGTTCGTACACGGCTTCGGCGCCCATCGCGGCATCGAAGTCGTCACCGTGCTCCTGGCGTGCCTGCAGGTACTGCTCTTCGGTCAGCAGCTGGCGGCGCTCCAGGGCGGTCAGGCCCGGCTCGGTCACCACGTAGGCTTCGAAGTACAGCACGCGCTCGATGTCGCGCAGGGTCATGTCCAGCATCAGGCCGATGCGCGACGGCAGCGACTTCAGGAACCAGATGTGCGCGACCGGCGAGGCCAGGTCGATGTGGCCCATGCGCTCACGGCGCACCTTGGCCAGGGTCACTTCGGTGCCGCACTTCTCGCAGACCACGCCGCGATGCTTCATGCGCTTGTACTTGCCGCACAGGCACTCGTAGTCCTTCACCGGCCCGAAGATGGCGGCGCAGAACAGGCCGTCGCGTTCCGGCTTGAAGGTACGGTAGTTGATGGTTTCCGGCTTCTTCACTTCGCCGAAGGACCACGAACGGATCAGGTCCGGCGAGGCCAGCGCGATCTTGATCGCGTCGAAGTCCAGCGTCTGGCGCTGCTGGTTGAAGAGGTTGAGCAGGTCTTTCATGGTGTTCTCCAGAAGGAGGAATGCTGTGTCGATGGGCTTTCAGTTCACTGCCAGCGGCGCGGCGGTCGAGGCCGCCGCGCCGGCATGGATCAGTTGTCTTCCAGTTCCATGTTGATGGCCAGCGAGCGGATTTCCTTCACGAGCACGTTGAAGGATTCCGGCATGCCCGCGACCATCTCGTGCTCACCGTCGACGATGTTCTTGTACATCTGGTTGCGGCCCTGAACGTCATCGGACTTCACCGTCAGCATTTCCTGCAGGGTGTAGGCCGCGCCGTAGGCTTCCAGCGCCCAGACTTCCATTTCACCGAAGCGCTGGCCACCGAACTGCGCCTTGCCGCCCAGCGGCTGCTGGGTGACGAGCGAGTACGGACCGGTCGAACGGGCGTGCATCTTGTCGTCGACCAGGTGGTTCAGCTTCAGGTAGTGCATGTAACCGACGGTGGTGTGGCGGTCGAAGGCTTCACCGGTGCGGCCGTCATACAGCTGGGTCTGGCCACTGCTCGGCAGGTCGGCCAGTTCCAGCATGCGCTTGATTTCCGCTTCGGTGGCGCCGTCGAACACCGGGGTGGCCATCGGCACGCCGTCGAACAGGTTGCGGGCCAGGCGCAGCAGCTCTTCATCGCTGAACTGCGACAGGTCGACACGGTTGGCCACGTTGGTGTCGTCGTGGTTGTAGATGTCGTCCAGGAACTTGCGCAGGTCCGCGACCGCGGCCTGGGCTTCCAGCATTGCCTGGATCTTGCGACCCAGACCCTTGGCGGCCCAGCCCAGGTGCACTTCCAGGATCTGCCCGATGTTCATACGCGACGGCACGCCCAGCGGGTTCAGCACGATGTCCACGGTTTCGCCCGAGGCCATGTACGGCATGTCCTCGACCGGCACCACGTTGGAGACCACACCCTTGTTGCCGTGGCGGCCTGCCATCTTGTCACCCGGCTGGATACGGCGCTTCACGGCCAGGAACACCTTGACCATCTTCAGCACGCCCGGGGCGAGGTCGTCGCCGGCGGTGATCTTGCCGCGCTTGTCGGCGAAGCGACGCTCGAATTCCTTCTCGTGCGCCTGGATCTGCTTCTGCGCGCGCTCGATGGCTTCCGCAGCGTCCTCGTCCTTCATGCGCAGCACGAACCAGTCGGCCTTCTTCAGGCCATCCAGGTAGGCGTCAGAGATGACGTCGCCCTTCTTCAGGCCGGCGCCGCCGTTGACCACCTTGCCCACGATCTGCGAACGCAGGCGCATGTAGATGGCCGCTTCCAGGATGCGGAACTGGTCGTCGAAGTCCTTCTTGACGCGCTTGATTTCAGACTCTTCGATCTGGCGGGCGCGCTTGTCCTTCTCGATGCCGTCGCGGGTGAAGACCTGCACGTCGATGACCGTGCCGTCCATGCCCGGCGGAACGCGCAGCGAGCTGTCCTTAACGTCCGAAGCCTTCTCGCCGAAGATCGCGCGCAGCAGCTTCTCTTCCGGGGTCAGCTGGCTTTCGCCCTTTGGGGTGACCTTGCCGACCATGATGTCGCCGGCGCGGACTTCGGCACCGATGTACACCACGCCGCTCTCGTCCAGGCGGTTCAGCGCCTGCTCGGAAACGTTGGGGATGTCGGCGGAGATTTCCTCCGGCCCCAGCTTGGTATCACGCGCAACGCAGGTCAGCTCCTCGATGTGGATCGTGGTGTAACGATCCTCTTCCACCACGCGCTCGGAGAGCAGGATGGAGTCTTCGAAGTTGTAGCCGTTCCACGGCATGAATGCGATCAGCATGTTCTGGCCCAGGGCCAGCTCGCCGATGTCGGTGGACGGGCCGTCAGCCAGCACGTCGCCACGCGCCACCACATCGCCCACTTCCACCAGCGGACGCTGGTTGATGCAGGTGTTCTGGTTGGAGCGGGTGTACTTGATCAGGTTGTAGATATCGACGCCGGCATCGGTCGCGTCGGTGATCTCCGGCTCGTTGACCTTGACCACGATGCGGGCGGCGTCGATCTGCACGATCTCACCACCACGACGGGCATTCACGGTCACGCCCGAGTCACGCGCAACGGCGCGCTCGATGCCGGTACCAACCAGCGGCTTCTGCGCACGCAGGGTCGGCACGGCCTGACGCTGCATGTTCGCGCCCATCAGTGCACGGTTCGCGTCATCGTGCTCCAGGAACGGAACCAGCGCGGCCGCGATCGACACGGTCTGCATCGGCGAGACGTCCATGAAGTGGACTTCCGCCGGCGGCTTCAGCAGCGATTCGCCCTGGAAGCGGCACGGAACGAACTGCTCGGTCAGCACGCTGTTGGCATCGGTCAGCGCATTGGCCTGGGCGATGACGTACTCGTTTTCTTCGATGGCCGACAGGAACTCGACTTCGTCGAAGACCTTGCCGTCCACGACCTTGCGGTACGGGGTCTCGAGGAAACCGTACTGGTTGGTGCGGGCGTACACGGCCAGCGAGTTGATCAGGCCGATGTTCGGGCCTTCCGGGGTTTCGATGGTGCAGACGCGGCCGTAATGGGTCGGGTGAACGTCGCGCACTTCGAAGCCGGCGCGCTCACGCGTCAGGCCGCCCGGGCCCAGGGCCGAGACGCGGCGCTTGTGCGTCACTTCCGACAGCGGGTTGTTCTGGTCCATGAACTGCGACAGCTGCGAGGAGCCGAAGAATTCCTTGATGGCAGCAGCAACCGGCTTGGCGTTGATCAGCTCCTGCGGGGTCAGGCCTTCGGACTCGGCCATCGACAGGCGCTCCTTGACCGCGCGCTCGACGCGGACCAGGCCCACGCGGAACACGTTCTCGGCCATTTCGCCGACCGAACGCACGCGACGGTTGCCCAGGTGGTCGATGTCATCGACCACGCCGCGACCGTTGCGGATCTCGGTCAGGACCTTGATCACATCCAGGATGTCGGAGCTTTCACCGTGGGTGGCGACCAGGCGCTTGGACTCTTCGTCGTTGCGCTCACCGAAGTACTTGCGGTCGTACAGCACGGCTTCGCCGGTGGTTTCCTTGCGGCCCACGCGACGGTTGAACTTCATGCGGCCGACCGCGGACAGGTCGTAGCGCTCGAAGGTGAAGAACAGGTTGTGGAACAGGTTCTGCGCGGCGTCCTTGGTCGGCGGCTCGCCCGGACGCATCATGCGGTAGATCTCGACCAGGGCTTCCAGCTGGGTCTTGGTCGGATCGATGCGCAGGGTGTTGGACAGGTACGGGCCACGATCCAGGTCGTTCACCCACAGGGTGCCGACCGCATCAACACCGGCCTTGCGGAAGTTCTGCAGCTGCTCGTCGCTGATCTCATCGTTGGCCTGGGCCAGCAGTTCGCCGGTCGAAGCATCGACCACGTCGTGCGACAGGATGCGGCCAACGATGTAATCGTCCGGCACGGCCAGCGCAGCGATGCCCGAGGCTTCCAGCTGCTTGATGTGGCGCGCGGTGATGCGCTTGCCGGCTTCCACGATGACCTTGTCGCCATCGGCGAGGTCAAAGCCCAGGGTTTCGCCGCGCAGGCGCTCCGGCACCAGCTCCAGCTGGACGCCTTCATCCGGGTTGATGTGGAAGGTGTTGATCTCGAAGAACTCGGCCAGCATCTCTTCGTTGCTGTAGCCAAGCGCGCGCAGCAGGATCGACACCGGCAGCTTGCGGCGACGGTCGATACGGGTGAACAGCGCATCCTTCGGGTCGAACTCGAAGTCCAGCCAGGAGCCGCGGTAAGGGATGATGCGGGCGCTGTACAGCAGCTTGCCCGAGCTGTGGGTCTTGCCACGGTCGTGGTCGAAGAACACGCCCGGCGAGCGATGCAGCTGCGAGACGATGACGCGCTCGGTGCCGTTGACGATGAAGGTGCCGTTTTCGGTCATCAGCGGGATTTCACCCAGATAGACCTCCTGCTCCTTCACGTACTTGATGGCCTTGGTCGACGACTCACGGTCGTAGATCACCAGGCGCACGGTCACGCGCAGCGGGGCGCCGTAGCTCATGCCGCGCTGGCGGCACTCACGTTCGTCGAAGACCGGCTCGCCCAGCTTGTAGCCGACGTATTCCAGGGCGGCATTGCCGCTGTAGCTGGCGATCGGGAAGACCGACTTCAGCGCAGCGTGCAGGCCGTGGTCCGTGCGCTTGGCCGGATCGACGTTTTCCTGCAGGAATTCACGATAGGAATCCACCTGGATGGCGAGCAGGAACGGCACTTCGAGGATCGAGCGCTGCTTGCCGAAATCCTTGCGGATGCGCTTTTTTTCGGTGAACGAATAGGACGTCATGAGGTCTTCCACCTTGTTGTGCGGGCCGTGCGTCCACGACCCAGAAGGAAACTTGAAATTGTCAGTTGGAAGTCGCTGGTATTGCCGGCACCAGCACGCCTTCTCCCGCTACTTCCAACTGCCAACTCGTCTGCTACCGCGCCCCTGCCGCCGCGCCCTGCGCTGGCCGACCGAGGTTTGACTGCAGCCCGTGTTGGGCTTTTTCCGCTTTTTACATCCACGCATGGCGTGGATCTACCACATCGCAACAACGACCAAAGGCCGGGGGCTTACGCCCCCAGCCTTGGCTGCATCGCCGTGAATCGGTGACGATGCAAGGTAACTGCTTACTTGACTTCGACAGTCGCGCCAGCAGCTTCCAGGTCCTTCTTCATCTTCTCGGCTTCGTCCTTCGAAGCGGCGTCCTTCAGCACGCCACCGGCTTCGGCCAGGTCCTTCGCTTCCTTCAGGCCCAGGCCGGTGATGGCGCGGACGGCCTTGATGACTTCGACCTTCTTCTCGCCGGCAGTCTTCAGGGTGACGGTGAATTCGGTCTGCTCTTCAACAGCAGCAGCCGGGCCAGCGGCAGCAGCCACGGCAACCGGAGCAGCGGCGGAGACGCCGAACTTCTCTTCGATGGCCTTGACCAGCTCCATCACTTCCATCAGGGACTTCTCGGCGATGGCGTCGACGATCTGTTCGTTGGTAAGGGACATGATAAATACCTTTGGATGTTTTTCTGGGTTGAGGTTCCGTCAGGAACCACGATTAGTCGAAACTCAGGCGGTCTCGGCGGCCGGTTCAGCAGCGTCGGCGACGACGTCGCCACCATTCTGCTTGTCGCCGATTGCCTTGATGGCGCGGGCGAACATCGTGACCGGCTCGGTCAGGACGCGTGCCAGCATTGCCAGGGCCTGGTCGCGGGTCGGCAGCGATGCCAGAACCTCGACGTGGCTCGCCGGGAACACTTCACCACCGATGGCGACGACCTTGGCCTTCAGCTTGTCGTTGCCCTTGGCGGCTTCCTTGATCAGGCGACCGGCAGCGCCGGGCTCCTCAAGCGAGAACGCGTACAGCAGCGGACCAACCATCTGGTCCTGAGCGACTGCGAACTCGGTGCCTTCAACAGCACGCGAAGCCAGGGTGTTCTTGACAACCTTCAAGAAAACACCGGTTTCACGAGCCTGCTTACGCATCGCGGTCATCTGAGCGACCGTGGTGCCAGCGTATTCGGCTGCGATCAAGGAGTGGGCCTTGGCGGCGATGTCTGCCAGCTCCGCGACTACTTCTTGCTTCTGGGACAGATTGAGAGCCATTGCACTCCTCCAATTGAACTCCGCTTACGGCTCCTGCCGTGTGCGGTCCTGTGCAGCATCCGTCCTGGACGCCGGGAACATCGGGATGATGTTCCGGGGGTGGGCCGTTCTAGACCTGGAGTGGGCCAACCTGGGAAACCCAGACGTGCGTGAACCAGAAAAACTCCAGAAGGGCACCATCTACGCAGGGTGATTCCGGGGAATCGATTAAGCGCTCATGACGGTTCCGGCGGCGACTCCTTGCCAGATCGAGCTTCCGTGCCCGTCGCCGGTACTGCCACGACCGCGCCTGCGGTCTTTGACGGCTACCGCGGGCGATGGACTGTCCGCGATGCCTTCAAATGTCACGATCACGGCACCGGAGGCACCGTGACCGCTTGAAACAATTACTTCAGGGTCAGCGACGACTGGTCGACGGTGACGCCCGGGCCCATCGTCGAGCTGACCGAAACCTTCTGCAGGTAGGTGCCCTTCGAGGTGGCCGGCTTGGCCTTGATCAGGTCCAGCAGCAGCGCGGTCAGGTTCGACTTCAGCGCATCTTCGGCGAAGTCGGCCTTGCCGATGGTGCAGTGGATGATGCCGGCCTTGTCGGTGCGGTAACGGACCTGACCCGACTTGGCGTTCTTCACGGCTTCGCCCGGGTTCGGGGAAACGGTGCCGACCTTCGGGTTCGGCATCAGGCCGCGCGGGCCCAGCACGGTGCCCAGCTTACCGACGACGCGCATGGCGTCCGGGGTCGCGATGACGACGTCGTAGTTCAGGTCGCCGGCCTGCATCTTCTCGGCCAGATCGTCCATACCGACGGCTTCGGCACCAGCGGCCAGGGCTTCGTCAGCCTTGGCACCGGCCGGAGCGAACACGGCGACGCGGACCGACTTGCCGGTACCTGCCGGCAGCACGGTGGAGCCACGGACCTGCTGGTCGGACTTCTTCGCATCGACGCCCAGGCGCACGGCAACGTCGATCGACTCGACGAACTTGGCCTTGGTGGCGGTCTTCAGGATGTTGATCGCGTCCTCGAAGGCGTACGCCTTGCCCGGAACGACGGCGGCCTTGATGGCCTTCTCACGCTTGTTCTGTGCCATCTTATTAACCCTCCACCACGAGGCCCATGGAACGGGCAGAGCCAGCGATGGTACGCACGGCGGCGTCCAGGTCGGCGGCAGTCAGATCCGGCTCCTTCGCCTTGGCGATCTCTTCCAGCTGCTTACGGGTGACCTTGCCGACCTTCTCGGTGTTCGGGCGCTTGGAGCCCGACGAGATGCCAGCGGCCTTCTTCAGCAGGGTGGTAGCCGGGGTGCTCTTGGTGATGAAGGTGAACGTACGGTCCGAGTAGGCCGTGATGATCACCGGAACCGGCAGACCCGGCTCGAGCTTCTGCGTGGCAGCGTTGAACGCCTTGCAGAATTCCATGATGTTCAGGCCGCGCTGACCCAGCGCAGGACCGACCGGCGGCGAGGGGTTGGCCTGACCGGCCTTCACCTGCAGCTTGATGTAACCGACAACTTTCTTTGCCATGAGTATGCTCTCCGGGTGCTAGCGCCTTTCGACAACAGGCTCCCCATCGGACCGGGAATCACGCGTCCCGGCATCGCGTTTTGAAATCATGCCGAAGGCCACCTTGCGGTGGCCTCGTCCTGCTGGCTTCCCAGCGGGGAGCCGCGCACTATATCAGGTTTTTTCTTCACATGCCTGAAGCGGCAGGTAAACGGAAGAAACCGGGCAGCGCCCGGTTCCCCTTGTAGAGTCGAGCTTGCTCGGCTCTATCAACCGGTCAGACGGCCTTTTCGACCTGCCCGAACTCGAGCTCGACCGGCGTGGCACGGCCGAAGATCAGCACCGAGACGCGCAGACGGCTCTTCTCGTAGTTGACTTCTTCGACAACGCCATTGAAATCGTTGAACGGGCCATCGGTGACGCGGACCATCTGGCCCGGCTCGAACAGCACCTTCGGGCGCGGCTTCTCGACACCTTCCTGAACGCGGTTCAGGATGGCCTCGGCCTCGGAATCGGCGATCGGCAGCGGGCGATCAGCGGTACCGCCGATGAAGCCCATCACGCGCGGGGTTTCCTTGACCAGGTGCCAGCTTTCATTGTCGATGCGCGGAATACCGGCTTCTTCGTGGGTCTCGATCTGGACCAGCACGTAACCCGGGAAGAACTTGCGCTCGGAGCGGCGCTTCTGGCCAGCGCGCATCTCGACCACTTCTTCGGTCGGGACCAGGACGTCGCCGAAGCGCTCTTCCATGCCGTCACGGACGATGCGATCGCGCAGAGCCTGCGCCACCGACTTCTCGAAGCCCGAATAGGCGTGAACGACGTACCAACGCTTCATGCAATTCTCCTTAGCGGCTCAGGAACCACTGAGTCAGTTTCTGGATCAGGAAGTCGAAGCCACCCAGCAGCAGGCTGAGGATGAGCACCACGACAATCACGACCCACGTCATGCGGATGGCTTCCTGGCGCGTCGGCCAGACCACCTTGCGCAGTTCGAAGCGCGACTCGGAGAGGAAATCGCGGGTGTCGCGCCCCTTGCCGGTCAGCATGAACACGCCGATGCCGCCAACCAGACCGACCACAACCGCCAACGCACGCAGCTGACCCGCCCACGCACCCAGCTGGGCGGCGCGACCGGAGTCGGCAGAGAACCAGAACCAGACGAACAGACCCGCCAGCACCAGCAACGATGCAGCGACATACTTGACGATATCCCCGCCGTTGGCGGAGTTGTCCTTGGAGTGTTCGATCTTGCTATTCATCCGGCTGTGTCTGCTTTAGCGGCCCAGGCCGCTGGATAAGGTGGGCAGATGGCACGCCAGGAGGGACTCGAACCCCCAACCTGCGGTTTTGGAGACCGCTGCTCTGCCAATTGAGCTACTGGCGTACGTGTTGAAACTTGCCTTCCCTTAGACGGCGAAGGCGGACCGAGGTTCCCGGCCCGCCATTCGCGTAACCGGCAGTGCTATGCAACCGCCGGCACTGCAGGCTTACTCGATGATCTTCGAGACCACGCCGGCGCCGACGGTACGGCCGCCTTCGCGGATGGCGAAGCGCAGGCCTTCGTCCATTGCCACCGGGTTGATCAGGGTGACGACCATCTTGACGTTGTCACCCGGCATCACCATTTCGACGCCTTCCGGCAGCGAAGCTGCGCCGGTGATGTCGGTGGTGCGGAAGTAGAACTGCGGACGATAGCCGTTGAAGAACGGGGTGTGACGGCCGCCCTCATCCTTCGACAGCACGTACACTTCGCCTTCGAACTTGGTGTGCGGCTTGATCGAACCCGGCTTGGCCAGAACCTGGCCACGCTCGACGTCGTCACGCTTGGTGCCGCGCAGCAGCAGGCCAGCGTTGTCGCCTGCCTGACCCTGGTCCAGCAGCTTGCGGAACATTTCAACGCCGGTCACGGTGGTCTTCTGCACCGGACGGATACCGACGATTTCGATTTCGTCGCCGACCTTGATGATGCCGCGCTCGATACGACCGGTCACCACGGTGCCGCGGCCCGAGATCGAGAACACGTCTTCCACCGGCATCAGGAACGGCTTGTCGATCGCGCGCTCCGGCTCCGGAATCCAGGTGTCCAGCGCCTCGACCAGCTTGATGATCGCCGGCACGCCGATGTCGCTCTGATCGCCTTCCAGCGCCAGACGGGCCGAACCGGCAATGATCGGGGTGTCGTCGCCCGGGAACTCGTACTTGCTCAGCAGTTCACGGACTTCCATCTCCACCAGCTCGAGCAGCTCGGCGTCGTCAACCATGTCGGCCTTGTTCAGGAACACGACGATGTACGGCACGCCGACCTGACGCGACAGCAGGATGTGCTCGCGGGTCTGCGGCATCGGGCCGTCAGCGGCCGAGCACACCAGGATCGCGCCGTCCATCTGGGCGGCACCGGTGATCATGTTCTTGACGTAGTCAGCATGGCCCGGGCAGTCAACGTGGGCGTAGTGACGGTTCGGGGATTCGTATTCGACGTGTGCGGTCGAGATCGTGATACCACGAGCCTTCTCTTCCGGAGCAGCGTCGATCGCGGAGTAATCCTTGAACTCGCCACCGAAGCGCTCAGCGCCGATCTTGGTCAGCGCAGCGGTCAGCGTGGTCTTGCCGTGGTCGACGTGACCGATGGTGCCGACGTTGACGTGCGGCTTGGTGCGCTCGAACTTACCCTTGGCCATGGCTGCTTATCTCGAATTCGTCTGAGAGGTGATGCTTAAGATGGTGCTCACGAAAGGAATCGAACCTTCGACCTCTTCCTTACCAAGGAAGTGCTCTACCGACTGAGCTACGTGAGCCGAGTTTTGCATTATGACATGAACTCGATAAGATTCAAAGTTCATTCAATGGAGCGGGAGACGGGAATCGAACCCGCACCATCAGCTTGGAAGGCTGAGGTTCTACCATTGAACTACTCCCGCGCCGGGAATGTCACAACGTGAAACTGGTGGAGGGAGGTGGATTCGAACCACCGAAGGCGTAAGCCAGCAGATTTACAGTCTGCCCCCGTTGGCCGCTTGGGTATCCCTCCTTACCACCCCATTCCGTGCCGCCGAAGCGTTGCGGTGTGTGGTGGTGAGCCCGCAATTCTGGAGATGAAGCGGGGGTCTGTCAACGCTTTTTTTCACTTTTTTTCACATGCGTCGCAAACCCATTGATACGCAAGGTTATTGACCGGGAAGCGGCAGCGGCTCGTCAGCGAAGATCGCGACATGGGGAACACCATCGCCCCCGATCCATCCCCGATACATGCCCTGGGTGTTGAACGGCGTGGCCATTTTTCCGTCGGCAGCAAGCACGATCGCCCCCCCGTCGCCGCCCATCTTCGGGATCGTCTCGTTGATGACGCCCCGCCCGGCCTGCTCCGGGGTCTGTCCCAGGTAGCGCATGCGTGCGCAGATCTCGTGCGCGGCAGCGGTGCGGATGTAGTACTCGCCCCAACCGGTACCCGACACCGCACAGCGTGCGTCGGCCCAGGTGCCCGCGCCGATGATCGGCGAATCACCGACCCGGCCATAGCGCTTGTTGGTCATGCCGCCGGTGGAGGTGCCCGCCGCGAGATGCCCCTGCGCATCCAGCGCGACCGCTCCGACCGTTCCGAAGTGCCTGGCGGTCTCCAGGTCGGCATGTGCCTGGCCGTTGGCCTCTTCCTTCAGGGCACGCTGCAGCTGCTGCCAGCGCTTGTCGGTACGGAAGTAGGCCGGATCGACCAGCGTCATGCCCTGCTCCACCGCAAAGGCCTCGGCGCCCTGCCCGACCATCATCACGTGCCTGGACTTCTGCATCACCGTCTGCGCCAGCAGGATCGGATTGCGCACCCGCTGCACACCGGCCACCGCGCCGGCGGCCTGGGTCACCCCGTCCATCACCGCCGCGTCCAGTTCGTTGTGACCATCGTGGGTGAACACCGCGCCCTTGCCGGCGTTGAAGGTCGGATCGTCCTCGAGCACGGTGATCGCCGCGGTCACCGCCGCCAGCGCCGGCCGACCCGCGGCCAGTTCGGCATGCCCCTTCAACAGGGCGGCACGCAGTGCTTCACGCGCCGCCTTCTCTTCAGCGGGCGACAGGTCCTTGCGCTCGACACCGGCGCCGCCATGGATGACCAGCAGCGGCGTGCTGGCCGGCACGGCGTGGGCGAGCAGGGGCAGGGACAGCAGCGCGGACAGGGCCAGGCGCAATTTCATCGGGTACGTCTCCAGCAGGTTGGTGAAGGGATTGCGCGGGTAGTGCCGGCCGCTGGCCGGCAAGGGTCACGTCAGGGCAAGCGGGCTGCCGGCCAGCGGCCGGCACTACCCCCCGTGGAAGATCATTGCCGGACGACTTCCATCTCGCCGTCGCTGATATCGGCCATGGCCTGGTAGTCGACCTCGGCCTGGAAATCATCGAGCCGCATGCGGCTGCCACTGGCAACCACGGTCACCGGCACGGCATGGAAACGCAGCGGTTCGCCTTCAACCAGCCGGTCGGCGTCACGGCCGGGACTGACCACCCAGACCTTGCCTTCGCCGTCGGCACTGTAGACCTGGGCCTGGCCATCAGGCTCCACGCACAAGGCGGTGTCCTCGTCGACGCCGATACCGACGATGTCCGGGTCACCACTGTCCTGTGCAGCGCGCGCGACGAACACGATCAGGCGGCCGAGCCGGTCGCGTTTGTCGAAGTGGGTGTCGGTGACCACGCGCTGCAGGTACGGCATCTGCAGGAATCCGCTGTCGAGGGTGACTGCGCTGCCCATCGGATCTGCCAGCGCGCCGGCGGAGGTGATGCTGCCGCCATCCAGCGCGCCATAGGCATAACCGCCGAGGATGGCCAGCCCGGCGCTGGTGCCGGCAATCGGCTTGTCGGCACGCACATGGGCATTGAGCGCCCGGTTGAGCGCGGTCCCTTTCCAGAAGCGGATGTAGCGCGACTGGTCACCGCCGGCGATGAAGATGGCATCGGCCGCCGCCACCACCCGCAGCACGGCCGGGTCATCCGCGCCCCGGCGGCTGTCGAAGACCAGGGTCTGTACCGCGGTAGTGCCACCGATCTCACGGTACAGCCGATCCTGCAGCTCATCACTGCCGGATGCACGCAGGATCAGCACGCGGCCGTTGCCGGCCTGCTTCAGCCACCACTGGAAAGCCTCTGGCACCCACTCGCCACCGCCCATCAGCATCATCGCCGGAGCGCGCGGACCAGGGCGCGGGGCCTCCAGATCACCGACTTCGTAATAGGCGAAGCCCGGGCCCTGCAGGTCCTGTGCAGGCGTGGCCAACGGCCAGACCAGCACCAGCAGCGCCAGCCAGGCCAACCGGGTACGCAGGGTTCGATGGAGGCGCCGCATCTTGATCTCCCTGAACAAAATCGACTTGCAACCGTTTTCACTCTTTGCCAGATAGAAACCCAGTAGTCAAGGACATAAAAAAGGCGTTAAATGCGCGCGCCCATTCCGGAAATCTGAATGGGGGACAGGGCCCCTCCTCTGCGGGCCGGCTTCATTTCCGAGAATTCCTCATGCGTAGAAAGGCGATGGCGTGGTCGATCCAGCTGGCGTTGATGGGCGTGGCTGCTTCCGCGGCGGCCCAGGCTCCGGCTTCCTCTTCGGTGCAACAACTGGATGCGGTGCAGGTCACCGGTTCGCGCATTCCCCGCGCCCAGGTGGAAGGCCCCGCCCCGATCACGGTGATCAGCGCCGAACAGATCCGCTCCAGTGGTTTCACCAGCGTGCCCGACGTGCTGCGCGCGATGACCCAGAACGGCGGTGAGACGCAGAGCCAGCAGTCCTCCAGCGGCGCTGACTTCTCGCCCGGCGCACAGCAGGTGGACCTGCGCGGGCTCGGCCCGAACCACACGCTGGTGCTGGTCAACGGCCGCCGTATCGCCGACTTCCCGATGCCGTTCAAGGGCCGCAGCAACTTCACCGACGTCTCCAACATCCCGCTGGGCATGATCGAGCGCATCGAAGTGCTGACCGGCAGCGCCTCGGCCATCTATGGCTCGGACGCGATCGCCGGCGTGGTCAACTTCATCCTGAAGAAGAAGGCCGACGGCACCACCGTGGACATGCGCATGGGCACCACCACCGAAGGCGGTGGCGAGTCGTTCGACATGAGCATCGCCAGCGGCTTCAGCCACGGCAACTTCAACGCCGTGTACAGCGTCGAACTGCAGTCGCAGACGCCGCTGTGGGCCTATGAGCGCGACCGGCAGGATTCGACCCAGGACGGCCCCACCGAGGGTTCGCGCATCGCGCGCCGCAGCTACCTGCGCACCGACTACAACGATGACTACCTGGACCCGGGCGCCGCCACCTGTGAGGCCCTGTCCGGGCAGAACCAGGGCAGCACCTACCGCGCGTTCCGTCCGAAGTACGGCTACTACTGCGGCAGCGACGCGTCGATCGGCTACGGCACCATCCTCAGCAAGCGCCGCGGCGCCAACGGCTACGCGTCGCTGAGCTACGACTTCGACAATGGACAGCAGTGGTTCGCCGACGTGCAGCTGGGCTACCACACGATGTCGCTGATGCGCGATGTCACCAAGTGGGGCCGCATGGACGCCAGCGGTGATGAGTCGGGCTACTTCAACAACGAAGCCACCGGCGAGATCGAGTTCTGGCAGCGCCAGTTCTCGCCCGAGGAAATGGGCGGCCTGCGCAACGCCATGGTGCGCAGCACGCAGAAGACCTTCAGCGTGACCACCGGTTTCAAGGGCAACCTGACCGGCAACTGGGACTACGAAGCGGCACTGAGCCATTCGCAGTACCAGTCGCGGATCAGCTGGGCGCAGATCATCGCTTCCAAGGCCAATGACCTGTTCCTGGGGCCGCAGCTGGGCGTGGATGACGACGGGTTCCCGATCTACAACGCCGACCCGTCGCGCCTGTACCGTCCGCTGACCCGTGCCGAGTACGACTCGATCGCCGCGCGTACCACCTACACCCCGAAGTCGCGTACCGAAACCGCGGCCTTCACCCTGACCAACTCGGCGCTGTTCGGCCTGCCCGGCGGTGACGCCGGCTTCGCCGCGACCGTCGAAGTGGGCCAGCAGGCCTACTCGTTGAACCCCGATCCGCTGGCGACCCAGTACTACTACTACAGCTGGAAGGATTCGGACGGCAACGGTTCGCGCAACCGCTGGGCCACCGCTGCCGAGCTGCGCATGCCGCTGCATGACACGGTCAACCTGAGCGTGGCTGGCCGCTACGACCAGTACCGCTATTCCGGCCATACCATCGGCAAGGCGACCTGGAGCGGCGGCCTGGAATGGCGCCCGATCGACACCCTGCTGGTACGCGGCTCGTACGGAACCGCGTTCCGTGCGCCGGACCTGCATTACGTGTTCGCCGGCCCGGGCAACGATGAGACCACCGCCGAAGACCTGTACAGCTGCCGCGCCGACGGCGCCACCGACTGTGCCGACTACGAGCGCAACCTGATCCGCAGCCGCACCGGCAACCGCCAGCTCAACCCGGAGACCAGCACCTCATGGAGTGCCGGCTTCGTCTGGTCGCCAGCCATCGGCCTGGACCTGTCGGTGGACTGGTTCGACATCGACATGCGCAACCAGGTGCAGGACATGGACGTGCGCACGATCCTGGCCAACGAGGCGAACTGCCGCCTGGGCAGCGCGGACATCAATTCACCGACCTGCGTGGATGCGCTCAGCCGCATCACCCGCAGCAACGACGGCCGCCTGTACGGCGTGCGCGTGGAGCCGATCAACGTCGCCCGCGAGTCGACTTCCGGCATCGACGTCGGCCTGCGCTACCGCCTGCAGACCGGTGTCGGTGATTTCATCTTCAACGGCACCCACACCTGGGTGAAGAAGCATGATTTCCAGCGCTACCCGGGCGATCGCACCGAAGACCAGTTCGCGGTCAACAGCGGCTTCGACATCCCGCGTACCAAGACCAGCCTGAGCGTGACGTGGGAGAAGGATGCCTGGTCGGCCACGGTGTACGGCTCGCGCCTGGGCAAGCTGCCGACCTCGGACAGCTATGACCAGGTGTTCAACTGGGACAGTGGTGCCAGCCCGTACGTGAAGGCCACCTATCGCTACAACGCATCGCTGCAGTACCGCTTCGATGACCACTCGCGCCTGTCGCTGTCGGTGGTCAACGTGTTCAACAAGATGCCGCCGAAGGACCCGACCTATACGGCTTACCCGTACTACGACGTGTCCTGGTTCGACAGCGTCGGCCGCACGATCAACCTGCAGTACACCCACAAGTTCGGCGGCAGCGCGCTGTAACGCGATCCGCCACTGCCGATACAGGAGCCCCCGCTTCGGCGGGGGCTTTTTTTTCTTTCGCCTGAATGGCCCCTGCGTGCAGGGTTGGCCGGGGCGGGGCTGCCGGGGATTTTAGGAAACAGCTGATTCCGCGTCGTCCGTGTTGCTCCCTAGCATCGCCGCATGTTCCAGGTTCCCCGCCCAACGTTCCAACAGACCGTGCCACCGACCACCGCGTCGGTGCTGCTGCGCTGCCTGACCGTATGCGTGTTCATCTGCCTTTCGGCCGCCGCCGGCTTCTACCTGCTTGCGGCGTTCACCGAGGACATCTCTACCCACCGGCGCGAGATGAACGCGGCGGCCTACAAAGCGCAGATCTACTTCGACCAGCGTGAAGCCCTGCTGCGCTATCTGGGCGACTCGGTGGTGAGCGGCGATCCTGCCGCGCCCGCCGCCGACAGTGAAGGCATGCGCCAGGTGCCACTGGATGGCCCCGGTGGCCGGGCGGGCCGGAAGCTGCTGCTGTCGGCGCGCGCCGAGCAGACGCTGCAGGTGCTGCAGACCCGCCTGTTGCTGGTGGATGCCGAAGGCGTGCACGGGCTGGCTGGCGGCGAGGTCGACGTCGACCCGGCACAGCTGCCGTCGCTGCGTGCATTGCAGACACGCAGCGGCAGCCTTGACGGGCCTGATCCGGTGTACTGGCTGCGACCGGGCGACACGGGGGTTGCGCTGGCGCAGCCGGTGCAGGCTGGCCCGCAGCCGACGCAATGGCTGTTGCTGCTGCTCGACAGTGCCGCAGCGGCAAGCGTGATCAATGGCCAGGGCATCGGCGGCTACGCGTTGCTTGATCGCGCAGGACAACCTGCACTGTCCAGCCAGGCACCACGACTGGACAGTGCGGGCTGGAAAACCCTGCAGCAACACCAGGACGACAGCTTCGGCATGCTGTGGAGCGGCGGGCTGCCGCGTGGCGTGGCGCTGGTGAAAGGGGTGGGCAACGATGGCTGGCGACTGGTCTACCATCTGCCGCCACCGCTTCTGCTGGGTGACCTGGCGGTTCCGATGCTGATCTGCGGCCTGTTGCTGCTGCTGGCCGGCGTCGCCCTGCGCCTGCTGCGGCACCGTGTGGATCGCCAACTGATCCAGCCAGCACTGCAGCAGCATCGGCGCCTGCTGGAGAACCTGGATTTCAGCGCGACGGTGATCGACATGGCGCCGGCCGGCATCTGTGTCCTGCGCCGCAGCGACCGCCAGCTGCTGCTTTGCAACCAACTGCTGCGCGACTGGCTCGGCGAAGAAGGCGAACACAGCGACTGGCAGGCGCCCTGGCGCGGGCATGCCGGCGAGCGCGGCCGCGGACTGGAATTCACCACGCGCGACGGCCGCCAGCTGCAGGTGCTGCACGCCGCCTGTCGCTACCAGGGTGATGACGTGCTGCTGTGTGTCTTCCATGACATCTCGCGGCATCGACAGGCCCAGGCCGCGCTGTCATCGGCGCGTCAGGCGGCCGATGCGGCCAACCAGGCCAAGAGCGCGTTCCTGGCGACCATGAGCCACGAGATCCGCACGCCGCTGTACGGCGTGCTGGGCACGCTTGAACTGCTCGGCCACACCGTCCTGGATGCGCGGCAGTCGCAGTACCTGCGCACCATCGAGAGTTCCTCGTCGGTGCTGCTGCAGCTGATCAGCGACGTGCTGGATGTTTCCAAGATCGAATCGGGCCAGCTCAGCCTGGAACCGGCGGCGTTCTCGCCACGCGAACTGACCGAAAGCGTGCTGCGCAGCTTCGCCGCGTCGGCCACCTGCAAGGGGCTGCAGATCCTGGTCTGCACGGACCCGTGTCTGCCGACACGCGTGCTCGGTGATGCCGACCGTATCCGGCAGGTGCTCGGCAACCTGCTCAGCAACGCGATCAAGTTCACCGAGCATGGGCGGGTCGTGCTGCGCGTGCGCCAGGTGCAGCGCGAAGGCGAATCGAGCGTACTGGGCTGGCAGGTCACCGATACCGGCGTGGGTATCGCCGCCGAGGAACAGGGGCGGCTGTTCGAGCCGTTCCGCCAGATCCGCGGCGCGGCCAGTGCGCAGGGCACGGGCCTGGGCTTGTCCATCAGCGACCGCCTGGTGCGCCTGATGAGCGGCGAACTGCAGGTGGTCAGCGAGCCCGGGCTGGGTAGCAGCTTCAGCGTGCGCCTGCCGTTGCCGGTGCTGGCCAGCGCCGAGGATGGCCCTGCGCTGCAGCCGGAGCCGCCGATCCTGGTGCGCGGCCGCGACCGCGAACTGGTCGACAGTGCCTGCGGCTGGCTGCGGCGCTGGGGTGCCAATGCGCAGGCCCTGCAGGGCGATCCGACCCTGTTCGACCATGACGGCACGATCCTGATGGACGCCGAAGCCGCGACGCCGCTGGCCTGGTCGGGCCCGCGCGTGGTGGCGTCGATCGAGGGTGGTGACCCGCCCACTGCCGACACCGATGGCAGCCTGCTGGTGACCCTGCACAGCATGGCTGCGATCGGCGCTGCGCTGGCCAGCGTGCAACAGCAGCGGGCGGCACTACCAGAGGCGGCCCGCGTGGCGCCACCGATGGCACTGGGCCTGCGCGTACTGGCCGTCGAGGACAATCCGATCAACCGGGTGATCCTGGCCGAGCAGCTGCGAACCCTGGGCTGTGACGTAGAGCTGGCGCAGGACGGTGTGGAAGCATTGCAGTGCTGCCGCGAGCGCACCTTCGACCTGGTGGTCACCGACATCAACATGCCGCGCATGGATGGCCATGCGCTGGCGCGGCAGCTGCGCGACGACGGCAACCCGGTACCGGTGGTCGGCGCCACCGCCAATGCCACTGCCGAAGAGCGCGAGCGCTGCGTGGCCAGTGGCATGCAGGGCTACCTGAGCAAACCCATCGACATCGCCCGCCTGCGCAAGGCACTCGCCTCCCTGCGCCAAGGAGACCCCGCATGACCCAGCGCATCCTGATCCTGGAAGACCAGCCATTCCAGCGTGGCTTCCTCGCCAACCTGTTCGGCACCCGCGCCGGCGTGCAGGTCGACGCCTGCGGGGATGTGGAGGCGGCCATCGCGTTGTGTGCCTGCCAGTCCTACGACCTGGTGGTCAGCGACCTGCTGATGCCGGGGCAGGACGGCATCCAGTTCATCCAGGCGCTGGCCGCGCAGCCGCGTCCGCCACGCCTCGCCGTGGTCAGCGCGGCGCCGCGGCGGATGATGACTTCGGCGCGGTTGATGGCTGAATCGCTGGGGTTGGATGTGATCGGCCTGTTGCCCAAGCCGGTGGCGACCGCCGACGTGGATGCCCTGTTCGAGGCGCTGGCGCAGGCACGCCCCCTGCCCGGTGCAGCGCCGACGCGCACGACGGTGCTCCCCGAACCCGATGCATCGCAACTGCGCCAGGCCATGGCTGACGGCAGTCTCACGGCCTGGTTCCAGCCGAAGAAGTCCCTGCAGTCCGGGCGGGTCGTGGCCGCCGAGGCACTGGTGCGCTGGCGTCACCCACAGCTCGGTACGTTGGCCGCCGGCAGCTTCCTGCCCGCGATCTGCCACTACGGACTGGAAGGCGAGCTGTTGCGGATGATGCTAAAGGCCAGCATCCGCGCGCAGACGCATTGGCGCAGACAGGGGTTCCGGGTACCGGTATCGATCAACCTGCCGCCGCACCTGCTGGAGCAGTCCGACCTTCCCGACGAGCTGCTGGCGATGACGTTGGCCCTGGGCGGCACGCCGGGCGAACTCTGCTTCGAACTGATGGAAAACAGCACCACGCGGCACGTCAGTGATTTCTATGCCGGTGCCTGCCGCCTGCGCATGAAGGGCTTCGGTCTGGCCCAGGACGACTTCGGGCAGGGCTTGAGCTCGGTCCACAACCTGGTCAACACCCCCTTCACCGAGGTCAAGATCGACCGTGCGCTGGTCAGTGGCTGCGCCCGCGACCCGGCGCTGCACCTGACGTTGTCGACGGTGATTGCGCTGGCCAACCAGCTGGGCCTGACGATCGTCGCCGAAGGCGTGGAAAGCGATGCCGATCTGGCTGCACTGCGCCAGCTGGGTTGCAACCAGGTGCAGGGCTTCCTGATCTCGCAGGCGCTGCCTTCGGACGAATTCACCCGCCTGCTGGACGAGGAGGCACCACAGCGGGATGAGTTCCCGCGGACCGCCGTGCGCTGACGAGGGCTCCACCGTGGCTTCACGACTTCATCAAGTGGCATTGACGATCCTGTCTGAGCAGTGGCGCCGGGCATCCGTCCGGTGCCACCCAGGTGCCGCTGACCGCCCCCTGCTCCGAGATCCGCCATGCCGGCCGAGGCCGCTCCTGTACGTCGACTCGCTCGTCGTTCCCTGCGCGTCCACGCCCTGCTGATCGGCGTGGTGGTGCTGGCCACCCTGCAGGCCGGCCTGCTGCTGTCAGCCGGTACGCAACTGTTGAACGAAGAACGCAGCAAGATCGAGTACCACTTCCGCCGCCTGGACGGCACGTTGCGCGAGCAGGAGCGTTTCCTGCGCCAATGGCGGCTGCATGATGTCGGCACGCGTGGACAGCCGGTGCCGGATGCCAGCGTGGAGCTGCAACGCGGACCGCTGTTCGCCAACTTCGCGGTGATCGGCAACGAGGGTGCCCCCATCGCCCCACCCACCGAGCTGGGTGACCGCTTCCTGCGCTTCTACGGCACCTTCTGGTCGGCCTCGCACTACCCGCCACCGCAGTGCCTGCTGGTCGATGGCCACGGCACCCGCGGGCTGCTGGCGCCGGTGCAGATGGCCGGCACGGAGGCGAGTCAGAACAGTCCACACCATCTCCGCCCGGCGATCGCCGACATCCATCGCGTACTGAGCACCCGGCCAGCACTGCAGCGCGGTGGCATCGCCTGGGTGGGCGTACCCTGGCGCGACAGGCAGACGCGCCTGCTGGCCATCGCCCATGCGCCGCAGGATGCGCGCCTGTGGGGTGAAAGCAACGAAGGTTCGCTGGCCGCACTGGCCTGCCTGCTCGATCCAGCACGCGTGGATGACTACCGGCAGGTGCTGGGCGTGCCGGTGTTCCAGCGGCTGTCGTTGTTCGACGCCGCCGGCCAACGCCTGCTTGGCGAGGCGACCGATGCCAGTGAGGCCGGAACGTCCTGGCAGGCAGGCCTCGCCGGCCTGCAGTTCCGCATGCGCAGCGAGCGCGGCTGGCTGGCGGTCTACCACGTCAGCTGGCGGCAGGTGTTCCAGCATCCGCAGGGCCCCTTGCTGGGGGCAACGATGGTGGCCCTGCTGCTGGCGCTGGGCGGCACGCTGGTGCTGCGCGCGTACCGGCGCTCGGTCATCGAGCCGCTGCGCAGCAACCACGCGCGCCTGCTGGAAAGCGAAGCCTTCAGCCGCACCATCCTGGACAACGCGCCGATCGGGCTGTGCCTGCTGCGTCGTACCGACGGCACCGTGCTGCTGGACAACTCGCTGGCGCGCCGCTGGCTGGGCGAGGACCATCACAGCGGCGGTTGGCACGGCCCCTGGCGGCGCAGTGTGCTGGTGGCCGGTGGCACCACGCTGGGCGATGGATTGGCCTACACCACGCCCGACGGCCGCCACCTGCTGGTAACGGCAACACCCGCGCGCTACCGCGGTGAACCGGCCGTGCTGTGCCTGTTCATCGATCTCAGCAGCCAGCACGAGGCAGAACAGGTGCTGCAACAGGCACGCCGGGCCGCCGACCAGGCCAACCGTGCCAAGAGCCAGTTCCTGGCCACCATGAGCCATGAGATCCGTACCCCGCTGTACGGCGTGCTCGGTACCCTCGAACTGCTGGGGCTGACCCCGCTGGATGCGCGGCAGCAGGATTACCTGGCCACCATCCAGCGTTCGTCCTCGACCCTGATGCAGCTGATCAGCGACATCCTCGACGTCAGCAAGGCCGAAGCTGGACAGCTGAGCCTGGAGCCCAGCCCGTTCGATCCGGTGCGACTGACCGAAGATGCGCTGGACTCGTACGCCGCCGCCGCTGCCAACAAGGGCCTGCAGTTCTATGCCTGCATCGATGCCGATGTGCCGGCCACGGTGTGCGGTGATGCCGCGCGCATCCGCCAGGTGCTCAACAACCTGATCAGCAACGCACTGAAGTTCACCGACGGCGGACGCGTGGTGGTGCGGGTCTGCGCACGCTGGCAGGACGGTCACTGCTGGCTGCAGTGGCAGGTCGCCGATACCGGCATCGGTATTGCCAGCGAGCACCAGGCGCATCTGTTCGAACCGTTCTTCCAGGCCAACCCGGGCACCGATGCAATGCAGGGAACCGGCCTGGGCCTGGCTATCTGCGCGCACCTTGTGGCATTGATGGAGGGCCACCTGCGTGTGGTCAGCGAGAGCGGCCTGGGCAGCAGCTTCAGCGTCGAGCTGCCGTTGCCACCGGCGCAGCCAGACCCGCAGCAGTCGCCCGCGCCGCGACTTCCGGCGGACCTGCAGGTGCAGGTCCGGGGCAGCGTGCGCGAACTGGTGCAATCGCTTTGCGAGCGTCTGCAACACCGCGGTGCACACGCCAGCGTGTACCGGGAAGACACGGCTGCAGGCCCGGCACCGGCGGCGGTGCTGCTTGAGCTGGTGCTGGAAGGCCCGCCGCCTGGGTGGAACGGAGGGCCGCGTGTGATCGCCTGCCCCGAGGGCGGCGCAAGGCCGCAGCAGGTCGGGGACACCTGGCAGGTGGGCCCGCACCGGCTCGATGCCATTGTGGCGGCGCTGGCGGCGGCCAGCGGCCAGCCAGCGGCCGCCGATGCCGGCGGACGTCTGCCGGCCCCTCGCCGTTTCGACCTGCAGGTGCTGGTGGCCGAGGACAACCCGATCAACCAGGCGATCCTGCGCGACCAGTTGGAACTGCTCGGTTGTCGTGCCGTGGTTGCCAGCGATGGCAACGAAGCGCTGGGCTACTGGCGGCAGGGCGCGTTTTCGCTGGTGCTGACCGATCTGAACATGCCGGGGCTGGATGGCTACGGCCTGGCCCGTGCATTGCGCGCGCGTGGCGTCGGTGTGCCGATCCACGGTGCGACCGCCAATGCCGACCCGGCCGAGCGCCAGCGCTGCCAGGAATCGGGCATGCAGGGCGTGCTGGTCAAGCCGATCACCCTGGAGGCACTGCAACGCCTGCTGACGCGGATCACCCTTGGGGATGCCCCGATGCCTTCGCTGCCGGAGGGACCTGCATCCGTCGCAACGCACGAAGACGACTCCCCACTGCAGGTACCGGCGAAGATGCAGGCGCTGTTCGTACAGACCATGCAGTCCGACCTGGCCAGCCTGCGCCAGGCGATTGCCGGGGCCGATCCCGCACGTGTGGCGCAGGTGCTGCACCGCATCCGCGGTGCGCTGGTCATCGTCGGTGCACCGTCGCTGGTGGACAGCGGCCTGCAGATCGAACATCGCCTCGCCGGCGGCGATGATGTCGCCACCCAGGCCGAGCCCCTGGCCAGTTTCCAGCGGCGGTTGCTCCACTTGCTGGATCCGCTGCCCGACGCAGGCTCCCCTTCCCTCTCTGACGACTCGACCCTGCCATGACCACACGGATCCTCATCGCCGACGACCACCCGATCGTGCTCGCGGGCATCCGCGATGTACTGGCCGGCGAACTGGACCTGGAAGTCGTCGGCGAAGCAGCCGACCCGGCCACGTTGATCGCGCTGATGACGCAGGCCCGACCACAGGCGGTGATCACCGACTACAGCATGCCCGGTGGGGACCGCTTCGGTGATGGCATCAAGCTGATCTCGTTCCTGCGCCGCAGCTTCCCCGAGACACGCCTGCTGGTGTTGACGATGGTCTCCAACCCGTCGCTGGTTGCCGCGATGTATGCCGCCGGTGCTGGCGGGGTGGTGCTCAAAAGCCACGGACTGGGCAGTCTGGTGCAGGCGCTGCGCGTGGTGCTGGCCGACCGTGTCTACCGCCCCCCGGGGCTGCTGCCGGTGGCCGCGCTGGAACCGGCCGATACCGATGCGGTACGCGCACGCCTGTCGCCGCGCGAGCTGGAAGTCATCCGCCTGTTCACCGGCGGCATGAGCGTGGGTGACATCGCACGACAGCTGCAACGCAGCGCCAAGACGGTCAGCACGCAGAAGATCAGCGCGATGCGCAAGCTCGGCGTGGACAGCGACCAAGCACTGATCGAGTACTGCCTGCAGGCCTCGCTGTTCGCCTGAGCCCCACTGCCGGCTGAATCTTTCTGGCCCCGTGACGGGCCCGCCAGGGCTTTAGGAAACGCCTGATTCCATCGGACAGTGCCGATTCCTAGGCTGGACGCATCCCACCGTGGTGTGCGTGGCCGTTGCTGCGCCGCCATGCGGGACGGAAGCCCGATGGCGCCTGCCGCTGCCATCGCGCGTGGCTTCCGCAGCGACGCGGCCCTGCCGCGCCAGTTCGCGCAGCCGTGCTGCGCCCTGCCACAGGAAGTCCAACAGCATGTACGCCTCCCCCACACGGCATCGCCGTGCGTCCGGGCGCGCGCGCCTCGCGCCTGCCCCCCTCCTTCCCAGCCTGCTGGCGGCCGCTTTGTGGGCGGCGCTGCCGGTCCATGCCGCCGACCTGACCGGACCCTTGGAGGTCAGTGCCGGCAACCGCCTGCAGCTTGGTGCGGACGATGTCCTGCGCCACACCACGGGCAGCTTCGCATTGACGGTCACCGGCGCTGGCAGCAGCGCGCTGATCGACGGCAGCCGCATCAGCGTGACCGGCAATGGCAGCGGCGTATCTGCCACCAACGGCGGCCAGGTACAGCTGCGTGGCGCTACGTTGTCGATCGCACCGGCCACCGGCGCGGGCTTCTACTCGCTGTATGCCAATGGTGCCGGCAGCGTGATCGAGGCGAACGATGTCGACATCGATGCCACCCGCAATGGCAGCGGCTTCGGAAGCGTGCAGGCCTACAACGGTGGGGTGATCCACTACACCGGCGGGCGCATTGCGATGACCGGCGGTGCCGGTACGCTGGTCGGTGCCTCCGGCAGGGGCAGCGAGGCGCACCTGGACAGCGTGCAGATGAGCGCCGACGGCGGCGTGCGCCTGCGGGCCGACAGTGCCGGCCTGCTGACGATCCGCAACAGCCGGATCACCCTTGCCTCCGGCGGCATTCTGACCGGTGTTGCGGTGGATGGCGTGGGCAGCCGTGCCGAGTTGTACGACAGCTACCTGGACGGCGGCTGGTTCGATATCGGCAGCGGTGGCAGCGTGCTGCTGGAGAACGTGGAAGCACACTCGACAGGCGGCAGCATGCGCCTGCTCGGCAGCAGCATCAGCAGGACCTATTCCAGCGCAGTGATCAACGGCGGCAGTTTCCACACCGTGGGCGGCTATGGCGTGAACATCAACAGCTGGGGTCAGCTGACCGCGCGCGACACCGCCTTCGATGTGCGCGAAGGCGCTTCCGGGTTCTGGCTGTCCAGCGACGAGTCGCGCCTGCAACTGACCGACAGCACAGTCGATACCTGGACCGACAGCAACGGCCACGGTGTGGAAATCTACGGTGGCGTGGCCACCGTGCAAGGTGGCCAGATCACCACGCATGGTGATGCGGTCTACGGCGTGCGCGTGACCGGCTCCACCGGCAGTACCGTCAGCCGCATCGAAGCCAGCGGCAACGTGATCGACATCCGCGGCAACGGCGGTGGCGGCGTGTTCATCGGCGGTTCCACCGCGACCGCATTGCTCGACAACGTTGCGATCCGCAGTGACGGCGAGAACGTGTTCGGCATCGTGCACATGAACACGGCGCGGTTGACCCAGGCCGACCGCCTGGACATCCGCATGACCGGCGGCAACAGCGGCGGCTACCGCTCCTACCTGACCGCGTTCGGCCCGTATTGGAACCGTGCCACCTTCAATGACAGCCATATCGAGACCGCCAGTGGTGCCGCGTTCTGGCTGCAGGGCAGCAACCACGCGTTGACCGTCAATGGCAGCGACGTGACGGCGGGCGACGGCGGCGGGCGCCTGCTGCGGGTCAGCGACACCGTGTTCACCGATGGCAGCAGCGTGGCGACCAGCCGTGTCGACTTCACTGCCGACGCCAGCACGTTGCGCGGCGACGTGGTGATCGACAGCGCGACGGCCGACGTGCACATGGTGCTGCGCAACGGCACCACGTTCAGCGGCGCGCTGCGCGATGACTCCGGCTTCCAGGTGGCGGGGCTGGCGGTGGATGGCAGCAGCCAATGGAACGTGCGTGCCAACTCCAGCGTCGGCGCGCTCGAACACACCGGCACCATCGCCTTCGATGCGCCCGCCGCCGGCTTCAAGACCGTCACTGTCAGTGGCGACTACGTGGGCAATGGTGGCCAGTGGATCTTCAACCGTGCGCTGGGCGATGACACATCGCTGGGCGACCAGCTGGTGATCAACGGCAACAGCAGCGGCACCGCCAGCGTGCAGGTGCGCAATGCCGGTGGTGCAGGTGCGCTGACCCAGGAGGGCATCCGCCTGATCACCGTGGCTGGCCAGTCGGATGCGCAGTTCAGCCTGCAGGGGCGCGCGGTGGCCGGTGCCTACGACTACTTCCTGTTCAAGGGCGGCGTATCGACCCCGGACGATGGCAACTGGTACCTGCGTTCGGAGTACGTGCCTCCGGTGGATCCGCCGGAGCCGCCGGTTGATCCGCCCCAGCCGCCCGAGCCGCCCGAGCCGCCAATCGACCCGCCGTCACCGCCGGAACCGCCGGTCGACCCACCGTCACCACCGGGGCCACCGATCGACCCGCCGTTGCCGCCGGAGCCGCCGATCGATCCGCCACGTCCGCAGGTGGAGCGCCCGGAACCGGCAGCCTACCTGGCCAACCGCAACGCCGCGCTGGGCATGTTCCGGCACAGCCTGCACGACCGCGCCGGTGATCCCACGGCCGAGGCCGGCGGCAGCAACGATGGTGTGGCCTGGCTGCACCTTCGCAGTGCGCAGCCCGACAGCCATGACCGCAACCGCCAGGTGCAGGTCGATGGCCAGATCAGCAGCGCGCTGGTCGGCGTCGGACGCCGCTTCGAGGTGGGTGGCACGGGCGAGCTGCAGGCAGGTGCGATGCTCGGCCACGGCCGCGCCCGCAATGACAGCCGCTCACAGGTGACCGGCTACACCGCGCGTGGCGTGGTCACCGGCACCAGCGTGGGCGCCTATGCCTCCTGGCTGCAGGATGCACGCATGGAAGGTGGCGCCTATGTGGATGGCTGGCTGCAGTACGGCCGCTTCCGCAACAGCGTGCAGGGCGAAGGCCTGCACAAGGAGCGCTATGACGCCCGCAGCTGGAGTGCGTCGGCTGAGGCCGGCTACGTGCTGCCGTTGCAGCGCACCGCGCAGCGGGGCATCTACCTGCAACCACAGCTGCAGGTGATCCATAGCCGCTATGACAGCGACCGCGTGGTCGAGGCCAACGGTACGGTGGTCGAAGACCGCGGTGGTGGCCAGACCAGCACCCGCCTCGGCCTGCGGCTGTACAGCCGTGGCGTGAGCCCGGCGCAGGGCCAGGTGCACCCGTACGTGGCGGTGAACTGGTGGTCAGGCGGCAATGGCGCAGGCCTGGCGATGGACGGTGAGCGGCTGTCGCGGCAGCTGCCGCGCGACATCTACGAAGCCAAGGCCGGTGTGCAGGTGGATCTGTCCGGCGGCTGGCGCGGCTGGGGTGAATTGAGCCGGCAGAGCGGCGGCATGGGCTTCCGCGACGTCGGTGCCCAGCTGGGCGTGTCGTACCACTGGTGATGCGGAAGCGCCCGGCAAAGGATGGCCGGGCGCTTTTCTCCACATGTGACGTGGAAAGCGATGGGGGTTTGATGTGGACAAGTGTCCACGAGCCACGCGCGGCAACGGTTTCAGAACGTGGCATTTTTTTGTCCATGGCGTCCAGGGGTTTTCCACATCGCACGTGGAGAGCGATGGGGGTTTGGTGTGGACAAGTGGCCGCGAGCAATGCGCAGCAAGCGTTTCAGAATGTGGTTGTTTTTTGTCCACAGCGGAAACTACGGTAGAGCTGAGTCCACGCTCGGTTTCATGCCGGGCCGTCATGGCACTGGAAGCAGCCGAGTGTGGGCTCGGCTCTACAGGGACAACCAGGGTTTTCCACATGCGCCGTGGAAAGCGATGGGAACTTGGTGTGGACAAGTGGCCGCGATCATTGCAGCGCAGGCGTTTCGCAGTGTGGTGT
Organism: Stenotrophomonas sp. AN71; assembly: GCF_050435725.1. NCBI lineage: Bacteria > Pseudomonadati > Pseudomonadota > Gammaproteobacteria > Lysobacterales > Lysobacteraceae > Stenotrophomonas > Stenotrophomonas sp. AN71. The sequence continues at coordinate 12,472 of NZ_JBNDKU010000005.1, read as the reverse complement.
TTTTTTATCCAGACGGTGCAGCACGCCTGGGCCAGAAACGCGAACGCCCCGCACAAGGCGGGGCGTTCGGGGCCGATCTGATGCCGCAGGATCAGACGTTGAAGCGGAAGTGCAGGATGTCGCCTTCCTGCACGCGGTATTCCTTGCCTTCCAGACGCAGGCGACCGGCTTCCTTGGCACCCGCTTCGCCCTTGTACTTGATGAAGTCGTCATACGCGATGGTCTCGGCGCGGATGAAGCCCTTCTCGAAGTCGGTGTGGATGACTGCGGCGGCCTGCGGAGCGGTAGCGCCCTTGCGCACGGTCCACGCACGGACTTCCTTCACGCCGGCGGTGAAATAGGTCTGCAGGCCCAGCAGGCTGTAGGCCGCGTTGATCACGCGGTTCAGGCCCGGCTCGCTCAGGCCAAGGTCGGCCAGGAAGGTGTCGCGGTCCTCGTCGTCGAGCTGGGACAGCTCTTCCTCGATCGCGGCCGACACCGGCACCACCTGCGCGCCTTCGGCGGCGGCATGGGCGCGCACGGCGTCCAGGTGCGGGTTGTTCTCGAAGCCGTCTTCCAGCACGTTGGCGATGTACATCACCGGCTTCAGGGTCAGCAGGAACAGGTCGCGCACCAGCGCCTTCTCTTCCTCGTCCAAACCGACCGAACGCCCCGACTTGCCGTCCGACAGCGCCGCCTGCAGCTTGGCCAGCACCGGCTTGCGCGCCGCCGCGTCCTTGTCGCCGCCCTTGGCCGCGCGCTCGGCGCGGTTCAGCGCCTTCTCGACACTATCCAGGTCAGCCAGCGCCAGTTCAGTATCGATGGTTTCGATATCCGAAATCGGATCGACCTTGTTGTTGACGTGGATGACGTCGGCGTTCTCGAAGCAGCGCACCACATGGGTGATCGCGTCGACTTCGCGGATGTGCGCCAGGAACTTGTTGCCCAGGCCTTCACCGCTGGCGGCACCGGCCACCAGGCCGGCGATGTCGACGAACTCAACCGCGGTCGGGATGACCTTCTGCGGGTTGATGATCGCCGCCAGTTCGTTCAGGCGCGGATCCGGCACCGGCACGATGCCGACGTTCGGCTCGATGGTGCAGAACGGGAAGTTCGCCGCGGCGATACCCGCCTTGGTCAGCGCATTGAACAGGGTCGACTTGCCGACGTTGGGCAGGCCGACGATGCCGCATTTGATACCCATGGGTGACAGCTCTCTGGGGTGAAAGTGATTGGTGAAACAACGCGCGCGCTGCTTGGCCAATCCATCTCGTTGCCGATCATTGTTCGTGCCAACCAAGGTTGGCACCTACCAGAAGCGGGTCAGCGGGGAGTGTGCAACCGCTTCATCGCTTCGCTGAAATCGCCCTGCACCGCCAGCGGCAGCACGTCGATCGCATCGTCGATGGCGCGTGCGATCAGCACCTCGTCGTCCTTGGACGGGCGGCCCAGCACCCAACCCACCACGCGGTCCTTGTGGCCGGGGTGGCCGATGCCCACGCGCAGGCGATGGAACTTGCCGTGGCCGAGCAGGCGGATGGTGTCACGCAGGCCGTTCTGGCCGCCGTGGCCGCCGTCGAACTTCAGCCGCGCCACGCCGGGCGCCAGGTCCAGTTCGTCGTGGGCCAGCAGGGTTTCTTCCGGTTCGATCTTCCAGAACCGCTGTGCAGCGGTAACCGACTTGCCGCTGAGGTTCATGAAGGTGGCGGGCTTGAGCAGCCACACCGTCTGCCCGGCAATCTCGACCTTGGCGGTCTCGCCGAACAGCTTGCTGTCCACGTTCCATCGCGCACCGGCTTTTTCCGCCAGGGCCTCAACGAAATGAAACCCGGCATTGTGCCGGGTCCGGGCGTGCTCCGATCCGGGGTTGCCCAGACCGACGATCAGTCGCAATCCTGCCATGGTTCCTTCCAGCGCGGCGCCTGCCCGGAGGCAGGCGCCGCAGCGGTATTACTCGGCAGCCGCTTCTTCGTCGGCCGCGTCGGCCTTGCCGGCCTTGGCGGTGACGATGGCGTCGTCGTGGTCCTTGCCCAGCGCCAGCGCCGGGATTTCCACGCCCTTCGGCAGCTTGATGTCGGACAGGTACACCACGTCACCGGCCTTCAGGTCGGCCAGGTCGACTTCGATCGATTCCGGCAGGTCCTTCGGCAGGCAGCTGATGGCCACTTCCTTCAGTTCGTGGGCGACCACGACGTCGGCAGCCTTGCCAGCCGGCGAGGTGTCTTCGTTGATGAAGTGCAGCGGAACCGAAGCGGTCAGCTTCTCGTTCTCGTTCACGCGCAGGAAGTCCAGGTGCATGATCAGCTGCTTGTACGGATGGCGCTGCATGTCACGCAGCAGCACCTTCTGCACCTGGCCGTCCAGGTTCAGGTCCAGGATCGAGGCATAGAACCACTCGTTCTGCTGGGCCAGCCAGATTTCGTTGTGGTCCAGGCTGATGGCGACCGGCTCGGCGTTGCCGCCGTACACGATGGCCGGGATCACACCAGCGTGACGCAGGCGGCGGCTCGCACCCTTACGCTGCAGTTCACGCTTGGTGACCTTGATTTCATGGGTCTTCGACATTTTCGACTACTCAGGTTGTTGCCTTGCCTTGCGGCTTGGCGGTTGAAGGCACTTCCGCGACCAGAAGCGCCCGGTGTGCCCCCGCCGTTGCCGGCAGGGACGAAAAATCAATCGACGTACAGCGAGCTGACCGACTCACCGAAGGCGATGCGGCGCATCGTTTCGGCCAGCATTTCCGCCACGCTCAGCTGGCGGATCTTGCTGCACACCCGCGCCGCGTCCTTCAGCGGGATGGTATCGGTCACCACCAGTTCGTCGAGCTGGGAATTGGTGATGTTGTCCACCGCCGGGCCCGACAGCACCGCGTGGGTGCAGTAGGCAGCGACCTTGAGCGCGCCGCGCGCCTTCAGGGCAGCGGCAGCGGCGCACAGGGTGCCGGCGGTGTCGACGATGTCATCGACCATCACGCAGGTCTTGCCTTCGACGTCACCGATGATGTTCATCACGGTGGAGACGTTGGCACGCGGGCGGCGCTTGTCGATGATCGCCAGGTCGGCGTCATCCAGGCGCTTGGCCACCGCACGGGCGCGGACCACGCCGCCCACGTCCGGCGAGACGACGATCAGGTTCTCGGTGCCGTAGGCGCGCCAGATGTCGGCCAGCAGCAGCGGAGAGGCATACACGTTGTCGACCGGAATATCGAAGAAGCCCTGGATCTGGTCGGCGTGCAGATCGACGGTCAGCACGCGATCAGCGCCAGCGGTGCTGAACATCTTCGCCGCCAGCTTGGCGGTGATCGGCACGCGCGAGGAACGCATGCGGCGATCCTGGCGCGAGTAGCCGAAGTACGGCACCACGGCGGTCACGCTGGCCACCGATGCGCGCTTGAGCGCGTCGATCAGCACCAGCAGTTCCATCAGGTTTTCCGCGCTCGGCGCGCAGGTCGGCTGGATCACGAACACGTCCTGCTTGCGGACGTTCTCTTCGATTTCCACCTGCACTTCGCCATCGGAGAAGTGCGAGACCAGCGCCTTGCCCGGGCGAACCCCCAGTTCTTTGCAGATATTCTGCGCCAGACGTTTGTTGGCGTTGCCGGAAAAGACCAGCAGGTTCGGGGACTCTTGCATCATGATTGTCTCGGGCGGGGACGAGTGGCGGGGATCCGGAGTCGGCAAGGACCCGATGGACCCTTGCTGCTGACAACACCGCGGTTGTTTCCACGTCCCGCGCAGGCGATGCGCTGGAAGGCGCGGACACAGCCGCTATTGGCAGGGGCGGTAGGATTCGAACCTACGAATGCCAGGATCAAAACCTGGTGCCTTGGGCCTCTTGGCGACGCCCCTGCATTGATAAATCAGTGTTGCTCGAGTGCATCCAGCAGTGGCGAACGCGCAACGCCCGCTGCCACTCTTGCCCGCAACTCCTTCGGCAACTTCGACCGTCCCTGCTCTGCAGCAGCCTGCGATGCGAACTCGACGAAACAACCACTTCCCGAACCGGTCAGCCGCGCCAATCCTATGCAGCTCAACGCGGCGAGCACGGCCTCGACGGCAGGCTCACGGCGGCGCAGCACCGGTTCGAACGCGTTCCCGACCAGGGTCCCGGAAGCGAAGTCCTCTATTTTCGCCACTGGGCTGTCGCGCGTCAAATCCGGGTCTGCGAACAGGGCCGGCGTGGGAACATGAACGCCGGGTTCGACCACCACATACCAGGCCGGCGCCAGCGTGATCGGCTGCAGCCGCTCGCCCACCCCTTCGGCCCAGGCGTTGCGCCCGCGCACGAACACCGGCACGTCGGCGCCCAGGCGCAGGCCCAGCGCAGCCAGCGCATCTTCATCCAGGCCGGCCCGCCAGAGCCGGTTCAGCACCACCAGTACCGTGGCCGCATCGGACGAGCCGCCGCCGAAACCGCCGCCGGCCGATACATGCTTTTCAACGATGATGTCTGCACCTTGCGCGACATTCGCCACATCTTTCAGCATTCGCGCAGCGCGCACGGCCAGGTCATCGGCCTCGGCCACGCCAACCAGGCCGTCGCCCTGCCGGCGCACCTGGCCATCGTTACGCAGGCGCAGGCCGATGCGATCGCCCCAGTCCAGAAGGCGGAACACGGTCTGCAGCTCGTGGTAGCCATCGGCACGGCGGCCGGTGATATGCAGGAACAGGTTCAGCTTGGCCGGGGCCGGCCACCAGGACCAGCCCGCGCCATCGGCTGCGCCACTCATGGGGCGCCCTGTCCCCACTGGTCGACCAGCAGGCGCACCTTGGCGTCACCATTGCTGGCCTCGATCCGCCGCGGCAGCGCCGGGCGCCCGGCGTCGGCCGGGGACCAGTCCAGGTACTGCACCAGCCAGCCCATCTGCTGCATGCGACGCGGCCGGCCTTCGCCGTCGCGCTCGACCTTTTCGGGGCCGGCGGCGTCGCCGGCTACCAGCCCGCGGATCCAGTCCGGCAGCTGGTTCACCGGAATATCCCAGCCGGTGGCATCGCGCAGCAGTTGCTGGGCATCCTCGCCATCGCGCGGCCCTCCGGCCAGCCCTTCCAGGCGACCGGCTTCAGAATGGGTATCGCCGGTCAGCTTCCAGCTCTGCCGGGTTACCGGCGCGCTCAGCTCGACCACATAGCGGCGGCCATCCTGCTTCCAGTCGATGCGGCCACTGCCACCGTCCTTGCCCTTGCTGACCGCCACCCGGCCCTGGAAGGTCCAGTCCGGCTGCGCACGCAACGCGGCCACGCGTGCGGCCTCGGCCTGCATCGCTTCGGCCGAGACTGTCTCGACCACCGTCGGCGCCGGGGTCTTCTGCGTGCCCACGGTGGTGCAGGCCGTGACCACCACCGTCGCGGCCGCCAGCAGCAGCGGCCGGATCAGGGAAACACTCATGGATTGAATTTCTCACGGGCGCGCAGCAGCGCGCGGTTCTCGGGATCGAGCTTGGCGGCCTCTTCGAAGAAGTGGCGCGCTTCGTCATGCCTGCCCAGCGCCCACAGCACTTCGCCGACATGGGCGGCGATCTCCGGGTCCTTGGCCAGGGTCCAGGCACGGCGCAGCTGCACCAGTGCTTCGTCCTTGCGGCCAAGTCGATACAACACCCAGCCATAGCTGTCGACGATGGCCGCGTTGTCCGGCTCGGCCACGCGGGCGCGGTCGATCAGTTCCAGCGCCTCCTGCAGGCGCCCGGTGCGGTCGGCCAGGGTGTAGCCCAACGCATTCAGCGCCGGCACATTCTCCGGGTCGGTCACCAGGATCTTGCGCAGATCGGCCTCGGCGCGCGGGATGTCGTCGCGGCGTTCCCAGGTGAGTGCGCGGGCATACAGCAGGCCATTGTCATCCGGGTAAGCGGCCAGGCCGCGGGCCAGCGCGTCCAGCTCACCGGCACTGTCATCGGCACGCAGGCGCAGCTCGGCTTCCAGCAGGTAGGCATCGCGGCGCACATCGTCGTCGACCACCGCATCGGACTGGATCGCGTGCACCTCGTCCAGTGCCTGCGGCAGGCGCCCGGCCAGGGCCTGGGCATTGGCCGCACGCAGGCGCGCCTCGCTCAGTTCATCGCCACCGGGCACGCTGTGGTACCACTGCACCGCTTCGGGGTAACGCTTCAGGTACTCGGCAATCTTGCCCAGCAGCAGGCGTTGCGCCGGGTCCGGCTTGGCCGCCTGCCGCGACAGTTCGTTGTACAGGTTGGACAGCGCCGCTTTGTCACCCTGCTTGGCCAGCAGCGAAGCGCGCATGCCCCAGGTCTGTACGTCCTGCGGGCCGAACGCCAGCACGCGCTCGGCTGCCGCCGGCTGGCCGAGGCTGTCGTAGGCGATGGCCACCGCGTTGCGCAGCTCGGGGTCCTGGCGGGTCTTCGGCTCGACGTCGTGCAGCAACGACAAGGCCTTGCCGGTCTCGCCAGCCTGCTGCAGCTGGCTGGCGCGCAGCAACGCCACGCGCGGCTCCTCGGGGAAGCGCTTGACCACTTCATCGATCATGCGCCGGGCCAGTTCGGGCTTCTCCATGCGCAGGGCCAACCTGCCAAACTCCTGCCAGGCTTCGATCTTCGGCGGAATGGCGTTGGCATCGACCAGCTCGCCCAGCACCTGCGCCGGCACCGCCGGATCGCGGCCACCGCCGATCAGCGCGGCCAGGGCGAACTTCCAGCCCCGCTCATCGGGGTCGGCCAGCAGCGCCTGCAGCTCGGTGCGGGCCGCCTTCACATCGCCCTGGCGCATGGCCAGCGCACCGGCCGCGCTGCGCTGGGTCAACGAGCGTGGCGCCCGCTGCTGCCACAGGGCCAGGCCCTTGGCCGCGCTGGCGTCGTCGTTGGCAAGCATGGAAATGCGGGTCGCGCGCTCGGCCAGGCCGGCATCGCCGTCCGTCTGCTGGGCCGCCTGCAGGTACCAGCGCGCGGCCTCGGCCAGCTTGCCGGCCTGCAGCGCGAACTCACCGGCCATCACCGGTTCCAGCGCCAGTTCCTCAGTGGCCGGGCCCCGCACGGGGGCCTTGGCCGGCACCGCCGCCAGGGCCTGGCCACAGGCCAGGGACAGCAGCAGAACACTGGGGATGCGAATCAATGCGGGCATCGTCGGCATCGGGGCCTTAAAATGTCGTCCAATGGCCAGCAGCTTATCGCAAGCAACTGAACAATGACCCTGTGGGTGCTCGGACTGAATCACCAGACCGCACCGGTAGAGCTGCGCGAACGCGCGGCCTTCGCCGGTGAGGCGTTGCCGCGCGCGCTGGGTTCGCTGCGCGATACCCCGCAGATCGCCGAAGCGGTGCTGCTGTCCACCTGCAACCGCACCGAGCTGTACGCCGTGGCCGAATCTGCGCAGGCCCTGGACCAGTGGCTGCACACCCAGGCCGGCGACCTGCGCGGCTACCTGTACCAGCATGCCGACGCCGAGGCCGTGCGCCACCTGTTCCGGGTCGCCACCGGGCTGGACTCGATGGTGCTGGGCGAGCCGCAGATCCTCGGTCAGGTGAAGGATGCCTGGTCGACCGCGCGCGACCATGGCCTGCTCGGCCAGCGCCTGGACCGGCTGTTCCAGCAGACCTTCTCGGTGGCCAAGCGCGCCCGGACCGATACCCAGGTCGGTGCCAACCCGGTGTCGGTGGCCTCGGCCGCCGTGCGCCTGGCACAGAACGCGTTCGCGCGCCTGGATGATTCCACCGTGCTGCTGGTGGGCGCCGGCGAGACCATCGAACTGGCCGCGCGCCACCTCAGTGAAGGCAAGGTACGGCGGCTGCTGATCGCCAACCGTACTGTTGCCCACGCGCAGGAACTGGCCAGCCGCCATGGCGGCGTCGCGTTGCCCCTGACCGAACTGGATCGCCACCTGGCCGAGGCCGACGTGGTGTTCTCGGCCACGGCCGCGCGTGAACCGGTGATCCACCGCGAGATGGTCGCCAAGGCCCTGCGCGCGCGCCGGCACAAGCCGATGCTGCTGTTCGACCTGGCCGTACCGCGCGACATCGAAGCCGACGTCGGCACACTCAACGATGCCTTCCTCTATACGGTCGATGATCTCGAACGTGCAGTGGAAGACAACCGTCGTGGCCGCCGCGAGGCCGCTGCCGAAGCCGAAGCGATCATCGACCTGCAGGTGTCCCGCTTCGTCGAGACGCTGCAGGCCAACGCCCACCAGGCGCCGCTGCGGCAGCTGCGTGCGTTCGGCGAGGCCACCCGTGCCGAGCTGCTGGAACGCGCGCGCCAGCAGCTGGCCAATGGCAAGCCGGCCGACGAAGTACTGGAACTGCTGGCCCATGGCCTGACCAATCGCCTGCTGCACCCGCCGACCGCCGCCCTGCGCGCGGCAGCGCTGAGCGGCGACGCCGACCTGACCCGCGCCGCCGAGCGCCTGTTCCCGGCCACGCCGGGTTACCACCATCCACCCGTGAGACCTGATGACGCCGACCCTGCGCCGTAAGCTGGAAGCGCTGGCCGAGCGCCGCGAAGAACTGGAACGCCTGCTCGCCGAGCCCGACGTGGTCGCCGACAACACCCGTTTCCGCGACCTTTCGCGCGAATTCGCCCAACTTGAACCAATCGCCACCGCACTGGCCGAAGAGGTCCGTGCCAAGGCCGACCTGGATGCGGCCGAAGGCATGCGCGCCGACCCCGACCTGCGCGAGCTGGCCGATGAGGAAATCGCCGCCGCGCAGGCGCGCCTGCAGGAACTGGAGCAGGAACTGGCGCTGCTGCTGGTACCGCGTGATCCGCGCGATGAAGGCAATCTGTTCCTGGAAGTGCGCGCCGGTACCGGTGGCGACGAGGCGGCGATCTTCGCCGGCGACCTGTTCCGCATGTATGCCCGTTACGCCGAACGCCAGGGCTGGAAGGTCGAGATCGAATCGGACAATCCGGGCGAGCATGGCGGCTACAAGGAAGTGGTGGCGCGCGTGGTCGGCCGTGGCGCGTTCTCGCGCCTGAAGTTCGAATCGGGTACGCACCGCGTGCAGCGCGTGCCGGCCACCGAATCGCAGGGCCGCATCCATACCTCGGCAGCGACCGTGGCGATCATTCCCGAGGCCGACGAAGTCGAAGACGTCGTCATCAATCCGGCCGATCTGAAAGTCGATACTTTCCGTTCGTCCGGCGCCGGTGGTCAGCACGTCAACAAGACCGAGTCGGCCATCCGCATCACCCACGTGCCGACCGGCGTGGTGGTGGAGTGCCAGACCGAGCGCAGCCAGCACGCCAACCGCGATAAGGCAATGAAGCGCCTGAAGGCGCAGCTGCTGGATGCCGAACGCCAGCGCCAGGACGCGGCACAGGCCGAATCGCGGCGCCTGCAGGTGGGCAGCGGCGACCGCAGCCAGCGCATCCGCACCTACAACTTCCCGCAGGGCCGGATCACCGACCACCGTGTGGAGGGCCTGACCCTGTACGACCTGCCCAACGTCCTGGCTGGCGACCTCGACCCGCTGCTGCAGCGGCTCAGCCATGAGCACCAGGTTGACGCCCTGGCCCAGCTGTCGGCGGGCTGAGCACGATGTCGGCCTGGCAGCAGCGGCAACACCTGCAGCAGGCGATCGCACGCCAGCCCGGTGATTTCATCGCCTGGGTGATGCTGGCCGACCTGGAACTGGAGGCCGGCGACATCGCCGCCGGCGAACAGGCCGCGCGACGCGCGCTGCAGCTGCGCCCGAACCATCCCGAAGCACTTGCACGGCTGGGCCGGGCCGCCTGGATGGCCGGCGCCCATGCTGACGCCGCAACGCTGCTCCGCCAGGCCTCGGCGCTTGCGCCGCAGCATCCGGGCATCGCGCTGTGGCTGGGTCACGCGCTGGAAGACGCCGACGATGCCGAAGGCGCGGCCGCGGCCTACCGCCGCGCGCACATGCTGATGCCGGACGAGCCCTACATCGCCGCCCAGCGCCTGGCCTGGCAGCGCCGCCTGTGCGACTGGCAGGACGTGGACACACTGGCCGCGCAGGTGCGCGGCGCCCTTGCCTCCGGCCAGGGCGCGGTCGAACCGTTCGCCTTTCTCAGCGAAGACGCCAGCGCCGCCGAACAGCTGGCCTGTGCACGTGGGCGTGCTGCAGTCGTGGCTGCCTCGGTGCGGCCTCTGCCAGCGGCCAGGGTGCGTGAGCGCGGCCGGCTGCGCGTCGGCTTCCTCTCCAATGGGTTCGGCGCCCATCCCACCGGCCTGCTGACCGTGGCCCTGTTCGAGCACCTGCACCACGACCGTGCGCTGGAGCTGCATCTGTTCGCGCTGAACCGCGCCGACGGCAGCCGTATCCGTGAACGGCTGCAAGCTGCGGCCCGGCTGCACGACGTGGCCGCGCTGCGGCACGCCGACATCGCTGCACGCATCCGCGCACAGGGCATCGATCTGCTGTTCGACCTGCGCGGCTGGGGCGGTGGAGGCACGCCCGAAGTCCTGGCGATGCGCCCCGCCCCGCTGCAGCTGAACTGGCTGGCCTACCCGGGCACCTCCGGCGCGCGCTGGCTCGATGCCGTGGTCGCCGATGACTTCGTGCTGCCGCCTGCATTGGAACCACACTTCAGCGAACGCGTGCTGCGCCTGCCGCGCGCGTTCCAGCCCTCGGACAATAGCCGCGTGCTGGAGCCGGCACCGAGCCGTGCCGACTGCGGGCTGCCCGAACAGGGTGTGGTGTTCTGCTGCTTCAACAACAGCTACAAGCTCAACCCACGCAGCATGAACCGCGCCTTCGCGGTGCTGCAGGCGGTGCCCGGCAGCGTACTGTGGCTGCTGTCCGGGCCCGGCCAGGCTGATGCGCGGCTGCGTGCGGCCGCCCAGGCCGCCGGCCTCGATCCGGCCCGCCTGGTGTTCATGGCCAAGCTGCCGCACCCGCACTACCTGGCCCGCTATCAGCTGGCCGATCTTTTCCTCGACACTCATCCGTACAACGCGCACACCACCGCGTCGGACGCGCTATGGGCCGGTTGCCCGGTGCTGACCTGTCCCGGCGACACCTTCGCCGCGCGCGTAGCCGGCAGTCTCAACCACCATCTGGGGCTGGCGCGGCTGAATGCCGCCGACGACGCGGCATTCATCGCCACTGCCAGTGTGCTGGGGAACGACCCGACGGCGCTGGCCGTGTTGCGCGCCGAGCTGGCACAGGCCCGCGAACGCGGCAGCCTGTTCGACATGGCCGGCTTCGCGCACGACCTGTCGGCGCTGCTGCAGCAGCTGGCCGGCGAACACGGCTGGCAGGGCGTCGACAACACCTGAGCGATCCCTGCGTTACGCTCGGGCTTCCTCCCCGCGTGGTGTGACGATGGCCAAGCTCAAGCGCAAGGACTACGACGAACTGCTGTTACCGCTGCAGCTGGAACTGACCGCGATGGCGCGCTGGGTACAGCACAGCGGGCAACGCCTGCTGGTGCTGTTCGAAGGCCGCGATACGGCAGGCAAGGGCGGTGCGATCCAGGCCATCAGCCAGCATCTCAACCCACGCCAATGCCGCGTGGTGGCTCTGCCCAAACCCACCGACCGCGAAGCCACGCAGTGGTACTTCCAGCGCTACGCCTCGCACCTTCCCGCCGCCGGCGAGATCGTGCTGATGGACCGCAGCTGGTACAACCGCGCCGGCGTGGAGCGGGTGATGGGCTACTGCAGCGAGACCGAATACCAGCAGTTCCTGCGCCAGGCGCCGGTGTTCGAACAGCTGCTGGTGGATGATGGCATCCTGCTGTTCAAGTACTGGCTGTGCGTGGACCAGGAGCAGCAGGAAAAGCGCTTCGCCGAACGCCACCTCGATCCACTGAAGGGCTGGAAGCTCTCACCGGTGGACCTGAAGTCACGCAGCAAGTACAGCGCGTATACCGAGGCACGCGAGGCGATGCTGCGCGCCACCCATCGCGAAGGCGCGCCGTGGACGCTGGTGGATTTCAACGACCAGCGGCTGGGGCGACTGACGCTGGTGCGCAACCTGCTGGACCGGTTGCCGGACACGCGCGTGGACGCGCCGTTGCCGGAGCTGCCGAAACTGAAGGGCAAGCTGCATCGGGAGCACTACGACGTGCTGAAGCCGATCGAGGAGTTCCCGGTCGAGGAATAGGGGTGTTCGGCAGGGTTGCACCCTGCACCTGCAGAAGCCAGAGCAATAGCAACGGCAACGGCGGGTATTCCGTGGGATGGCGGGGCGGTGCCGGAGTGCGGGGACGCCGTGAACCCATCCCTGGGGGCTTGGCAGCCGCATCCATGCGGCTGACACCCCGCACTCCGACACCGCCCCACCTCTGACAGATTTCTGCGATCTGATGGATCCACGCTGTGTGGATGAATCTCCATCGAGATCGAATATTTCGACAATCGAACGAGGAGCATCCACGCATGGCGTGGATCTACGTGTCGACCAAGGTCGACACCCACCAAGAGCAGGCCATGCCATTCCGACAGATCGCGGAGAACTGTCGAAGGCGGGGTGGGGGGGGGGGGGGGGGGGGGGGGGGGGGGGGGGGGGGGGGGCGCCCCCCCCCCCCCCGGGGGGGGGGGGCCCCCCCCCCCCCCCCCCCCCCCCCCCCCCCGCCGGGCCG
>NZ_JBNDKU010000004.1:0-373339 GCF_050435725.1 Stenotrophomonas sp. AN71 | reverse complement strand
CCAAACCAAACCCCCACCCAACCCCCCCCCCCCGCCCCCCCCCCCCGGTGTGCTCCCAAAAAACCCCGGGGGGGGGGGCCCCCCCCCCCCCCCACCCCCCCCGCCCCCCCCCCCCCCCGCCACTACCGTTAGGCATCAAGCCACGTAGACCGTCTTGATGTTCATGAACTCATGGATGCCGTGGTCGGCCAGTTCGCGGCCGAAACCCGACTGCTTGCTGCCACCAAACGGCAGCCGCGCGTCACTCTTGACGATGGCGTTGACGAACGCTGCGCCACACTCCATACGCTGGGCGAAGGCTTCACCGCGTACCGGGTCGCCCGTCCACACGCTGCCGCCAAGGCCGAAGCGGGTGTCGTTGGCCACGTGCAGCGCCTCCGCTTCGTCCTTGACCCGGATAACCGCAGCCACCGGGCCGAACAGCTCTTCGTCATAGGCCGGCATGCCCGGGCCGACCTGGTCGAGTACGGTGGCCGGATAACCGGCATGGGTGCCGGCAATCGGCTCGCCACCGATCAGCACGCGCGCGCCCTTGGCGACGCTGGCCTGCACCTGCTTGTGCAGTTCGTCGCGCAGGTCGGCGCGCGCCATCGGTGCCAGCGTGGTGCCGCGTTCGTCGGGGTCGCCATAGCGGCGCTCGCCCGCCGCTTCAACAAAGCGACGGGCGAATGCATCGGCTACTGCCTCGACCACGATGAAGCGTTTGGCCGCGATGCAGGTCTGCCCGCTGTTGTCGAAGCGCGACTTCACCGCCGCCGCCACGGTCTTGTCGAGGTCGGCATCGTCGAGCACCACGAAGGCATCGCTGCCGCCCAGTTCCATCACCGACTTCTTCAACTGGCTGCCGGCATTGGAGGCGATCGAGCGCCCTGCCCGCTCGCTGCCGGTCAGTGTCACCGCCTTCACCCGTGCGTCGCGCAGCACATCGGCGGCCTGGTCGTTGTCGATGTGCAGCACGTCGAACACGCCGTCCGGCAGCCCCCCGTCACGGCACACCGCCAGGATCAGGTCGGCGCACTGCGGCACGTTGCTGGCGTGCTTGAGCAGGGCTACGTTGCCGGCCATGAACGCCGGGGCCAGGAAGCGGAACACCTGCCAGATCGGGAAATTCCACGGCATCACCGCGAACACGCAGCCGATCGGCTCATAACGCACGTAGCTGCGCTGCGCCTCGGTATCGATCAGTTGCGGCTTCAGGTAGTCGGCGGCGTGGTCGGCATAGAACTCACAGGTGCTCGCGCACTTTTCCACCTCAGCCAGCGCCTCGGCCTTCAGCTTGCCCATTTCGCTGGTCATGGCCTGCTGCAGGTCGTCGCGGCGCGCACGCAGCTGGCCAGCGATCTGCTTGAGGATCGCGCCACGTTCCTGCAGCGAGCGCTCGGCCCAGCGCGGGAACGCATCAGCTGCCGCCTGCAGGCGCTGCTCGATGGCAGTGGCGTCCATCAGCTCATGGCGGTAGGTCACCTGGCCGGTGGCCGGGTTGATGATCTCGACGGTCATTGGGGGTCTCCATCAGGTAGACCCCCATTGTGCGCCGGCCGCCGTGAGCCGGATGTTGCCGGTTCAGCCGTTGTCCTGGCGTGCCAGCTGCAGGTCGCGCTGGCGCCGCTTCTCGGCACGCGCATTGATGTACCAGCCGATCACCGCGGCGATCGACACCGCCGACACCAGCAGCGTAGCCAACGCGTTGATCTTCGGGCTGATGCCCATGCGCACCGAAGCGAACACCTTCATCGGCAGCGTGGTCGAGCCCGGCGTGGCGACGAAACTGGCGACCACCACGTCATCCAGCGACAGGGTGAAGGCCAGCAGCCAGCCCGCCACCAGCGCCGGTGCGATGATCGGCAGGGTGATGCGGCCGAACACGGTCAACCGGCTCGCGCCCAGGTCCATCGCCGCCTCTTCCAGCGACAGGTCCATTTCCTGCAGGCGCGAGGACACCACGACGGTGACGAAACACAGAGTGAAGGTGACGTGGGCGATCCAGATCGTGGTCAGGCCCCGCGCCGGGAAGCCGGGAATCGCGCCCATCGAGGCCAGCAGCGCCATCAGCGAAAAGCCCAGGATCACGTCCGGCATCACCAGCGGTGCGGTGACCAGTGCGCCGAACAGCGGCTTGCCGCGGAAGCGCTTGAAGCGGGTCATCACCATCGCCGCCAGCGTACCGAGCACCGTGGCGGTACAGGCGGTCCAGAACGCCACCACCAGGCTGGTCCACATTGCGTCCATCAGCGCGCGGTCGGCAAACAGGTCGCTGTAGGCACGGGTGGAGAACCCGGCCCAGACCATCGCCAGCCGCGAGCTGTTGAACGAATAGAACATCAGCAACAGGATCGGCAGGTACAGGAAGGCGAAGCCGAGCAGCAGCACGCCCAGCCCCAGCCCCTTGGCGGTACGCGGGCTCATGCCTGCTTCCCTTCCAGCAGACGCTGCTGGGAACGGTTGAACAACAGGATCGGCACCAGCAGCAACAGGATCATCGCCACCGCCATCGCCGAGGCGCCCGGCCAGTTGCGGTTGTTGAAGAACTCGTTCCACAGCTGGCGGCCAACCATCAGCGTCTCCGAACCACCCAGCATTTCCGGGATCACGAATTCACCGATCGCCGGGATCATCACCAGCATGCAGCCGGCGATGATGCCCGCCTTGGACAATGGCAGGGTGATGCGCAGGAAGGCCTGCCACGGCTTGGCGCCGAGGTCGTAGGCCGCTTCCAGCAGGCGGTGGTCATGCTTGACCAGGTTGGCGTACAGCGGCAGCACCATGAACGGCAGGTAGCAGTAGACGATGCCGATGTAGGCGGCGGTCGGCGTATCGATCAGCTGCAGCTTGGGCAGGCCCAGGCTGGTCATCAGCGATTGCAGGCCGGTGAACTGCAGGAACTGGTCGAGCAGGCCGTTGCGGTCCAGGATCGCCTTCCACGCATACACGCGGATCAGGAACGAGGTCCACGACGGCAGCACCACCAGCATCATCGCCACGTTGCGCGCGGCCGGTGACAGGCGGGCGATGGCATAGGCCATCGGGTAGCCGATCAGCAGCGTCAGGAAGGTGGAGATCGCCGCGATCCTGATCGAGCTCAGGAACGCCTGCGCATAGATCGAGTCACGGAACAGCGCCAGGTAGTTTTCCAGGTTCAGCTTCAGCGAGAAGCCGCCATCGACGTACTGCAGCAGCCAGGTGTACGGCGGCGAGCCGACCCGGCTGAGCGAGAAGCTGATCATCAGCACGATCAGGAACGGCACTGCGAAGAACAGCAGCAGCCACAGGTACGGAACGCCGATCACCGTGGCACGCAGCCCGGGCAGCCAGCGCTTCAGGCCGGCCACGCTCATGAGGTCAGCACCACGCCGTCGTTGTCGCGCCAGTGCACCCACACGCTGTCGCCCCAGGTCAGGCCATCGCTGGCCCAGCGCTGCGAGTTGGCGAAGTTGGCCAGCACCTTGGCGCCACTGGGCAGGCGCACGTGGTAGACCGAGTGGCTGCCGAAATAGGCGATGTCCTCGATCACGCCCTGCGCCTTGTTGGTGTGCCCTTCCGGCTCGTCCTTGCCGATCATCACCTTCTCCGGGCGCAGCGCGAACGCGACCGGCTGCCCTTCATAGCCGGTGATGCCGTGCGCGATGTAGACCGGCGCCGGGAACAGCGGCGAGCGCACGGTCACGTACTCGGGCAGGTCCTCGTCGATCACCCCGTCGAACAGGTTGACCGAACCGATGAACTCGGCAACGAAGCGGTTGGCCGGCTGCTCGTAGACTTCGTCGGGCTTGCCGACCTGCTGGATCCAGCCGGCATCCATCACCGCGATGCGGGTGGCCATGGTCATCGCTTCTTCCTGGTCGTGGGTGACCATCACGCAGGTCACGCCCGACGACTCGATGATGCTGACCAGTTCCAGCTGCATCTGCGAGCGCAGCTTCTTGTCCAGCGCGCCCATCGGCTCATCCAGCAGCAGCAGCTTCGGCCCCTTGGCCAGCGAGCGCGCCAGCGCTACGCGCTGCTGCTGGCCACCGGACAGCTGGTGCGGCTTGCGCTTGCCGAGGTGGCCCATCTGCACCAGCTCCAGCATCTCGCCGACGCGCTTGCTGATCGCGTCCTTGCCCAGACCATCCTGCTTCAACCCGAAGGCGATGTTCTGCTCGACCGTCATGTGCGGGAACAGGGCATAGGACTGGAACATCATGTTGACCGGCCGCTGGTACGGCGGCAGCGCGTCCAGGCGCTGGCCATCCAGGGTGATGCTGCCCTTGGTGGGCGTTTCGAAGCCGCCCAGGCAGCGCAGCAGGGTCGATTTGCCACTGCCGGAGCCACCGAGCAGGGCAAAGATCTCGCCCTTGCGCACGTCGAGATTGACGTCGTCGACGGCGACAAAACCGTCGAATTCCTTGCGCAGGTCACGAATGGAGAGATAGCCGGGCGCACCGGTCGTGTCGACGACGGCGGCTACCGGCTGGGCTTCAACGGGCATGGGGGCTCCGGGAGCGGGCGGTGGACAGCGGCCGCCATTCTACCGGCCGGGGGTGGCAAATGCGTGCCGACCAGCGTTCGGCACCCACCGGGCCAGGGGGATCGGCACCCGCCGGTCCGGGGGGATGGCCGGGGGGACACACAGATCGGGTGGGGGCCGACCGTTGGTCGGCCCTGCCGGGAAGGCGTGCCGACCAACGGTCGGCACCTACCCTTACCTGCCGGTCTTCACCTCGGTCCACAGCCGGGTGTAGAGCTTGTCGGTCTCCGGCGTGTTGATCGAATAGGTGAACATCTTCTCGGCCACGTCGGCCGGCGGGTAGATGGTCGGGTCGGTACGGATCGCCTCATCCACCAGCGGGGTCGCGGTCGGGACCGGGTTGGCGTAGTGGATGAAGTTGGTGTTGGCCGCGGCGACCTTCGGTTCCAGCAGGTAATTGATGAATTTGTAGGCCGCTTCCGGATGCTTGGCATCCTTCGGGATCGCCAGCATGTCGAACCACTGGGGCGCGCCTTCCTTCGGGATCGAATAGGCCACGTGCACGCCGTTGCTGGCTTCTTCGGCACGGTCGCGGGCCTGGATGATGTCGCCCGACCAGCCGACCACCAGGCAGGTACCGCCGTTGGCCAGCGAACCGACGTACTGCGAGGAGTGGAAATTCTGCACGTACGGGCGGATCGACTTCAGCAGGTCGGCGGCCTTCTGCAGTTCGGCCGGGTCGCCGCTGTGCGGGTCCAGGCCCAGGTAATGCAGCGCGATCGGGATCATGTCCGCCGGCGTGTCCAGGATGGTCACGCCACAGTCCTTCATCTTGCTGATGTTTTCCGGCTTGAACACCAGGTCCCAGCTGTTTGCGATGTCGGCGCTGCCGCCGAAGCGCTGCTTCAGCATCTCCACGTTGTAGCCGATGCCGGTGGTGCCGATCATGTACGGCACGCCGTACTGGTTGCCCGGGTCCTGGGTGGCGATGCGCTTCATCACCGCCGGATCGAGATTGGCCAGGTTCGGGATCTTGCTCTTGTCCAGCGGCAGGAACACGCCGGCCTGGATCTGGCGGCCGAAGAAGTTCAGGGTCGGCACCACCACGTCGTAGCCGCTGTTGCCGGCCAGCAGCTTGGTCTCGACCATCTCATCGCTGTCGAACACATCGTAGGTCACCTTGATCCCGCTCTCCTTCTCGAAGGTCGGGATGGTGTCCTCGGCGATGTAATCGCTGTAGTTGTAGACGTTCAGGACCTGGCTGTCCTGCGCGCCGCCATTGCCACCACTGCAGGCGGCAAGCATGGCGGAGGCCAGGCCGAGCGTGAGGATACGCAGCTTCATCGGGTGCTCCAGAATGCGGGAAGGGGGGCCGGCGGGGCCGGCGACGGGTGCCAGCCTACCCCCCGGCGGCGGATTTTTCTATTCCGGAAGCTCAGACGTTCAGCAGCAGGAACTCACGCTCCCACGAGCTGATGACGCGGAAAAAGGTCTCGTATTCCTTGCGTTTGACCGAGATGTAGGCCCGGCAGAAACGCTCGCCCAGCAGAGCCTGCAGCTCGCCGCACTGCTCCAGCCCGTCCAGCGCCTCGCCCAGCGAACGTGGCAGGTTGTAGCCGAGCTCCTTGGCGCTGCCGGTCACCGGTGCATCCGGTGCCAGCCGCTCGCGGATGCCGAGCAGGCCGCAGGCCAGGGTCGCCGCCATCGCCAGGTACGGGTTGGCGTCGGAACCGGCAAAACGGCTCTCCACACGCATGTTCTCCGGCGTATCCAAGGGCACGCGCAGGCCGCAGGTACGGTTGTCGAAGCCCCAGTGCACGTTGCTCGGCGAGACCTCGCCGAACACCAGCCGGCGGTAGGAATTCACGTTCGGCGCGAAGAAGGCCATGGCCATCGGCACATACTTCTGCAGGCCGGCCAGGTAATGGGCGAACAACGGGCTGAAGTCCTCGCCACCATGTTCGCCACTGAACACGTTCTGGCCATCGCTGATCCGTACCAGGCTCTGGTGGATGTGCATCGCACTGCCCGGCTCGTTTTCCATCGGCTTGGCCAGGAAGGTGGCATACACCCCGTGGCGCATGGCCGATTCACGCATGGTGCGCTTGAACAGGAACACCTGGTCGGCCAGGTCCATCGCGTTGGCATGGGTGAAGTTGACTTCCAGCTGCGCCGCGCCGGACTCGTGGATCAGCGTGTCCACGTCCAGCTTCATGGCATCGCAGTAGTCGTACATCAGATCGAGGATCGGGTCGAACTCGTTGACCGCGTCGATCGAATACGACTGGCGGGCGGTCTCCGGGCGTCCTGAGCGGCCGGCCGGCGGCAGCAGCGGAAAATCCGGGTCGGTGTTCTTCTGCACCAGGAAGAATTCCAGCTCCGGCGCCACCACCGGGCGCAGGCCCAACGCGGTGTACGCATCCAGCACCCGTCGCAGCACGTTGCGCGGGGCCAGCTCGTGCGGCTCGCCGTTCTTGGTGTAGCAATCGTGGATGACCTGTGCAGTCGGGTCGGTGGCCCAGGGCACCATGCGCACGGTGTCCGGGTCCGGGCGCAGGATCATGTCCGAGTCCGACGGCGAGGTCAGGTCGTAGTAATCGTCCGGGAACTCGCCGGTCACGGTGGTGGCGAAGATGCCTTCCGGCAACCGCGTGCCATAGTCGTGCGAGAACTTGTCGGCCGGGATGATCTTGCCGCGCGCATTGCCGGTGATGTCCGGCACCAGGCATTCGACCTCGGTGATGCGCCGGTCCTTCAGCCAGCGCAACAGGCTGCTTTCCTGTGGCGGCGGGGGCGTGGCCGTCTTGCGCGGGCGCGTTCGGGAACTCATCGGGAATCCAGTCGGTTCTGTTGGTGCTGCCGGCAAGCTTGGCCGAACGCACGAAAAATAGCGTGATAGAACGGCGAATCCATGACCCGCCACTCCGGGTGCCACTGTACGCCGAGCACGAAACGATGGTGCGGACTGCGCGCTGCTTCGATCAGCCCGTCATCGGCGCGGGCCTCCACCTGCAGGCCCTCGGCCAGGCGGGCGATGCCCTGCCCGTGCACGGAATTGACCTGCACGCGGTCGCCGCCATGCCAATGCGCCAGCCAGCCATCGGCCACCAGGGTGACCGCATGCGCCGGCCCATACTGCACCTCCACCGGCACCTGAGGATCTTCACGATGGTCAGCCAGGCCCGGTATCGCATGCACCTGCGGATGCAGGCTGCCACCGAGCGCCACGTTCAACTCCTGGAAGCCACGGCAGATCGCCAGTACCGGCATATCCAGCGCCAATGCCTCCTGCAACAGCGCAAACGCGTTGGCATCGCGGGCCGGGTCATGCGGATTACCCGGCCAGCTGCGCCCGCCCTCATAGTGCTGCGGTTCGATGTTGCTGACTGCACCGGTCAACAGCAGACCATCCAGGCCCCGCAGCCAGTCGCTGGCCGGCAAGGGTGGCTGCAGGCTCGGCAATACCACCGCGGTGACTTCGGCCGCCTCAGCCAGCGCACGCACGTACTTCTCGCCCGCCATCGCGAAACGATGATGGCCGAGTACGATGCTGTCGGTGGGCAGCCCCACCCAGGGCAGGCGACGCATGGAGAACTCCTTGGCGTACGGACACGTTACCCGTCTGCCTGCAACGGCGGCAAGTCGTGGCCGTCACACCATGGCCGTCACGCATCGGCGAAACTAGACGCGTGAACGCTGATCGTCCTGCCCCACCCTGCCCCGTTGCCCTGCGCCCGCGAGGCCCGCAGTGAGTACCGCCTTCCCGCCCAGCTGGTATGCCGCCAGCCTGCCCGAACCGCCTGCCCTGCCCTCGCTGCAGAGCGAGGTGCAGGCCGACGTGGCCGTACTCGGTGCTGGTTACACCGGCCTGACTGCGGCATTGGAACTGGCTGCGCGTGGCCAGCGCGTGGTGGTGCTGGACGCACAGCGGATCGGCTGGGGCGCTTCCGGCCGCAATGGTGGCCAGGCACTGGTCGGCTACGGCTGCGAAGTGGACGAACTGGAGCGCCAGCTGGGTCGCGACGATGCGCGCCACCTGTTCGACTGGTCGCGTGACGCGGTGCAGGCGATGCGCACGCGCATCGACCGCCACCGCATCGACTGCCATTGGGTGGAAGGCCACGCCAGCGTCGCCATCCGCAAACGCCACGAGCATGACCTGCGCGCCAACTGCGAGCACCTGCAACGCCATTACGACTACCCCATGCAGTGGTGGGACCGTGATGCTCTGCATGCGCAACTGGACAGCCCGCGCTACCGGGCCGCGATGTTCGATCCGCTCAGCGCGCACCTGCACCCGCTGGCGTATGCGCGCGGCCTGGCCGATGCAGCGCGCGCGGCGGGGGCGGTCATCCACGAGGATTCACCCGTGGTGTGCATCCAGCGCGGACCACAACCCGCCCTGCACACGGCCCAGGGCAGCGTTCGCGCCGCACATCTGGTGGTGGCCGGCAATGCCTGGCTGCAGGGCCTGCTGCCCGAGCTGGAGCGACGGATCATGCCGGTCGGCACCTATATCGGCGCCAGCGCACCATTGGGTGCCGAGCGCGCCCGCGCCCTGATCGGCAACAACATGGCCGTGGCCGATACCGCCTGGGCCCTGGACTATTTCCGCCTCAGCCACGACCACCGCCTGCTGTTCGGCGGCCGCGCCAGTTACTCGGCCTTGCCGCCGCCGGGACTGCGCGGGGTGATGCAGCGGCGCATGCACCAGGTGTTCCCGCAGCTGGCCGACGTGCCGCTGGAGCAGGTCTGGGGCGGCTATGTGGACATCACCCGCAACCGCGCTCCGCATTGGGGGCGGCTGGACGGCAACCTGTATTTCGCGCAGGGGTTCTCCGGCCATGGGGTGGCTGCCGCCGGGCTGGCCGGCGAGGTGATCGCCGCCGCGATTGCCGGCCAGAGCGACCGCCTGGACGTGTTCCAGCGCATTCGGCATGCGCCCTTCCCCGGCGGCCGGCTGCTGCGCACGCCGCTGCTGGTGGCGGCGATGTCGTGGTACAAGCTGCGGGATGCGTTGTGGTGAGGTCGCTTCCCAGCTGGGTTCCCCTCATGGCCTGGCCGCCCACGGAATGATGCGTGCGTATGTTCCCACCACATGACCGCGTGAAGACCGCTCATTCAGAACGGCGTGATGGAATTCTCATTTGATCGGAAGATCAAACATGCAATTGCATTATTCAATTCATGTGGATACCGTCGGTTGGAACCGGGTCCCGCGGCGAATGGATGCTGACAGGGAACGTACTCGAGGGAGAAGTGCGATTGAACTGGTGGAATGAAGGCCTGCAGCTGAAGTTGCGCATCCACCCGGCAGGCCTGGCCCTGGCGGTGCTCTATGCGGTCGCATGCTGGGCGACACGGCAGTTGTCACTGGATCAATTCTATCTGCCGGCGGGTATACGTGTCGCAGCAGTGCTGCTCTGCCCGCCGCGACTCTGGCCATATCTGCTGCTGGGCGAATATGCCTACTTCGCGCAGATGCGCTATCCCATGCTGGAGAAATACGGCGTGGCCTGGGCCGTTCTCGCATCAGCCTCGCTGATGCCGTCGGTGATGCTCATCACCCATTGGTGCCGCAGGACGATGGCGAACTCGGTCAACGCCCGCCTGCTGGCAATCGCACTGCTTTCCTCTGTCGTGGTCACACTTCTGAACGTGACGTTCTCCCAGCTGCTTTGGCCGACGCCACCTGCTGACTCGGCGCTCGCGTTCATCACCCGCGCGGTACGTTTCAGCGTCGGTGATTTCATTGCCATCCTCACCGCGGCCCCGCTTGCACTGCTCTGGGCGAAGCGCAACATCGAGTCAAACTGGAAAACCATCTTCACCGGTCCCACCGCAGTTGCACTGTCATTGATGATGCTGCTCGGTGTTACCGCCACATTGATTCCCCCCGAAGCCAGCGCACTCAGGACATCCCTGCAATTGCTCATGGGCCTGCCGGCCATCGCACTGACCTGCCTGCATGGTTGGCGGGGCGCCGCCATCGGCGTGCCCGCGTTGAACCTGATCATTGGCCTGACGACACCCAAGCCCTATGCTGCCGCCTTCGATGCTTCTGCATTCACGACGCAGCAGATCATGGCCATCACCGGCGTCGCGCTGTTGCTGCTGGGCTCGCGCATCAGCCACTACCATCGACGCTATCGGCTTCGTGAGGTGGGCGAGAAGAATGCCATCAACCTCGCGCGCAGCTCGCATATGGCCAGTGAACTGGATCTTCGCGAGCGTGCGATCCATCTGCGCAAACTGGGTGATGGCATCGACCTGTCACTTGCGGAAGTGATCAACTGGCTCAACAGCCACGGTCATTCGGCAATCGCCGGCAGCCTGACCCATACGGCCACGGTGCACTCGCGGTTGTTCCGCGAACAGGCCAGCATGGTGTACCCCACCGCGCTTGAACGGCTGGGACTGTATGTCGCGTTGCAGGCGGGGGGCGTGCGTTCAACGTGGGTCAATACGCACCGCGTAGCCGAGCCGCGTCTGGGCGGAGATCCCTGCCAGCTCAGCCTGGACATGCAGCTGGCGGCCTACCGCACTCTCATTGATGCGGTGTCCCTGCTGTTGAAGAACGAACCCGGGCAGATCGTCGTGCGGGCCCGCTGCATCCGCATGGGGCAACAGCGTGGGATTGTCATGACAATCGCATTGCTCGACCCGCATCGCGCGCTGTCCGCCACCACTGCCAGCCTGGTCAGGGAGCGCCTGGCTGGACGTACGCTGGCATTCGGCGGCTCCGTCCACTGCCGCCACAATCGCATCGTAATGGTACTGGTGGAGTCGGCCACCACAGCACGGCGTGGATCCACCGTAGGCGCGGCGTTCGGCGCCGGCATCACCTCTCCCGCCTGGGATGGACAACAGGCACAGGCCTGACCACTGCAGGTCCGGCATGCTCGACCAACGGACGCATGCCTGACGCGACGCTGGCGGAAAACAGACGATCAGCAGGCGACACGTGTCCCCTGCCGATCGATGGTTACTGGTTTTCGATGGCCCAGACCACACTGGCACCCGAGCTGTAGCGCACCAGCACGAATCCATTGCCGCGATAGACCAGCGAACGGGTTGCCTTGGCAGGAACGGGCAGCGGTTGCGTTGGCAGCGATACCGGCACCTGGGTCTCGCCGGCGGGCAACGCCCAGAATGTTCCATCAGCGTTGCCGATGATGACCTGCACGCGTCCGGCAAGGTCATTCACCTGGAAATAGGAAATCCCATCACGCTGGAAGCCGTAAACCAACCAGCCTGGATCCTGGCTCAGATTGACGGTGGCCGGGAACGCCTCGCCCAGCCCCCGCTGGCTCATGCTCATACGGATGCCGTGATCGTCGGATTGAGCCAAAACCGACATCGGCAGGCAACCGGCAATGACCACCGCCAACGCTGCCCCCACATTAACTATCTGCACTGTTGCCTCCTCGGCAAGGAAAATGATGAGCACCACCAAACGCTTCCCCGATTACCGTCGAGGGCCGCCATCGATGCGCACTGCATGAAGGAGTTGCATCTCCCGGACGTGCAGCAACCACTATATGTCGACTGACTCCTTTGATACATAGCGGCACACCTGCGGGGACGATCTGGAAAATGGTGTCCGCTGCCGAAGGACGGCCGGCACCCTCTCAGCCAACCATTGCATCTGCAGCGATTGCACCTGCCTGCATCTATGGATAGTGTCCACTCGGGGACCCGGGCAGGCTGCCCCGGAGCAAGGGAGGCTCACGCTTGGATCGGTTGAAAAATGCAGTTGAACTGAGCTTCCGGATCCGACCGGCCGGGATTGCGCTCGCTGCACTCTATGCGGTCAGTTGCCTCACCGCACGCCAGTTCTCGCTGGATCAGTTTTTCCTGCCCGCGGGCATCCGGGCAGCGGCACTGCTGATCGTCCCGACCCGGCTGTGGCCCTACCTGCTGCTGGGCGAGTATGCGTACTTCGCAACGCTGCGCATCTCCATGATCGAAAGCTATGGCCTGGCCTGGGTCATCCTGGCCTCGACGCTGCTGATGCCGATGGCGATGCTGGTGGTCCATCTGCACCGGACAAGAATGCCCTCCGAGGCAGCCATCGGTCTCTGGCTGTTGTCGCTGTCCTTCTGCACGGCACTGTTCGTCCCGGGCCTCAACCTGGGTATCTCGTATCTTCTATGGTCGAACCCACCGCCGAGCAATCTGCTGGACGCGGTCGACCGGACGATCTTTGGTCACTTCGCGGCCATCATCACCCTGGTGCCGTTGGCATTCCTCTGGTCGCGACGGCACGCAGAGCCAGGTTGGACCGACCGCTTTGTCGCACCCACCGCCACGGCGATCCTGGTGATGCTGATGCTGGGCCTGTGCATGCAGCTGACAAGCGCGAGCGCCCATACCACGCGGACGCATATGGTGCTGCTGGCCGCCCTGCCCGCCATCGCCCTGACCTTCATGCATGGTTGGCGCGGCGCGGCTGTCGCGATTCCGCTGCTGAACCTCCCTCTGCACGTTGCAACGCCCAGCACCGGCCTGCCCTCCTCTTTCGACCTGGGCACGTTCGCCACCCAACAGAACATGGCGGTGATGAGTGTCGCGTTGCTGGCACTGGGTTCAAGCATCAGCTATCACCATCAGCGCGCCCGGTCCCGCGGCCTGGCCGAGGAAACCACGCTGCGCCTGGCACGCGGTTCCCACCAGACCAGCGAGCGTGAGCTGCGTGAACGGGCCGCCCATCTGAAGCATCTGGGCGAGGGCATGGACAGTTCGCTCAGCGAGATGGTCAGCTGGCTGAAGGCACAAGGCCATCATGCCGTGGCGAACAGCCTGCAACACGCGTCATCCGTGCACTCACGGCTGTTCCGTGAGCAGGCCAGCATGGTCTATCCCACCGGACTGGAGCAGGTGGGGTTGTACATCGCGCTGCAAGCCGGCGGTGCATGCGAAACATGGAACAACACGCACCGCGTCACTCCACCCAGGCTTGCGGGCAACCCCTGCCTGCTGACTGTGGATCTGCAACTGGCCATCTACCGCTCCTTGATCGAAGCGGTGTCACTGCTGCTGGAGCTGGAGACCGGGCAGGTCTGTGTGCGTGCCCGAAGTGGTCGGGCAGGCGGACGTCGCGGCATCGTCGCCGTTGTGAGCCTGCTCGACCATGGTTGCGCGCTGTCGACACGCACCACCCACCAGGCCGTCGAGCGCCTGGCTGGGCGGATGCTTGCCTACGGCGGCACGGTTCACTGCCGTGGCAATCGGCTGCGGCTGGTCCTGCATGAATCGATCACCCGCGCGTCGCCAGCGGCGGCCTGACATGGAATCTGGGCTGGCGCGTAAGGCCCGCCGCTAAAGTTACACACGAAACCGCCGCTATCCGTGCCGAGTCCCTCCATCGTGAGCCACCGCATCATGCCCGTCCTGCCGCAGGTCGCCGTCGATGGAGACCTGGCTGATCCCCTTCCGCAGCGGATTCTGCTGGTCGAAAACTCCCGTGCCTTCACCAGCATGCTGCGCGAGGCCATCGAGCAACGCCTCGAGTTGCCGGTCGTGGTCGCCCCCACCCTGGCCGAAGCCGATCGCCTGCTGAGCGAGGAAGGGGGCTGGTTCCTGGTATTGACCGGCCTGGTACTGGCCGACGGTGACCGCGATGCGGTGGTCGAGTTCTTCCTCAAGCGCGGCCTGCCGACCGTAGTGGTCAGCAGCGTCTACGACGAGGACCTGCGCAAGCGCGTGCTGCAGCAGCAGATCATCGACTACGTGCTGAAGAACACCCCCGGCAGCATCGACTACCTGGTGTGGCTGGTGCAGCGACTGGAGCGCAACCGCCGCATCGCCGCGCTGGTGGTGGACGATTCGCCGTCCGCGCGTGGCTATGCCGCCGCCCTGCTGCGCATGTACGGCCATGAGGTCTATGAGGCTGCCGATGGCAGCGAGGGCCTGGCCGCGATCGAGGCGCATCCGGCGATCCGCCTTGCCGTGGTCGACCAGGAAATGCCCGGCATGCAGGGCGTGGAATTCACCCGCCGCCTGCGCACCCTGCGCTCGCGCGACAAGGTCGCGGTGATCGGCATCTCCGGCAATACCGATGCCTCGCTGATCCCGCGCTTCCTGAAGAACGGTGCCAACGATTTCCTGCGCAAGCCCTTCTCGCGCGAGGAATTCTTCTGCCGTGTCTCGCAGAACGTCGACCAGCTGGAACTGATCGGCACGCTGCAGGATCTGGCCACCCGCGATTTCCTCACCGGCCTGCCCAACCGGCGCTGCTTCCTGGAGCAGAGCCAGCGCCAGCTGCCGCAGCTGCAGCTGCACGGCCAGTGCGTGGCGGTGGCGATGATCGACATCGACCACTTCAAGCACATCAACGACACCTACGGCCACGAGGCCGGCGACGATGCGCTGCGCGCGGTGGCCGGCGCGGTGGCCGCCCACGCACGTGGCCAGGACCTGATCGCGCGCTTCGGCGGCGAAGAGTTCTGCCTGCTGGTGCCGGACATGGAGCAGGACGAGGCCCTGCTGTACTTCGAGGAGCTGCGCCAGCGCATCGCCGCGCTGGAAGTGGACATCGGCAGCGCCACCCTGCGCATGACCGTCAGCATCGGCCTGTGCTGCCTGCGCCCGCAGCGCGACGCACTGCACCGGCTGATCTCCGAAGCCGACCGCCAGCTGTATCTGGCCAAGGCCGGTGGCCGCAACCGGGTCAGCTGTACAACGGTTGCCAGCCCGCTGCGCCCGCGCGAGCCGGCGCTGTCCTGACCGGCACGCTTTGATCCAGATCAACGCCGCCTGCGGATGGCGGCTCTACAGTCGGCCCCGACATACGCATGAAGGGGAGCCGGGGATGGCACTACTGGTCTGGCAGGACGATCTGAACATCGGCATCGATGTGATCGACCAACAACACCGCCGCATCATCGAGATGCTCAACCACCTGCACGTGGCCCAGGCCAGCATGCAGCGTGCAGCGGTGGGCGAAGTGATCGACGAGGTGGTGGACTACACCATGTCGCACTTCGCATTCGAGGAAGAATTGATGGAAGAAGCGGGCTACCCGTTCTGTGCCGCGCACAAGCGCGTGCATGAGGTCTTCATCAAGCGGGTATCGGAATACCGCATGCGCTTCCAGGCCGGCGAAGACATCAGCGACGAGCTGCGCACCATGCTCTCGCGCTGGCTGTTCAACCACATCCGCGGCGACGACCAGGCCTACGCCGAGCAGGTCAAGGCGCACCTGAACCAGTTCGCCCGCGAACACCAGGGCGGCGGCTGGCTGGGGCGCACGCTCAAGCGCTTCTTTGGCTGAGCCGCAGCGCGCGCCGGTGCAGTGCCACCAGCGCGCACAGCGTCGCCACCGCGGTCAGGCACAGGTAGTAGCCGACCGCGACCAGGCCGAAGCGCTCGGCCAGCCAGGTCGCCAGATACGGGGCTGGCGCGGCACCGAGGATGCCGGCCAGGTTGAAGGACAGCGACGCGCCGGTGTAGCGCACCTCCACCGGGTAGATCTCGGCCAGGAAGGTGCCGCAAGGGCCATAGGTCAAGCCCATCAGGAACAGGCCCAGGCACAGGAAGGCGGTGACCAGCCACGGGCTGTGCGGCTGGAACAGCGGTGCGAACAGCACGCCGAAGCCGATGATCAGCACGCTGGCCACGATCATCGTGCGGCGCGTACCCCAGCGGTCGCCATAGCGCGCCGACAGCGGGATACCCAGCGCGAAGAACAACATGCCGCCCATCTGCATCAGCAGGAACCGTTCGCGGCTGTAACCCAGCACGGCGGTGCCGTGGCCGAGACTGAACACCGTCATCAGGTAGAACAGCACGAAGGTGGCGAACGCCCCCAGGGTACCCAGCAACATCGGCACCGGGTAGTCGCGCAGGACGGTCAACATCGGCAGCCGTACCGGCGCCTTGCGCTCCAGCGCCCTCTTGAAATCCGGCGTCTCGTGGATGTTCAGGCGGACCCACAGGCCAACACCGACCAGCAGGGCACTGGCCACGAACGGAATGCGCCAGCCCCACTGCAGGAAGTCGTCCGGGCTCAGGCAACGGCCCAGCACCAGGAAGATGCCGGCCGACAGCAGGAAGCCCAGCGGCGCGCCCAACTGCGGGAACATGCCGTACCAGGCGCGCTTGCCCGGCGGCGCGTTCTCGGTGGCCAGCAGCACCGCCCCACCCCACTCACCGCCCAGCCCCAGGCCCTGGCCAAAACGGCACAGCGCCAGCAAGGCGGGCGCCCACAGCCCGATCTGCGCATGCGTCGGCAGCAGGCCGATCAACACCGTGGACAGGCCCATGGTCAACAGCGCGGCCACCAAGGTGGCCTTGCGCCCAATGCGGTCGCCGAAATGGCCGAACACCGCCGACCCTACCGGCCGCGCAATGAAGGCCACCGCAAACGTCGCCAGCGACTGCAACAGCGCCGCCTGTTCGCTGCTGTCCGGGAAGAACAGGTGTGGGAACACCAGCACTGCGGCGGTGGCGTAGATGTAGAAATCGAAGAATTCGATGGTGGTGCCGATCAGGCTGGCCAGCAGGACACGGCGGGGAGAATTCACGGGCGGTGCGGCGGCAGTGATCGTCGACATCGGCAATACGGGTAACGGCAGATCGCTCGATTCTGCCACGGGCCGGTCGCCCTACGGGACGATGGTTTCAGCCGACACCGATGCCAACGGGCGCATCCACCCGCGTGGCGAAAGGTGGCAGGCGCCATCCTGTAGAGTCGAGCCAGCTCGACGCTACAACTGGATCCAGGTGGCCTTGATCTCGCTGTATTTGTCGAACGCATGCAGCGATTTGTCGCGCCCGTTGCCGGATTGTTTGTAACCGCCGAACGGGGCGCTCATGTCACCGCCATCCCAACCATTCACCCAGACGCTGCCGGCGCGCAACCGGCGTGCGACGCGATGGGCGCGGCCGAGATCGCGCGTCCACAGCCCGGCGGCCAGCCCGTAGCGGCTGTCGTTGGCCAGGCGCACCGCCTCGGCCTCATCATCGAAGCCGAGCACCGCCAGCACCGGCCCGAACACCTCCTCACGCGCCAGCGCCTGATCCGGCCGTACCTGGTCGAATACCGTGGGCTGCATGTAGCAGCCACCCGCCTCCACCTCGGCACGACGGCCTCCCAACAGCAGGCGCGCGCCCTCGCCTTCAGCACGGGTGATATCGGCCAGCACTTTGTCCACGTGCGCGGCATCGACCAGCGCGCCCATCGGTGCGTCGGCCTCCAGCGGATGGCGGGGCTGCATGCGCTGGGCGTAGGCGATCACCTGGTGCACGAAGTCCTCGCGGATCGAGCGCTGCACCAGCAGGCGCGAGCCGGCAGTACAGACCTCCCCCTGGTTGAAGAAGATGCCTTGCGCCACGCCCTGCGCCGCTACGTCCAGGTCGGGGGCATCGGCGAACACCAGGTGCGGGCTCTTGCCACCGCACTCCAGCCAGACCCGCTTCAGATTGGAGCGACCCGAATACTCCAGCAGCTTCGCGCCGGTGGCGGTGGAGCCGGTGAAGGCCAGCACGTCCACGTCCATGTGCAGCGCCAACGGCTCGCCCACGCGCGCGCCATGGCCGGGCAGCACGTTCAGCACCCCCTCGGGCAGGCCGGCCTCGGCAGCCAGTGCGGCCAGCCGCAGCGCACTCAGCGGCGAGCGCTCGGACGGCTTGAGCACCACCGAATTGCCCATTGCCAGCGCCGGCGCGATCTTCCAGCAGGCCATCAGCAGCGGGAAGTTCCACGGCACGATGGCGGCCACCACGCCGGCTGCTTCGCGCGTGACCAACCCCAGTTCATGCGGGCCGGTCGGCGCGATATCGCCATACAGCTTGTCTACCGCCTCGGCGGTCCAGGCCAGGCAGCGCACCACGCCGGGCAGGTCGATGCGTCGCGCATCGCGCACCGGCTTGCCCATGTCCAGGGTTTCCAGCAGGGCCAGTTCATCGGCGTGCGCTTCCACCAGCGCAGCCAGCGCCAGCAGCACGCGCTTGCGATGGCCCGGGCTGGCCTGTGACCAGTGGCCGGCCTCGAAGGCGCGCCGAGCGGCCATCACGGCGCGCTCCACATCCTGCGCATCGCAGTCGGCGACCTGCCCCAGCACGCGACCGTCGATCGGGCTGATGCAGTCGAAGCGAGCGCCACTGGCGGCATCGGTGTAGCGGCCGTTGATGAAGGCCTGGCCAGGCAGCGACAGCTGCTGCGACAGGACCTGCCAGTAGCTGCGGTCAGGGAAGTCGGCCATGCTGGGCTCCACGGTACGGTTGCCCTGTTTATACCGGTGTGGCCGCGACCCGGCCGTGAGCAGCGCCGCTGCCGTGCCATGTCCGGCGCCCCTCCGTCGCGACTTCGCCGTGACGCAGCTGCGCTACATTCATCGCATCGGACCCGACGGAGCTGGCATGAAGCATCCCGCGAGCGACCTGCACGACCTGGCCACCCAGCGCCCCGAGTCACTGGAGGCGTACTGGATGCCGTTCACCGCCAACCGCCAGTACAAGGCGGCACCGCGTGTGCTGGTGCGTGCCGAGGGCATGCACTACGAGGATGTCGACGGCCGCCAGATCCTCGACGGCACCGCCGGCCTGTGGTGCTGCAATGCCGGCCACGCCCGGCCACGGATCGTCAACGCCATCGTCGAGCAGGCGCGCACGCTCGACTATTCACCCGCCTTCCAGATGGGCTCGCCGCCGGCATTCGCGTTGGCACAGCGACTGGCAGCACTGGCCCCGACCCCGCTCAACCATGTGTTCTTCACCAGCTCCGGCTCCGAGGCCGTGGATACCGCGATGAAGATCGCGCTGGCCTACCACCGCCAGCGCGGCGAGGGCCAGCGCACGCGCTTCATCAGCCGCGAGAAGGCCTACCACGGGGTCGGCTTCGGCGGCATGGCGCTGGGCGGCCTGCCCAACAACCGCAGGGCGTTCGGATTGCAGTTGGGCGGTGTCGACTTCCTGCGGCACACTCTGGATCTGCAGCGCAACGCGTTCAGCAAGGGCCTGCCGCGGCAGGGGGCCGAACTGGCAGACGACCTGGAACGGCTGATCGCCCTGCATGATGCCTCGACGATTGCCGCCGTGTTCGTCGAGCCCATCGCTGGTTCTGCCGGGGTGATCCTGCCCGCGCCGGGTTACCTGCAACGGCTGCGCGAGCTCTGCGACCATCACGGCATCCTGCTGGTGTTCGACGAGGTCATCACCGGCTTCGGGCGGGTCGGCATGCCATTCGCCGCGCAGCGCTTCGGGGTCACCCCGGACCTGCTGACCTTCGCCAAAGCGGTCAGCAATGGCGCGGTCCCTCTGGGCGGCGTGCTGGCCAGCGACGCCGTGCACGCCAGCTTGATGCAGGCGCCGCCACAGGCCATCGAACTGTTCCACGGATATACCTATTCCGGCCATCCGCTGGCCTGCGCGGCCGCACTGGCCACGCTGGAGGTCTACGCCGAGGAGCGTCTGTTCGAGCGCGCCATCGAACTGGGCGAGTACTGGCAGGAAAGGCTGCATGCCCTGCAGGGCCTGCCCAACGTGATCGATATCCGCAACTTCGGGCTGGTCGGCGCGGTCGAGCTGGCGCCGCGCCGCGATGCACCCGGCAGCCGTGGCTACGAAGTGTTCCGCCGCTGCTTCCAGGACGGTGGCCTGCTGGTGCGCTGTACCGGCGACATCATCGCGCTGTCGCCGCCGCTGATCGTGGACAAGGCGCAGATCGACCAGATCACCGGCACCCTGGGCGAGATGATCCGGGCCACCGCCTGAGCCCGGGCCAGCGGCGGCGAGCGGGTACAATGGGCGGTTCCGCTCCTGCTCGTTGCCGTGCCCATGGATATCGTCGTCAAAGAAGAACTCAAGGCCTACATCGATCCGCTGACCGCGGATGAACATGACGCACTGGAGCGCAGCATTCTGGCCGAAGGCTGCCGCGATGCGCTGGTGCTGTGGGGCGATGTGCTGGTCGATGGCCACAACCGCTTCGGCATCTGCCGGAAGCATGGCCTGACCTTCAACACCGTGCAGAACACCCGCTTCCAGAGCATGGAAGACGTGCACCTGTGGATGATCGAGCAGCATCTGGGCCGGCGCAGCGTCTCTGACTTCCAGCGTGGGGTGCTGGCACTGCGCAAGCGCGACATCCTGGCGGCCCGCAAGCAGGTCGAGCAGGCCCAGCTGCAGCGCGAGAGCGACGGCACCGCCGACGTCGCCGATGAGACCGGCGAAGACAGCCCCCCCTGGGAACCGGCACCGAAGATCAGCCGGGCCGAACTGGCGCGCGAGGCCAAGCTGAGCACCAGCCAGGTCGGCATGATCGAACGCATCCACGCCCAGGCCGCGGCCGAGGTGGTGGAGGCGGTGAAGGCCGGCATGATCTCGATCAGCGCCGCCGCCGCCGTGGCCGATCTGCCGGAAGACGAGCAGCGCGCCGCCGCCGCCGGTGGCAAGGACGAACTGAAGCAGGCCGCCAAGCGCGTGCGCGAGTCCAAGCGCAAGCCGCGAGCGGCGAAGCCTGAACCGGCCGAGATGGACTTCGAGGAAGCGGACGAGGACGAGATCGCCAGCCGCGATGCCGAGGTACTGTCCGCGCTGGAGCAGCTGGGTGAGGATGCGCCGGCGCTACGCCGCCGCGTCGTCGCGCTGACCCGCGAGAACGACACCCTGCGCGCGCAGCTGGCCGCGCTGCGCAAACAGCTGGAAGCGCTCTGAACCCTGCGGTAGTGCCGGCCGCTGGCCGGCAACCCCATGAACGTTCCCGGTGCATTGCAGATGCCGGCCAGCGGCCGACACTACCTGGTGCTCATCCGGCGGCGGTTAGACTTCCGCCATGATGCTTGCCAATGATCCGCGCCGCGCACAGCTGCGGCGCCTGAAAGCCCTCGCACTGGGTCTGCTGCTGTTGATGCTGGCCGGTTTCGCGGTCAGCCACTGGCAGGGCGAGCGCGGTATCTGGGCCTGGGTCTCGGCCTTCTGCGAGGCGGCCGCGGTCGGCGCGCTGGCTGACTGGTTCGCCGTCGTCGCGCTGTTCCGGCGACCAATGGGCCTGCCGATTCCACACACCGCGATCATCCCGCGCAGCAAGGAACGCATCGGCGACAGCCTCGCCCTGTTCGTGCGCGACCAGTTCCTGGAACCGCAGGTGTTGCTGGCCAAGCTGCAGGTGTTCGATCCGGCCAGCCGCCTGGGCAGCTGGCTGTCCGACCCGGCACGCTCGCGGATGCTTGCCGACATGGCCCGCGGTTGGGCGTTGCAGGCACTGGATTTCTTCGATGAAACCGCCGTGCGCCGGCAGCTGCACAGCTTCGTGGTGCAGCAACTGCGGCAATGGAACGCGGCGGCCACCGCCGGTGAGCTGCTCGCCCTGCTGACCGCCGATGGGCGCCACCAGCGCGTGCTGGACGAGGGCCTGCAGCGGTTGGGGCGCTGGCTGGATCAGCCGGAAGTGAAGGAGCGCGCCTCGCAGCTGATCGTGCGCTACATCCAGCGCGAATGGCCGACGCTGTCGAGCACGGTGAACTGGGTCAAGCCGATCGACGAGATCGGCGACAGCCTGGCTGAACGCCTGGCACGCGCGGTGCTGGAAGAACTGCAGCAGGTATTGGCCGAGCCGCAGCATCCGCTGCGGCAGGACTACGAGGCCTGGCTGCAGAACTACGTACAGCGCCTGCGCGAAGACCCGGCGCTGGCCGAGCGCATCGAACAGCTCAAGCAGGAAATGATCGACCACCCGGCACTGCAGGAGTACGTGCAGGGTCTGTGGGCGCGCATCCACGCCAGCCTGCGCGCAGACCTGCAACGCGAGGACTCGGCCCTGGTCGGCCACCTGCAGCGGAGCCTGGCCTCGCTGGGCGCCAGCCTGCAGGCCGATCCGGCGCTGCGCGAAGCGCTCAACCAGCACCTGCTGGAAGGCGCGCAGCGCCTCACCGGCCGCCTGCGCGAAGGCGTGACCACGCATATCGCGCAGACCGTCAAGAGCTGGGACGAACGGCATCTGGTCGAGCAGCTGGAACTGAGCGTCGGCCGCGATCTGCAGTTCATCCGCTTCAACGGCACCCTGGTAGGCGGCCTGATCGGTCTGCTGCTGCACGCGGCAACCGTACTTTTCCGCTTCTGAGGCGTTCCCGGCCCGGACACGTGCCCTCACGCTTGATTAACGAAATGCGAATGCCTATCATTTGCTAATCGGTTGTACGCTTAGCCAAGCGGGGCACGGAAGCACGCACCCACCCGCCCCTTCGCCCGTGTACATCCCCCGACTACCGGGTCGCCCGCACTGCGCGGGTGGCGCACCGTCGATGGGACTCGCTGGGCGACGTGCGCGGAGCGCACGGCTGCTGCGTCTGCGCATTCCATCGCCTGTTTCGTCCTGCATGGAATCGCACCGATGGCAATGCCGCTGAACTCCCCCCGCCCCACTCTGCTGGCCTTGGCCGTGACCGCACTGATGATCGCTCCGCTGGCCCACGCCGACGGCACCGCCGATCCTTCCGCGCGCACGCTGGATACCGTGCAGGTCACCGCCGACGGCGATATCGTCGACAGCTACACGGTCAAGCGGGCCAGCACCGCCACCAAGCTCGGGCTGTCGCTGCGTCAGACGCCGCAGTCGATGACCGTGGTGACCCGCCAGCGCCTGGATGACATGGGCCTGTTCTCGCTGTCCGACGTGATGGGCCAGGTCACGGGCGTGGCGGTGTCGTTCACCGACAGCGAGCGCATCAACTACGTCTCGCGCGGCTACAACATCACCAATTTCCAGGTTGATGGGATGCTCAACACCTTCGGTGGCTACATCAAGACCAACACGGACAGCGTGATCTACGACCGCATCGAGGTGGTACGCGGTGCAACCGGCCTGACCACCGGCGCAGGCGATCCATCCGGCACCATCAACTTCGTGCGCAAGCGCCCCACCGACAGTTTCCAGATGAACGCCAACCTGACGCTCGGGCGCTGGGGCAACCGTCGCCTGGAAGCCGACCTCGGTGGTCCGGTCGCGCTCGACGGCCGCATCCGCGCACGCGTGGTTGCCGCCAAGCAGCAGAGCGATTCGTTCCGCGATGTCTACAGGCTGGACAAGGATGTGTTCTACGGCATCGTCCAAGCCGACCTGACCGACAGCACGCTGCTGGAAGCCGGCTATGAGTACCAGTCGCCACGCACCACGGGCGTGACCTGGGGCGTGGTGCCGTATTGGGGGGCCGATGGCCAGCCGGCCAACCTGCCACGCTCGACCAACCTGTCCGCCCGCTGGAGCAGCTGGCCGATCATCGAAAAGAGTGCCTTCGCGCGCCTTGAACAGCAGTTGGGCAGTGGCTGGACCGCGAAGGCCGCCTACACCCGTTCCAAGCGCGAGACCGACGGTGCGGTGTGGTATGGCGCCTCCGGCTACCCGCGCACCGATGGCAGCGGCATCAGCGCGTTTGTCGGCAGCTTCGGTGAAAACGGCGATATGCAGGTGTTCGACTTCAACGTCGGCGGCCCGTTCCAGCTGTTCGGCCGCGAGCACGAACTGGTGTTCGGCTTCGGCCAGTCGGTGCGCAAGGGTGAGGTTCCTGACACGAGTACCGCCCAGTATCCAGCCGGTTACACCCAGGTACCTGACTGGCACAACTGGAACGGCGACGTCGCGCCACTGCAGGTGACCAAGCTGGGCTACCTGGCATCGGAAGACGAGCTGCGCCAGCGGGCTGCCTATCTGGCGACGCGCCTGCAGCTGGCCGACCCGCTGACCGCCGTGCTCGGCGCGCGCTATGGCAGCTGGGAAACGCGCACCTGGACCTATACCCATGATGCCGCCGGTCGCCTGACCGGCACCCGCCGCGGCGGCTACACGCCGGACGATTCGCTGACCCCGTATGCCGGCTTCATCTATGACTTCAACCGGTACTTCAGCGGCTATGTCAGCTACACCGACATCTTCCAGCCGCAGGACTACCGCGACAAGGACAACAACTACCTGGAACCGGTGGTCGGTGACATGTGGGAAGCCGGCGTCAAGGCCGAGTTCTTCAATGGGCTGCTCAACGCTTCCGCAGCCGTGTTCAAGGGCCAGAAGGACAACGTTGCCGAACTGGACGACTCCGTGCCTGAGAACTCGTTGCCGGGCGGTGCCAGTGCCTACCGCTCCACCGGCAAGGGCAACAAGGTCAAGGGCTGGGAAGTCGAGGCGCAGGGCAGCCTGGGAGAAAGCTGGAACCTGTCGGCCGGCTTCACCCATACCGTCAGCCGCAATGCGCTGGGCGTGCGCCAGAACACCACCACCCCGGTCGACCTGTTCCGGCTCAACGCCAGCTGGCGCCCGGCCTTTGCCGACGGCCGCTTCTGGCTGGGAGGCGGTGCCACCTGGCAGAGCGGCATCTGGAGCCTGAGCAATCGCCCAAGCGCGACCTTTGCGACCACCGGCAAGCGTGACCGCGTGGCGATCGAACAGGGTGACATCTACCTGCTCAACCTGTCCGGCGGCTATCGCTTCAACGAGAACTTCACCGCACAGGTGAACGTGAACAATCTGCTGGACAAGAAGTACTACAACCGCGTCGGCTTCTATGACGGCGTGTTCTGGGGCGAACCTCGCAACGTCACCGTGACACTGCGCTGGAAGCTCTGAACCTGATGGATGGCGTCGGTTCTGCGACCGGCACCCGGCCATGGATGGCCAACCCCGGCGCACTCCCGTACGCCGGCCTTCCCCTTGAAACCTGCAGGAATGCCGTGGACCGCTCGCCCGCAACCGCCAGCCCCCGCACCTTTTTCTCCAACCCGCGCTGGGGCGTGCTGTCACGCTCGCTGGCCGCGATCTTCGGCGGCTACGCGCTGGCCTCGATCACCAGCGTGTTCTGTGCAGTGGCGCTGCCCGGGCCGCGCGGCCAGACCGTGCTGACCGGCATGCTGGTGGCCATCCTGGTGGCCGCCTGCGCCGCGTTGTGGGCATTCGCCACCCGCAGCGCGCTGCGCGCGTGGGTCGGCATCCTGGCCCCTGCGCTGCTGATGGCAGGCATCGCGCGCCTGATGGGAGCTTGGGCATGAAGAACGGATTCCGCCAATCGATGGCCTGGCTGCACACCTGGACCGGCCTGCTGGTCGGCTGGCTGCTGCTGTTGATCTTCATGGCTGGAACAGCCAGCTACTACCGGGAAGAAATCAGCCGCTGGATGCGCCCGGAGCTGCCGGCCAACAAGGTCAGCATCGACGTCGCCGCGCAGCGTGCGGTGGACTACCTGCAGCACAATGCGGCGCAGGGACAGGCCTGGTTCGTGACCCTGCCGCAGCCACGCAATCCAGCCATGCAACTGTTCTGGAGCCTGCCGCCGGAACTGGCCGACCCCAGCCGTGGCCGCCGCGGTGGCTTTGGCGATGCCACCCTGGATCCGAACACCGGTCAGGCATTGAAGGCCCGCGAGACCCGCGGTGGCGACTTCTTCTACCGTCTGCATTTCGACCTGCATTACATCCCGGTGCTGTGGGCACGCTACCTCGTGGGTTTCTGCGCGATGTTCATGCTGGTGGCGATCATCACCGGCGTCATCACCCACAAGAAAATCTTCAAGGACTTCTTCACCTTCCGCAAGGACAAGGGCCTGCGCTCCTGGCTGGACTTCCACAACGTCAGCGCGGTGATGGCCCTGCCCTACCACGCGATGATCACCTACACCGGCATCGTCACCCTGATGATCATGTACCTGCCGTGGGGCGTGAAAGTGGCCTACCCGCAGGATGAGGACAAGTTCTTCTTCGAGGCCTTCGGCGGCATGCCCGAGGTGAGCGCACCGGCGGAGGGCCGCGCAGCACCGCTGCCGATCACGCAGTTGCTGGACTCCGCGCGGGCGCGCTGGCATGGCGTTGAGGTGGCGGGCTTCACCGTGACCAACCCCGGGGCCGCCAATGCAGTGATCGACATCCGCCAACGCGACGGCAAGCGCCTGTCCACCGACACCCCGGCACTGCGCTATGACATGGTGAGCGGTGCACTGCTGGAAGAAACCCCGCCCTCCGGCGGTGCCACCGCCACCCGCGGCGTGCTGTACGGGCTGCACCTGGCACGGTTCGCCGACTGGGGCCTGCGTGCACTGTTCTTCCTGTCCGGCCTGGTCGGCTGCCTGATGGTGGCCAGCGGCGTGGTGCTGTGGGCGGTGAAGGAACGGCCGAAGCATGCCAAGAGCGGACGCACCGGCTTCGGCCTGCGCCTGGTCGATGCGCTGAACATCGGCACCGTGGCAGGTCTGCCGATCGCCTTCGCGGCCTACTTCTGGGGCAACCGCTTGCTGCCACTGGATATCGCCGAGCGCTCCAACGCCGAGGCCAACGTGTTCTTCTACACGTGGGGTGCGGCCCTGCTGGCGGCGTTCATCTGGCCGAAACGGTTGATGTGGGCCTGGCAGTTGTACCTCGGCGCGGCGGCATTCGCACTGGTGCCGGTGGTCAATGCGCTGACCACCCACGCGCATCTGGGCGTGACCCTGCGCACGGGTGACTGGGTGCTGGCCAGCGTGGACCTGGCGATGATCGCCTTCGCTGCGATGCTGGCGATGTGCGGCTGGCGCATGCAGCGCTGGACGCCGCCGCTGTCGGCGGCTGAAAAGAAGAAGCGTGCAGCGGCGGCCGCGCCGAAGGCATCGGTGGATGCTGCAGAAACGGTCGAAGCGGAGGCCAGCGCATGATGCTGCTGGCATTGACGCTGTCGTTCTCCGCGTTCACCGCATTGTCACTGGCAATGGAGAAGCACCAGCACGATCTGCACGGCAAGGCCGCCGCTTCACCGGCACGGCGTACACAGTGGCGGGTGTTGGGCTGGGCGCTGCTGACGGCGGCGTTCACGCTGTGCGTGGTCGACCACGGCTGGGCAATGGGCCCGGTGCTGTGGCTGGGGGCGATGACCGTCGGCGGCGTGGCGCTGTCGTTCGGGTTGTACCCGTACCGGCCAACGTGGATTGCGCCGTTGGCGATCGCGTTGCCGGTGTTGGGGCTGGTGATGGCGGTGCTGTAGCCGCCATCCACGCATGGCGTGGATCTACTGGACAACCATCCACGCATGGCGTGGATCTACTGGACAACCATCCACGCATGGCGTGGATCTACTGGACAACCATCCACGCATGGCGTGGATGTACCGGCCAGATATGGGTAGTGCCGGCCGCGGGCCGGCACTCCCGGACTTACCCCAACCGCTTCAGTTCCCACGCGCGGTGGATGCGCGCGTTGCGCTCGAAGTCCGGACCGATGGTGCGCGCGGTGATCTCGCGGCACTGGGCGAACTCGGCGATGGCGTTCTCTTCCAGCTTGAAGCGGCGGAAGTTGTTGGAGAAGTACAGCACGCCACCCGGCGCCAGCCGTGCCACCGCTGCACGCAGCAGCTTCAGTTGCTCGCGCTGCACGTCGAAGTCATCGGCGCGTGCGGAGTTGGAGAAGGTCGGCGGATCGCAGAAGATCACGTCGTACTGCCCACGGTCGCCTTCCAGCCAGGCCATCGCATCGGCCTGCACCAGCAGGTGCTGGTTGCCGCCCTGCCCGTTCAACGCCAGGTTGTCGTAGCACCACTGCAGGTAGGTCGCCGACAGGTCGACGCTGGTGGTGCTTGCGGCACCGGCCACGGCGGCCTGTACGCTGGCCACGCCGGTATAGCAGAACAGGTTGAGGAAGCGCTTGCCGCGCACCTGCTCGGCCATCAGCCTGCGCAGCGGGCGATGGTCGAGGAACAGGCCGGTATCCAGGTAGTCGAACAGGTTCACCTGCAGCAGTGCGTTGTTCTCGCGCACCACGATGAACTCATCACGCTGCTCGAAGCGGCCGTACTTGCTGCCGCCCTTGCCGCGCTCGCGCGACTTCATCGACACCTGTTCCGGTGGCACACCGAACACTTCACGCGCAGCGGCCAGCAGCTCGTTACGGCGACGGCGCACGTCGTTCTCTGGAATCGCTGCAGGCGCAGCGTATTCCTGCACGTGCAGGAAAGTGCGGCGCTTGCCGCCGTCTTCCTCGTAGACGTCGATGGCCGCCGCGTACTCCGGCAGGTCGGCGTCGTAGGCGCGGAAGCAGGTGATGTCCTCGCGCGCACGCCAGCTCTTGAACTTCTTCAGGTTCTTGCGCAGGCGGTTGGCCACCATCTGCGCTCCTTCACTGAGCTCGCGCGGTTGCGCCGGATCCCGACCGGGCACGGCGATCGGGTCGCAGACGATCAGCGCGCACTCCAGCGCACCGTTGAACATCTGGTACTTCTTGCCCGCGCGCAGGCCGGTGGCGAAGGCCAGCTCATCGTTGCCGCACAACAGGCTGGCGCGCCACTGCGGTACGGCCTTCTGCAGGGCATTGCCCAGCGCGCGGTACAGCGCAGGATCGGCGGCCAGGCGCTCGTCATAGGGCGGGTTGCAGACCACCGCGCCGATCTCCTGCTCCGGCGCGGCCAGGTCGGCCACATCGGCGCGGGTGAAGCGGATCGCATGGGCGACGCCGGCCACCTCGGCATTCTCGCGTGCCGCCGCAATCGCGGTCGGATCGATGTCGCTGCCGTGGATGACCGGCTTCAGCGCGGCCAGGCCGGCGGCTTCGCGGTCACGCGCTTCGCTCTGGATCGCCTTCCAGGCCGCCTTGTCGAATCCCAGCCAGCGGCTCGGCGGCAGGCTGCCATGGCGCATCAGGCCGGGGGCGACGTCGGCGGCCATCAGCGCGCCTTCGATCAGCAGCGTGCCGCTGCCGCACATCGGGTCCAGCAGGCCACCACCGGCAGCGTGCAGGCGCGGCCACTGCGCGCGCAGCAGCAGCGCGGCGGCCAGGTTCTCCTTCAGCGGGGCCTCGTGGGCCGCACCGCGCCAGCCGCGGCGATGCAGCGGGCCGCCACCGAGGTCGATCGACAGCGAGGCACGGCCCTTGCGCAGCGACAGGTTCACGCGCACGTCCGGCAGGTCGGTATTGACCGACGGCCGTTCCAGGCCTTCATCACGCATGCGGTCGACGATGGCGTCCTTGATCCGCTGCGCGGCGAAGCGGGCATGGGTGATCTTGTCGCCGGACACGTGGGCATCCACCGCCAGGGTCATCTCCGGCTTGAGGTGCTCGTGCCACGGCAGTGCACGCACGCCGTCGTACAGCGCCTGCTCGTCGGGGCAGTCGAAGTCGTCGATCGGCCACAGCACGCGGCTGGCCAGGCGCGACCACATCACGATCCGCAGCGCCTGCTCCAGTTCGCCCTCGGCGTTGACGCCAGCAATGGTGGCAGTGGCCTTGCCAAGGCCCAGGGCCGACAGTTCATCGGCAAGCAGGTATTCCAGGCCCTTGGCGCAGGAGACGAAGAATTTCACGGGATCGGTTCGCAGGTGGTCGGGCGCGGCGCAAGGGCCGGGCCGGTCGGAAAGGAGGGCCGTAGACACGGCCGGCAGGCCCGCGCCAGGGGCGGCGGGGCTGCCATTGTAGTCAAAGCGGGCGGGCGCGCCGTGCGCCCGGGCTTCACAGTTGCCGCAGCAGGCGCTCGAAGGCCTGTGCGGAGGCCTCCACGTGGCGTTCCAGGCGATGGCCGTCGTCAACCAGCAACAGCTGCGCCGAGCGAGCCTGCGCCCAGGCGATCACGCCTGCGGCGGGCACCACGTCGTCATGCCAGGCCTGGACCACGCTGGTTGGCACCGCTGCGGCATCCAGCGCCGGCATCGGGCCCA
Organism: Stenotrophomonas sp. AN71; assembly: GCF_050435725.1. Taxonomy (NCBI): domain Bacteria; kingdom Pseudomonadati; phylum Pseudomonadota; class Gammaproteobacteria; order Lysobacterales; family Lysobacteraceae; genus Stenotrophomonas; species Stenotrophomonas sp. AN71. The sequence continues at coordinate 343,297 of NZ_JBNDKU010000004.1, read as the reverse complement.
TGTTGGTCGGCGGCACCATCAGGAACAGGCCTGCGACCGGCACCTGCAGCGAGGCAATGGCCGAGATGTAGGCACCCAGACTGGAGCCGGCCAGCACCACCGGGCCCTGCCGGGCGGCAATGACGGTGCGCTCGACCAGGCGACGCAGCCGGGTCGGTACATCCCCGACGCGGCTGACCTCGCTCATCGCGTCCAGGTCGGTGTAGTCGGGGCGCTCGTGGGTCCAGCCCAGACGCTGCGCCACATCGGCCAGCGCGGTGACCTTGGTCGCCTCCGGGCCGCTCTCGAAGCCATGGGAAAGGATGCAGTGGCCGCGGCTCATGCGCCGGCCCCATGGCAACGGGCCGGCAACGGAAGAGAAGGCAGGTTCATGCCGCAATGCTAGCATCGCCGCATGCCCACCCCGCTCCTGACCGGCCTGCTGTTGCAGCCGCTGCCCTATCAAGACCGCCTGCCGCTGCGCGACCCGGCCACGCTGGAGATGGTGGTGATCCACTGCACCGAGCTGCCTGACCTGGCCATGGCCCGCGCCTATGGCGAGCGCGTTCTGTACGAAAGTGGCGCCGGCAACAGCGGGCATTTCTACATCGATCGCGATGGCAGCGTTGTGCAGTACGTGGCGCCCGAGCGCGTGGCCCATCACGTGCGTGGCATGAACGCGCACACGCTGGGCATCGAGCTGGTCAATACCGGCCGTTTCCCGGACTGGTTCGGCAGTCGCCACCAGGCCATGGACGAGGCTTACACCGAGGCACAGCTGCTGGCGCTTGAGCAGCTGCTGCTGGCCCTGGTGACGCGCTATCCGTCGCTGCGGCGGATCGCCGGACATGACCAGCTGGACCGGGAGCAGGTGCCGACCAGCGACGATCCAACGCTGACGGTGGCGCGCAAGCGTGACCCGGGCCCGTTGTTCCCGTGGGCGCGGATCCTGGCGAAGGTGCCGTTGCAGCCGGTGGAGTAATGGCCGGCAGGGCTGCGCCCTGCACCCGCAGAGACAACTGCCGAAGCAAAGGACAACAACAGCATTCACTGCGATGTGCCGGATACCCAGGCTCGGAGCCGTTTTCCGCAGGAAAACCGATCCGGCCCCGCGTTGCTCAGGTGCCGGTGGCGACCGGGCGCGTGCGGTCACTGACCCAGCCGCTCCAGGAATCGGCATAGACGCGTGCGCCGCTCAGGCCCGCGCTTTCCATCGCCAGCAGCAGATGGCACGCAGTCACACCCGAACCGCACATCAGCACCACCTGCTGCGGATCGCGGTTGCCGATCACGCCCTGCAGCTCGGCGCGCAGTTCCTGTGCATCGCGCAGCCGGCCGTCCAGCACGTTCAACGCGAACGGGCGGTTGACCGCACCCGGCACGTGGCCGGCGACCGGATCCAGTGGCTCGACCTCGCCACGGAAACGCTCGCCCGCGCGTGCATCGACCAGCCAACCCGGCGCATGTTTCAACCGCGCGGTGATCTCATCGGCGTTGGCAACCTGGGTGGTGTCGAATCGGCCCGGATAGACCGGCAGCGCCGGCACCTCGCTGCGGCCGGTGGCCAGAGGATGGCCTGCGGCCTGCCAGGCAGCGATGCCACCGTCGAGCACGGCCACCTTGCGGTGCCCGATCAGGCGCAGCAGCCACCACAAGCGCGAGGCGGCCATGCTGCCGTCGCTGCCGTCGTAGACCACCACCTGGGTGTCGGGCGCGATGCCCCACTGCCCCAACGTCGCAGCAAACGCATCGCTGTCGGGCAACGGATGGCGGCCATGGCCGACGCGCTCCAGGTCGGACAGGTCGCGGTTGAGATCGGCATGCACCGCGCCCGCGATATGCCCGGCGGCGTACTGGCCACCAGCAGCCTGCGGATCGGCCAGCGAAGCACGCGCATCGACCACGCGCACGGCGATGCTGGCAGTGGCCCGCGCATCGACCACGCGCACGCCTTCGCCCAATGCGGCGGCCAGGGTGGCGACATCGACCAGGGTGGTCCACGGCGGATCGATCGGCTTCATTGCACTTGCTCCAGACGGCGTCGCAGGTTGTAGAGAATGGCGGCGGTCGCGCCCCAGATGCGCTGGCCTGGCCAGCCATACTCAAGGACGTGGCGGACGCGGCCGCGATGGTTGATTTCGACCTGGTGCAGGCTGTCCGCCGCCATCAGGTAATCCAGCGGCACCTCGAACACTTCGGCCACTTCACTCGGTTGCGGCACCGGCACGAAGTCCGGATCCACCACCGCCACCACCGGCGTGACCCGGTAACCGGTGATCGTCACGAAGGGATCGAGATAACCCAGCGCCTGCACCTGGCCCGGCGCGAGCGCGATTTCCTCCTGGCTCTCGCGCAAAGCGGCTGCCAGCGCATCGCGGTCATCCGGTTCGGTACGGCCACCGGGGAATCCGACCTGGCCACCATGCGTGCGCAGGGTTTCAGTGCGACGGGTGAGAATCACCTGCGCGCCATTGGCGCGCGGCACGATGCCGGCCAGCACGGCGGCTTCCACCGGCGGCCCCGGGGGCAACAGGTCGATCAGCTCGCTGCGGTTCCAGCCATCGCCAGCCGGCGGCTCGGCCAGTGGATGCAACGCGCGCATCAGCCGCTCGTGGTCGGCCAGCGAGCCGCGCAGGGATTGCTGCAGCTGCGCGCGCAGCGGTTGCACGCGATGCAGGACGCGGCCACGTTCATCGTTGCTCATCGATGACCACCGCGTGATTTCGTCGATATGCCGCCCGCAGCCGGTGCACTGCCGGTCCGGATCCAGCTTGCACACTCCGATGCAGGGGCTTGCCACAACACGCGCCGTTTCTTCCGTTGTTTGCACTGCGCAACAGTAGCGCGATTGGGCTGGGTTTGCGCGGGTGAAGATGCCGCCCGTGGCGGCATCGCGCTGCGCGCGTTCGCCGAGCATGACCCGGCGCTACAGATCGCACTCAGCGCAAACAAAAACGCGCCGGTGGGATCACCGGCGCGTTTCGTTTACTGCAATTGCTTCGATTTACTTGACGCTGACCAGCTTGATTTCGAACTGCACAGCCACGTTCGGCGGGAACGGGGTGCGCGGGTCGGCACCGTAGGCCTGGTCGGCCGGCAGGGTGACTTCCCACTTCGAGCCTGCCGGCATCTGCAGCAGGGTCTCGCGCATGGCCTTCATTTCGACTTCGCTGACCTTGATCGACGGGATCTGCTGGGCCGGGCGGGCTTCGGTCGGGCGCTGGCCGTACGGGAACGGACCGGCCACTTCCAGCTGCACGGTGCTGGCCTGGGTCGGCTTGGCACCCTTGCCGGCTTCGATCACGCGGTACTGGACGCCGCTCGGCAGGGACTGCACGCCGGCCTTGGCCTTGTTCGCCGCGATGAACTGATCGCTCTTGGTCTTGTTTTCGGCAGCAGCCTTTTCGTACTCGGCCTTGGCGGCCTGGGCACGGCCCTGCTCGCGCTTCTGGAAGGCTTCAACGGCCGGCTTCAGCTGCTCGGCGGTGATCGCCGGCTGCTTCTTGGCGTAGGCGTCCTGCAGACCCTTCACCACCGAGTTGATGTCCAGCTGCTCACCACGACCGGTCAGCTCCGCCAGGTTGTTGCCGTAGTCGTAACCGAAGTAGTAGCTCAGCTTGCCCTTTTCGGACGAAACGTCCTGGGCGAAGGCATTGCCCGTCAGGGCCAGGGCCGCGACGGCGACCGCGATAGAACGCAACTTCATCAAACAGTTCTCCAGGGGTGGTAACTCAGGGACGTTCTGCGCCGCCCTGAGGCGACGGGTTAGGATAACGGGCGCAACGTGTAACCGCTACTCACGATGCAGGCTATGACCTGTCTGCGTTCGCAGAGTTCAATATCACTATTTTTTAACGTTCCAGGAGTTTCCCCGTGGCCGATGCCCTGATCGCTGTCGCCGACGACGGCGCCATCCGCACCGTGACCGTCCAGCGCCCGGACAAGCTCAATGCCCTGAATGCCGCGACCCTGCAGGCCCTGGCCGATGCCTTCAGCGACGCTGCCAGCGACCCACAGGTGCGCGTAGTGGTGCTGACCGGGGCCGGCTCCAAGGCCTTCGTGGCCGGCGCCGATATCGCCGAGATGAACACACTCAGCGCGGTTCAGGGACGTGATTTCTCCCTGCTCGGCCAGGCCCTGATGCGCCGGATCGAACGCATGCCCAAGCCGGTCATCGCGCGGGTGAACGGGTTTGCCCTGGGCGGCGGGCTGGAACTGGCGATGGCCTGCCACCTGCGTATCGCCGCCGATACCGCCAGGGTCGGCCAGCCGGAGATCAACCTCGGCCTGATGCCCGGCTTCGGTGGCAGCCAGCGGTTGCTGCGCCTGTGCGGCCGCGCCGCCACCCTGGAGCTGTGCCTGCTGGGTGCGCCGATCGACGCCGCGCGTGCGCTGGCCCTGGGCATCGTCAACGAAGTAGTGTCCGCCGATGCACTGGACACCCGCGTGCAGGACATCGCCCGCCAGCTGGCGCGTTCGGCGCCGCTGGCACTGCGCGGCCTGCTCGATGCGGTGCACGTGGGCGGCGAATGCAGCCTGGAGGCAGGGCTGGAGTACGAAAGCGCGCAGTTCGGCCTGCTGTTCGCCACCGAGGACATGCGCGAAGGAACCAGCGCATTCCTGCAGCGCCGCCCGCCGGCCTTCCAGAACCGCTGACGCCATGGCATCCCGACCCAACCCCGCGCAGCTGTTCGCCCGGGTCCAGGCAGACGATCTCGATGGCGCCCTGCAGGCCGGGCTGATGGACTATGTCGTCCGTGCCGGCGATGAGCAGCTGCTGCCCGGCCACCCGGAGCTCCCGCAGCGGCTGCAGCAGGCACAGCAGCAGCTGCACGCTGCCTGGGCCGCGCGCGAACGCTATCGCGCCCGTGCGGTGCGGCTGGCACGCCGCGAAGCCGAACGCGATGCGCGGCGCACGCCCGCCCCGGCGCCGGATGTGAAACCCGCGCTGCCCGCTGCGGCGGCGGCGATCCTCGCCCGGGCCAGGGCCCGCGCCAGCGGCAAGGAGCAGTAATGGCGACAACGAAGAAGGCCGCGCGCGCACCGGTGCGGCGTGGTGGCAGCATGCCGCGCGCCGACGTGGTGGAGATGTTCACCCGGCTGCGCGAACTCAATCCGCACCCCAAGACCGAACTGGAGTACAGCTCGCCATTCGAGCTGCTGGTGGCGGTGGCGCTGTCGGCGCAGGCCACCGACGTCGGCGTCAACAAGGCCACGCGTCGTCTGTTTCCGGTGGCCAACACACCGGCGAAGATCCTTGCACTCGGTGAGGATGGGTTGAAGCAGTACATCGCCACCATCGGCCTGTTCAACGCCAAGGCTAAGAACGTGATCGCCACCTGCGCGATCCTGCTGGAGAAGCATGGTGGCGAAGTGCCGCGCGACCGCGACGCGCTGGAAGCACTGCCCGGCGTGGGCCGCAAGACCGCCAACGTGGTGCTCAATACCGCGTTCGGCGAACCGGTGATGGCAGTGGATACGCATATCTTCCGTGTATCCAACCGCACGGGGCTGGCCCCGGGCAAGAACGTGCGCGAGGTGGAAGACAAGCTGGTGAAGGCCATTCCCGCCGAGTTCCTGCTCGACGCGCACCACTGGCTGATCCTGCACGGGCGTTATGTATGCAAGGCGCGCAAGCCGGATTGTCCGGGCTGCGTGATCGCCGACCTGTGCCGGTTCAAGGAAAAGACCACGGCCGAGGCGTGATGCAGCCGCGGGTGTGTGACGAAACGAAGACGGCGGGCACAAGGCCCGCCGTTTCCGTTTGCAGACAATGAGGCTTCAGGCGATCAGAACGACAGGTCGCCCCAGACGCCGAATTCCTTGGTCTTGTCGTTCTTCTTGTCGCCGGCGTTGGCCAGGTGCGTGTACTTGTACACGGTCGACAGCTTCAGGTTCTTCATGACCGGGAACTCGACACCGACGTTCCAGTACTTGTCGCTCAGAGTCGGGTCCAGCGTCTTGCTGACGTCGGTGTCATCGTAACGACCGAACACGTTGATACCGCCATCGGTGACGCGCACGCTGCCCCACACCGACCAGCCACTGGTCTTGTCGGTGGCGACGGTCATCACGTTGTTGAGGTTCTTGGCCTGGAAGTACTCGCCACCGACGCGGAAATCGCTGTCGGCGTAGGCCACCATCGCATTGGCGCGGGTGTAGGTGTTCTCGGCGCTCTGGATGTCGGTTTCTTTGCCCAGCTTGCCGCTGTAGCCACCGACGGCGACCACGAAGTTCTCGTTCGGGGTGTAGGCCACGCGGCCTTCCACGTCCATGCCCTTGCTGCGGGTCGGGTTCTTGTAACCGGCGCCGGACACGACCGACACGGCGTAGTTGAAGTTGTTGCCCAGGTTGCCGAAGCCATGCAGGCCCCAGTCGGACGAGTTGCCGTACTTCAGGCGGTCGGTCAGGGTGTTCTCGACATAACGCATGCCGTAGAACTTCTCGACGTACGGGATCCACGGCATGTCGGCGGCACCGACGCGCAGGTTGAAGGCCGGGTCGAAGCTGCCCTGCACGTAGGCCTTCTTGACGAACAGTTCGGTGTTGCCGATGGCCGAGCTGTACTGGAAGTCGGTGGTCAGGTTGGCCGACCAGATGTCGTTGAACTTGTGGTCGACGGTCAGGTAGAAGCGCTTGACGTCCAGACCGTTGCCGCTGGCGGCGGTGTCCTTGCCGTTGCTGGTCTTGTCGATGTTGGTCAGGTCGAAGAACATGCGACCGCCGATCTTGTTGTCATTGACCAGCTTGGCCAGCTTGTCGACGCTGGTCTGGGTCTTCTGCGCACCTTCCAGGGCCTGCGCCTGGGTGATGTTCACTTCGGACTGCGCGTCGGACTGTGCCTGCAGTGCCTGCGAGTCGTTCTGCAGCTGCTGGACCTGTGCCTGCAGTGCCGCGATCTGGGCCTGCAGCTGCTGCAGCTGCGCCTGGGATACGCCCGAGCTGGCGGGGGCTGCGATGGCGTCGGCGGAGACCAGACCGAGGCTTGCAACGACCGCGGCGGCGAGCAAATGGGAACGCATTTTGGATTTCTCCAGAGGGTTGGAATGGCTTGGGCAGAACGCCACGCCGGCAGGCCGGTCAAGCGTTTTGCGAACGTTCCGTTAAAACCATGACAGTCGAATGACAAACTGCGCACCAAACACAGGTTTCTTCGTGCCGTCATGCGGACGACGCATTCGTGCCGGCATCTATGTCGAGCCCTTGCCGCATATGGCGTGATGTATCCATGGCCACTGCCGTGCCCCCCTTGCTGCGGCGTGCAGGCATACCGGATGGCGTCGCGTGGATGACCTGGCGTCGCTGCCAGATGCGCAGCCGGCCGCGCGGATCGCCGCGCCGCAATCGCCATTCCCCCGACGGAGCGCATCGACGGTTACAGCGTGGTCGGTCGGAGGGTGCGCGCGAAACCTTCACGGTCCTTGCGCCACGTGCCCGGATGGTGCTGTAACGGTTGCGTCATACAACGGTCCCTGCGCTGTCATCGAACCGTTATGGAATGTGCGCCGGGCGGGTAACCCCGCATCCCAATCAACCCAGGAGCCACCCCGTGATCCACGCCTTCAAGTCGCGCGTTGCCGTTGCCGTCTTCGCAGCGTCGTCCGTGTTCGCCGCCAACGCCGCTGAAATCACCGGCGCGGGCGCCTCGTTCATCTATCCGGTGATGTCCAAGTGGTCGGCCGACTACAACGCTGCCACCAGCAACAAGGTCAACTACCAGTCGATCGGTTCCGGCGGTGGCATCGCGCAGATCAAGGCCAAGACCGTTGATTTCGGTTCGTCCGATGCCCCGCTGAAGCCGGAAGAACTGGCCGCTTCGGGCCTGGCGCAGTTCCCGTCGGTGATCGGCGGCGTGGTGCCGGTGGTCAACGTGGCTGGTATCGCCCCGGGCGCGCTGAAGCTGGACGGCACCGTGCTGGCCAACATCTTCCTGGGCAAGATCAAGACCTGGAACGACCCGGCCATCGCCGCCCTGAACCCCGGCGTGACCCTGCCGAGCGCCAAGATCACCGTCGTGCACCGTTCGGACGGTTCGGGCACCACCTTCAACTTCGTCAACTACCTGTCCAAGGTCAGCCCGGAGTGGAAGACCTCGGTCGGTGAAGGCACCTCCGTCCAGTGGCCGGCCGGCATCGGCGGCAAGGGCAACGAAGGCGTTGCCGCTTACGTGAAGCAGATCAAGGGCGGCATCGGCTACGTCGAACTGTCCTATGCACTGCAGAACAAGCTGTCGTACACCGCGATGAAGAATGCTGCCGGCAAGTTCGTGCAGCCGAGCGACACCTCGTTCGCCGCTGCGGCCGCCAGCGCCGACTGGGCCAACGCCAAGGACTTCTACCTGGTGATGACCAACGCCCCGGGCGCCGAGTCCTGGCCGATCACCGCCACCAACTTCATCCTGGTGCACAAGAAGCCGAAGAACGCCGCCAACGGCAAGGCCACCCAGGAGTTCTTCCGCTGGGTCTACAAGAGCGGCGACGCCCAGGCCCGCCAGCTGGACTACGTGCCGCTGCCGGACAGCCTCGTCCGCCAGATCGAGACCTACTGGTCGCAGAACCTGAAGTAAGCGCGTTCCCCCGCAGGAACGGGATCGGCGGGTCCTCTCTCCCCCGCCGATCCCACCCGGGCGCGAGATCCTCGAGATCTCGCGCTCTTCTTGTTTTTGGGGTGCACCTGCCTCTGTAGTGCCGAGCCCACGCTCGGCTGGGTGATGGAGCGTGCGGACCAACGGTCCGCACCTACCGAGGGCTACAAAGGGCCGAAGGCAGTCGAGCCAGCTCGACTCTACGAGGGCCATGCGGCGGTCATCTCGGTGCGCAGATCCGGGGTTTCCGGGGCCCTGCCGGCGGCCGGCCAACCCCGTGAAGCCCTTGTCGGAACGTGATCCAGGACACCTCTGTCATGGTCGTAATACGGTTGTAACAAAAACATCATTTCATAGCCGCATCCGCCGACACCGTCGGCTCTTCCCCGCTATGGAGTGACCATGAAACTGCACTCGGCCGGCCTCGCCGCCCTTTCCCTGGCCATCGCCCTGGGCCTGTCGGCCTGCGGTGGCGACAAGCAGGCCGCGCAGCAGCCGGCTGCCGACGGTGCCGCCGCCCCGGCCACCGCCGGTGCCAAGGTGACCGCCGAAGTGTCCGGCGCAGGCGCGTCCTTCATCTTCCCGCTGGTCTCCAAGTGGTCGGCTGACTACAACGCCACCACCGGCGCCAAGATCAACTACCAGTCGATCGGCTCCGGCGGCGGCATCGCCCAGATCAAGGCCGGCACCGTCGACTTCGGCTCCTCCGACAAGCCGCTGAGCAGCGAAGAACTGGCCCAGGCCGGCCTGGCCCAGTTCCCGTCCGCCATCGGCGGCGTGGTGCCGGTGGTCAACATCGAAGGCCTGGAAGGCGGCAAGCTGCGCCTGAGCGGCGCCCTGCTGGCCGACATCTTCCTGGGCAAGGTCAAGACCTGGAACGACCCGGCCATCGTCGCCGCCAACCCGGGCGTGAAGCTGCCGGACGGCAAGATCACCCTGGTCCACCGTTCGGACGGTTCGGGCACCACCTTCAACTTCTCCAACTACCTGTCCAAGGTCAGCCCGGAGTGGAAGACCAAGGTCGGCGAAGGCACCTCGGTGCAGTGGCCGGACGGCGTCGGTGGCAAGGGCAATGAAGGCGTCGCGTCGTATGTGAAGCAGATCAAGGGCTCGATCGGCTACGTCGAACTGGCCTACGCGCTGCAGAACGGCATGCCGTACACCGCCATGCAGAACGCGGCCGGCAACTGGGTCGAGCCGAGCGCGGAAACCTTCGCCGCGGCTGCCGCCAGCGCCGACTGGGCCAGCGCCAAGGACTTCAACCTGGTCATCACCAATGCCCCGGGCGAGCAGGCGTGGCCGATCACCGCCACCAACTTCATGCTGATGCAGAAGCAGCCGAAGGATGCCAAGCGCAACCAGGACACGCTGGCCTTCTTCAAGTGGGCCTTCGAGAACGGCCAGGCCCAGGCCAACGAGCTGCACTACGTGCCGCTGCCGGCCGAACTGGTCAAGCAGATCGAGGCCTACTGGACGACCGACCTGAAGTGATGGACATGACGGTGCCCGCCCCGCGCGGGCACCGCCGCTTCCACGCCGTGCCGCCCCGCCCCTTCCTGGCCCCGCCGTCCCCATGAATGCCATCGCCCAGCCTGTAGCCGCCCCGTCCACGCGTGATACGCGTGATGCCCGCAACGACAAACTGTTCCGATGGGTGCTGGTCGGCACCGTCATCTTCGTCCTGATCGCGCTGGCCTGCGCCGCACTTTCAATGCTGTGGGGCGGCCGCCATGCCCTGCAGATGCAGGGCCTGAGCTTCTTCTTCTCCGCCGACTGGAATCCGGTCGAGAACAAGTTCGGCGCCCTCGCCCCGATCTACGGCACCCTGGTCACCGCGGCCATCGCGATGGTCATCGCCGTGCCGGTCAGCTTCGGCATCGCCTTCTTCCTGACCGAAGTCGCTCCGCGCTGGCTGCGTGGCCCGGTCGGTACCGCCATCGAACTGCTGGCGGGCATTCCCTCGATCATCTACGGCATGTGGGGCCTGTTCGTGCTGGTGCCGGTGATGACCGAATACGTCACCCCGTTCCTCAACGAGACCCTGGGCGAAATGCCGCTCATCGGCCCGCTGTTCCAGGGCCCGCCGCTGGGCATCGGCATGCTCACCGCCGGTTTCGTGTTGGCCATCATGGTCATTCCGTTCATCTCCTCGGTGATGCGCGAAGTGTTCCTGACCGTGCCGACCCGCCTGAAGGAATCGGCCTATGCACTGGGCTCCACCAAGTGGGAAGTGAGCTGGGACATCGTGCTGCCCTACACCCGCTCGGCGGTGATCGGCGGCATCTTCCTCGGCCTCGGCCGCGCCCTGGGCGAAACGATGGCGGTGGCCTTCGTGATCGGCAACAGCGTGCGCCTGTCGCCGTCGCTGCTGGAACCGGGCACCACCATCGCCGCACTGATCGCCAACGATTTCGGCGAAGCCACTGAAACCTACCGCTCGGCCCTGCTGCTGCTCGGCTTCGTCCTCTTCATCGTCACCTTCGTGGTGCTGGCCATCGCCCGCCTGATGCTGATGCGCCTGTCCCGCAAGGAGGGCAACTGATGTCCAGTACCGCTGACTCGCTGTACCTGCGCCGCCGCATCGGCAATGTCATCGCCATCGCTGCGTCCTGCGCCACCGCCCTGTTCGGCCTGTTCTTCCTGGGCTGGATCCTGTTCACCCTGGCCTCCAAGGGCCTGGCCGGCATCAACCTGGACCTGTTCACCAAGATGACGCCGCCACCGATGCAGGAAGGCGGCCTGGCCAATGCCTTCTTCGGCAGTGCGGTGATGTGTGCGCTGGCGATCGGCATCGGCACCCCGCTGGGTGTGCTGGCCGGCACCTGGCTGGCCGAATATGGCAATGCCCGCAAGGCCGGCACGGTAGTCCGCTTCGTCAACGACATCCTGCTGTCGGCCCCGTCGATCGTGCTCGGCCTGTTCGTCTACACGCTGTACGTGATGCAGACCGGCGGCAACTTCTCGGCGTTCGCCGGTGCCCTGTCGCTGGCCTTCATCGTGCTGCCGGTAGTGGTGCGCACCACCGATGAGATGCTGCGCCTGGTGCCTTCGCAGATGCGAGAGGCGGCCCTGTCGCTGGGTATCCCGCAGTGGAAGGTGATCGTGCAGGTGCTGTACCGCAGCGCGTCGGCCGGCATCATCACCGGCATCCTGCTGGCCCTGGCCCGCATCTCCGGTGAGACCGCACCGCTGCTTTTCACCGCCTTCGGCAACCAGTACTGGAACAACAACATCTTCCAGCCGATGGCGTCGGTGCCGGTGGTGATGAACCAGTTCGCCGGCAGCCCGTATGAATCCTGGCAGGTGCTCGCCTGGGCCGGTGCCCTGGTGCTGACTGTCTTCGTGTTGCTGGTCAGCCTTGCCGCGCGCGGCATCCTGCTGCGCAACCGTATCTCCCATGACTGACCTTTCCGTGGAAACCGCCATGAACGACCTCTCCAATGCCGTGCCGATGCAGCGCATCGCCGTGCCGTCCTCGCACGAGAGCCTGCACACGCCGGCTCCGGTCAAGCTCGCCGCGCGTGGACTGGACTTCTACTACGACAAGTTCCACGCCTTGAAGGGCATCAACCTTGAGATTCCGGAAAAGCGCGTGACCGCGCTGATCGGTCCCTCCGGTTGCGGCAAGTCGACCCTGCTGCGCATCTTCAACCGCATCTACGCGCTGTACCCGAAGCTGGAAGCGCGCGGTGAAGTGCTGCTGGACGGCGAGGACATCCTGTCGCCGAAGTATCCAATGAACCGGCTGCGCAGCAAGGTCGGCATGGTGTTCCAGAAGCCGGTCCCGTTCCCGATGACCATCTTCGAGAACGTGGCCTACGGCATCCGCCACCACGAGAAGCTGAGCAAGGCCGACATGGCCGACCGCGTCGAGCAGGCATTGCGCCAGGGCGCGCTGTGGGACGAGGTGAAGGACAAGCTGGGGCAGAGCGCACTGGGCCTGTCCGGTGGCCAGCAGCAGCGCCTGTGCATCGCCCGGGCCGTGGCCCTGCGCCCGTCGGTGCTGCTGCTGGACGAGCCGACCTCGGCGCTGGACCCGATCTCCACCAGCCGCATCGAGCAGCTGGTCGAAGAGCTCAAGCACGAGTACACGATCGTGATCGTCACCCACAACATGCAGCAGGCCGCACGCGTGTCCGACTACACCGCCTTCATGTACCTGGGCGACCTGATCGAACACGACCGTACCGAAGTGATCTTCTCGCAGCCCTCGCAGCGGCAGACCGAGGACTACATCACCGGTCGCTTCGGCTGATCGGTCTGTTTCTTCGCCACATGTTCCAGCCAGGCATGGCCTGGCTCTACCCGGATTGCAGACCATGAATCTTCCCAACGACCACATCGTCAAGAGCTACGACGAAGAGCAGCAGCGCCTGGTGGCCGAAATCGTGCGCATGGGCGAGATGGCCGTCGCCCAGCTCGAAGCAGCGATGGACGTGATCGAGAAGCGCGACGAGAACGCCGCCCATCGCATCATCGCCAACGACGAAGCGATCGACGCGCTGGAACAGCAGATCAGCCACGACGTGATGCGCCTGGCGCTGCGTGGCCCGATGGCACGCGACCTGCGCGAGATCCTCGCCGGCCTGCGCATTCCGGCCGACATCGAGCGTATCGGCGACTATGCCGCCAACGTCGCCAAGCGTTCGATCGCGCTGGGCAAGGTGCCGCCGCTGCCGCAGATCCAGGGCCTGCGCGCCCTCGGTCGCCTGGCCGCACAGCAGGTGCGCCGTGCCATCGCCGCCTACCGCGACAACGATGCCGACGCCGCACTGGAGCTGCGCGAGGATGATGCACGCCTGGATGCGCAGTACACCGCGCTGTTCCGCGAGCTGCTCACCTACATGATGGAAGACCCGCGCAACATCACCCCGTGCACCCACCTGCTGTTCATGGCCAAGAACCTGGAGCGCGTGGGTGACCACGCCACCAACATCGCCGAGAACGTGTGGTTCCTGGTGCACGGCGAGCAGCCGCTGCCGCCGCGCGAAAAGCGCGACGAGACCTCCAGCACCGGTCAGCTCTGACGCTGCACTGCAACACCGGAGTCGACTCCAGGGTGGCCGCTGTCCTCATGACAGCGGCCTTCTTTTTTGGGGGTTCGCGGCGTTCATCCACGCATGGCGTGTATCTACCGGGCATCGCGTGACGTGGATTTGCCGGGGTTCCATCCACGCCTGGCGTGGATTTTTCGGGAGGCCGGCAGTAGATCCACGCCATGCGTGGATGCCGTGCCGCGGGCCACCGATCTCCCCTTCTGTAACAAATCTCACGAAAATTTGAGCACTTGGCGAGGATTCGTTGAGTAGGATCGCTGCACCATCGCTTCCACCGGCATCCCGCCGGCCACCCGGGCACCCGCCCACACCACCCAGGAGCACGACCGATGAGCAGTTCCAACAAGACCCTGTCCCTGCTGACTGCTACCGCCCTGGCCGCCGGCCTGGGCATGACCGCCAGTGCCTCGGCCCTGAGCATGAGCGACCTGGCCCAGGGTTACCTGGTGGCCGGGCAGGCGGCCAAGGCCAGCACCGACGCCAAGGCTGCCGACACCAAGATGGCGGCTGACGCCAGCAAGCACGCCGAGGGCAAGTGTGGTGCCGACGGCAAGAGCGCTGAAGGCAAGTGCGGCGCCGACAAGGGCAAGGCCGCCGGTGCGGCAGCCGGTGCCAAAGCCAAGACCGGCGACAAGAAGTCGGCCGAAGGCAAGTGCGGCGAAGGCAAGTGTGGTGGCAAGCACTGACGTCCGCGCCAGCGCCGTCCACCGGCGGTCGCCGCTTCGTGCGGCGGCCGCCGGGTTGGGCCTGCGCCGGGCGCTGCTGCAGGACCTGCGCGAGGCACCGGCCGGCGACTTCGATTTCCTCGAATGCGCGCCGGAGAACTGGATCCACGTCGGAGGCCCGGCCGGTGACGCGCTGGCCGAACTGGCGCAGCGCCATCCGCTGAGCTGCCATGGCCTGTCATTGTCACTGGGCAGCGCCGCACCGCTGGATACGCAGTTGCTGGAACAAGTCGGCCAGTTCCTCGAAACGCACCGCGTGCCGCTGTACAGCGAGCATCTGAGCTACTGCAGCGACGACGGCCACCTGTACGACCTGTTGCCGATTCCGTTCACCGACGAGGCCGTGCGCCACACCGCCGCGCGTATCGCCCAGGTGCAGGACCTGCTCGGCCGCCGCATCGCAGTGGAGAACGTGTCCTACTACCTGGCGCCGGAGCCAGCGATGGACGAACTGGCGTTCACCACGGCGGTGCTCGCCGAGGCCGACTGTGACCTGCTGCTGGACGTCAACAACGTCTACGTCAATGCCTGCAACCACGGCTACGATGCCGATGCCTTCATCGCCGGCCTGCCCGCACAGCGCGTCGTCTGCCTGCACGTGGCCGGTCACCTGGACGAAGCGCCGGACCTGAAGATCGATACCCATGGCAGCGCGGTGATCGACCCGGTCTGGGAGCTGCTGGCGCGCACCTATGCGCGTATCGGGCCGCGCCCCACCCTGCTCGAGCGCGATTTCAACTTCCCGCCCTATGCCGAGCTGCGCGGCGAACTGCAGACCATCCGCCGCCTGCAGGCCATGCACGCCGGAAGTGCACATGACTGATGCCGCCGCCACGCTGCGCGCGCAGCAGCACGCCTTCACCGCGCACCTGCGCGATCCGCAGGCCGTGGCCGCGCCGGCCGGCCTGGAGCCACGCCGGCTGGCGGTGTACCAGCGGCTGCTGTTCAACAATCTGCTCGGCCTGCTGGGCAACGGCTTCCCGGTCTGCGTGCGCCTGCTGGGCGAACCGGCCTGGAGTGCGCTGGTGCGCCGCTACTTCGCCACGCACCGCTGCCAGACACCGTTGTTCACCGAACTGGCCGCCGAATTCGTGCAGTGGCTGCAGGCGCAGCCGCAGCTGCCGCACCCCGCACTGGCCGAGCTGGCCCACTACGAGTGGGTGGAAACCGCGCTGTACCAGTTGTCCGCCGCACCGCTGCCGCCGCCAGGCGACATCGATCCGCTGTGGGTGCCACTGCGGCGCTCGCCGCTGGCATGGCCACTGCTGTACCAGTGGCCGGTGCATCGCCTCGGTGCCGACGATGCGCCGACCGCGTTGCCGGCCGAGCCGACCGGCCTGCTGGTGCGCCGCGAGGCCGATGGCGAAGTGCGGTTTGCTGCGCTCAGCCCGTTGGCGGTCTACCTGCTGTCCAGCATCGGCGACCAGCCCGGCCGCGATGGCCACACCTACCTGCAGCAGCTGGCCGCCGCCCATGGCCTGCCCGAAGACGCGCTGGCCGGGCCCGGCGCCGCGCTGCTGCAACAGTTCCTGCAGGCCGGCGTGATCGGCCCGCTCGACGCCCCGCCCTGACGCCCCTTCCTGCGGAGATCCCCCAATGAACCTTCCGACCCTGGCCGCCGCGCGTGGCCAGCTGGACCGTCTCGCCCCCTGGCTGGCCCCGCTCGGCCTGCGCCTGCTGCTGGCCTGGGAGTTCTTCGAATCCGGGCGCGAGAAGCTGCACGGGCAGAACTGGTTCGCCGACCTGCAGGGCGCATTCCCGTTCCCGTTCGACCAGCTGCCGGCCGCCCTGAACTGGCAGCTGGCGACCTGGTTCGAACTGGTCGGGGCGGCCTGCCTGCTGTTCGGCTTCGGTACGCGTCTTGCCGCTGCCAGCCTGCTGGTGCTGACCGTCGTGGCCACCTATGCGGTGCACTGGCCGATGCAATGGAGCTCGCTGGGCGAACTGGCGATGGGCTATGCGATCAGTGACCAGGGATTCGGCAACTTCAAGCTGCCGGTGCTGTTCATGGCCATGCTGCTGCCGCTGCTGTTCACCGGCGCCGGCAAACTGAGCGTGGATACATTGCTGGCACGGCCTGCGGTTCGGTAGACGCCGACCTTGGTCGGCGCGGGCCATGCCAACCAAGGTTGGCAGCTACCGGCATCCCGCATTTCGTACCACCCGGACGGCCGGCACTGCCTGCGGTTCGGTAGATGCCGACCTTGGTCGGCGCGGGCCATGCCAACCAAGGTTGGCAGCTACCGGCATCCCGCATCTCGTACCACCCGGACGGCTGGCACGGCCTGCGGTTCGGTAGACGCCGACCTTGGTCGGCGCACCGTGTGCCAACCAAGGTTGGCACCTACCGGGTTCGGCGTTCGTGCCACCACGGTGGCTGGCATGGGTCGCGTGGCCGGGCGCTCAGGGTCGCTCTGCTAGAATTCACCCATGACCGATCCGACTCCCGCACCTGCCGCCGCTCCCGATTCCGCAGTCACCCCGGCGCAGCGCGCGATGTCACAACGCTTCCGCGGCTTCCTGCCGGTGGTGGTGGACGTGGAAACCGGCGGCTTCGACGCGCAGCGCAACGCGCTGCTGGAAATCGCCGCAGTGCCGATCGAAATGGACGAGAACGGCCTGCTCTACCCCGGCCAGACCGCCAGCGCCCACGTAGTGCCGGCCGAAGGCCTGGAGATCGACCCGAAGTCGCTGGAAGTGACCGGCATCATCCTCGACCACCCGTTCCGGCTGGCCAAGGAAGAGAAGGCGGCACTGGACCACATCTTCACTCCGGTGCGTGCGGCCATGAAGAAGTACGGCTGCCAGCGCGCGATCCTGGTCGGCCACAACGCGCATTTCGACCTCGGCTTCGTCAATGCGGCGGTCGCGCGTACCGGCCACAAGCGCAATCCGTTCCATCCCTTCAGCGTGTTCGATACGGTGACACTGGCCGGTATCGCCTACGGGCAGACCGTGCTCGCGCGTGCGGCCAATGCCGCCGGGCTGGGCTGGGATGCCAACGAAGCGCACAGCGCGGTGTATGACACCGAGCAGACGGCGCGGTTGTTCTGCACGATCGCCAACGCCTGGCCCCGGTAAGACGGCCCACGGCGCAACCGCACCCACCACCCACCCACCGGGCAGTAGATCCACGCCATGCGTGGATGCGATCAGCCGATGCTCGTGCGATCCCGGCCGTCGCTCTTGGCGCGGTACAGCGCGCGGTCGGCGCGCTGGTACAGCAGCGCCGGCGTGCGGTCGTCGGCATCCAGTTCCACCAGGCCGGCACTGAAGGTCACCCGCAGGCCCGGCACGCCCGCCCAGTCCGGATGGTCATGGAACAGGCCGCGCAGGCGCGCGCACAGCTGTGCGGCCTCCTCCAGCCGGGTGTCATTGAGCAGCAGCGCGAACTCTTCACCACCGGTACGTGCCGGCAGGTCCGCCACGCGGCAGGCAGCAGCGATCACCGCCGCCACCTGTACCAGCACCGTGTCGCCGATGCTGTGGCTGTGCCGGTCGTTGACGTCCTTGAAGTGATCGATGTCCAGCACCACCAGGCACAACGGATGGCCACTGCGCTGCGAACGGGCGAAGTCGCGTGCCAGCGTCTCGTCGAATCCACGGCGGTTGGACAGGCCGGTCAGGGCATCCTCGCGGGCCTGCCGTTCAAAGGCTTCGGCCTGCCGCGCCAGGCGCTCGGCCAACTCGGTCTTTTCCTGGTTCAACGCCTGCAGGTGCACGGTCTTGGCCTGCAGGTCGAAGGTGGCTTCGTCGACCCGCCGCCCCAGCCGCAGGTTGCTGGCCTTCAGCTGCTGCAGCAGCAGGCGGTACAGCGCCACCAGTCCGGCCAGCAGCAGCAGCCCACCCAGCCCCTGCACGCTGCGCCGCTGCCACCAGAACGGCTGCACGGTAAAGCTCCACACTGCTTCCTGCTGGCCCCAGGCCCCGCCCGGGTGTGCGGCCGCCACATGCAGGGTGTAGTCACCCGGCGGCAGGCCGACGAACTCGACACTGCGCTGCGGGCCACGCTCGACCCAGCCGGCATCCAGCCCATCCAGCCGTGTGCGATAGCGGATCCGGTCGGACATCAGGTAGCTCAGGCCGACGTAGCTGACCGCCAACCGACGGCCACCCGGAATGTAGTTGCGTTCGGGGCCTTCCCAATGCACCGGTGCGCCATCCACCTGCACACTCTCGATCGCCGCCGGCGGCGAGGGTCGCTCGCGGAAACGCTGCAGGCGCTGGGGATCGACCGTGCTCAGGCCGCCGGCGGTGACCACCCAGAAGGTCCCGTCCTGGCGCAGGATCGCCGACGGGCCTGAGCTGCCGTTGGCCTGCGCATTGGCCATGCCGTCGATCTCGTTGTAACGCTCGACCACCACCCGCGGCGCACGGCCATCGGCCACGGCATTGAGCGTGGCCATGTCGGTGCGCAGCACGCCACGATTGCTGCTGATCCATACATTGCCCAGCCGGTCGGGCACCAGCTGGAACACCGCGTCCACCGGCATGCCCTGCTCCAGGCCAACCCGCGCCAGCCTGTCGTTCTGCCAGCGATACAGGCCGCGGTCGCTGCTGATCCACATCGCATCGCCCAGCTGGTGGAAACCGAACACACTGCGGCCACCGCCCAGCGGCGCCAGGTCGATCGACTGCACATGGTCGCCGCGCAGCACGCGGATGCCTTCGATGGTGCCGATCCACAGGTTGCCCTGGTGGTCGTGCTCAAGCGCGGTGATCAGGCCACCCGGCATGCCCGCCACGTTCGATACCTGCACGCGGTCGCCGTCGATGCGCACCACGCCCCTCTGCGTGCCGGCCCAGACCACGCCCTGCGAATCAACGCTGATCGCGCGGATGTTGCCGCCCGGCATGCCGTCGGCAGCCGCGTAGTTGTGGCGCAGGCTGCCATCCCGGCGCAGCCGGTAGACACCATCGCCAAACGTCCCCACCCACAGATCACCTTCCGGTCCCTGTGCCAGGCTCAGCACCGAGGGTGCCTTGCCACCCCGGTTGTGCAGTGGCATCGCGCGGAAACGGCCGTCGGCCGTCTGCTGGTCCAGGCCGCTGGCACTGCCGACCCAGAGCTGGCGGTCGCGGTCCTCCAGCACCGTGCGCACATAGTCGCCGCTGAGGCCATCGCGCTCGATGTAGCTGCTGAACAGTGTTTCGCGCAACCGGTACAGCCCGCCATTGGCGCCCACCCAGATGCTGCCTTCGGCATCTTCGCGCAGGCTGACCACGCGCCCGCCGGGCAGGTTCAGTCCCGCCGGCAACCGCTCCAGGCCATGCGCGGAAATGCGCAGCAGGCCCTGGTTCTCGGTTCCCAGCCACAGGTCTCCGTGTCGATCCTGCAGCATGGCGGTCATGTGCAGCTGGCCCGGCAGGCGGTGCACCAGTACCAGGCGGTCATCCTCCACCCGGTACAGGCGTTCACCGGCAACGATCCACAGCGCTCCGTCCGGGGCCCGGTACGGCCACGACAGGCCGCTGCCGGCACCCAGCCCCCAGGCCGCCGGCGCGCGCTTGAGCACGCCATCGTTGTCGCGCAGCACCAGCCCGTCGAGCGTGCCGACCCAGACCCGGTCCTGCGCATCGACCACCAGCTTGGTGAAGCTCATCGCCATCGGCAGGTCCGCGGCCGGCGCCTGGTAGACGATGCCCCGGTCCGGGGTCAGATAGGCGATGCCCTTGCCTTCGTACAGCAGCCACAAGCGCCCCTGGCTGTCCATCTGCATGGACTGGATCAGCACCTGTGGCGTGTCAGCCTGGTGCTCCCATACCCGCCATTGGCCGTCACTGCCACGGTGGCTTACGTTGCCGCGCGAATCGCTGATCCACAGCCCGCCCTGGCGGTCGACGAACAGCGCACCGATGCCGTTGTCGCGCAGGCCCGGGCGCGTGCTGCGGTCGAACACGGTGAAATCCAGGCCGTTGTAGCGCACCAGCCCTTCCCAGGTCGCGAACCACAGGTGGCCTTCAGGCGTCTGCGCGATGTCACGCAGCGAGTTGTGCGGCAGACCATTGCGCGAGGTCCACACATCGATGGCGTAGTCGCGCAGCGGCGGCGCCCCGTCGCGTGCGGCCAGTGGCAGCGCCAGCACCAGCAGCAGCCACAACAGGCCCTGCCGCAGCACCCGCCTGTAGTCCGATACGCGGCGCTCCACCCAGCGCCCGTGGTCCCCTTGCCCGCTCATCACCGCAGCGGCGGTGGCCAGGTGTGGCCGCAGGGCGCTGCAGCGTACGGGAACAGCCGGACAGCGCGGAACGGCATGCCGGCGGAAACGGACTGGCTCATCGGGGGGAGATTGGGGAGATGCGCAGATGATAGGCGAAACCCCGCCCCCGCGTTACCGCCTGTGGCCCTCCGGCTCAGCCGGCGCGGCCGGGCGCCACCACCTGGGCACTGGCCGGCCACTGCACCACCGCTTCCAAGCCGCCTTCGGCACGGTTGCGCAGCCACAGCCGCGCGCCGTCCTTCTCGGCCAGGGCGCGGGCAATGGTCAGGCCCAGGCCGGCACCACCGGTCTCGCGCGAGCGTGAGGTTTCCACCCGCACGAACGGGTCGAACACCGCTTCCAGCTGCGCCTCGGCCAGGCCCGGGCCATCGTCGGCCACCACCACGGTGATCGTTCCACCGCTGCGCTCGACCCGGACCCGTGCGCGCTGCGCATACATCACCGCGTTGTCCACCAGATTGGAAAACAGACGGTGCATGGCCAGCGGCCGCAGCATCAGCACCGCGCCGCTACCGCCTTCGAAGACCACGTCGGCGCCGCCCTCGGCGGTGTCCTCGACAATGCTCTCCAACAGCGAATCCAGATCCAGAGCGGCACGCTGCTCGGAACTCTCGGCGCTGCGGGCCAGTTCCAGGCCCTCGCGCACCAGCGCCTGCATCGATGCCAGATCGCCGATCAGGCGCTCGCGCAGCGTCTCATCGCTGACGTTTTCCAGGCGCAGGCGCAAGCGGGTCACCGGCGTCTGCAGGTCGTGGGTGATCGCCGCCAGCATCTGCGTACGTTCGGCCAGGTGCCGTTGCAGACGGTGCTGCATGGCATTGAAGGCTTCGGCGGCGCGCTGCACCTCGCGCGGTCCGCGCAGGGGCAGCGGGGCGCGCTGCAGGTCATCACCGAGGTCTTCGGCGGCCGCGGCCAGCTCCTGCAACGGGGCGCTGGCAATGCGCGCGACGATGTAGGCCAGCACGGCGATCGCCAGCACCAGCAGGGTCAGGAACCACGGGTCGACGGCGAGGATGCCGTTGTGGGCCACCGCCGGCGAATCCAGCGCCAGCTTCAGCAGCGTGCCGTCGTTGAGCGTGACATCCACGGCGCGGCACTTGGGCGGGATGAACGCCGGGTCGCGCTCGCGCGGCGGCCGCCGATGTCCCGGCGGTGGCGGTGGCAGCAGATCCTGCAGCTTGGGAATGCAGGAGCGGAACGAGGCAAAGTGCACTTGCGCGCGCGACACCGGCCCGGGCCGATCATCCAGCACTTCCATCAGCGCGGTGTCGGCCCGTCCCAGCCGAGCACCGGGCTGCAGCGCCCGCACACTCGGCCCACCGACCGCAAGCAGGCGCTCACGCAGCTCCGGATTGCCATCAAGCAGGTTGACGTAGCCCTGCAGCCGGTCCGCGATGCGGTTCAGGTTCTGCCGCTCGAATTCCTGCTGCCGCTTGGAGGTGGCCAGCATGGTCGCACCGATCGCGGCGACCGACATGCCCAGCAGCAGGATCACGAACAACCGCCCGACCATCGAGGACAGGAAATGGCGCAAGCGATTCATCGCGGCTTATTCCAGGTTGACCGACGAAGCCAGCACGTAGCCTTCGTTGCGCACGGTCTTGATCAATCCGTCCGGGCCACCGTCGTCGCCCAGCTTGTTGCGCAGGCGGCTGACCTGCAGGTCGATCGCACGATCCTGCGCCTCGTAGTTGCGGCCGCTGCTGAGCGCGACCAGCTGCTCGCGCGACAGCACCTTGTTGGCATGGGCGATGAACACCCGCAGCAGGCGGAACTCGGCGCCGGACAGCACCACCACGCGATCATCCGGATCCACCAGGTGGCGATGTTCCAGATCGAACACCCAGCGCGAGAAGCGCGCACGGCGCACCGCCAGCGGCTCCAGGTTGGCCGGCAGCGCCTCGGTCCGGCGCAGCACGTTGCGGATGCGCGCCAACAGCTCGCGCGGCTCGAACGGCTTGGCCAGGTAGTCGTCGGCGCCCATCTCCAGGCCCAGCACCCGGTCGATCGGCTCGGCGCGCGCGGTCAGCATGATCACCGGCGTATTCGAACGCGCACGCAGGTCGCGGCACAGGGTCAGGCCATCCTCGCGCGGCAGGTTGAGGTCGAGCACGATCAGGTCCACATGCTCGCGGTCCAGCAGCTGGCGCATGGCGGTGCCATCGGCGGCGGTGCTCACCTGGTAGCCGGCGCGGCCGAGCTGTTCGGCCAGCAGGGTGCGGATGTCGTTGTCGTCGTCGACGATCAGCAGTCGATGCATCGTGTTTTCAGTCTCCATGGCGCGATCATCCCGTGTCGGCAGCTGAACCGCATCCGGGGCAATGCGTAACAGTGTATCTGCCCGAGGGCGGGATACCTGTGGTTACGCGTATTCACCGCCAGTGTTACATACAGACATACCTCGAGGATTGAGCCATCCGTCGCCCGGTCTTCACAATGCCCAGCAACGCCGCCAGTGCGGCCCCGAGAGTGAAGCCACGACGTGACGTTCCGCCTGCTGCCCGCGACCCGCCGGGGTCGCCTGATACTGATCGCCCTGCTTGCCCTGATCGTTGCCGTGACCGCCTGGTGGTTGCTGCGCAAGCCCGCCACCCCGGCCGTGGCGACCTCCCCGGTCAGCCGCGGCGACATCGAACAGACGGTGGAAGCCACCGGCGTGATCGATGCCTACAAGCTGGTCAGCGTCGGTGCGCAGGCATCGGGACAGATCAAGTCGCTGAAGGTGCAGCTGGGCGATACGGTGAAGGAAGGCGATCTGATCGCCGAGATCGACGCCACCACCCAGCAGAACCAGGTCCTCAACGCCCAGGCCTCGCTGGACCAGGTCACCGCGCAGCGCGCCGTGCAGCAGGCCAGCCTGCGCCAGGCCGAACTGGAATTCGCACGCCAGCAGCAGATGCTGGCCGCCGAGGCCACTTCGCGCCAGGAATACGATGCCGCCGAGGCGCAGCTGAAGACCGCACGTGCCCAGCTGCAGTCCTACGAGGCGCAGATCAAGGGCCGCCAGACCGAGCTGGGCACGGCCCGCGCCAACCTGGCCTACACCCGCATCACCGCGCCGATGGCCGGCACCGTGGTGGCGGTGGTGGCGGAGGAAGGCCGCACCGTCAACGCCAACCAGACCGCGCCGACCATCGTCATGCTGGCGCGGCTGGACGTGGTCACCGTCAACGCCGAGATCTCCGAGGCCGACGTGGTCAAGATCAAAGCCGGCATGCCGGTGTACTTCACCACCCTGGGCGATCCGGACCGCAAGTACCACGCCACGCTGCGCCAGATCAATCCGGCGCCGGCCTCGATCGCCAGCGAGAGTTCGTCCAGTTCCAGCAGCTCGTCCAGTTCCAGCTCCAGCAGCGCGGTCTACTACAACGCGCTGTTCGACGTCGAAAATCCCGATGGCACGCTGCGCATCGACATGACCGCGCAGGTCTCGGTACTGCTCAAGCAGGCCAAGGGCGTGCTGATGGTGCCGGCGGTGGCGCTGGGGCCGAAGCGACGTGGCGATGAGCGCATGGTGCGGGTGCTGGACGACAAGGGCCAACCGCAGCCACGCAAGGTGAAGGTAGGCATCAACAACGGCGCCACGGCCGAGATCCTGTCCGGCCTGCAGGAAGGCGAGCGCGTGGTGGTCGGCGAAGCCAGCGCGGCGGCGGCCAGCGCCGGCGGTGGCAACCGGGGCGGCATGCAGATGCGGGTCGGCGCGCCGGGCATGGGCCCGCGCCGATGAGCACGACGGCGCCGCTGCTGCGCCTGCGCGACCTGCGACGCGAGTTCCCGGCCGGCGAAGAGGTCATCGCCGTGCTGCGCGACGTCAATCTCGACATCCATGCCGGCGAGATCGTGGCCATCGTCGGCCAGTCCGGCTCGGGTAAATCGACGCTGATGAACATCCTTGGCTGCCTCGACCGCCCCACCCGCGGCAGCTACCAGGTCGCCGGCCGGGAAACCGGAAAGATGGAGCCGGACGAGCTGGCCGAACTGCGCCGTGAGCATTTCGGTTTCATCTTCCAGCGCTACCACCTGCTGGGCGATCTGGATGCACGTGGCAATGTGGAGGTACCGGCGGTGTACGCCGGCAGCCCCGGCCCGGTGCGCAACGCCCGCGCCGAGCAGCTGCTGCAGCGGCTGGGCCTGGGCGACCGCATGCACCACACGCCGGGTCAGCTCTCCGGTGGCCAGCAGCAGCGCGTGTCGATCGCGCGTGCGCTGATGAACGGCGGCGAGGTGATCCTGGCCGACGAACCAACCGGCGCGCTCGACACGAAATCCGGCGAGGAAGTGATGGCCATCCTCGGCGAGCTGCATGCCGAAGGCCACACCATCATCATCGTCACCCACGACATGAGCGTGGCCGAGCACGCACAGCGGATCATCGAGATCCGCGACGGCGAGATCATCGCCGACCGTGCCAACCCGAACGCGCCAACCTACCGCGCTCAGCGCGAGGCCAGCACCGGTGTAGCCCGCGGCAACAGCTGGCGGGCAGCCCGCGACCGGTTCACCGAGGCGTTCCGCATGGCCCTGCTCGCGATGAACGCACATCGGCTGCGCACCTTCCTGACCATGCTCGGCATCATCATCGGCATCGCCTCGGTGGTGTCGGTAGTAGCGCTGGGCAATGGTTCGCAGCAGCAGATCCTGCAGAACATCAGCGCGCTGGGCACCAACACGATCGACGTCTACCCCGGCCGCGGTTTCGGCGACATGCGTTCGGCACGCGTGCAGACACTCAAGGCCAGCGATGCCGACGCACTGTCGCAGCAGAGTTACGTGGACAGTGCCACGCCCAGCGTGTCCAGTTCGGTCACCGCGCGCTACCGCAACCAGTCGGCCACCGCGCAGATCAGCGGCGTTGGCGAGCAGTATTTCCGGGTCAAGGGCGTAAGCCTGCTCAGTGGCAGCTTCTTCGACACCGATGCGGTGAAGGGACTGGGCCAGGTGGCCGTGATCGATGAGAACACCCGCACCCAGTTCTTCCCCGACAGCGACCCGATCGGTCAGGTCATCCTGCTTGGCAACGTGCCGGTGCGTGTGGTCGGGGTGGCCAAGAAGCAGAGTTTCGGTTTCGGCGGCAGCACCAGCCTGAGCGTGTTCGTGCCCTACACCACCGTGATGTCGCGCATGCTCGGCCAGAGCCACGTGTCCAGCATCACCGTGCGCGTGGACGATGACACCCCGATGGATGCCGCACAGGAAGCGATCACCCGCCTGCTGACCATGCGACACGGCACCGAGGACTTCTTCCTCAGCAACAGCGCCGAGATCCGCCAGACCATCGAGCAGACCACGCGCACGATGACCCTGCTGATCGGCGCCATCGCCGCCATCGCGCTGCTGGTCGGTGGCATCGGCGTGATGAACATCATGCTGGTGTCGGTGACCGAGCGTACCCGCGAGATCGGCGTTCGCATGGCCGTCGGCGCGCGGCAGAGCGATATCCGCCAGCAGTTCCTGATCGAAGCGGTACTGGTGTGCCTGCTCGGCGGCCTGCTCGGCATCGGCCTGGCCCTGCTGCTGGGCTCGATGATCGGCCGCTTCGCCAGCGACTTCCAGGTGCTGTTCTCCACCGCCTCGATCGTGGCCGCGTTCGCCTGCTCGACCCTGATCGGGGTGGCGTTCGGCTTCCTGCCCGCGCGCAATGCCGCGCAGCTCGACCCGGTCGAGGCCCTGGCCCGCGAATGAAGATGATGACCCGACTGCCCTTGCCTGCTCCCTCGCGCCTGCTGCTGGCCGGCGCCGTACTGCTCACCCTGTCCGGCTGTGCGTCGGTTGGCCGCTATCCGGTGGAAGACCCCGGCGTCGCCGCTACCTACGGGCGTGGCGATGCCCGCCTCAATGCGCCGGCCGACGACCCGCGCAGCAGCCTGGATACCCCGGGCCGCGATATCCGCCAGGACACCTGGTGGACCGGCTTCGGCGATGAACGCCTGGACCGCCTGGTAGCGCAGGCGCTGGCCGCCAACAGCGATCTCGCTGCCGCCGGCCTGGCCGTGCAGCGCTCACGCCTGCAGGCCGGCCTGGCCAGCAACGCGTTGTTGCCACAACCCTCGTCTTCGGGCGTGAGCGGCAGCGCCAGCCGCGCCACCGACCAGGCCGACGACTGGCGCCGCAGCTATTCCACCGGCGTTTCGCTGGGCTGGGAGGTCGACCTGTGGGGCCGGCTGCGCACCCAGCGCGACATCGCCCGCTGGGAAGCCGAGGCCAGCGAAGAGGACCGGCAGAACACGGCACTGCTGGTGATCGGTGATGCCATCACCCAGTACTGGAATCTGGCCTACCTCAATCAGTCGATCAGCACCGGCCAGGCCAACCTGGAACGGCTGGAGCGCACCCGCGAACTGGTGCAGGCGCGCTTCGATGCCGGTGCGGTCTCGCGCCTGGAAGTGCGCCAGGCGCTGCAGAACCTGCAGTCGCAACGGGCCTCGCAGAGTGCGCTGGAACAGCAGCGGGTGGAAGTGCGCAACGCACTGACCGTGCTGCTGGACGGCACGCCCTGGCCGCAGCAGGACGAGCCGCAGGATCTGCTGGCGGCACGCAGCCCGGGTATCGCCGAGGGCCTGCCAACCGACCTGCTCGGCCGTCGCCCCGACCTGCGCGCCGCCGAACTGCGCCTGCGCAACAGCCTGAAGACCATCAAGGTCACCGCCACCCAGTACTACCCGGCACTGAGCCTGACCGGCAACCTCGGTTCCAGCGCGACCTCGCTGGGCGATGTGCTGCGCAACCCGGTCGCCACGCTGGGGGCAGGTCTTTCGCTGCCGTTCCTCAACCTGCAGCGCGCGCAGCTGGATACCGATATCGCCGGCACCAGCTACCAGATCGCCGCCACCACCTTCCGCAGGACGCTGTATACCGCGCTCTCGGAAGTGGACAACGCGCTGTCCGCACGTGAACAGCTGGTACGCCAGGTGGCGGCCTCGCAGGCCTCGTACGACGAAGCGGTGGAAGTGGAACGCGCACAGGAAGTGCGCTACCGCGTAGGTGCCACCGACCTGCGTACGTGGCTGGAAGCACAACAGACCCGGCGTGACGCCGAGCTGTCGCTGGCGCGGGTGCGCCAGGGCCAGTTGAACAACGACGTGACCCTGTTCAAGGCGTTGGGCGGCAGCGCAGGGTGAGGCGATGCGGGGCTGCGCCCCGCACCCGCTGAAACAACGTCAACGTCAACAACGGGGCATTCCGTTGAATGGCGGGGGGTCCGGTGGCAGGGGACGCCGTGAACCCATCCTTGGGGGCTTGGTCGCCGCATCCATGCGGCTCACACCCCTGCCACCGGACCCACCCCGCCCTCGACCGCTTCCTGCGAGCTGTCGGAATGCCGTCATGCGCCGCTTTGGTAGGTGTCGACCTTGGTCGACACAATCCTTCCGTAGAGCCGAGCCTATCCTCGGCTGCTTTTTTGATCGGGAGAACGTGGTCAAAAAAAAGTGGTCAGATCCCTTTTCCCATTGGAAAAGGGATCTGACCCCGATCACATCGCGTCGGCGGATCAGCCGCGCTGGCGCACGGCCTCGAACAGGCTCACGCCAGCGGCGACCGAGACGTTCAGGCTCTCGATCTCGCCCGGCATAGGGATCTTGACCAGGCCATCGCAGTTCTCGCGGGTCAGACGGCGCAGGCCGTCGGCTTCGCCACCCAGCACCAGCGCGACATTGCCCTTCAGGTCCAGCGCGTACAGCGAGGCGGTCGCTTCACCGGCCAGGCCGTAGATCCACACGCCCTGCTTCTGCAGGTCCTTCAGGCAGCGCGACAGGTTGGTCACCGCCACCACCGGGATACGGTCGGCGGCACCGGCCGAGGTCTTGCGCACCGTGGCATTCACCGTGGCCGACTTGTCCTTGGGGATGATCACCGCGGTGGCACCGGCCGCAGCGGCCGAACGCAGGCAGGCGCCCAGGTTGTGCGGGTCCTGCACCTCGTCCAGCACCAGCAGCAGCGCCTTGCCTTCGGCAGCGGTCACCAGGCCTTCCAGCTCGTTCTCGCTGTAGGTACGGGCCGCGGCGTAGCGCGCGGCCACGCCCTGATGGCGCACCGAACCGCCGACACCGTCCAGCGCCTGGCTGTTGACCTTGCGCACATCGATGCCCTTGCGACGGGCATTTTCCTCGATCTCGGTCAGGCGCGGGTTCTTCGCACCGGCCTCGACCAGCACTTCGCGGACGTTCTCGGCGTCGTTCTCGATGGAGGAGGCGACGGCGTTGACGCCGACGATCCACTGGCTGTTCTTGCTCATGCGGGCGGGGACCGGAAAGGGGGTGGCTATGGTAGAGCATCGGCGGGCCGGGCGCTGCGGCGGCTCAACGGCCGCCGGGCGTGGCCCGGCGCTACACGCGCGTACGCGGCGGCCAGTGCGGGGTGTCGTGGTCGGGGTGCTGGTGGGACACGATCGCGGCCAGGAATGCCAGCGCGCCGACGTCGTCCTCGGTGCGCCGGGCCGGCAGGCTGCCCAGGCTGTCGACGAACGGCAGTTTGCGCTCCACCCCGTACTGGATCGTCGGCGGCAGGCGCTCGGGCTCGTCAAATGCGCCGGCGGCCACCGCCACGCCGTCCGGTGCCTCGTAGGTCAACGGCGTGCCGCAGTCGGCGCAGAAGCCGCGCCGCACGACGTTGGAGGACTGGAAGTAACGCGGTTGGCCGCGGGTCCAGCTGAACTGGACGCCACGCACCGACACCAGCGGCGCGTAATACGCGCCGAAGGCCTTCTGGCACATCCGGCAATGGCAGATCGAGCTGTCGGCCAGCTCGCCGCGCACCTGGAAGCGGATCGCGCCGCACTGGCAACCGCCGCGGTATTCGGGTTGGCCCTGCATGGTGGGTTCCTCCGAAACGTCGTGCCAACCAACGGTTGGCACCTGCCGGGTGAGGTGGGTGCCGACCGTTGGTCGGCACACCGTGGATGCTCAGCCGAGCATGGCTCGGCTCTACAGGTCAATACGCCTTCTTGGTGCGCTTGGCCGGCTTGCCTCGCTCGGGCAGCGGTGCCAGGCCATCGCCCTCTTCCTCGCCCTTGTGCTCGACCAGGCGGAAGTCGATCTTGCGTTCTTCCATGCTGGCCTTCAGCACCAGGATGCGCACACGGTCGCCCAACCGGTAGCTGCTGCCACGGCGCTCGCCGGTCAGCGTCTTGCGGGTCGCGTCGAACTTGTAATAGTCCTGCGGCAACTGGGTGACATGCACCAGGCCCTGCACCTTCGACTCATCCAGTTCCACGAACAGGCCGAAGCTGGTCACGCCACTGATCACGCCATCGAACTGGCCACCCACGTGCTTTTCCATCCAGGCCGCCCGGTAGCGCTCGTCCACTTCGCGCTCGGCCTCATCGGCACGGCGCTCACGCTCGGAGCACTGCAGCGCCAGCGCAGCCATCTCGCGGGCGTTGTAGGTGAACTTGTCCAGCGGCTTGCCCGACAGTGCGTGCTTGATCGCGCGGTGCACCAGCAGATCCGGATAACGACGGATCGGCGAGGTGAAGTGCGCGTACGCCTCCAGCGCCAGGCCGAAGTGGCCGTTGTTGTCCGGGCTGTACACCGCCAGGCTCTGGCTGCGCAGCAGCACCGATTCCAGCAACGTGGCATCAGGGCGGTCGCGGATCTTCTTCAGCAGCTTGGTGTAGTCGCCCGGACGCACCTTCGACCATGGCGGCAGGCTCAGCTTGAACTCCTTGAGGAATTCCAGCAGGTCGGCGTACTTGGTCTCCGGCGGCTTCTCATGCACGCGGTAGGGTGCCGGGACATGACGCGACAGCAGGTACTTCGCCGCCTCCACGTTGGCGGCAATCATGCATTCCTCGATCAGCTTGTGCGCGTCATTGCGCACCAGCATGCCGGCCTGGGTGACTTCACCGCGGTTGTCGAGCACGAAGCGGACTTCGCTGCTTTCAAACTCGATCGCACCGCGCTTGGCACGTGCCTTGGCCAGCACCTTGTACAACTGGTGCAGGCGCTGCACCTGCGGCAACAGGTCGCCGATGAAGGCCTTGGCGCCGGCATCGTCCTCGCCAACCGCCTGCCAGACCTGGGTGTAGGTCAGGCGCGCGTGCGAGTTCATCACCGCTTCGTAGAAGCGCGAGTGGG
The DNA here is from genome assembly GCF_050435725.1 of Stenotrophomonas sp. AN71. Taxonomy (NCBI): domain Bacteria; kingdom Pseudomonadati; phylum Pseudomonadota; class Gammaproteobacteria; order Lysobacterales; family Lysobacteraceae; genus Stenotrophomonas; species Stenotrophomonas sp. AN71. Next base: position 312,658 of record NZ_JBNDKU010000004.1, on the reverse strand, counting down.
TGACCTGGCCGTCGCGGTCGATCTGCATGTCGCAGACAAAACACATGCGATCGACCTTGGGCATCAACGAGCAGATACCGTTGGACAGCGTCTCCGGCAGCATCGGCACCACGAAACCGGGGAAGTACACCGAGGTCGCGCGTTTCTGCGCCTCCTCGTCCAGCGGCGTGCCGGGACGCACGTAGTTGGAGACGTCCGCGATGGCCACCACCAGGCGGAAGCCATCGGCGTTCGGCTCGCAGTAGACCGCGTCGTCGAAGTCCTTGGCGTCCTCGCCGTCGATGGTCACCAGCGGCGTACTGCGCAGGTCGACGCGATCACCGATCATCGCCGGCTCGACCACCAGCGGCACCGAGGCGGCTTCGTCCAGCACCTCCTGCGGGAATTCGAACGGCAGTTCGTGGCCGTGGATGGCGGTCTCAACCACCAGCGACGCCGTCAGCTTGTCGCCCAGCACCGCGATGATGCGGCCGATCGGCGGACGGCGGCTGTCCGGTGCCTGGGTGAGTTCGCAGACCACCAGCTGGCCATCGCGTGCGCCACCGGTCTGGTCCGGCGGCACCTGCACGTTGCGCTGTATGCGCTTGTCATCGGGCACCACGTAGTTGATGCCCATCTCGATGCTGAAGCGACCGATCAGGCGGGTCATGCCGCGTTCCAGCACGCGGGCGATGCTGCCCTCGCGACGGCCGCGATGGTCGATACCGGTGACGCGGGCGAGCACCTTGTCGCCATGCATCACCTTGCGCATTTCATAAGGAGGCAGGAACAGGTCATCACCACCCTCGACCGGGCGCAGGAAACCGAACCCTTCCGGGTTGGCGATCACCACGCCGGTCACCAGGTTCAGCGTCTGGATCGGCGCGAAGCCGCCGCGGCGGTTCTGTACCAGCTGGCCGTCGCGGACCATCGCGCCAAGCCGGCGCGACAGCGCCTCGGCCCGGTCCGGTGCAGTCAGGCCCAGGCGTACGCCCAGTTCCTCGGCGGTCTGCGGCCCCTCGCAGCGTTCCAGCAGGGCCAGGATGGCCTCGCGGCTGGCGATGGGCTGTTCGTACTTCTCGGCTTCGCGGCTGGCATAGGGATCGTCGATCACCTTGCCGGTCGGCGGCAGCTTGCGGCCTGGCGCCGGACCCGGTGCATCCGCACTGCGGTTCTTGCGGCCGCGTGGGCCGCCGCCTTCATTCAATTCGGGGAACCAGCCCGGCAACGGCTTGCCCGGCTGGGTGGTGCGGGCTGCGCCCGGCTTGGCGCCCTTCTTCGGGGCCTGGCTGCGGGAGGTACTCCCGCCCTTGCTTGGTTTTTTGGTAGTCATCGCCTTACATGGTAGCTGTTGATGGCGTGCAGAACGGGTCAGCGGCGGCCGCGAAGGCATTGCATGAAAAATATTCAGGATGTCGTTGACACCCTGCGAATTCATCTTCACAATTGCGCCTCTGGAACGCCCAGGTGGCGGAATTGGTAGACGCACTAGTTTCAGGTACTAGCGGGTAAAACCGTGGAGGTTCGAGTCCTCTCCTGGGCACCAACGAAAAAACTCCTCGCTTCGGCGGGGATTTTTTTTGCCCGCGATCCGGCCCAGGGGGGCCGTAGGGTCCGATCACCCCGGATCTGCAAAAGGTGTTGACACTCCCGTAACAGCACCCCATAATCTCGCTCCTCGACGCCCAGGTGGCGGAATTGGTAGACGCACTAGCTTCAGGTGCTAGCGGGGGCAACTTCGTGGAGGTTCGAGTCCTCTCCTGGGCACCATGTCGAGAAAGAAAACAACCCGCGCAGGCGGGTTTTTTCTTGCCTGCGATTCGGGCTGCGTAGAGTCGAGCAAGCTCGACGCTACGCATTCGGGGGTCAGAACAGCGGTCGCAGCACCAGCTCCAGGCCCAGCAACAGCAGGAAGCCGAGGAAGCACGCACGGAACACCCGCGCGCTGATGCGCTGGCGGATCACCTGCCCCAGCCACATGCCCAGCAGCGCTGGCACCACGGCCAATGCACTCAGCCCCAGCTGCTGCACACCGAAGGCCCCATTGAGCATCAGCCCGGTCGTCAGCGAGATCGTCGATACGGTGAACGCCAATCCCAGTGCCTGCACCAGCTCTTCGCGCTGCAATCCCAGCGATTGCAGGTACGGCACCGCAGGCATCACGAACACACCGGTCGCCCCGGTCACTAGGCCGGACAACGCGCCCACCAGCGGCCCCAGCCAGCGCTCGCGCCGCGGCGGCACGCGGAACACTGGCGCAACCAGCGCATACAACGCGTAAATCACCAGCGCCACGCCCAACGCCACGCGCGAAACATCGCGATCGACCCGTACCAGCAACGCCGCCGCACCCACGGTCACCACCACCACCGCCAGCATCATCGGCCACAGCCGACGCAGGATGTGGCCAAGTGATGGACCGGACAGCAGCTGCCACGCGTTGGTGACGAACGTGGGAATGAACAGCATCGATGCCGCCGCCACCGGCGACAGTGCGCCACCGAGAAGACCCATCGCCACCGTCGGCAGGCCCATGCCGGTCACGCCTTTGACCACCCCGGCCAGCACGAACACCACCACCAGCAATCCATAGAAATACATCGTCTCGTTCATGCCGCCATTGGAGCGGGCGCAGCGCGGGCGCACAATGCGGTCTTCCCGGCCCCGCCTTCGGCTGACCCGAAGGCTCCGGATCTGCGATGAGGGCATCACATGCGGATGGATATTGCCGACCTGCGCCTGTTCCTGGCGATCGCCGACGCGGGAAGCATCACCGCCGGCGCGCAGCAGGCCAACCTGGCACTGGCTTCGGCCAGCGAGCGCCTGCGCATGATCGAAGCCGACGCCGGTACGGCGTTGCTGAACCGGCATCCACGTGGCATCAGCCTGACCGAAGCCGGTGCTGCCCTCGCCCACCATGCGCGCCTGATCCTGCAGCAGCAGGCACAGCTGCGTGGCGAACTGCACGCCTTCTCACACGGCGCGCGCGGCACGTTGCACCTGTATGCCAACACCGCAGCGCTGACCAACTACCTGCCCTCGCGACTCGCACCGTGGCTGGCCGAACGCCCGCGCCTGCATGTCGAACTGCTCGAGCGCACCAGCCCCGAAGTCGTACGCGCGATCAGCGCTGGCCAGGCTGAGGCCGGCATCATCAGCGATGCGGTCGACGCCGCCGGCCTGCAGCAGCACGTGGTGGCCGAAGATCCGCTGGTGATGCTGCTGCCGGCCGATCACCGCTTCGCATCGAGGCGCAGCGTGGCATTCGCCGACGTTGCAGGCGAAACCTTCGTCGCCCTCGCAGATGGCAATGCACTGCAGACCTACATCGAAGACCAGGCCCGCGCGATCGGCCACCGCCTCGACGTGCGCATCCGCATGAAGACCTTCGAAGGCGTGTGCATCATGGTCGGCCACGGCATCGGCGTCGGCATCGTGCCGCGGACCATCGCGCGCCAGCATCGGCGCAGCACGCACACGGTTGGCATACCGCTCTCCGATGCGTGGGCACAACGTCGCCTGTGCGCGTGTTTCGCCGAGTGGACGCAGCTGTCACCGGCGATGCGCAGCCTGCTGCATCACCTGGGCGTGCAGCCGCAGAAAAAAGTGTGAAATGTTGTTGACACATCCTCTGTCGTTCCCCATAATTCGTCTCCTGAGTCGCCCAGGTGGCGGAATTGGTAGACGCACTAGCTTCAGGTGCTAGCGGGGGCAACTTCGTGGAGGTTCGAGTCCTCTCCTGGGCACCATGACTCAGCAAATGATCAAACCCGCGAAAGCGGGTTTTTTCATGTCCGGCGTTTGCCCGGATCACGCGATTGCGATGCCCATCCACGCATGGCGTGGATGCATCCCGGTAGCGCCGGGCCATGCCCGGCGGAATGCACGCACAAACAAAAACCCCGCCTTCCGGCGGGGTTTCTGCATCTGCATCCAGTAGATCCACGCCACGCGTGGCTGCATCTGGCGGGAAAGCCGCCGGGCGCGGCCCGGGGCTACCACGAAGCAGATCGATCAGTGCCCGCCACCCGCCGCGGCACCGGCGCCCGCACCGAACGGCGGCTTGGCCAGCCACAGGAACGCGATGATCGCCAGGAAGATCCAGCCCAGCAGGAAGAAGATGTCGTTGAAGCCCATCTGCGACGCCTGGTGGTTGATCATGTTGTTCAGCACCGCCGCGCCATGTTGCAGGTCGCCCTGCCCCATCGCGGCCACCTGGTCCTGCATGCCCGGCTGATAGGCCGAGATATGTTCGGTCAGGTCCGCATGATGCACCTGGGTACGGCGTGCCCACAGCCACGTCGTCAACGATGCAGCGAAACTGCCGCCCAGCGTACGCAGGAACGTCGCCAGGCCGGAACCGGCCGCAATCTCGCGACCATCCAGGTCCGACAGCAGGATCTGCAGCACCGGCATGAAGAACAACGCCACACCAATACCCATGATCAGCTGCACGCCGGCAACGTGCTGGAAGTCCACCTGCAGGTTGAAGCCCGAACGCAGGAAGCTGGTCATCGACAGCACCACGAACGCGATCGTGGCCAGCATGCGCATGTCGAAACGCGAGGCGTACTTGCCCACGAACGGTGTCATGATTACCGGCAGGATGCCGATTGGTGCCGTCGCCAGGCCCGCCCAGATCGCGGTATAGCCCATGTCGCGCTGCAGCCACTGCGGAATCAGCAGGGCCACGCTGAAGAACGCCGCATAGGCCACCACCATCGCCAGCGTACCGGCGCGGAAGTTGCGGTGCCGGAACAGCTTCAGGTCGACGATCGGATCCTTGTCGGTCAGTTCCCAGATCAGGAACACGGTCAGGGCTACCACCGCAACGCAGGCCAGCACCACGATCTTCATCGACGAGAACCAGTCCTCATCGTTGCCCAGGTCGAGCACCAGCTGCAGTGCACCCACACCGATCACCAGGGTGACCAGGCCGACGTAGTCCATCTTCGGCTTCTCGATCTGCTCCGGGCGACCCTTCAGCTGGTTGCCCACCACCAGCGCGGCGAAGATGCCCAGTGGCACGTTGATCAGGAAGATCCATTCCCAGCTGTAGTTGTCGGTGATCCAGCCACCGAGGATCGGGCCACAGATCGGCGCCACCACGGTGATCATCGCCAGCAGCGCCAGCGCCTGCCCCCGCTTCTCGCGTGGATAGATCGAGACCAGCAGCGACTGCGTGATCGGGTACATCGGGCCGGCCACGAAGCCCTGCAGCGCGCGCGACAGCACCAGCATGCCCATGCTCTGCGCCAGGCCGCACAGCAGCGAGGTGATGACGAAAGCCAGCGTGGCCCAGACGAACAATTTGCGTTCGCCGAAACGGCGGCTGAGCCAGCCGGTCAGCGGCAGCGCGATGGCCGTGCTGACCGCGAACGAGGTGATGACCCAGGTCGCCTGCTGCGAACTGGCACCGAGGTTACCGGCGATGGTCGGCAGCGAAACGTTGGCAATGGTGGTGTCGAGCACCTGCATGAACGAGGCCATCGCCAGGCCCACGGTGCACAGGGCCACGCTCGGCGGCAGGAACCCGGAGGCCGCACCCGGCGCCGCCGGAGCGCCGGGCGCGGCTGGAGCTTGTGCGGACATGGCGACCTCAGCCCGCCTTCGCCTGCTGCTGCGGCAGGTTGCCCTGGATGATCGTGTGGATCACCTCATCGGCATCATGCAGCTGCTTGGCATATACATCGGTGTCGAACACCGTGCCCTTGGCGGCAGCGCTCGGCAGCACTTCACCCTTCTGGTCACGCAGACTCACTTCGGCCTTCATCGACAGGCCGATGCGCAGCGGATGCTCGGCCAGCTGCTTGGCATCGATGGCGATGCGCACCGGCACGCGCTGCACGATCTTGATCCAGTTGCCGCTGGCGTTCTGCGCCGGCAGCAGCGAGAACGCCGAACCGGTGCCCAGGCCCAGGCTCTGGATGCGTCCCTTGTACTTCACGTCACCGGCGTACAGGTCCGACTTCAGCTCCACTTCCTGGCCCAGGCGCATGTGGCGCAGCTGGGTTTCCTTGAAGTTGGCCTCGACCCACATCTGCTCGGTCGGCACCACGGCCATCAGTGCATTGCCCGGCTGCACGCGCTGGCCAACCTGCACCGAACGACGGGCGACATAACCGGTGACCGGCGCGACGATGCCGGCGCGGGCGTTGTTGAGGAACGCCTGGCGCAGCTGCGCGGCGGCGGCCTGCACATCCGGCTGGGTGGCGATCACGGTGTCGTCGACCAGCGCGCGGTTGCGCTCGACGGTCTCGCGCGAACCGGCCACGGCCGCTTCGGCTGCCGCCAGCTCATCACGGGCGTGAGCCAGTTCTTCGTTGGAAATGGCACCGGTGGCGGCCAGGTCCTTGCGGCGGGCGAAGTCGTCACGCACGCGCTTCAGGGTCACCTGGCGGGCGTTCAAGTCAGCCTGCGCGCCTTCCACGCTGCGGTACAGACCGCGGGTCTGGCGCACCGTCTTGGCCAGGTTGGCTTCGGCCTGCTGCAATGCCACCGAGGTATCGGACGGGTCCAGCTGCACCAGCAGCTGGCCGCGCTCGACGCGCATGCCGTCATCGGCATTGATGGCGACCACGGTACCGGCCACCAGCGGGGTGATCTGCACCTGGTTGCCCTGCACGTAGGCATCGTCGGTCTCTTCGAACCAGCGGCCGAACATGAAGTACCACAACGCCAGTGCGGCAAGCAGCAGCACGACGATGACGAACAGGCCGCGCAGCAGGAAGCCGCGGCGGTTGGAGGCGGCCGGGGCCGCGGTGTCTTGGGTCTGGCTCATGGCGGGCGTCTTCAGGAATGCGAGGAATCGGAAGGGGAGGCGATCGGTGCGCGGTCAGCGTCGGTGGGCTGGAAACCACCGCCCAACGCCTTGCTCAGGCGCACCGAGGTCTGCACCTGCTGCGACTGCAGGCCGACCAGCTGCTGCTGCGACTGCAGCAGCGTGGACTGCGCGGTCAGCACGTCCAGGTAGCTGCCGATGCCGGCGCGGTAGCGCTGCTGGGCCAGGTCGAACGCTGCGCGCGAGGTGTCCACCGCCTGCTGCTGCGAGTGCGCCTGCTGGGCCAGCGAGCGCACCGCATTGACCTGGTCGGCTACATCGCGCAGCGCGTCGAGCACGGTCTGGTTGTAGTTGGCCACCGCCAGGTCGTACTGCGCATCGGTGTTGGACAGGTTGGCGCGCAGCTTGCCGCCCTCGAAGATCGGCAGGCTCAGCGCCGGGCCAATGTAGGCAAAGGTGGAACTGCTCTTCAGCAGGTCACCCACGTTCGGGGCGACCACGCCGGCCAGCGCGGTCAGGTTGAAGCTGGGGTAGAACTTGGTCTTTGCGACCTTGATCTGCTTGTCGGCCGCTTCCACGCGCCAGCGCGCGGCGACGATGTCGGGGCGGCGGCCTAGCAGTTCGCTGGGCAGCACGCCCGGCAGCTGCAGGGCCAGCGGATTCAGTGGCTGCGGGCGCTGGATCGACAGGCCACGGTCCGGGCCCTTGCCGACCAGTGCGGCCAGCGCGGTGCGCGCTGCGTCGATGCGCTGCTGTGCGGCCTGCACCTGCTGCTGCGCGGCCGGCACGCGGGCCTCGGCCTGGCGCACCTGCAGGTCGCTGTCGATGCCGGCGCGGCGACGCTGGCGGGTCAGTTCCAGCGACTTCTGCGAACGGGTCAGCTCTTCCTCGGCCACGTCATTGAGCTGCCAGGCGTAGGCCAGGTCGGTATAGGCCTGGGTGATTCCGGTGGACAGGTTCAGACGCGCGGCCTGGGCTTCGACCGTGGCCGCGTGGGCGCCGTCCACGGCCGCTTCCCAGGCAGCACGCTTGCCGCCCCACAGATCCACGCCATAGCTGAAATCAAAGGCGACCTGGCTGCTGCCGCCGTAGCGGCCGCCCATCTCGCTGCCGACCATCGACTCGGGCAGGCGCAGACCGGTATAGCCACCGGACACCGACAGGCTGGGCAGCTCATCGGCACGCGCGGTGCCAACCTGGGCCTGGGCCTGGCGCAGGCGCGCGTCGGCGGCATCCAGGCTTGGGTGGCCGGCCAGGCCTTCGGCGACCAGCCCATCCAGCTGCGCGTCGCCCAGCGCCTTCCACCAGTCCTGGGCCGGGAAGCCGGTGGCGCTCAGGTCGCTGTCGGCCAGGGTGCGTTCGCTGTGCAGGTTGTCCACGTCGAGCACATGGCCCTGCGGGGTGAGGCCACGGCTGCTGGCGCAGGCGGCCAGAGCCAGGGCCAGCGCTGACACCAGCAGCGCGCGCCCGGACCGGCGAAGAGTGGGATGCGGGATCGGGTTCATGGGGTCGTCAGGGAATCGCGGATTCGGGTGAGGAGAGACAGCAGCAGCGTGCGCTCGTCGGCGGAAAGATCACGTAGTGCGTAATCCATCACCGCATCGCCACGCAGCTTCAACCGCGCCCACAGTGCGCGGCCTTCATCGGTCAGCACGATCTGCAGTGCCCGGCGATCCTGGGCATGCGGCTCGCGGCGGACACAGCCCAGCGCCTCCAGCTTGTCCAGCAGGCGGGTCACCGCGCTGGGCACCTGGTCGATGGCCTGGGCCAGTTCGTTGGCGGTACAGGGGGCCATGTGCGAGAGCACCTTCAGCCCGATGTAGTGGGTGAAGCCGATACCCAGATCTTCTTCAGCCATGGACGCGTCGAGTTGCCGGACCAGGCCGTCGCGCACCTGGCGCAGCAGCAGGCCGAAGCTGGGGGGAGTGGTTGCGGGACAGATCATGGGGGAGCATTCTCTTCCAAAAAAAATATTTCTCAATGGAAATATTCGATCTGGCATCGAATGCTGTGTTGCAGCAGTGGGCTGGATCGGTGAAGGCGCCTACCTTAATGATCTGGTCAGGTGGCCCGGTAGTACAATCCAGCCAATGGATGACACTTTTCAGCCAGCGGATATGATGAACAAGGCAGAAATTCCGGCTCCCAAACGCCTGCTCAGGGATGAAGCACTGGACTGGTTCGACCGCAACGACGGCCCGCCGGTCATCGCATTCCGCTTCGACAGCCCGCAGGGGCTGGCCCGCGAGGTGGACTGGCACCACCACCAGCGCGCGCAACTGATCTGCGTCGAACGTGGCCTGTTGACCACCCGCACCTCCCATGGCACCTGGTCGCTGGCGCCGGGCTCGGCCGGCTGGATGCCGCCGCTGGAGCCGCATACCGTCACCCTCGACGGCCCGTTGCGCGGTTGGGGCATGGCGCTGGCCGCACCGGCGTGCGCCGCCCTGCCCTCCGATCCCTGCGTGCTGGGCTTGTCCAAGCTGGCCCAGGCGCTGGCCGACCGCATCTGCGAATGGACGCTGGGCGAGGCCACCACGCCCGAACGCCAGCACATCATCGATGTGCTGCTGGACGAGATCCGCACCGCGCCACGCCAGCGCATGCACCTGCCGATGCCGCACGACCGGCGCCTGCTGAGGATCGCCTCGCAGCTGCTGGCCGACCCGTCCGACGAGCGCAGCCTGGCCGAATGGGCGCATTGGGCCGGCCTGTCACCGCGCAGCCTGACCCGCCACTTCCGCGACGAGACCACGCTCAGCTTTGCCCAGTGGCGGCAGCAGGCCCGGCTGTCCGAGGCCCTTCGCCAGCTGACCGACGGCCGCAGCGTGGCCGATATCGCCCACGCGCTGGGCTTCAGCAGCGCCAGCGCCTTCGTCACCGTGTTCCGCCGCCACTTCGGCCTGCCGCCGGGGCGCTACCTGGCGCGCGCCGGGCATGGCCTGGAAACCGGGCTGGACCCTGCACGCGGCTTGGCATCCCCGGCCGCATCCGGATAATCACAGGATTGCGAGCGGCGACCGCCGTCGCCGCCGCCCGACATAGGTAACAACGCCGCATGACCGAACTTGCCCGCCCCGCGTTCCACGGATTCGAACAACTGCCGCTGCGCGAGTACGCCGAACGCGCTTACCTGGACTACTCGATGTATGTGGTCCTGGACCGTGCCCTGCCGTTCATCGGCGACGGCCTGAAGCCGGTGCAGCGCCGCATCATCTATTCGATGAGCGAGCTGGGCCTGAATGCCGCGTCCAAGCCGAAGAAGTCGGCGCGTACCGTCGGTGATGTCATCGGTAAGTACCACCCGCATGGCGACAGTGCGTGCTACGAAGCGCTGGTGCTGATGGCCCAGCCGTTCTCCTACCGCTACCCGCTGATCGAGGGCCAGGGCAACTTCGGCTCCAGTGACGACCCGAAGTCGTTCGCGGCGATGCGCTACACCGAATCCAAGCTGACTCCGATCGCCGAAGTGCTGCTGGGCGAACTGGGCCAGGGCACCACCGACTGGGCACCGAACTTCGACGGCACCCTGCAGGAACCGACCTGGATGCCGGCGCGGCTGCCACACCTGCTGCTCAACGGCACCACCGGCATCGCCGTGGGCATGGCCACCGACGTGCCGCCTCACAATCTCAACGAGATCGTCAGCGCGCTGCTGCACCTGCTGGACAACCCCGAGGCGACCGTGCGCGACCTGTGCGAGCACGTGCAGGGCCCGGACTACCCGTCCAGTGCCGAAATCATCACCGCCGCCAACGATCTGCGGAACATGTACGAGACCGGCAACGGCAGCGTGCGTGCGCGTGCGACCTTCACCAAGGAAGCCAACAACATCGTGGTCACGGCGCTGCCGTTCCAGGTGTCGCCGTCGAAGGTGATCGAGCAGATCGCCGCGCAGATGCGCGCCAAGAAGCTGCCGTGGCTGGAAGACATCCGCGATGAATCCGACCACGCCAACCCGGTGCGGGTGGTGCTGGTGCCGCGCTCCAACCGCGTCGACGCCGAGCAGCTGATGGGCCACCTGTTCGCAACCACGGACATGGAGCGCAGCTACCGCGTCAACCTCAACGTGATCGGGCTGGACGGCCGTCCTCAGGTGAAGAACCTGAAGATGCTGCTCAGCGAATGGCTGGTCTTCCGCAGCAACACCGTCACCCGCCGCCTGCAGCACCGCCTGCAGAAGGTCGAGCGCCGCCTGCACCTGTTGGAAGGCCTGCTGGTCGCCTTCCTCAACCTGGACGAGGTGATCCACATCATCCGTACCGAGGACGAACCGAAGGCGGCGCTGATCGCGCGTTTCGGCCTGTCCGACGACCAGGCCGAGTACATCCTGGAGACCAAGCTGAAGCAGCTGGCCCGCCTGGAGGAAATGAAGATCCGTGGCGAGCAGGACGAGCTGGCCAAGGAACGCGACAAGATCATCGGCATCCTCGACAGCAAGACCAAGCTGAAGAAACTGATCCGCGACGAGTTGACCGCCGATGCCAAGAAGTTCGGCGATGCCCGTCGCTCGCCGCTGGTGCAGCGCCAGGCCGCGCAGGCCATCGACGAGACCGAGCTGGTGCCGAGCGAGCCGATGACCGTGGTGTTGTCGGAGAAGGGCTGGATCCGCGCCGCCAAGGGACACGACGTCGATGCGTCGGCGCTGTCCTATCGTGATGGTGATGCCCTGCAGGGCGCGGTGCGTGCGCGCAGCACCCAGCAGGTCGCCTTCCTCGACAGTGAAGGCCGTGCCTACTCCACGCCGGTGCATACCCTGCCTTCGGCACGCGGCAACGGTGAGCCGCTGACCGGCCGCTTCTCGCCGGCGCCGGGCACCAGCTTCGTGACCCTGGCCAGCGCCGAACCAGATACCCGCTTCGTGCTGGCTTCGACCCATGGCTACGGCTTCGTCACCCGCTTCGAGAACCTGATCGGCCGCAACAAGGCCGGCAAGGCGATGCTGAACCTGTCGGCCGGTTCGGCGGTGCTGACCCCTTCGGTGGTCGCCAACGTCGCCACCGACCGCATCGTGGCCGTGACCAGTTCGGGCAACCTGCTGGCGATCGCCGCCAACGACCTGCCGGAACTGGACAAGGGCAAGGGCAACAAGATCATCGAGATCCCCAAGGCCAAGCTCGCCACCGAGCGCGTGGTCGCGATCGTGGCGATCAGCCCGGGACAGACCCTGCAGGTCCGCAGCGGCCAGCGCACCATGGGGCTGAAGTTCAACGAACTGGAAGCCTACCTCGGCGCCCGTGCCACCCGTGGCCATCTGCTGCCGCGCGGCTGGCAGAAGGTGGAAGGGCTGTCGGTGGAATGAGGCACCGCCTCCGGTAGGTGCCAACATTGTTTGGCACGCTCCCCGGACGTCAGACACGAAAAAGCCGGGGCATTCCCCGGCTTTTTCGTTGTCGGCTGGCGGGCGGTGGAGCGGCTGGCTGGCGAAGGCTGGCTGGCGGTGCTCCGGTGCTGGCGGGCGACAGAACCTTGTGCTCCTGGTAGAGCCGACCGCTGGTCGGCTGCTTCATGAGATACAGCCGACCAGCGGTCGGCTCTACCGAAAAGCCGTCGAGCAAGCTCGACGCTACCCATACGTGCTCAGTGTGCCGGGGCGCCGCTGCCGTCGATCTTGCTCAGCTGGTACAGCTCCAGGCCGATGCGCTTGATCAGGCCCAGCTGCTGCTCCAGCCACCAGGCGTGGTCTTCTTCGGTGTCCTTCAGCTGCGCCAGCAGGATGTCGCGGCTGACGTAGTCGCCGTTCTCCTCGCACAGCTTCATGCCGGCGGCGAGATTGTTCCGAACGGCGTATTCAGTATCCAGGTCCTTCTGCAGCATCTCCTCCACGGTCTTGCCCGGCTCGGTGGCACGCGGGCGCATGTCCGGGTCGCCGCCCAGGAACAGGATCCGGCGCAGCAGCGCATCGGCGTGCTGGGTTTCCTCTTCCATCTCGTGGTTCAGGCGTTCGTACAGCGCGAACAGGCCCTGGTCCTCGTAGCGGCGGGAATGGATGAAGTACTGATCGCGGGCAGCAAGCTCGCCGCGCAGCAGTTCCTTCAGGCAGGCGATGACGTCCGGGTTGCCTTTCATGGGGGGGCTCCTGTGAATCGATGCTGCATAGGGTGACGCATTTCCGGCGACGGTGATCTAATCGGAATCAGTCGCAGTTGCGCCTGCGGCTACAATCGACCCACGAGTGCGGAAAGGACGTGCGATGCGACGTACATGGCGTTGGGTGCTGGGCCTGTTGATCGCCCTCGTGCTGGTCACCGCCCTGGTCCTGTGGCTGCTGCTGCGCGGCAGCCTGGCCGACCTGGACGGCGAACATGCATTGCCTGGGTTGTCCAGGCCGGTCACCATCGAGCGCGATGCGCTGGGCGTGGTCACCATCAGCGCCGGCAGCCAGGCCGACGCCATGCGTGCGCTGGGCCGCGTGCACGCGCAGGAACGCTATTTCGAGATGGACCTGATGCGCCGCAGTGCCGCCGGCGAGCTGTCGGCGCTGTTCGGACCGAAGGCCATCGAGGCCGACAAGCGCATGCGCGTGCATCGCCTGCGTGCACGCACCGAGGCGCACCTGGACGCTGCGCTGGGCAACAACGGCGAGGCCGTGCGGGCCTATGTGGACGGCGTCAATGAAGGCCTGGCCGATCTCTCCGTCCGGCCCTGGGCCTACCTGCTGCTGCGCCAGTCGCCGCAGCCCTGGCAGGCCAGCGACAGCGTACTGACCGGGCTGGCCATGTACGCCGACCTGCAGGATCCGGACAACCAGACCGAACTGGCATTGAGCCGCATCCGCGCGGTGGTGCCGACCGCGCTGTATACCCTGCTCGCCCACCAAGGCACCGCGTGGGATGCGCCCCTGTTCGGCGAGCCCACCGGCAACGCCCCCCTTCCCGATGCAAGCCAGCTCGATCTGCGCACGCTGAAGGGCAAATCGGGCACCGGGCAGGAAGAAGCCGACGTCATCGGCAGCAACAACTTCGCGGTGGCTGGTGCGCTCACCGCCGATGGCCGCGCGATCGTCGCCGACGACATGCATCTGGGCCTGCGCGCCCCCGGGCTGTGGTTCCGCGTTCGCCTGCGCTATCCCGATCCGCAGGCCGCCGGCGGCCAGGTCGACGTCACCGGGTTCTCGTTGCCCGGCCTGCCCGCGGTGATCGTCGGCAGCAACGGCCACGTTGCCTGGGGCTTCACCAACAGCTACATCGATACCGCCGATTACCGCAGCGAACCTGCCAACGCAGCGGTGAGCGTGCACGAGGAGCGCATCGCCGTGGCCGGTCAGCCCGACGTGGTGTTCCCGGTGCGCGAAACCGCCTGGGGCCCGATCCTGCACACCCATGCCGATGGCAGCGGCGACGCCCTGCGCTGGGTTGCGCACCTGCCCGGCGCGGTACGCCTGGACTTCGCCGACCTGGCTCGCGCCGCTGACCTGGACGCTGCGCTGCGCTTTGCCGATCACGCGGGCATCCCCGCACAGAACCTGGTGGTCGGCGACCACAGCGGGCGCATCGCCTGGCGCCTGATCGGCGCCCGCCCGGACCGCGGCCCGGGCTGTGCACCGGCCGGCTTCACCGCCGCCAGCAACCAGGACTGCGCGCCCTGGCCGATCCGAAGCGATGCATCGCCGGCGCTGATCGACCCACCCAACCATCGCCTGTGGACCGCCAACGGCCGCGTCCTCGACGGCGAGGCACTGGCCAACGTCGGCAACGGCGGCTATGACCTCGGCGCCCGTGCGCGGCAGATCCGCGACCTGCTGGCGATCCAGGACCGTTTCGACGAGCGCGACCTGCTGGCGATCCAGCTCGATGACCGGGCGGTGTTCCTGCAGCATTGGTGGGCGCTGCTGCACGACGTACTCGCGCACAGCGACGATCCGGCGCTGAAGCGGCTGGCGGCGGCCAGCCATCAGTGGGGTGGCCGTGCCTCGGTCGGTTCGGTCAGCTACCGGGTGGTGCGCGAGTTCCGCACGCAGGTGATGGAGACGCTGTCCGATGCGCTGCTGGCACCGGCCAATGCGCGGCTGGGCGACGACTACCTGGACCCGCGCCTGGCGCAGCTGGAAGGCGTGGTCTGGCCCATGCTGGAACAGCGCCCGGCCAACCTGCTGCCGCCAGCGTTCGACAGCTGGGATGCGCTGCTGCTCGATGCGGCTCGCCGCACCGAAACGGAACTGTCCAGGCAGGGCCCGCTGGCCAAGCGCAGCTGGGGCGAGCGCAATACCGCGGCGATCTGCCATCCGATCGCACGTGCACTGCCGGATATCGCCAAACGCTGGCTGTGCATGCCCGCCGACCGCCTGCCCGGCGACCGCGACATGCCACGCGTGCAGACACCGAATTTCGGCGCCTCCGAACGCATGGTGGTTTCGCCCGGCCACGAGGCCGACGGCATCGTGCAGATGCCCGGTGGCCAGAGCGGCCACCCGCTGTCGCCATACTGGGGCGCCGGCCACGAGGACTGGGTTCATGGCCGCCCGACGCCGTTCCTGCCGGGCAAGGCGCAACACGTGATGACACTGGTGCCTGCACGGTAGCCCCAGCGAGGTAGTGCCGGCCGCTGGCCGGCAACCTCACGCCATCCGTGGTCAGATCCCTTTTCCATGGAAAAGGGGATCTGACCCCATCACCGACGGTAGCGCCGCTCGATCAGGTTCAGCAGCGGCCCGGTCATCGCCGTGGTCACCAGCGCCATGATCACCAGCACCGCGAACAATCGGTCGCCGAGCAGGCCCAGTTCGTAGCCCAGGTTCAACACGATCAGTTCCATCAGGCCACGGGTGTTCATCAGCGCTCCCAATCGCCATGCCTCGCGCGGTGGCATGCCCGCACTGCGCGCAGCACTGAAGGTCCCCAGCAGCTTGCCGGCCGTGGCCACGCCGATCACCACCGCGCACAGCACGATATCGCTGGCCTGCAGCGCATCGGCACGCATGCGCAGGCCGGTCATGGCGAAGAACAACGGCAGCAGCAGGGTCACCGCAAACGGTTCGACGCGGGCCATCAGCAGCTCGCGCAACTGCGCGTTGGACGACACCACCACGCCAGCGGCGAACGCTCCGAACAGCGCGTGGATACCCAGCATCTCGGTCACCAGCGCGCTGGCCAGCGACAGCAGCAGGATGCCCAGCAGCCAGCGCCCTTCATGGCCCGGCACGATCTGCTGGCGGGCAAACCACGGCTTCACCAGCCCAAGCATCAGCGCCACGAACGCGACCACGCACAGCAGGTTGACGCTGGCCGGCAGCCATCCGCTGGCCTGTGCCGCCGCCACGATCAGCGCCAGCAGGCACCAGGCGGTGGCGTCGCCCAGCGCGGCGCAGGCGATGGCGGTCTGCCCCAACGGCGTCTGCGTGATTCCACGGTCGGCCAGGATGCGCAGCAACACGGGAAACGCGGTGATGCTCATCGAGATGCCGACGAACAGCGCAAATGCGGTGAAACCCACGCCCTGCGGACCGTGTTGCGGATACAACCCGATCGCCAGCGCGACGCCAAGCACGAACGGCACCGCGATGCCGGCATGGCTGACCGTGAACGCAAAGCGCCGCCGCCCGCGCAGCGCGGCCAGATCCAGCTCCGCGCCGGCCACCAGCAGGAACATCAGCACACCCAGCTGGCTGAGCATGCCCAACGGGCCCAGCGAACTGGGCGGGAACAGGGCACCGTGCAGCTGCGGCAGCAGGCTGCCCAACACCAGCGGGCCCATCATCAGTCCGGCGGCCATTTCGCCGATCACCGCCGGCTGGCCGAGGCGCTTGAGCAGTGCACCGGCCCCCTTGGCCACCAGCAGCAGCACCAGCAGCTGCAGCAGGAACAGGCCCAGCGGTGAAGCCAGATGCTGCGCCCAGCCGCCCTCGGCGGCAGCCGTGGCGCGGGCAACCGCAGCGGGTGCAGCAGGGCCGGCGAAGCGTGCCAGCAGCACACCGGCCAGCAGCGGCAGGCCGGCCCAGACCAGATAGCGCCAAGCCCACTTCGTCGGCCGCACCGGACCTCCGGTCTGTACGTCCATGAACATTCCCCAATGTGCAGGGCGCCGATGATACGTCGCAAAAAGGGGACGGAGGGGATTAAGTCGCTTGTGGCACAAACGACTTAATCCCCTCCGTCCCCTTTTTGCGGGGTCAGGCCAGGGCTTGTTCGTGCACCCCGGCAATCGCGCGTCCGGAAGGGTCGGCCGCCGCCGCGAAGCTGGCATCCCAGGCGATCGCCGCCGGCGAGGAACAGGCGATCGACTTGCCGCCCGGTACGGTCTCGGCTGCGGCGCGGCTGGGGAAGAACTGCTCGAACAGGTGGCGGTAGTAGTAGGCCTCCTTGGTCTGCGGCGGGTTGTGTGGGAAGCGCTTGTCGGCCGCAGCCAGTACGCGGTCGCTCACCTGCGCCTCGGCATGCGCCTTCAGCCCATCAATCCAGCCATAGCCGACGCCATCGCTGAACTGTTCCTTCTGCCGCCACAGGATGCTGTCCGGCAGATAGCCCTCGAACGCTTCGCGCAGTACCGCCTTCTCGATGCGGCGACCACCAAAGCCTGCACCCACCATCTTGTGCGCGGCATCGACGCGCATCGCTACATCGAGGAACTCACGATCCAGGAACGGCACGCGCGGCTCCACGCCCCAGGCCATCATCGACTTGTTGGCACGCAGGCAATCATAGTTGTGCAGGGCATCCAGCTTGCGCACCAGCTCCTCATGGAATTCGCGCGCATCAGGGGCCTTGTGGAAGTACAGGTAGCCACCGAAGATCTCGTCGCTGCCCTCGCCGGAGAGCACCATCTTCACCCCCATCGCCTTGATCCGCCGCGCCAGCAGGAACATCGGCGTGGACGCGCGGATGGTGGTGACATCGTAGGTTTCAATGTGGCGGATCACTTCCGGCAGCGCGTCCAGACCTTCCTCGAAGGTGTATTCGAAGCCGTGATGGACGGTTCCCAGCGCCTCGGCGGCGACGGTAGCGGCAGCCAGGTCGGGCGAGCCCTTCAAGCCGATCGCGAACGAGTGCAGCCGCGGCCACCAGGCTTCGGTCTGCCCACCATCTTCAATGCGGCGGCGTGCGTAGCGCGCGGCCACCGCTGCGACCAGCGATGAATCCAGGCCACCGGACAGCAGCACGCCGTACGGCACGTCGCTCATCAACTGCCGCTCCACCGCATGCTCGAACGCCTGGCGCAGTTCAGCCAGGTCGGCCTGACGGCCCTGCACGTCGGCATAGTCGCGCCATGGCTGCTGGTAGTAACGCAGCAGTTCGCCGCTGGCGCTGTTGAAGTAGTGGCCCGGCGGGAACTGCGCGACGTCGGCACAGGTATCGACCAGCGCCTTCATTTCCGAGGCCACGCGCAGGCGTCCCTGGGCATCGTGGCCCCAGTACAGCGGCACCACGCCGACCGGATCGCGCGCCACCAGCACGCGGCCACTGTCGCGGTCCCACAGCGCGAACGCGAAGATGCCGTTGAGCTGTTCCAGCCACTGTGCCGGCGAACCGCCCTGGCGGTGCAGCGCATTGATCACCTCGCAATCCGACCCGGTCTGGAAGTCGTAACCAGTGGTCAGCGCAGCCTTCAACGCCTGGTGGTTGTAGATCTCGCCGTTCACCGCCAGCGCCAGCTGGCCGTCGGCCGACAACAGCGGCTGCGAACCACCGGCCGGGTCGACGATGGCCAGCCGCTCATGCACCAGCAGTGCGCCTTCGTCCAGGTACACACCGTTCCAGTCCGGGCCACGGTGGCGCTGGCGCTGCGACAGCTCCAGCGCGTGGCGGCGCAGGGCGGGAAGATCGTCACCGGCCTGCAGGCCGAAGATTCCGAAGATCGAACACATGGCGGAGCTCCTGTTGGGGGGATTTCACGAGGGGAAGGTGTTCGACCGGCCATCCAGGCCCGGGAGGGCTGCGCCCGGGCACAAAAAAACCCGCATCGGCCGATGCGGGTTTTCTGGTGTCCGGGCGTATGTTGCTGTCTATCTACCCAGGGCGCAGTCCCGCATCGGCCGCGCACGATTATTCGCGCGCAGATTATTGCGGTTGTTGTTGACGGCGGTGGCCAGGCGGATCGACATGGCATCGACCCTACCCCGGTTTCCAGCGCGATGCAACCGTTGCGTTGGCAACCACCTATGGAGCGCATAATGGCCCTCCCTGGAATGTGTAATGGAAATGCAACACCGCATCGGACGCACCCTGGCGCTGGGCGCCCTGCTCGGCCTGGGCCTGAGCGCGTGCCAGACCCTGCCCCCACCCTCCACGCTGCCGCTGACACAGCAGCAGGCACTGGAACAGCGCGGAACCGACGGCAGCTTCGAAGGTGCCTTTGATGCCGCGGAAACCTTCGAGCGCTTCAACGATCCACGCGCCATCGCCTACTACGAGCGTGCCGCAGCGGTCACACCCTGGACCTTCCACAACACCAAGGCGGAAGAAGCACTGGGCCGGATCTGGGTCTCCGGCACGCTGCGCCATGCCGACAGCCCGCACATCGATCCTGCACCGGTGCTGCGTGCTTCCTGGCGACGCGGCGAGCGCGCCTACCTGGCGGCGGCCAACCACGGCAATCCCTATGCGTTCTTCGATCTGGCCAAAGCCTATCGCGCACGCGGCGACGCGCAGTTGGCGCTGCGCTGGGACCTGCGCGCGATGATCTACCAGCGCTATCCGAGCCGTTCTTCGCAACTGCCGGATGCCGTGGCCCCGCAAGGCGATACGGTGCACCCGCGGGTCGCCGACATCCAGCGTCGTGCGGCACGCGGCGATGCCGAAGCGCAGGTGGACCTGGGTGCGCTGCTGGAAAAGGGTGTCGGCCTGCCGCGTGATCCGGCACGCGCGCTGCAGCTGTACCAGCGCGCGGGAGAACAGGGCAATGTCTTCGGCCAGTACTTCGCCGGGCTGCTGTTGGGCCGGAGTGCACCAGGCGTGGAGAAGGACGCCGACGCGGCAGCGCGCTGGTTCGCCAGGGCCGAGGCGCAGCGCTTCTACATGGCCGCGCCGAACTATTGGGAGAAAGCGATCAAGCCGCCGTTCTTCATTTTTTCGGAGTAGTGCCGCCGGGCCATACCCGGCGGGAGGCGTGCCGACCAACGGTCGGCACCCACCTCAACAGGATTGAGGCATCCTCATCACTGGGGTTACACCAGCAGGCGTTCCACCAGCCGTTGGTACAGCCCCGGCAGCGCCTCCAGCTCATCCACGCGCACGTTCTCGTCCACCTGGTGGATGCTGGCGTTGACCGGCCCCACTTCGATGCACTGCGCACCCAGCGGCGCGATGAAGCGTGCATCGGAGGTACCGCCGCCGGTGCTTTCTTCCGGCGCCTTGCCAATGTGCTCGGCCAGCACTGCACGCGCAGTCGCACGCAGCGTGCCTTCCGGGGTGTAGAACGGCTCACCGCTGCGATGCCACTTCAGCGTGTACTGCAGGCCGTGCCGGTCCAGCAGCGCGGTGATCTCCGTTTCCAGCTTCGGCGCGTCCCAGTGCGGGTTGTAGCGGATGTTGAAATCCACTTCCAGCTCGCCGGGAATCACGTTGTTGGCGCCGGTACCGGCATGGATGTTGGAGATCTGCAGGCTGGTCGGCGGGAAACTCTCATAGCCCTCGTCCCAGCCCCGCGCGCTCAGCTCGGCCAGCGCCGGTGCGGCCTGGTGGATCGGATTGCGCGCCTTGTCCGGGTATGCCACGTGGCCCTGCACGCCCTGCACGCGCAGCTTGGCCGACAGGCTGCCACGGCGGCCGACACGCAGCAGGTCACCCAGCGTCGCGGTCGACGATGGTTCACCGGTGATGCACCAGTCGATGCGCTGGCCGCGTTCGGCGAACAGCCGCGCGACGTGGCGCACGCCATCGATGGCATCGCCCTCCTCGTCGCTGGTCAGCAGCACCGCGAGCGTGCCCGGATGATCGGGATGCGCGGCGACGAACTGCTCGGCCGCGATCACGAAGGCGGCCACACTGCCCTTCATGTCGGCGGTACCGCGGCCATACAGCACGCCGTCACGAATCGTCGGCGTGAAAGGGTCGCTGGTCCAGGCCTCGTGCGGGCCGGGCGGCACCACATCGGTGTGGCCGAGCAGCACCAGCACCGGCGCACCCTGGCCATGGGTGGCCCACAGGTTGTCGACCTCGCCCAGGCGAAGATGGTCGCAGTGGAATCCGGCCCGCTTCAGCCGCGCTGCCAGCAGCCCCTGGCAACCCGCATCGTCCGGCGTCACCGACGGCCGCGCGATCAGTTCACAGGTCAGGTCGAGCACCGCGCTCATGCGCCGCCCACGCCGAAGCGTGCCTTGAAGCCGTTGTCACTGAAGCCCT
Organism: Stenotrophomonas sp. AN71; assembly: GCF_050435725.1. NCBI lineage: Bacteria > Pseudomonadati > Pseudomonadota > Gammaproteobacteria > Lysobacterales > Lysobacteraceae > Stenotrophomonas > Stenotrophomonas sp. AN71. The sequence goes on along the minus strand of NZ_JBNDKU010000004.1, from coordinate 291,622 downwards.
GGCTGACCGTGCCGTCGGCGGTGACCACCAGCGGCCGCTTGATCAGCTGCGGATACTCGCGCAGCAGCAGCTTCCATTCGGCCTCGGAATCGGCGGCCTTGCGGTTGTCCGGCAGCTGCCGCCAGGTGGTGGAGGACTTGTTGACCATCGCCGCCAGGCCACCGAGCTGCGCCGCCCATTCCAGCAAGGTTTCCGGGCTGGGTTTGTTGTCGCGGTAGTCGACGAAGGTGTACGGCACGCCGAAGCGGTCCAGCCACTTGGTCGCCTTCTTGCAGGTATCGCAGTTCTTCAAACCGTAGACAGTGGTGCTCATGGCCATCTGTAGTGCAGGAAAACAGAGGGCCAGAATCTCACAACAGGCGTTCGGACACGACCCGGAATGACACCCCCGGCAAGCGGAAGGCCAGGCCCGATTCAAGCGCCACGCCCATCGCCTGCAGGCGCGGGCACTGCAATTCGCCCGACAGGCGCAAGGGCTGAAGGGTGTCGACGGCCACCGGCAACGCGATGCGGGTGCTGGCCCAGCGGCGGTCGCAGGTGCGCGCGATGGCCTCGTCCTGGCAGGTCAGGAAGCGCAGCAGGGCATGCTGGCCGCCGAAAGCCGCTGACCACTCCGCATCGTCCCAGCCTGCGGCGATCTGCCACTGCAGGTGCAGCACGGGGGCACTGCCCTGCCCGCCTTCGATCAGCGTGTAGCCACCGCCATCGGCCTCCAGCGCATGTTCAAAGCGGGCGGAAAGATGGGGCTGCATGGCATCGCTGAACGCGCGGGCGCCGGCAACGAAGACCAGCTGGTCCATCACGTTGCGGTCGAACAGCACCACCGGCGTCCCGTCCGGATCATCGTCACGGCGCAGGTACCAGCGCCAGTTGCTCTGCCGCGGCGACGGCATCAGTGCGCGCAGCGGCCCGGCCAGGCCTGGCCCGAAATGGCCGTGGCGGTAGCTGAGGATGGTGTACGGGGTGCGTCCGGCATGGACCGCGTAGTGATGGCCCGGCGGTGGCGGCGGAGCGCGGCGCACATCCACCCACCAGCTCGCGTAGACCACATCGCGCACGTCGCTGACCAGCGCCGGCATCGGCCAGCGCCGCGACAGCGCGCGCCGCAGCCGGGTCCAGCGTGGGGCATGCAGCAGGCGCGGCAGCATCCGCCCGAACAGGGTGTCGGACGGATGCCGGTAGATCGCGGACTGCGCCAGATCGTCCGGCGCAGTCACCTTCAGTCAGCCAGGCCGCGCAGCAGGTCGTTGACGCTGGTCTTGCTGCGGGTACGGGCATCGACCTGCTTGACGATCACCGCGCAGTACAGCGAATGGGTACCGTCCTTGCTAGGCAGCGAGCCGGACACCACCACACTGTACGGCGGGATGTAGCCGTAGCTGATCTCGCCCGTGGCGCGGTTGTAGATGCGGGTGCTCTGGCTGAGGAACACGCCCATGCCGATCACGCTGTGGTGGCCGACCACCACGCCCTCCACCACTTCCGAACGCGCACCGATGAAGCAGTGGTCTTCGATGATGGTCGGGCTGGCCTGCAGCGGCTCCAGCACGCCGCCGATGCCAGCGCCGCCGGAGAGGTGGCAGTGCTGGCCGATCTGCGCGCAGGAACCGACGGTGGCCCAGGTATCGACCATGGTGCCTTCGCCGACATAGGCGCCGATGTTGGTGAAGCTCGGCATCAGCACCACGTCCTTGCCGAAGTACGTGCCGCGGCGGGCGATCGCGCCCGGCACCACACGCACGCCACCCCGGCGGAACTTCGCCTCGTCATAACCGGCGAAACGCGATTCGACCTTGTCCCAGAACGGCGCCGGACGCGCGTCGACCACGGCCATGTCGTTGACACGGAAGTACAGCAGCACGGCCTTCTTCAACCACTCGTTGACCTTCCAGCCACCGTGGCCGTCCGGTTCGGCGACGCGGAATTCGCCGCTTTCCAGACCATCGATCACACGGTTGACCAGCGGCCTGGTCGAGCCTTCCAGCTCGTGCAGGGTCAAGGTGGCGCGGCGCTCGAAGGCGCTCTCGATGCCGAACTTCAGTTCTTCCACCCCCGGTGCCGACGGCTTGCGCAACGACTTGCGGGCGATGGTCTCGGCGCGGACGGCTTCGGCGCTCTTGGCCGGGGCCTTCTTCACCGTCGCCACTTTCTTCGCCGGGGCCTTCACCGCAACGGTCTTCTTCGGTGCAGCGGTTTTCTTCGCGGCCGGCACGGCAGCAGCAGGTTTCCGGGCCGCTGCGCTCTTGGGGGTCGCGGCGGTCTTCTTGGCGGGCTTGGTGGCCATCAGGTGGGGTCTCCGGCGTTTCGATCAGGGTCCAGGCAGGCCAGCATCGCGTCATGCAGCTGCTGCCGGGCAGGTTCAGTCAGGGGGAGGTCGTGTTCGTCACTGATCACGAAGGTGTCTTCGGCGCGCTCGCCGAACGTAGCAATGCGCGCATCATGCACGCGCAGGCCCTGGTTGCGCAGCACGAACGCCACGTCGGCCAGCAGGCCGGGGCGGTCGGGTGCGACCAGAGCGAATCGGGTGGCGCCCGGCTCATCGCGGAATTCGATGCGCGGGGCGAAGCGGAAGTGGCGCAGCTGCCGCGGCACCACCCGGCGCGACGGCCGCAGGCGCGACAGGTCGCCCGCGAGCGCCTCGCGCAGCGCCGCTTCCAGGTTGGCGCTGCTGCCATCGGCAAAGGTGTCGGCCGGGTTCACTTCGAAGGTATCGAAGATGGTATCGGCCGGGCCGTCCAGCACGCGTGCGCGATGAATGCCGTAGCCCTTGCGGTCCAGCGTCATCACGATCGCGGCGAACAGGCCATCGCGGTCCGGCGAATGCACGAACACTTCCAGCGCCGGATCGTCGACGCTGATCCGGCGCACCTTCACCAGCGCCTGGCCCTGCTTCACCGGCACCAGGGCGGCGGCCTGCCAGGCCAGCTGTTCCGGCCGCAGGCGGATGAAGCCCTCATCGGGCATCACCGCGAACTGACGGTCGATGGTGGCATCGTCATAGCCGCGCTCACGCACCAGTGCGCGCACGCTGTCACGCGCTTCGGCCACGCGCTCGGCGGCCGGCACCGGATGCTCCAGCCCCTCGCGCAGTGCGCGTCGGGTGGCAAAGTACAGATCGGCCAGCAGTCGGTCCTTCCACGCATTCCACAACTTCGGGCTGGTGCCAGCGATGTCGGCGCAGGTCAGCAGATACAGGTAGTCGAGACGGTCGCGGCTGCCGACCAGCGTGGCGAAGCGGTGGATCACCACCGGGTCGGCGATGTCCTGCTTCTGCGCGGTCACCGACATGCGCAGGTGCTGCTCGACCAGCCACGCCACCAGTTCGGTGTCGGATGCACTCAGGGCATGCGCCTGGCAGAACGCACGCGCGTCCACCGCGCCCAGTTCGGAATGGTCGCCGCCACGGCCCTTGGCAATGTCATGGAACAGACCCGCCAACAACAGCAGCTCCGGCTTGCGCAGGCGCGGCCACACCTCATGCGCGATCGAAAAGCGTTCGTCGGCACGGCTGCTGGCGAACTGGCCGATGTTGCGCAGGACCATCAGCGTGTGCTGATCGACGGTGTAGACGTGGAACAGGTCGAACTGCATGCGCCCGCTGACCTGGGCGAAGGCCGGAATCCACTGGCCCAGCACGCCCAGCCGCGCCATGCGCGAGAGCGTATCGACCGGGCGCTGGCCACGCAGCAGGGCCAGGAACTGCTCGCGCGCATCGGTATCGGCCTGGTCATAGGCCGGCAGCAGCGGCAGCGACTCGGCCAACGCACGCGCGGTCAACGAGTGCAGGCCGCGCACCTGCGGATTGTTGGCCCAGCTGGCGAACAGCGCAAACACCTGGCCGATGTCACCACGCGGCCACTCCGCCTCGTTGGCAGCCAGGTAACCACGGCGCAGGGAAAACCCCACGGTCAGCGGTTCCGGCTGCGCCTCGCCGTCGAACTGCTCCTCGAAGCGCTGCAGCAGGCGGTCGCTGATCCGGCGCACCACCGAAGCGGCACGATAGAAGCCCTGCATCATCTTCTCGACGCCCAGGTTCTCGGCATCGTCTTCGAAGCCCAGCCGCGCGGCCAGGGTTTTCTGGTAATCGAAACGCAGGCGCTCTTCAGCACGTCGCGCCACCAGGTGCAGACCGAAGCGCAGCCGCGCCAGCACCGCACGCTCGCGCTTCAATGCGGCCGCCTCGTCGGCGCCCAGGTGACCCAGTCCGACCAGGGCTTCCAGGTCGCGCACGCCGAACGCGCGCAGCGCCATCCAGCCCAGCGTATTGAGGTCACGCAGGCCACCCGGACCATCCTTCAGGTCCGGCTCCAGGTTGTCTGCGGTATCACCGAAACGCTGATGGCGGTTGCGCAGTTCTTCCAGCTTGGCCAGGAAGAAGGAACGGGCCGGCCACAGTTCGCGGTCATCGATGGCCTCGCGCAGCGCGCGGCGGGCCACGTCTTCGGCGAGGATGGGGCGCGCTTCGATGAGTGCGGTCAGCACGGTCTGGTCGGCGGCCGCCTCGCGGCACTGCGCGGCCGACCGCACCGCGTGGCTGACGGCCAATCCGCAATCCCACAGCAGTGCGAACAGGCGCGCCAACGCGGCCTCGTGGGCCAGCTGCGGCACAGGTTCGCCGAACACCAGCAGATCGATGTCCGAACGCGGGAACAGTTCACCGCGGCCGTAGCCGCCCACCGCGAACAGCGACAGGCCGCTGTCAGCGGGCAGGCAGCGCTGCCAGGCCAGCCGGATCAGATGGTCGACGGCACGCGCGCGCAGCGCCAGCAGGCGCTCGATGTTGTCGCCCTGGTCGAAGCGGCGGTAGAGGCGCGCGTCGGCCTGCTGCAACGCATGGCGCGCGGCAGCAGCCCAGTCCGGGTCGTTGAGCGACGCGGCCGGCGTGTCCAACAGCGAACTCGCCGGCAGCATCTTCAAGCCACCTGCGACTCGCCCGGCGACAGGGTCAGCACGTCCACGCCGGTTTCGGTGACCGCGATCATGTGCTCCCACTGTGCCGACAGCTTGCGGTCCTTGGTCACCACGGTCCAGCCATCCGGCAGCACCTTGTTGTAGCGGGTGCCCTCGTTGATCATCGGCTCGATTGTGAAGGTCATGCCCGGCTGCAGTACCAGGCCCTGGCCCGGGCGGCCGTAATGCACCACCTGCGGCTCATCGTGGTAGACCTTGCCGATGCCGTGGCCGCAGTACTCGCGCACCACGCTGAAACGCTCGCCTTCGGCAAAGCTCTGGATGGCATGGCCGATGTCGCCCAGGGTCGCACCCGGACGCACCGCGCGGATGCCGCGCCACATGGCTTCATAGGTGGCTTCCACCAGGCGGCGCGCCATCACCGACGGCGTGCCGACGAAGTACATGCGGCTGGTGTCACCGTGCCAGCCATCCTTGATGACAGTGACGTCGATGTTGATGATGTCGCCATCCTTGAGCACCTTCCCTTCGCTGGGAATGCCGTGGCAGATGACATTGTTGACCGAGGTGCACACGGTCTTGGGGAAGCCGCGGTAGCCGACGTTGGCCGGAATGGCGCCCTGCACGTTCACGATGTGGTCGTGGCAGATGCGATCCAGTTCCTCGGTGGTGACACCGGGCTTGACGTGGGGGGTGACGATGTCGAGCACTTCGCTGGCCAGACGGCCGGCAATGCGCATCATCTCGATTTCCTGCGGGGTTTTCAGATTCACGCTCATGGCACCCATTATCGCCGATCCGGCCGCAATCTGAACGAACGCCACCCAACTGGCGATCCGGGCCATGCACGGTTCCGGCAAGGAAAGTGAAAGCGTGATGGTGCACACCCTTTCGTATCCCTATTCATCACGGATTACAGACACTTAGCCGCCCAAGCTGGCGCCGACCGTCGTCAAAGCGGCGCCCAACGTGCCGTCTTCGCCTTGTTCAACAGACCTTCGGGTCAGGGAGGTTGTCCATGCGATCCCTGCTGCATTCCCATCGCTCCTGGCTGCTGGCCTGCCTGTTGCTGGCCGGCCCGGCCCTGGCCCAGGCGGCCGACACCACCACCTTCAATGTCACCCTGGTGGTCACCAAGGCCTGCACCATCACCGCAGCAGCGGCCACCAACGTCGACTTCGGTACCGCGGCCTCGACCACCGCCACCCCCACCCTGGGCCAGGGCACGGTGACCGCGCAGTGCTCGGCACTGACCCCTTACACGATCTCGCTGAATGCGGGCGCGAACGCCGGTACCGCCAATGACGTCACCACGCGCCGGATGAAGAACACCAATGCGGCGGTGACCGCCAACAACTTCGTCGGCTATCAGCTCTACCAGGACGCCGCGCACACCCTGGTCTGGGGCGCCACGACCGGCACCAACACCCAGGCCGGCATCGGCACCGGCCTGGCCGTGCCCTACATCGTCTACGGCCAGATCCTGAACCTGAGCACCAACAACCCGGCCACCGGCAGCTACCTCGATACGGTCACCGCCACGATCACCTATTGATGGAGCACGCCCGCATGGCCGGATCCCGCCCGTGGCGCGCCACCGGCGTGGCGCTGCTCGCCCTGAGCCTGCTGGCCGCCGCCTCCGCTGGCGCCACCAGCCTGCAGGTTGCCCCCACCAGCCTGCAACTGGAAGCGCGCCAACGCGCCGGCGAACTATGGCTGACCAATAGTGGCACCTCGCCGGTCCGGCTGCAGGTACGGGTGTTCCGCTGGGTGCAACAGGAGGGTCAGGAGCTGCTGCTGCCCACCGATGAGCTGCTGGCCACCCCGCCGATGCAGGAACTGGCCGCCGGCCAGCAACAGCTGGTGCGGGTGATGCGCCCGACCCGGGAACCGCCGCCGGCACAACAGTATTACCGGCTGATCGTCGACGAGGTGCCCGACCTGGCCACCCGCGCCAACGGCATGCAGTTCGTACTGCGCTATTCGATCCCGGTGTTCGTGCAACCCGCCTCCGGCAAGCTGGCTCCACTGCTGCAGGCGCGCCTGGTGCAACTGGCCGATGGCCGCCACGGGGTGGAGGTGGCCAACGCCGGCAACAGCTATGCGCAGATCGCCGACCTCGCACTGGGCAGCGCCCAGCGCCCTCGCATCGTGCATCCAGGATTGCTGGGCTATGTGCTGCCCGGACAGGTGATGCGCTGGCCGATCGAGCGCACCGCCATCGACCGCGACAACGACCAGATCACGGCCAAGCTCAATGGCGAGTCGGAACAGACGCCGCTGTCGCCACCACCGGCTCGCTGAGGCGTTGATGGGCGCGCTGTTGGCTGCCCTGGCTCCTGCGGCGACCGAAGCCGCCGATGTGTCCGGCATGGCGGCCGGCGGCGCTGCGGATGTCTCCGGCGTGTCGGCCGATGCGATCCTGCCGCCGCCGACGCCATTGACTGCCAGCCAGACGCTGTACCTGGACGTGTCGCTCAACAGCACCCCGCGCGGCCTGCTGCCGTTCATCGACAACCGTGGCCGCCTGCAGGCCACCCCCGAGGTGCTGCGCCAGCTCGGCTTCAATGCGAGCGGCGATGCACCGGTCTACCTGGATCAGATCAGCGGTGCCATCGTGCGCTACGACGCGCACATGCAGACCCTGGCGCTGGACGTGCCGCTGGACCAGCTGACCCTGCCGACCACCGTACTCAGCCGCCCGCAGACGCGCACGCCGGCCGGCAGTGCCTCGCCCGGCGTGCTGCTCAACTACGACGTGTACGGCAGCCGCGTGGACACGCTTGGCAATCTCAGCTTGAGTTCGGAACTGCGGGTGTTCGGCGTTGGCAACGGCACCTTCGAGAACACCGCGGTCAGCCGCCGCTACCAGCAGCCCGGTGATCGTCGCTGGCGCGGTGAGAGCGTGCGCCTGGACACCCGCTGGAGCCTGGATTTCCCCGACAGCGCAACGACCCTGGAGGTCGGCGACTTCTACAGCGGCTTCGTCGACTGGACCCGTCCGGTGCGTCTGGGTGGCCTGCAGATTGGCCGCAACTACGGCCTGCAGCCCTACCGCGTGCTCACCCCCACGCCGAGCTTCCTCGGCCAGGCGGTGGTGCCGTCCACGGTCGAGCTGTATGTCGATGGCCTGCGCCAGTACAGCGGCCAGGTGCCGGTCGGCCCGTTCCAGCTGGCCGCGCAACCCGGCATCAGCGGCACCGGCAGCGCGCAGGTGGTGGTGACCGATGCGTTCGGCCGCATGCAGACGCTGGATTTCAGCTTCTATGGCACCCAGCAGCTGCTGGCCAGGGGCCTGTCGGACTGGTCGCTCGGCGCCGGCCGCCTGCGTGAGGACTTCGGCCAGCGTTCGTTCGCCTACGACGATCGCACCGTGGCCAGTGCCAGCTGGCGCGGCGGCGTCACTGATTCCTTTACCGGCGAGGCGCATGCCGAAGGCGGCGGCGGCCTGGCCCAGGCCGGCCTCGGCGGCTGGTGGCTGCTCGGTGGCGCGGGGGTGTTCAACGCCGCCTATGCCCACAGCGACTACCACGGCCTGCAGGGCGGGCAGTGGGCGCTGGGCTACAGCTGGAACAACCGCCGGCTCAACGTCAACCTGCGCACCGTGCGCAGCCACGGCGACTACCGCGATCTGGGCGCGCTGCAGGGCAACCTGCCACCGAGCATCAGCGAGCAGGCCACGGTCGGCCTCGACCTGCTGCGGCTGGGCACGCTCAGCGCCAGCTTCCTGCGCCTGCGCTACCCCGATGGCGAGGACAACCGCTACGCCAGCCTGTTCTGGTCGCGCACCTGGAGCCAGCGCTGGTCGGGCTACCTGTCGGTGAACCAGAACCTGGACAGGAGTGACGACCGCAGCATCTACCTGTCGGTGACCGCCAGCCTCGGCAACAACCGCCAGGCCAGCCTGTCCAGCCAGCGCAACGGTGACAGCCAGAGCTGGGTGGCCGACGTCACTCAGCCGGTGCCCGGCGACGGCAGCGCCGGCGGCGTCGGCTGGCGCGCGCAGGTGCGCCATGGCGAAGACGGCAATGGCGGCCTGGCCGAGGTCGGCATCCTCAACGACATCGGCCGCTATTCGTTCGGCGCCTCGCGCCAGGGCGGCCTCAATTACGCCTATGCCAGCGCCAGCGGCAGCCTGGTCTGGATGGGCGGGCACACCTTCGCCACGCGTGAGGTCTCCGACGCGTTCGCGGTGATCAGCACCGACGGCGTCGGCGGCGTGCCGGTGCGGCTGGAAAACCGCCTGATCGGTGTCACCGATGATCGTGGCCTGCTTCTGGTCAGCCCGCTGCTGTCGTGGCAGCGCAACCGGGTCTCGATCGACACCCTGGATCTGCCCGAGGACATGCGCGCCGATCGCATCGAGGACTGGGTGACACCCCGCCAGCGCGCCGGCACCCATGTGACCTTCCAGCTGCGTTCACGGCCCTCGCTGAGCCTGACCCTGCAGGCCATGGACGGGCAGCCCCTTGAGGTGGGCAGCGAGGCACAGCTGCCCGACGGACGCCAGGCCCTGGTCGGCTATGACGGCCTGCTGTACCTGGAGGACGTGGCGGCCGGCAGCGTGCTGTACATCACCACCAGCCGCGGCCAATGCCGGATAAAGGTGCCGGACCTGCCCAAGGTGGTGGCCAGCGGCGCGCGCCCGAAGCCGGCGCCCCTGCAATGCATCCCGGAGGTGGCACCATGAGGGTGCTGTTGCTGGGCCTGCTGCTGATTGCCGGCCTGCTGGCGGCGGCACCGGTGCGCGCCACCGCAGTGTGCACCGCAATCGCCGACCCGACGCTGCCGTTCGGCAACATCAACAGCAACGCCCCCGGCGCCACCACCGGCACGCTCAACATCACGGTGAACTGCACCACGGCCGCGCTGAGCCTGCTGGCCACCACCGGCGTGCGGGTCTGCGTGGGCATCGGCGCCGGCAGCGGTGGCGGCAGCAGTGCCAGCTTGCGGACGATGGCCACCAGCACCAGCGACACCATGAACTTCCAGCTCTACAACACCTCCAACTTCAGCCAGGTCACCGGACTGACCCCGCGCGGCACGCCGCCAGCGCAGGAGCTGACCATGAGCTACAACGTACCGCTGCTGACCGGCGGCAGTGGTGCCCAGGCCACGCAGCTGTTCGCACAGATTCCGGCCAACCAGGTGCTGGCCTCGGGCGCCTACAGCAGCACGTTCAGCGGCGCCAGCGTGGTGCTGACCTGGGCCTGGAACGAAGTGCTGCTCGGCACGGCCACCATCCCCGCCACCTGCAACGGCGGTGCCACCGGCACCAACAGCGCCAGCGCGGCCTTCAGCTTCACCGCCACCGCCAACGTGCTGCCGCAGTGCGGCAGCTACGTCACCACCAACATGAATTTCGGCAACGTCACCGGCGGCATCACCAGCAACATCGACCAGACCGCCACGCTGACCCTGAGCTGCTTGAAGAACACCGCCTACCAGGTCAGCCTCAACAACGGCCAGAACAATCCCGCCGCCACCAGCACGCGGCGAATGGCCACCACCATCGGCGCCAGCACCTACTACCTCACTTACGAGCTGTATCGTGATTCCACGCGGACCCAGCGCTGGGGCAACACGCTGACCGTCGATACCGCCAGCGGTACCGGTACCGGCAGCGCCCAGCAGTTGACGATCTACGGCAGGGTGCCGCCGGTCACTGGCCAACCGCCGGCCGGCACCTACAACGACGTGGTGCAGGTGACGATCACCTACTGACGGGCGTGCCGACCAACGGTCGGCACCTACCGGGGTGGGTTTCGAACGGTCGGCACCTACCAGGGCGGGTTTCGAACGGTCGGCCTCCATCAGGGCGGGTTTCAGTAGATCCACGCCATGCGTGGATGCAGGCATGACGCAGTCGAGCACGCTCGGCTCTACAGTTCCGGCGCATCCAGCCGATACCGCGCAGCGAGTCCTGACGTACGGTGGTTGGCTGGTGGTTCGCGCAGTTCTGATCGGGGCGATGCTGGTCGCCAGCACGCCCGCATGGGCCGAACCCAGCAGCACCGCGCTGCAGATCCGGCTGACGGTGGTCGAAGCGTGCAGCACTGAGGCCGGCGCCACCCGTTGCCAGGTCCCGCAGCAACGCAGTGACGCACCGCAGCTGCCGGCCCAGGTCCGTGATCTGGCGCCACCGGTCGCCAACGATGAACACACGCCTGCCGTGACCGTCATCTACTGATGCGCGCGGCGCTGATCCTCCTGGCGTTGCTGCTGGCGTTGCCCGCCGCTGCACTGGACCTGTCCCCCACCACCCTGCAGCTGCCTGCCGAAGGCGGTCGCACCGAGCTGTGGCTCTACAACCCCGGTCCCGGCCACTGGCAGGGACAGGTGCGGGTCCTGGCCTGGGAGCAGCAGCTGGACGCCGAACACCTGCGGCCCACCGACCGGATCCTGGTCAGCCCGACCCGGCTCGACCTCGCCCCAGGCGTGCGGCAGCGCGTCTGGTTGCTTCCAGCCCGGCCCGGGACCGTCACGGGCGAACAGGCCTATCGGATCGTGCTGGAGCCCAGCCAGGCCGACCTGCCACGCTATTCATTGCCGCTGTTCCACGGCCAGGCCGCACCGGACGTGCGGCCACGCGTACAGGCCCGGATCGAACCCGACGCGTCGCAGCCCTATCTGCGATTGAGCAATGCCGGCCCGCTGCACGCCCGTCTGCACGACCTGGTGTTTGTTGCCGATGACGGCCAGCGCACCCTGCTGCTTCCTGGTCTGGCCGGCTATCTGCTGGCCGGGCACGAGCGCCGCTGGGCGCTGCCGGCCCGACCGAACGGCTACCATGGCGGGCATTTCCACGCCCATCTGCAGGATGGCCGCCAGGTGGACCTGACCGCGCCGGACCCGGCAATTGCAGCGAGCGCACCGAGCGGGCTATAATCGACCGGATTCCTGCCGCCTGCGTGCGCGGGAACCCGTCAACACCGGACGTCACCGGTGAATCCACACCTGCTGCCCCCATCCGTGCCGGGGTGCTCCGCGAGGAGTTCGGCCACGGAGGCAACAGGGAAGCCCAACCCCGGAACCGATCGCGCTTCCACGCGCCCGCATACCTATCCCGCGGGCGGAATCGCTGGTTCCATATCAGGAGTATTGCAATGCCCCAGGTCACCATGCGTCAGATGCTGGAAGCCGGCGTCCACTTCGGCCACCAGACCCGTTACTGGAACCCGAAGATGGCTCCGTACATCTTCGGCGCCCGCGGCAAGATCCACATCATCAACCTGGAAAAGACCGTCCCGCTGTTCAACGACGCGATGAACTTCATCTCGTCGGTTGCCCAGAAGCGCGGCACCGTCCTGTTCCTGGGCACCAAGCGCAGCGCCCGCGAAACCATCAAGGAAGAAGCCGAGCGTTGCGGCATGCCGTTCATGAACCAGCGTTGGCTGGGCGGCACCCTGACCAACTTCCGTACCGTCAAGCAGTCGGTTGCCCGCCTGAAGGAACTGGAAGCCGGTGAAACCGACGGCACCTTCGAGAAGCTGGTCAAGCACGAAGTGCTGGGCCTGCGTCGCGAGCGCGACAAGCTGGAAGCCTCGCTGGGCGGCATCAAGGACATGAATCGCCTGCCGGACGCCATCTTCGTGATCGACATCGGCCACGAAGACATCGCGATCAAGGAAGCCAAGAAGCTGGGCATCCCGGTCATCGCCGTGGTCGACACCAACTACAACCCGGAACTGGTTGATTACGCCATCCCGGGCAACGACGACGCCATCCGCGCTGTGCAGCTGTACTCGCGCGCTGCCGCCGACGCCGTGCTGGAAGGCAAGGCCGCTGCTCCGCACGCCGCTTCGGTGCGCGAGGAAGAGTTCGCTGAAGCCGCTGCCGAAGGCGAAGAGAAGCCGGCCCGCCGCGCTCCGGCCAAGAAGGCCGCCAAGAAGGGCGACGACGCCCAGGCCTGATCCAGGCCCCAGGGTGGACGCCCGGCGTCCACCCTCCCTGCGCGCAGCCCTTGGCGCGTGACAGGACCGTGTCACACGGGCCGGCCACCATGCCGGCCCTACCCCTTTCTTTCGTGAGGTAATCCCGTGGAAATCACTGCTTCCCTGGTCAAGGAACTGCGCGAGCGCACCGGCGCCGGCATGATGGAATGCAAGAAGGCTCTCACCGAAGCCAACGGCGACATCAACGCCGCTGCAGAAGCCATGCGCAAGTCCGGCGCTGCCAAGGCCGACAAGAAGGCTGACCGCGTGGCCGCCGAAGGCCGTCTGGGCCTGGCCCAGGACGGCGGCAAGGCCGTGCTGGTCGAAGTCAACTCGGAAACCGACTTCGTCGCCAACGATGACAACTTCAAGTCCTTCGTCAACGCCGTCGCCGCTGCCGCCCTGGCAACGGGCGCGACCGACATCGAAGCCGTGAAGGCTGCCAAGCTGGCCGATGGCCGCACCGTTGAAGAAGCCCGCGCCACCGCCGTGCAGACCCTGGGTGAGAACATCCAGATCCGTCGCCTGGTGAAGGTTGAAGGCAACAACACCGTCGGCGCCTACGTCCACACCAACGGCAAGGTTGGCGTGCTGGTCGACCTGGTCGGCGGCGACGCCGAACTGGCCCGCGGCCTGGCCATGCACGTGGCCGCGCTGAAGCCGCCGCACAACAAGGCTGCCGACGTCCCGGCCGACTTCGTCGAGAAGGAAAAGGAAATCGAACTGGCCAAGATGTCCGAAAAGGACAAGTCCAAGCCGGCCGACATCCTGGAAAAGATCATCAGCGGCAAGATCAACAAGATCGTCAGCGACGTGACCCTGTACGGCCAGACCTATGTGCTGGGCGACACCACCGTGGAACAGGTGGTCAAGGCCGCTGGCGCCGATGTGGCAGGCTTCCAGCTGCTGGTCGTCGGCGAAGGCATCGAGAAGGTGGTGGAAGACTACGCCGCCGAAGTTGCCAAGGCGATGCAGGTCTGATTCCAGCCTTCCGGCTGTGAAGCGACCAGAAGGAGCCGCGGGAAACCGCGGCTCTTTTTTTGTGCCTGCTGCGCCCGTGGGTGCGCACCCTATCCGTGGGTACGCACCGTGGGTGCGTACCCCGGCACCAGAGGTCTTTGCGTTGTGCGCGAATCAAGCCGATACTCGGCGCAGGGAATCCGCAGTCACTTAGCAGGAACGAAAAGCACGGACTGTGATGCATTCCTAGGTATTCTTGTCCTAATGGAATTGAACGATCCGACATGCCTCCCGAGCTGACAGCTGCCCTGGCGCTCTGCCGCAACCTGCCCTCGCCACCCGGTATTGCCCTGCGCATCATCGAACTGGCCCAGGACCCGGAAGCGGACATCGCCACCGCCGCCGACATCATCGCCATCGACATGGCGTTGAGCGCTCGCATGCTGCGCATCGCCAATTCGCCGCTGTACGCCAGCCGCCGCCGGATCGAGAATCTCGGTCAGGCGCTGACCATGCTCGGCCTGAACGCCACGATCAGCCTCGCCCTCGGCTTTACTGTCACCCAGGGCCTGACCGGCGGTACCGGCGCTGACCATGATCTGCGCCAGCGCGCCTGGAAGCGCAGCATCCTCAGCGCACTGGCTGCCAGCCAGCTCGGCCAGGCCCGCGGCCTGCGCCGGCTGGAGGAACTGATGCTGGCCGGCCTGCTGCAGGATCTGGGCGTGCTGTGCCTGGCCCAGGCCGAATCGGAGCGCTACCTGCCGCTGCTGCGCGAAGCGCACGACAACATCGACCTGGTCGCACGCGAGCGCGACGAACTGGGTTGCAGCCACGCTGACGTCGGCGCCTGGGTGGCCGAACAGTGGGGCCTGCCGCGCTACCTGGTGGAGAGCATCAGCCACAGCGAGGACGAGGACGCGGCCGAATCGCCGTTCCAGGCCTGCGTGCAGCTGTCCGGCGCCGTGGCCGACATCTGGCTGGACAGCGACGCCGACACGGCGCGCGAGCGCGCCCTGCAGCAGGTCCACGACCGCCTGGAACTGGACAGCGCGCGCTTCGACCAGGTGCTCACCCGTATCAGCGAGGCCCTGCCGGACATCGCCAGCCTCTTCGATGCCGGCCTGAACTCGCCGTCGCGGGTACGCGAGCTGATCGATCACGCCCAGGAGTTGGCCACCCTGCGCAACCTGCGCGAACTGCAGGATGCCGACCAGGCGCGCCGCCGCGCCGACGAATTCGAGGCCCGGGCCAAGCGCCTGGCCGACCAGGCCCACCGCGACGCACTGACCGGCGTACTCAACCGCCGCCAGCTGGAAGCCGTGCTGGAGCAGGAATTCCTGCGCGCCAGCCGCCAGGGCTGGCCGCTGTCGGTAGCCTTCATCGACCTGGACGACTTCAAGAAGATCAACGACGCCCACGGCCACCTGACCGGCGACGAGGTCCTGCGCGCTTTCGCCGGCAAGCTGCAGGGCCAGCTGCGCAACAGCGATACCGTGGCCCGCTTCGGCGGCGAGGAATTCGTCGCGTTGCTGCCCAACACCAGCGAAACGGTGGCTCTGGACGTGATCCGCCGGGTGCTGGCCAGCATCGTCGCCACCCCGATGGCCGAGCTGGAAGGTGGCCCGCTGTTCGTCACCTTCTCCGCCGGCGTGGCCACCCAGGGCGGTTATGAACGCTTCGCCGACGTGCAGGACCTGCTTCGCGCAGCCGACGACGTGCTGTACCGGTCCAAGAACCTCGGTCGCAACCGGGTGATCGCCCGCTCGCCGGGGGCCCTCGGCCACGACGAGCTGTCGGCGACCGCCGGCGCCGAGCTGGGCTGAACGGAAGGCCCCGCATGACCGGGGCGAATGGCTGGATTTTGCGCCGCAGTGCACAAAACACTTTGGCCCGACGCCGCATGCGCGTAGAATCCCCCGCGATTTCCACGCACCCGAGGTCCCTATGTCCAAGCTCGCCTATCGCCGCATCCTTCTGAAACTTTCCGGGGAGGCGCTGATGGGAGATGAGGACTACGGCATCGACCCGAAGATCATCAACCGCCTGGCCCGTGAGGTCATCGAAGCCCAGCAGGCCGGTGCCGAAGTCGCGCTGGTGATCGGCGGCGGCAACATCTTCCGCGGTGCCGGCCTGGCCGCTGGTGGCATGGACCGGGTCACGGGTGACCAGATGGGCATGCTGGCCACTGTCATCAACGCCCTGGCCATGCAGGACGCCCTCGAGAAGCTGGGCGCCAAGGCCCGCGTGATGAGCGCGATCAAGATCAACGACGTGTGCGAGGACTACATCCGCCGTCGTGCCATCCGCCACCTGGAAAAGGGCCGCCTGGTGATCTTTGCCGCTGGCGTCGGCAGTCCGTTCTTCACCACCGATTCCGGCGCTGCCCTGCGTGCGATCGAGATCGGCGCCGACCTGCTGCTGAAGGCGACCAAGGTCGATGGCGTGTACGACAAGGACCCGAACAAGCACAGCGACGCAGTCCGCTTCGACAGCCTGAGCTACGACGAAGTGATCCGCCGCGGGCTGGAAGTGATGGACACCGCCGCGTTCGCGCTGGCCCGCGACAGCGACCTGCCGATGCGCGTGTTCGACATGGGTCAGCCGGGCGAGCTGCTGAAGATCCTCAACGGCGCGAACATCGGCACCCTGGTCCAGGGCCGCGACCCGGCCTGAGCCTGAGCGCTGGGCGACGACCGGGCCGATTCAGGCCCGGCAGCGTCCCGTATTCGCCTATAATCGCCCGATTCCAGATACATCCAGGACCGGGCGATGCTCAACGACATCAAAAACAACGCGCAGACGCGCATGGCCAAGAGCATCGACGCTCTGAAGCACACCCTCACCTCCATCCGGACCGGGCGTGCCACGCCGGCCCTGCTGGACCGCGTGATGGTCAATGCCTACGGCAACGCCAGCACCCCGCTGAACCAGGTTGCCTCGGTCTCCAACGCCGATGCGCACTCGCTGCTGGTCACCCCGTTCGACAAGAGCATGATCAAGGAGATCGAAAAGGGTCTCTACAACGCCGAGTTCACCCCGAACACCCTGGGCACCGCCATCCGCATCAACATGCCGCCGCCGACCGAAGAGCGCCGCAAGGAGCTGGCCAAGCAGGTGCAGAAGGAAGGTGAAGGCGCCAAGATCGCGATCCGCAACATCCGTCAGGACGCGAACAAGGAAGTCGCCAAGCTGGTCAAGGACAAGGCGATCAGCGAAGACGAGAAGAAGCGCGGCGAAGACGACATCCAGAAGCTGACCGACGCCAACATCAAGGACGTCGACAAGGTCGTTGCCGACAAGGAAAAAGAACTCCTGTCGGTCTGAAGTCGATGCCTTCAGTCCCGCCTCCGTTGCCGGCCGCACTGCCCCGCCACATTGCCATCATCATGGATGGCAACGGGCGTTGGGCGCAGCAGCGCCGTCGTCCGCGCGTGATCGGCCACCGGGCCGGCGCGCGCGCGGTCAACCGCACCATCGAACGCTGCCTTGAACTGGGCATTCCGGCGCTGACCCTGTTTGCCTTCTCCAGTGAAAACTGGGGCCGGCCGCAGGAAGAAGTCGATGCGCTGATGAAGCTGTTCCTCGGCGCGCTCGACCGTGAAGTGGACGAGCTGCATCGGCGCGGCGTGCGTGTGCGCTTCATCGGCGAACGCGAGCGCTTCGGTGCCGGACTGGTCAGCCGCATGCAGCTGGCCGAGCAGCGCACCGCCGACAACACCACCTTGACCCTGTCGATCGCCGCCAGCTACGGCGGCCGACAGGACATCGCGCGCGCCGCACGCGCGCTGGCCGTCGAAGTGGCGGCCGGTCGCCTGCTGCCCGAACAGATCGACGAATCGCTGCTGGGCAGTCAGGTCGCCCTGGCCGACCTGCCGCCGCCGGACCTGTTCATCCGGACCGGTGGCGATACCCGCATCAGCAACTTCCTGCTGTGGCAGCTGGCGTACACCGAGCTGTGGTTCACCGAGGCCCTGTGGCCGGACTTCGATGCCGATCAGCTGCAGCAGGCGCTGGACGCCTACGGCAGCCGCGAGCGTCGCTTCGGCCTGACCAGCGCCCAGATCGCCGCACTGGCCACCGAGACTTCCAGCCCATGACCAAGACCCGAGTCCTCGCCGCGCTGATCATGGCGCCGGTCGCCATTGCCGCGATCCTGCTGCTGCCGACCCAATGGCTGGCCGCCGCCGCTGCCGCCGTGCTGCTGATCGGCCTGTGGGAGTGGTTGAAGCTGGCCGGTATCGAAGACACCCTGGCACGCACCGTGCTGCTGGTGCTGAACCTGCTGCTGATGGTCCTGCTGGTCTGGGCCGATGGCAGCACGCTGGTGCTGTTCCAGATCACCACATTGGCCGGCGTCGCCTGGTGGCTGGCCGCGCTGGTCTGGCTGCGCTTCTTCACCTTCGGCGCGCAGCCGACCGCCCCGTCGCGGATCGTGAAGATGCTGGCCGGCACCCTGGCCATCGTCCCGGCCTGGGCCGCGCTGGTATTGATCCATGCCGGCGGCGATCCGCCGGGCAAGCAGGGCCACCTGTGGCTGCTGGCTGCGCTGGCGCTGGTCTGGGCCGCCGACTCCGGTGCCTATTTCGCCGGCCGCCGGTTCGGGAAGCACAAGCTGGCCCCCAGGATCAGCCCGAACAAGACCTGGGAAGGCCTGTTCGGTGGCCTGCTGGCCGGCGTCGCCGTGGCCGTCGGCCTGGGCTGCCTGGCCGGGATCGACACCGCGCAGCTGCCGGGACTGCTGATCACCTCGGTGGTGGCCGTGTTTGCCTCGGTGCTGGGTGACCTGTTTGAGAGCCTGATCAAGCGCCACGCCGGCGCCAAGGACTCGGGGCACCTGATCCCGGGCCATGGCGGCGTGCTCGACCGCGTCGACGGCATGCTCGCCGCCGTGCCGGTCTTCGCGCTGGGCAAGGAAATCTTCGGGTTCTGACCATGAATGCTGTCGCAGACCTGCGCCGGGTCGCTGTGCTCGGCGCCACCGGCTCGATCGGTGCCTCCACCCTGGACGTGATCGCCCGCCATCCGCAGCGTTACCAGGCCACCGTGCTGGCCGCCGGTCGCCAGGTGCAGGCGTTGCTGGCACTGTGCCGGCAGCACCGGCCAGCACACGCGGTGATCGCCGACGAATCACTGTTTACCGAGCTGCGCGATGGCCTGCGCGAAGCCGGCCTGGCCACCGAGGCCCATGCCGGCCATGCCGCACTGGACCAGCTGGCCGCCAGCGATGCCTGCGACACCGTGGTCGCCGCCATCGTCGGCGCCGCCGGGCTGTCCTCGACCCTGGCCGCCGCCGCGGCCGGCAAGCGCATCCTGCTGGCCAACAAGGAATCGCTGGTGCTGGCCGGCGAACTGCTCACCCGCACCGCCGAGCGTGCAGGCGCCGAGATCATCCCGATCGACAGCGAGCACAGCGCGATCTTCCAGTGCCTGCGCTCGCGCGACGCCAGCGTCGCCGGGGCCGGCGTGCGCAGGATCCTGCTCACCGCCTCCGGAGGCCCGTTCCGTGGCCGCAGCCGCGCCGAACTGGCCCAGGTCACCCCGGCGCAGGCCGTGGCCCACCCGAAGTGGTCGATGGGACCGAAAATCTCGGTTGATTCGGCAACGTTGATGAACAAGGGCCTTGAAGTGATCGAGGCCCACCACCTGTTCGGCGTGCCGGGCGAGCGCATCGAGGTGCTGGTCCACCCGCAGAGTCTGGTCCATTCGCTGGTCGAGTTTGTTGACGGCTCGACCCTGGCACAGATGGGCCTGCCGGACATGCGCACCACCCTGGCCGTGGGCCTGGGCTGGCCGCAGCGCATCGAATCGGGTGTGGCGGGGCTGGATCTGTTGGCCCAGGGTCGGCTGGATTTCGAAGCCCCGGACACCGAGGCCTTCCCCTGCCTGGCCCTGGCCTGGCAGGCCATGCAGGCCGGTGGCACCGCACCCGCGGTGCTGAACGCCGCCAACGAAGAGGCGGTTTCAGCGTTTCTTCAGGGCCGGATCGGTTTCCTGTCGATCCCGGACCTGGTTGCTAACGCTCTTTCAACACTGCCGACGCAAGCAGCCGATACACTGGAGATCCTCTTGTCCGCCGACCAGCGGGCACGCCAGCTCACCCTGAACGCCATCGACGCCGCCTGAACGACCGCCTCGCCCTGCATGACGACGACGCCCCTGCCCGCCAATGTGAGCCTGCATGACTGACTTCATCGGATCGGTCTGGTGGATGATTGTCAGCCTCGGGCTGCTGGTCACTTTCCACGAATTCGGGCATTACTGGGTCGGGCGCCTCTGCGGGGTCAAGATCCTGCGCTTCTCGGTCGGATTCGGCCGCCCACTGTGGTCGCGCCGCGACAAGCACGGCACCGAGTTCGCCATCGCCGCCATTCCGTTGGGTGGCTATGTGAAGTTCCTCGACGAACGCGAGGTTGAGGTCCACCCGCAGGAACGCGGCCAGGCCTTCAATCACAAGAGCGTCTGGCAACGCATCGCCATCGTTGCCGCCGGCCCGATCGCCAACCTGCTGCTGTGCATCCTGCTGCTGTGGGCGATGTTCGTGATCGGCAAGCAGGATTACTCGCCCACCATCGGCCGGGTCAGCGGCATTGCCGCCAGCGCCGGCCTGGCCAGTGGTGATCGCGTGCTGCGGGTGGACGATCGCCACGTGGTCACTCTGGGCGATGCCAGCATGGCCCTGACCGCAGCCGCGATGGACCGCCGGGACGTCTCACTGGAAGTACTGGACCGGGCCGACCAGGTGCACGTGCGCACCCTGCCGTTGTCGCAGCTGCCGGCCGGTTTCGATGAACGGCGGGTGCCGATCCTGGCTGGCCTGTACTGGCAGTCATGGCTGCAGCCGGCCCTGGTCGATTCGCTGACCGCCGATTCGGTGGTGGCCGGGCAGCTGCAACCGGGCGACCTGATCGTGGCCATCGATGGCCAGCGCATCGACAGCGTCGACCAGGTGATCGGCGAGATCCAGGCCCTGGGCCGCGCCGGCGGACCGGGCATGATCGAGGTCCTGCGCGGCGGTGAGCGGCTGGCGCTGGAAGTCACCCCGCGCCAGGGCAAGGACGGCAAGGGCAACCCGGTCTGGCAGATCGGCGTCGGTTTCCCGACCACCTACAGCCCTGCCTACGACACCCTGCTGCGCTACGGCCCGCTGGATGCAGTGACCGTGGCGGTACGCGAGACCGGCCGTCTGGCGGCCGATTCGCTGGGCATGATGGGCCGGATCGTGACCGGCAAGGCCTCGCTGCAGAACGTTTCCGGGCCGGTGACCATCGCCCGCGTGGCCAATGTGTCGGCCAAGCGCGGGCTCGACTGGTTCCTGCAGTTCCTTGCCCTGCTGTCCCTCAGCCTGTGCATCATCAACCTGCTGCCGATCCCGATCTTGGACGGCGGCCACTTGCTGTATTACCTTATTGAGTTGGTCAAGGGCAGCCCGCTGAGCGAGCGTGCCATCGCCGCCGGCCAATACATCGGCCTGGCGTTGCTGGCCGGGCTGATGGGGTTGGCGTTCTACAACGACATCCTCGGCCTGGTCCCGCGATGAACTTTTCCACGTTGTTGCCGTCTACAGCGTCGGCATCCCGCACCAATGAAATCGACCTTCCTACCGGACGTGACATGACGCGACTCCCCAATCGCCGCCTGCTGGCCCTCGCCCTCGCCGCCGTCACCGGCGCTCCCGCCCTGGCCCAGGCAGCCGAGCCCTTCACTGTCAGCGACATCCGCGTGGATGGGCTGCAGCGCATCAGCTCGGGCACGGTGTTCACCTACCTGCCGGTGGAACGTGGCGAGACGGTCACCGACAACAAGGTTGGCGAGACCATCCGCGCCCTGTACAAGACCGGCTTCTTCGAGGACGTCCAGCTGGACCGCCAGGGCAGCATCCTGGTAGTGACCGTCAAGGAACGCCCGGCGATCAACAAGCTGACCGTGACCGGCAACAAGGACATCAAGTCCGACCAGCTGCTCAAGGGCCTGTCCGACATCGGCCTGACCGAAGGCGGCACCTTCGATCGCCTGAGCCTGGACCGCGTGACCCAGGAACTGCGCCGCCAGTACAACGACCGTGGCAAGTACAACGTCGATATCACCCCGACGGTGAGCCCGCTGGACCGCAACCGCGTGGACATCGCGATCGCCATCAAGGAAGGCAAGGCGGCCAAGATCCGCCACGTCAACCTGGTCGGCACCGAGAAGTACGACAGCAAGGACATCCTGGAGACCTGGGAGTCCAAGGAGCACAACTGGGCGTCGTGGTACCGCCGTGACGACCAGTACTCCAAGGAAAAGCTGTCCGGCGACCTGGAAAAGCTCAACTCCTGGTACCTGGACCGCGGCTATGTCGACTTCAGCATCGATTCGACCCAGGTGTCGATCAGCCCCGACAAGCGCGACATGTTCCTGACCGCCGGCGTGACCGAGGGTGCGCAGTACAAGATCTCCGAGATGAAGGTCAGCGGCGATACCATCCTCCCGCAGGAGGACGTCGAGCGCATGGTGATCCAGAAGTCCGGCGACACGTTCTCGCGTGCGCTGCTGGAGTTCAGCTCGGACAACATCACCAATTCGCTGTCCAACATCGGCTACGCGTTCGCCAAGGTGAACCCGATCCCGACCACCAACCGCGCCGAGCAGACCGTGGCCATCAACATGCAGGTCGTTCCCGGCCCGCGTGTGTCGGTGCGCCGCATCCTGTTCCGCGGCAACACCCGTACCTCCGACGAAGTGATGCGTCGCGAAATGCGCCAGTTCGAGAACAGCTGGTACTCGCAGGCCGCGATCGACCGTTCCAAGATCCGCCTGCAGCGCCTGGGCTACTTCGAGTCGGTGGAAGTGGAGACCCCGGCCGTCAGCGGCAGCAACGACCAGGTCGACGTCGTCTACAACGTCAAGGAAACCACCTCCGGCAGCTTCGTGTTCGGCCTGGGCTATTCGCAGTCCTACGGCATGACCACCTCGGTGCAGCTGTCACAGAACAACTTCCTCGGCGGCGGCAACCGCGTGTCGGTCGAAGCCTCGCGCAGCAGCTACCTGCAGCGCTACGGCTTCAGCTACACCAACCCGTACTTCACCGATGACGGCGTGTCGCTGGGCTACAACCTGTCCTGGCGCGAACTGGACTACTCCGACTTCAACACCGCGCAGTACAACAGCACCAACGGTTCGGCGCAGGTGGTGTTCGGCGTGCCGCTGACCGAGACCGATACCGTCTCGCTGATGTTCGGCATCGACAGCAACCAGATCACCACCTATCAGGGCTCGACCCCGCAGTCGATCATCGACTACATCAATGCGGTCGGTAAGCGCACCTTCCATGCCTGGCGCACCGAGCTGGGCTGGGCACGCGACTCGCGCAACGATTACTTCATGCCGACCCGCGGTACCTACCAGCGCATCGGCCTGGAAACCACGCTGCCGGGTTCGACCATCGAGTACTACAAGCTGAACTACCAGATCAGCAAGTACTGGCCGATCATGCCGTCGCTGGTGATCAACACCCGCGCGGAAATCGGCTACGGCGATGCCTACGGAAAGGATTACACCCGCGTCATCGACAACGGCGACGGCACCACCCGCACGGTCACCGCAACCGGCCTGCCGTTCTTCGAGAACTTCTACGCCGGCGGTACCAACTCGGTGCGTGGCTTCGAAGACAACACCCTGGGCCCGCGTGAGGTCACCACCGGTTATCCGGAAGGCCAGCCGCTGGGTGGTTCGCTGAAGACCGTCGGTTCGGTCGAAGCCTACTTCCCGCGCCTGTTCGACAGCCCGTCGGCGCGCGTGTCGGCCTTCGTCGACTTCGGCAACGTCTACAACGGCACCAAGAACTTCAAGGCCAACGAACTGCGCGTCTCCACCGGTGTCGCCCTGCTGTGGCGCGCCCCGGTCGGCCCGATCTCGATCAGCTACGCCTTCCCGCTGAAGAAGGAAGACGATGACAAGATCGAGCGTCTGCAGTTCACCTTCGGCGGGCAGTTCTGACGAACCGCCCTGCGGCTCATCAGAACTGCACGCGCATTCCTCCTATCCCCCGCACCGCTGGCGCGCCCCCCTTAACAGAAGGGGGGCTCTCCACCAGACGGGTCTCGAATCGCCGGGCGTTGCCCGGCGTTTCCGTTTAACCCGGATGGCCGAAGCGCACGCTCCGCTTCTGATCTTTCCTGTTTTTCCGTGGCTGGCACTCGCGCCAGAGCGTCGAAGGTCGGGCGGGTCGGGGCTGCGGGGGGGTGAGCCGCATGGATGCGGCGACCAAGGCTACATGGACGTACTTGCGCCGTCCCCCGCGGCCCCGACCCGACCGACCCAGCCCATGAAACTGGCTCTGCCGGCCGCAAGGGGCTCCGCCGTTGGCTGTACAACCGCCCCCGCATGACCGCAATGGCGTCACACGTTAAACTCCCGCCGTGAATACTCCCACCTACACCGCCCAGCAACTCGCCGAGCAGTTCGGCCTGCAGGTCCATGGCGACCCGGCGACCGCCATCCATGGCGTGGCCACCCTCGCCCACGCCGGTCCTGGCCAGCTGACCTTCCTTGCCAACCCGCGCTATCGCGCGCAGCTGACCGACAGCCAGGCCGCGCTGGTGGTACTGCGTGCCGACGACGTCGAGGCCGCCCCCGGCGCCGCGCTCGTCGCCAAGGATCCGTACACGGTCTTCGCCAAGATCGCCGCGCTGTTCGACATCGCACCGACCCGACCGCCCGGCATCCACCCCAGCGCCGTCATCGATCCCGATGCCCAGGTGGCCGCCAGCGCCCACATTGGTCCGTTCGTCACCATCGGTGCGCGCAGCGTCGTGGGCGAGAACTGCATCGTCGGTCCCGGCAGCGTGATCGGCGAGGACTGCAGCCTGGATACCGGCTGTGAACTGATTGCCCGGGTCACCCTGGTCACCCGGGTCAAGCTCGGCAAGCGCGTGCGCATCCACCCCGGTGCCGTGCTCGGCGCCGATGGCTTCGGCCTGGCGATGGATGCCGGCAAGTGGATCAAGGTGCCGCAGCTGGGTGGCGTGCGGATCGGCGACGATTGCGAGATCGGCGCCAACACCTGCGTCGATCGTGGTGCCCTGGAAGACACGACCCTCGCCGAGGATGTGCGCCTGGACAATCTGGTACAGATCGCGCACAACGTGCAGATCGGCGCCCACTCGGCCATCGCCGGCTGCACCGGCATCGCCGGCAGCGCCAAGATCGGCCGTTACTGCCTGCTCGGTGGCGCCGTCGGCGTCGTGGGCCACCTTGAAATCTGCGACAAGGTCGTGATCACCGGCAAGTCGGTGGTTCGCAACTCCATCACCGAGCCGGGCGAGTACTCGTCCGGCACCCCATTGACCGACAACCGCACGTGGCGCAAGAACGCCGCGCGCTTCAAGCAGCTGGACGCATTGGCTCGCCGCGTCCTGGCTGCTGGCAAGGAGAAAGAATGAACGACTCGCTGCAGCTTCCGATCGATGTCTGCCAGATCCAGGAACTGCTTCCGCACCGTTACCCGTTCCTGCTGGTCGACCGGGTGCTTGAACTCGATGTCGAGGCCAAGCGCATCCTGGCGCAGAAGAACGTCAGTATCAACGAGCCCTTCTTCCAGGGCCACTTCCCGGGCCGCCCGATCATGCCCGGCGTGCTGATCATCGAAGCGCTGGCCCAGGCCGGTGGCGTGATGACCCAGCTCACGCTGGGCCGCGATGCGCAGTCCAAGCTGTTCTACATGGTCAAGGTGGAAAACGCCCGCTTCAACAAGCAGGTCGTCCCCGGCGACGTGCTGATGCTGGACGTGCAGATGAAGCGCCTGATCCGCAACATGGGCTGGTACTACGGCGAGGCCAAGGTCAACGGTGAAGTCGTTGCCTCGGCCGAGGTCATGTGCGCCGGCGCCAAGGGCTGATCCACTGGAGGCAGCAATGACTGACAACGCACCACGGATCCACCCCACCGCCGTCATCGATCCGGCCGCGCGCCTGGCCGACGACGTCCAGGTGGGTGCCTTCACCCTGATCGGCCCCGACGTTGAGATCGGCGCCGGCACGGTGGTCGGCCCCCATTGCAGCATCCATGGCCCGACCCGGATCGGCCGCGACAACCGTTTCGTCGGCCACGCCGCGATCGGCGGCGAGCCGCAGGACAAGAAGTTCGCCGGCGAGCGCACCGAACTGGTGATCGGCGACCGCAACGTGTTCCGCGAGTTCGTCACCCTCAACCGCGGCACCGGCGGCGGCGGCGGCATCACCACCATCGGCAACGACAACTGGATGCTGGCCTACACGCACGTGGCGCACGACTGCCATGTCGGCAATTTCTGCGTGTTCTCCAACAACACAACCCTGGCCGGCCATGTCACCGTGGGTGACCACGTGATCATCAGCGGCTTTGCCGGTGCCCACCAGTTCTGCCGAATCGGCGCGCATGCCTTCCTCGGCATGGGGGCACTGACCAATGGCGACGTTCCGCCGTTCACCATGGTCGGCACCGACTCGCTCGGTCGCCCGCGCGGCATCAACAGTGAGGGCCTGAAGCGCCGCGGCTTCGATGCCGACCGCATCTCGGCCATCAAGCGTGCCTATCGCACCCTGTACGTGGCGGGCCTTCCGTTGGCCGAGGCCAAGCTGCAGCTGACCGAACAGGCACGCGACAGCGACGACGTGAAGGCCATGCTGGACTTCATCGAGCATGCCGAGAGGCCCCTGCTGCGATGAGCAGTACGACCGGCCAGGCGCCGGCCGGCGCCGCGGTGATCCCGCTGGCCTCGATGGCCGGCAGCGTTCCCGCGCAGCGGGTGCTCAGCGAGCGCCCGTTGCGGATCGCGCTGGTCGCCGGTGAAGCCTCCGGCGACCTGCTCGGCGCGGGCCTGGTGCGCGAGTTGAAGGCGCGGTTCCCCAGTGCCGAATTCGCCGGCATCGGCGGCGATGCCATGCGAAGCGCCGGCTGCCAGACCTGGCACGATGCCAGCGAGCTGGCGGTGATGGGCCTGACCGAAGTGCTGCGTCATCTGCCCCGGCTGCTCAAGCTGCGCTCGGCGTTCCGCCAGCGTGCGCTGGAATGGCAGCCGGACGTGTTCATCGGCATCGACGCACCCGACTTCAACCTCGGCATCGAGCGCTGGCTGAAGCAGCGTGGCGTGCCCACCGTGCATTACGTCAGCCCCTCGGTCTGGGCCTGGCGCGAGAAACGCGCCGAGAAGATCGGCAGCAGCGCCGACCTGGTGCTGTGCCTGTTCCCGATGGAACCACCGATCTATGCCAGGCATGGCATCGACGCACGTTTCGTAGGCCATCCGATGGCCGATGACATTCCGCTGCAGGGCGACCGTGAACAGGCGCGTGCAGCGCTCGGCCTGCCAACCTCGGCCAAGGTGCTGGCCGTCCTGCCGGGCAGCCGCCTGGGCGAGATCTCGCGCCTGGGTGAACCCTTCTTCGAAGCCGCCTGGCAGGTCTCCGAACGTATTCCGGGCCTGCACGTGGTGGTGCCGGCGGCCAACGCCGCCTGCAAGCGGCTGATCGAGGAACAGCTTTCGCGTTCGGCGTTGCCGGTCGCCTATTCGCACGTACTCGATGGACAGGCCCGCAACGCGATGATCGCGGCCGACGTGGTGGTGCTGGCGTCGGGCACCGCAACCCTGGAAGCGATGCTGGTGAAGCGACCGATGGTGGTCGGCTACCGCGTCAACGAGCTGACCTACCGCCTGGTCAAGGCACTCGGTCTGATCAAGGTCGACCGCTTCGCGTTGCCCAACATCCTGGCCGGCCAGGACCTGGCTCCAGAACTGATGCAGCACGACTGCACGCCGGAGAAGCTGGCTGCGGCCATCCAGCAATGGTTCGACCACCCGCAACGGGTGACCGACCTGCAGGACACCTACGTCCGCCTGCATGAGCGACTGCGCCGCAATGCCTCGGCCCGCGCCGCCGACGCCGTCGGCGAGCTGCTGATGCGCGACGCGGCCCAGGCATGAGCCGCCGTCACGCCGCGGCGGCCAGCCTGGCCCTGTTCGATGGAACGCCGGTGGTGGAACCGGAGCGGCTGGTCGCCGGCGTCGATGAGGCCGGGCGCGGTCCGCTGGCAGGCCCGGTGGCGGTCGCCGCGGTGGTGTTCGACCCGTCCCGGCCGCGTATCAACGGCCTGGATGATTCCAAGCAGCTGACCGCCGCACGCCGCGAACAGCTGCATGACCGCATCATCGAGCGGGCGCTGGCCTGGCATGTGGTGCTGGTGGACGTGGACAGCGTCGACCGCCTGAACATCTACCAGGCCACCCTGCAGGGCATGCGCGATGCGGTCGCGGCGGTTGCCCACGTGGCCGGCTTCGCCCGCATCGACGGCAACGTGGTGCCCAAGGGCCTGGTGCTGCCGGCGCAGGCGCTGGTCGGTGGCGATGGCATCGACCGCGCGATCATGGCCGCCTCGATCCTGGCCAAGGTCTCGCGCGACCGCTACATGCAGGACGTGCATGCCCGCCACCCGCAGTACGGTTTCGACCAGCACAAGGGCTATGGCACCCCGGCGCACCTGGCCGCCCTGCGCGAGCACGGGCCCTGCCCGGAGCATCGGCGCAGCTTCGCCCCGGTGCGCGAATGCCTGGAAGCAGCGCCAGCCCCCGCGATCACAGCCATCGCGTGAACAACGGCGCCGGGCCATGCCCGGCGGCATTCGCGCAATCGGCGTACCGTCAAGTCCTTGTCGCTTCCCCCTGCCCTCGCTACCCTGACCGGGCACTCCAGCGCATTACGACCCCGGCGACGATCTCCCCGTCGGCACCCGGGGCCCGCGCGCTCCAACCTGGTCCGGCATGTCCAACTCCCGCTTCGTACATCTCCACGTCCACACCGAGTTCTCGCTGGCGGACTCGACCATCCGTGTGCCGGCCAAGCCGGACCAGGCCGACCCGAAGAAGGCCAAGCAGGCCAACCTGCTGTCACGTTCGGTGGAGCTCGGCCTGCCTGCGCTGGCGGTGACCGACCTCAACAACCTGTTCGCCCTGGTCAAGTTCTACAAGGCCGCCGAAGGCGTGGGCATCAAACCGATCGCCGGCGCCGACGTGCTGATCGCCGAGGAGGGCCAGGACCCCTGGCGGATGACCCTGCTGTGCCGGGACCGCGAGGGCTACCTGAGCCTGTCGCGGCTGCTGACCCGTGCCTGGATGGAAGGCCATCGCCCGGAAGGCGGCGTGGCCGTGCACCCGGACTGGCTCAAGGCCGGCAATGCCAACCTGTTCGCGCTGGCCGGGCGGCAGAGCCTGGCCGGGCGCCTGGCATTGGACGGCAAGCATGAGCTGGCCGAGCAGCAGCTGGCCGACTGGCAGCGCGTGTTCGGCGATGGCCTGCACCTGGAACTGACCCGCACCGGCCGCGATGGCGAGGAAGCCTTCAACCAGTTCGCGCTGATGGCCGCCGGCCAGCGTGGCCTGCCGGTGGTGGCCAGCAACGATGTGCGCTTCCTGGCGCCGTCGGACTTCAGCGCGCACGAAGCGCGCGTGTGCATCTCCACCGGACGGGTGCTGGACGATCCCAAGCGCCCGCGCGAATACAGCGACCAGCAGTACCTGAAGTCGCCCGAAGAGATGTGCGCGCTGTTCGCCGACATCCCCGATGCCATCGACAACACGCTGGCACTGGCCGAACGCTGCAACATCGAGATGCGGTTGGGCACCTACTTCCTGCCCAACTACCCGGTGCCCGACGACGAGACCCTGGACACCTGGATCCAGAAGCTCTCGCGCGACGGCCTGGAAGAGCGCCTGCAGAAGAATCCGCTGGCGCCGGGCAAGACCCGCGAGGAGTACTTCGAGCGCCTGGAATTCGAGCTCAACACCATCATCAAGATGGGTTTCCCCGGCTACTTCCTGATCGTGGCCGACTTCATCCAGTGGGGCAAGAACCAGGGCATCCCGATCGGCCCGGGCCGTGGTTCGGGTGCCGGTTCGCTGGTGGCGTGGGCGCTGAAGATCACCGATCTGGACCCGCTGCCGTACAACCTGCTGTTCGAGCGCTTCCTGAACCCGGAACGCGTGTCGATGCCCGACTTCGACATCGACTTCTGCATGGACCGCCGCGATGAAGTGATCGACTACGTCGCGCGCAAGTACGGGCGTGAACGCGTCAGCCAGATCATCACCTACGGCACCATGGCCGCCAAGGCGGTGGTGCGCGACTCCGGGCGCGTGCTCGGCTTCCCGTACGGGCTGGTCGATGGCGTTTCCAAGCTGATCCCGAACATCCTCGGCATCCACCTGAAGGATGCGCTGGGCAAGGGCAAGGAAGGCCCCAGCTCGGAGATGGCCTCGCCGGAGCTGATCCAGCGCTACGAGAGCGAGGACGATGTCCGCGACCTGATCGACCTGGCGCTGCAGCTGGAAGACCTCACCCGCAACGCCGGCAAGCATGCCGGTGGCGTGGTGATCGGCCCCGAGCCGCTGAGCGAGTTCTGCCCGCTGTACGCCGAACACGACGAGAACGGCCTCGGCAAGAATCCGGTAACCCAGTTCGACAAGAACGACGTGGAAGAAGTGGGCCTGGTGAAGTTCGACTTCCTCGGCCTGCGCACGCTGACCATCATCGACTGGGCGGTGAAGGCGATCAACCAGCGCCACGCGCGCGCCGGCATTCCGCCGGTGGACATCGCTGCGATTCCGCTCGACGACACACCCACCTACAAGGACATCTTCGCCAACGGCAATACCGGCGCGGTGTTCCAGTTCGAATCCTCGGGCATGCGCCGCCTGCTGAAGGACGCGCGCCCCGACCGTTTCGAAGACCTGATCGCGCTGGTGTCGCTGTACCGCCCCGGCCCGATGGACCTGATTCCCTCGTTCAACGCGCGTAAGCACGGCCAGGAAGAAATCATCTATCCCGATCCGCGCACCGAAGCCATCCTGAAGGACACCTACGGCATCATGGTGTACCAGGAGCAGGTGATGCAGATGGCGCAGATCGTCGGCGGCTACTCGCTGGGCGGCGCCGACCTGCTGCGCCGCGCGATGGGCAAGAAGGTGCCGGCCGAAATGGCCAAGCATCGCGAGATCTTCCGCGAAGGTGCGGCCAAGGATGGCGTGAACGAAGCCAAGGCCGATGCGATCTTCGACCTGATGGAGAAGTTCGCCGGCTACGGATTCAACAAGTCGCACGCGGCCGCGTACGCGCTGGTCAGCTACCAGACCGCATGGCTGAAGCGCCACTACCCGGCCGAGTTCATGGCGGCCACGCTGTCCTCGGACATGGACAACACCGACAAGGTGGTCGGCTTCCTCGACGAGGTGCGCAACCTCGGCCTCACGGTGCTGCCGCCGAAGGTGAACCAGTCGGCCTTCATGTTCGAAGCGGCCACGCCGGACACCATCCAGTACGGCCTGGGCGCGATCAAGGGCGTTGGCCAGGGCGCGTGCGAAGCGGTGGTGGATGAGCGCCTGAGGGGCGGCGAGTTCAAGGACCTGCTCGACTTCTGCACCCGCGTCGGCTCGGCCAAGCTCAACCGGCGCACGCTGGAAGCGATGATCAACTGCGGGGCGCTGGACGAGCTCGGCCACAACCGCGCCTCGCTGATGCTGCAGTTGCCGGAAGTGGTCAAGGCCACCGACCAGATGGCGCGCGAGCGCGCCTCCGGGCAGAACTCGCTGTTCGGCGGCCCCGACCCGAGCACCGTCTCGATCCAGCTGGACCTGCCCGAAGCCGAGGAATGGCCGCTGCTGCAGCGCCTGAACGGCGAGCGCGACACGCTGGGCTTCTACCTCAGCGGCCACCCGTTCGATCCCTGGCGTGACGACGTGCGCGACCTGGTCGGCAACGACCTGGGCGCGGTCGAGAAGATCTGGAGCGCCAACAGCGGTGGCGGCGGTGGCGGCGAAAAGCGCTGGCGTCCGGAAGTGCAGACCGTGCTGGCCGGCCAGGTGGTCGGCGTGCGCCGCAAGGGCGAGAACCAGATCTTCATCCAGCTGGAGGATGGCCGCGGCCGCGTCGAGTGCAGCGCGTTCTCCGACGCGATGGCCGAGTTCGGCCACCTGATGACCAAGGACCGCATCCTGGTAGTCAAGGGTGGCCTGCGCGAGGACGAGTTCAATGGCGGCTTTGCGCTGCGCATCCGCCAGTGCTGGGATTTCGATGAGGTCTGCGCCAACTACGCCACGCGCCTGTCATTGCGCCTGGACCTGCGCCAGCAACGCCCGGTCTGGGAGCGCATCGATGCCCTGCTTGACCGCCATCGCCCGGGCCGCACGCCGCTGCGCCTGGACCTGCTGCTGAAGGGGCCGCAGGGCGGCATCGCCGGCATGCTCGATGTCTCCGGGCAGAGCGCGGTGCGCATCGATTCCAAACTGATGGAGGCGCTGCGCGCCGACCCGGCCGTGCGCACACTGAAGGTGCGCTACAGCCCGCCATGGGCCAGCTGACGCTGGCTTGGTTTTACCCTGTACGCCCCCCCTGTTTTCCCGTTCCATGTATCAAGGACGATTGCCGATGAAGACCCTGCTGTTCCCGTTCGCTGCCGCGCTGGCCCTGGCGGCCTGCGCTCCGTCGAAGATCGACTTCCAGATCGACAACCCGACCGACACGCCGCTGGCGTTGAGCATCGATGGCAAGGAGCTGCCGGTGGCCGCACAGGGTTCGCGCCCGATCTCGCTGGCCGTGGGCGAGCATCGCCTGCACACCGATGCGCTCGGTGAGGTGCGTTTCATCGTCTACGTCGACGGCCGAGGCGGCCTGATCAACCCCACCCTGAGCGAGTATGTGATCGCCCGTGAGATCTATGTCACCGACGAGAGCAAGCTGAAGAACTTCGGCGTTGGCAACACCGGCATCGAGCTGGGCGGGGTGGACTTCGAAGGCCCGTTCGAGAAGCACCACGAACTGTTCATCGACAAGACCTGGACCTACGGTGTGCGCGAGCCGTTCCCGAAGGAAAAGGTGGTGGCCCATGTCGATTCCAGCGGCGGCCAGATCGTGGCCAAGGTGTTCACCGCGCCGGACTTCATCAGCTACGTGGAAGAAAGCATGGGTGAGCCCGGCGCGTTCAGGCGCGAACAGCCGGCCGGCTACGTGACCCCGGCGTTCAGCCTGGAACGGGCCCCGGCCAGCCTGCCGGCGCTGGTACCGGCCTTCGAGGCGCATGCCGCGCCGCTGCGGGAGGTCTACGCGCAGTGGCTGAAAGCCACCAGCGCCGATGAACAGAAGGCCCTGCGCAAGCAGGACTTCGCCGCGCAGATGGCCTTCACCTCGGCCACCGCCACCCTGGGCAGCACGCTGGGCCGGGAAGCCAACGAGGCCTACAACGACTTCGTCTCCCAGCGTGGCCAGCTGATGGGCCGCAGCGCGCTGGTGGTGCCCTGAGCTGACTGGCGCGCCCTTCCCGCCTGCGCTACCGTCGCCTTCCAGACGAAGGCGTACGGGTGGTTTGCACGCATTCGGCTAGAATTCCCCTCTTCTTTACACGACGGCTTCCGATGAATCCGAACTACCTCGACTTCGAGCAACCCATCGCTGACCTGGAAGCCAAGATCCAGGAACTGCGCAACGCCAGTGCCGGGCCGGCGGTCAATGTCGAGGCGGAAGTGCACGCCCTGCAGGACAAACTGCGCGTACGCACCGCGCAGATCTTCCGCAACCTGACCTCGTGGCAGGTGCTGCAGCTGGCCCGTCATCCGTCGCGCCCGTATACCGCCGACTACATCCGCACCATCTGCGATGAGTTCCAGGAACTCGCCGGTGATCGTGCCTTCGCCGACGACAAGGCCATCATGGGCGGCCTGGCCCGCATCAACGGCCGCGCGGTGATGCTGATCGGCCACCAGAAGGGCCGTGACACCAAGGAAAAGATCAAGCGCAACTTCGGCATGCCCAAGCCGGAGGGCTACCGCAAGGCCCTGCGCCTGATGAAGATGGCCGAGCGTTTCGGCCTGCCGGTGCTGACCCTGATCGACACCGCCGGCGCGTGGCCGGGCATCGATGCCGAATCGCGTGGCCAGTCCGAAGCGATCGCACGCAACCTGATCGAGATGGCCGAACTGAAGGTGCCGATCATCTGCACCGTGATCGGTGAAGGCGGTTCCGGCGGCGCGCTGGCGCTGGGCGTGGGCGACCGCACCGTGATGCTGGAGTATTCGGTCTACTCGACCATCACCCCGGAAGGCTGCGCCTCGATCCTGTGGAAGGACGCCGGCAAGGCCAAGGATGCAGCCGAGCAGCTGGGCCTGACCGCCCCGCGCCTGAAGAGCCTGGGCCTGGTCGACAAGGTCGTGCGCGAGCCGACCGGCGGTGCGCACCGCAACCCGACACAGATGGCCAAGCGCCTGAAGGCCGTGCTGATGAACGAACTGGACGCACTCGAAAAGCTGTCCACCGAGCAGCTGCTGGAACAGCGCTACACGCGCCTGCGCAGCTATGGCACCTACGAAGCGGCATAAACCCGGTAGTGCCGGCCGCTGGCCGGCAACTCCCATGCGATGGCAGAACCAAAAGAGCCGGGCAGATGCCCGGCTCTTTTGGTTTGTGCCTCGTACAGCATCCACGCATGGCGTGGATCTACGACGGTTCCGTCAGAACGGCTTGGCCAGTACCAGCCACACGATCGGAATGAAGGCCAGCAGCGGGATTTCGTTGATCCAACGCAGCGCCCGCGAAGACGGCAGTGCCCTGCCGTTGCCCACGCCCTTGAGCAGGCGACCGATCCAGATGAAGTACGCCAGCAGCAGCACCACCAGGCCCAGCTTGGCGTGCAGCCAGCCGGCGCCCTGTGGCGCGACCATGGTCGGGAATCCCGGGATGACCCTGTAACCCAGCCACAGCACCAGGCCCAGCAGAACCGCCAGGCCGAACATCGAATGACCGAAACGATACAGCCGCAGGCCCATCAGCTGCAGGCGCTGGACCACTGCCGGTTGCCCTGCCGTCTCGGCCAGGTTGACCAGGATGCGCGGCAGGTAGAACACCGTGGCCATCCACGCCACCACGAATACGATGTGGAAGGTCTTGACCCAGAAGTAGCTCTGCATGCGCTCGCTCCGGCGGCTGGCGTAGAGGGGCGGCCATTCTCGCACGCCGTGCCCACGTCCCCCTACGCAACACCGCCGCGACACATCGACGCATGGCGCGGCGCAACACCGTACGATAGACGCCGTTTCCCCGAACGCGCCCTGCTCCATGGACAAGACCTACGACGCCGCCTACTTCCAACGCTGGTACCGCCGTGCCGACATCGGCGGCAGCGCCCGACTGGCGCGCAAGGTCGCACTGGCCGTGGCCAGCGCCGAGTACTACCTGGAACGTCCGATCCGCAGCGTGCTGGACATCGGCTGCGGCGAAGGCGCCTGGCGTGCTCCGCTGCTGAAGCTGCGTCCGAAGGTCGAATACCTGGGCTTCGACAGCAGCGAGTACGCTGTTCGCCGCTACGGTCGCACCCGCAACCTGCATCTGGCCCGCTTCGGCGATTTCGCCTGGCTGCGGCCCTGTGCCCCGGTCGACCTGCTGGTCTGCTCGGACGTGATGCACTACGTGCCCAACCGCGAACTGCGCGCGGGCCTGGCCGGCGTGGCCGAGCTGACCGGCGGCGTGGCCTTCCTGGAGACCTTCGCCGCCGAGGACGAGTTCGATGGCGACCACGAAGGCTTCCAGGCCCGCCCGGCGCGCTGGTATCACCGCACGCTGGCCCAGCACGGCCTGCAGCCGGTAGGGTCGCACTGCTGGCTCGGCCCAGCCCTGGCAGGCGATGCGGCCGCGCTGGAACGGATGTGAATCCGGATTCATTATTTTCAGCCAACTTAACCTGCGGGACACCCGGATGGGATATGCTGCGCGGCAACATATGACCATACATATTCGGTCGTCATGCTCTATCAACTGCACGAACTGACCCGCAACCTGCTCGCCCCCTGGGTGCACCAGGCCCAGGCCAACGCCAAGTTCTTCGCCAACCCGGGCCACTGGTGGTCGCAGATGCCCGGTGCCGATCGCCTGGCTGCGGTCAACGAGCTGTTCCATCGCATCGGCAAGGATTACGAGAAGCCCGAGTGGGGCATCAACGAAATCGACGTCGATGGCGAGCGCGTGCCGATCGTCGTGCACGAGGAAGTGAGCAAGCCGTTCTGCAAGCTGCTGCGCTTCAAGCGCCACAGCAATGAAGCCGACCAGCTGCACACCATGCTCAACCAGCCGTTCGTGCTGGTCGTTGCGCCGTTGTCTGGCCACCACGCCACCCTGCTGCGCGACACCGTGCGCACCCTGCTGCGCGACCACCGTGTGTACGTCACCGACTGGGTCGATGCGCGCATGGTGCCGGCCAGCGAAGGCGAATTCGGCCTGGACGACTACATCGCCTACATCCAGGAGTTCATCCGCCACCTCGGCGTGGAGCGCCTGCACGTGGTCAGCGTCTGCCAGCCGACCGTGCCGGTGCTGGCCGCGGTTTCGCTGATGGCCAGCCGCGGTGAACCGACGCCGCGCACGCTGGTGATGATGGGTGGGCCGATCGATGCGCGTTGCAGCCCGACCGCAGTGAACAACCTGGCCACGCAGAACCCGCTGTCGTGGTTCGAGAACAACGTCATCCACAGCGTACCGGCCAGCTATCCCGGCGCCGGCCGCCGCGTGTATCCGGGCTTCCTGCAGCATGCCGGTTTCCTGTCGATGAATCCGAGCCGTCATTTCAGCTCGCACTGGGATTTCTACACCGACCTGGTCAAGGGTGATCTGGAAGACGCTGACGCGCACCGTCACTTCTACGACGAGTACAACGCGGTGCTGGACATGCCAGCCAAGTACTACCTGGACACCATCCGCGTGGTGTTCCAGGACTTCCTGCTGCCGCGTGGCGAGTGGGTGGTCAACGGTGAGAAGGTCGATCCGTCGGCCATCCGCGATACTGCGTTGCTGAGCATCGAAGGCGAGCTGGACGACATCGCCGGGCTGGGCCAGACCGAAGCGGCGCAGGCACTGTGCACGGGTATTGCGGCTGATCGCCGTGAGCACTTCATCGTCGAAGGTGCCGGCCACTATGGCATCTTCAGTGGCCGCCGCTGGCGCGAAGTGGTGTACCCGAAGGTACGCGACTTCTTCGCCGCGCATGCAGAGGCACCGGCGGCGAAGGTCACGAAGAAGAAGAGCAACGTTACTCCGTTGCGGCGCAAGGCGGGGTAACGCCCCTCGCTGGTAGAGGCCAACCTTGGTTGGCGCTCTGCCGCGAATCCCGACATCTGATCGATCGTGCCAACCAAGGTTGGCACCTACCAAAGTGCGGACTCCTGCTTACAACCGCACCAGCAGATTCTTGGCCAGCATTCCATGCAGCTTGCCGATGCCGCGCGCCAGATGCAGGGTCAGCACCAGCAGCAGCGCGCCCGCCCCGGCAACCACGATCGCCACCAGCGGCGAGGCTGCCATCGGCAACACATTCACATCGTTGATGTACACGCCGGGGATGTCGCCACTGAAGATCGCCGCGACCGGCGCCCAGACCAGGCTCAGCGACAGCGACAGCAACGTCACCGCGAGGGTGAAGTAGAGGATGCCCAGCGGCAGCATCAGCACGAAGTACAGCAGGGTCAGCCAGGTGCGGCCATCGGTGAACATGTCGCCGATGCGCTGCAGCCAGCTGCGGCTGTGATCGGTATAGCGCGGCCGGCGCGGCATGCGCTCGCCCAGCAATGCCTCCACCAACCGCCCTTCCAGCAACGCCAGGCCACGCACCGAACCGAAGAACAGCACGGTCAGCGGAACGCCGATGATCAGGATCAACAGGCCCAGCGACAGCGACAGGCCGGTCACAACCCAGGTGAAGAAGAAGATGCCGGTGGCCAGCGAGAGCAGCATGTAGAACAGCGCGCCATAGGTGTGCGGATCGGTCACCACGCCGAAGAAACGTGCCAGCAGCGAGCGCTGCACCGGCGCCGGCGGCGGTGCGGCCGGCTCGACGCCACTGGCTTCCGCCGCCGCACGCAGCACCGGCGCGGTATCCGCCCGCGGCGCGCGTAGCGCACGGTTCACTGTGAGCTCGGTTTCGCGATAGATCTCCGCCACTTCGTCGGGCGCACCGTAGCTGCCAGCAACATCGGCGATCACCTCGGCCTCGCTGCGGCCGGGCTGCGCGGCCAGCTCCGAGCGCAGGTATTCCTCGGCGTCGTACAGCGCGTCCTGCACCATCGCCGGGTCGGCACCGTCCAGCGCAGCGCGCAGCTGCGCCAGGTACTGCGGGATGGTGGTGGGCAGGGCACGGCCTGCCGGGCTCGGGTCGTTCATTGCGGTACCCCCTCCAACACGGAATCGACGGAATCGCGGGTGGCCTGCCAGGCCTGGCGCCACTGCGCCAGCACTTCGCGGCCACGTTCATTGATGCGGTAGTAGCGCCGCGGTGGCCCACTGCTGGACGGCTCCACATGGCTTTCCAGCAGGCCGGCCCCTTCCAGATTGCGCAGCACCGGGTACAACGCGCTCTGCTTGCCGCTCAGCACGCCCTCGCCCACGCGCTCCAGCTCCTTGGCGATCAGGTAGCCGTACAGCGGCGCCCCGGCCCGGGCCAGTACCGCCAGCAGTGCCAGCGACACGGTTCCGGCACTCAACTCCTTCTGGAACTTCTTCAGGTGGACGTCGTCCTCGGACATGACCGGCCCTCCACTACGTTGAAGTCCACAGTAGTGCGAAGTTCGGTATAGCGAATGTGTCGTTAGTCATCGTGCCGGTTGGCGTGGCCGGGCCGCTCACGCAGAATCGAAGCCTCGTTCATGTTCCGGGGTTCCCATGCCGCACCGTCGTCGCCTTGCCCTGACCGCCCTGGCCTTCGCCTGCCTGCTGCCCGCCATGGCCAGCGCGGCCACGCCCTACCGCAGCCCGCAGCAGATCCTCGATGCTTCGGCGGCCAGCGACTGGCGCACGCCGGATCCGGCCAACCTGCTGTACATGGACCTGCCGGCCGGGCGGGTGATCATCGAGCTGGCGCCGCAGTTCGCCCCGCGGCATGTGGCCAACATCCAGACCTTCGCCCACGAGCACTTCTGGGACGGCACCAGCATCTACCGCTCGCAGGACAACTTCGTGGTGCAGTTCGGCGATGCCGACGCCGATGATGCGGCCAAGGCCAAACCGTTCGGCAGCGCGGCACGCAAGCTGCCGGCCGAGTTCGAGCGCGCCAGCGCCGGCCTGAAGGTCAGCGTGCTGCCGGATCGCGATGGCTGGGCCGCGCAGACCGGTTTCGTCGACGGCTTCCCGGTCGGCCAGCACCCGCAGGCCGGCAAGGCGTGGCTCGCGCACTGCTACGGCATGCTCGGCGCCGGCCGCAACAACGAGGAAGACAGCAGCATCGGCGCCGAGCTGTATGTGGTGACCGGCCAGTCACCGCGCCAGCTGGACCGCAACATCACCGTGGTCGGCCGCGTGCTGAAGGGCATGGAGCTGCTCAGCGCGACCCCGCGTGGACCGGCGCCGATGGGTTTCTATGCCGACCCGAAGCTGCGTACGCCGATCGTGTCGATCCGTCGCGTCAGCGACGTGCCCGCGGCCGAGCGCACACCGATCCAGGTACTGCGCACCGATTCGAAGACCTTCGCCGATACGGTCGAGGCGCGACGCAATCGCGTGGATGATTTCTACAAGCGCCCGGCGGGGCATATCGATCTTTGCAATGTTCCGGTGCCGGTGCGGTAGCGCCGGGCCATGCCCGGCGAGCGCAGCGGCGGGTTGGCAATGCGAAGCGGAAAGCATCCACGCATGGCGTGGATCTACTGTAGCCGAGCCATGCTCGGCTGCACGCTCCCTCACCCCTTCTGACTCACCGCCACACTCCCCAGGATCAACCCGCCGGCGATCAACATCTGCAGCGTCACCGGCTCGCCCAGGAACAGCCACGCAAAGGCCGCCCCGAACAACGGAACCAGGTAGGTCACCGTCGAGGCGCGCGACGGGCCGATACGACCGATCAGGCGATAGAACATCAGGAACGCGAATCCGGTGCAGACCACGCCCAGTGCGATCGCCGCACCCCATGCCTTGCCCGGAATCGGGCCCTG
Source organism: Stenotrophomonas sp. AN71 (assembly GCF_050435725.1). Lineage (NCBI taxonomy): Bacteria > Pseudomonadati > Pseudomonadota > Gammaproteobacteria > Lysobacterales > Lysobacteraceae > Stenotrophomonas > Stenotrophomonas sp. AN71. Next base: position 251,854 of record NZ_JBNDKU010000004.1, on the reverse strand, counting down.
CGGCAGATGAGTGAGCGCCATCGGCAACAACCACAAGGAGGCGCACGACAGCGTGGCCGCTGCCGCCGCGGCCGAGGGCAGCCCGGTCATATGCCGCTTCACCAGATTCACACCCAAGCCGTACAGCAGCGAGGCGGCCGCGCCGGCCAGCACCGCGGTACCAATGCTCAGGCCCGATATCTTGGCCGTGGCCAGCACCACCACCCCGGCAAAGCCCACCAGCAGAGCGCCCGCGCGGCGCACACCGATCTTCTCGCCGAAGAACAGGAACGCGATCAACGCGGCGAACAGGACTGTCATGGCGTTGCAGATCGCGCCGATGGCCGCAGGTGCGCGCTCGGCCGCATAGGCGAACAGCACGAACGGCAGCGCCGAGTTGACCAGACCGATGGGCGCCAGCCACAGCCAGCGCCGCGGCGGAAACTGTGCCCGGGCGCGCCACAGGAACGGCAGCAGCACCAGCGCGCCCAGCACCAGACGAACCTCGACCAGCGCGAACGGGCCAAACGACGGCACCGCCATCCGCATGAACAGGAACGAGCAGCCCCAGATGGCGCCCAGCAGGGTCAGTTCCAGCGGTGTGCGCCAGTCGCGCTCGGCCACCTGTGGGATCGCATTCATGCCCTGCCTCCGTCCATCGTCCATTCCTCGCCAAGGCAATCAGGATCGGGCGCAGACACCCGCCGCACAAGCGCGTAGTATCGCTGCCAGCCACAAATATCGTTTGAGGCTGGACATGCAGCTACGCCCTTCCCTGCTCCCCGCGCTGGCCGTGTTCGCGGTCGCCGCACGCCACCAGAACTTCGCCCAGGCGGCACAGGAACTACACCTGACCGCCAGTGCGGTCAGCCACCACGTGCGCCGCCTGGAAGAGGTACTGGAGACCCGGCTGTTCCTGCGCCACGCGCGCGGTGTGCGCCTGACCGCCGAGGGCCGGCAGTTGGCCGATGCGGCCAGCGCGGCCTTCACCGATGTCGCCGCGGTCGCCCACCACCTGCACCCGGATGCGGACAGCGTGCCACTGCGTATCACCACGCTGCGCTCGCTGTCGTACTGCTGGCTGGTGCCACGGCTGCCGCGCTTCACCCAGGCACACCCGCACATCCGCCTCGAGCTGCACACCGGCAGTGGCCTGGACCGCTACGACGACAACGGCCCTGAAGTCGGCATCCGCTACGGCCTGGGCCAATGGCCGGGCCTGCACGCGCAGCACCTGATGGACGACAACCTGTTCCCGGTGGCCTCGCCGGCCCTGGCAGGCGTGGAAACCCTGGTGGATCCGGCACGCATCGCCGAACTACCGCTGCTGAGCGATCTGTCGCCGCAGGGCTGGCGCGACTGGTTCCGCCACGCGGGCGTGCGTCCGCCGTCACCGCTGCCGCCGATGCACACCTTCGCCGACAGCACCGACGCGATGCGTGCGGCGGTGTACGGCATGGGCGCGGTACTGGCGCGTACGCACATCGCCCAGCCCTACCTGCAACGTTATGAAGTGGTGCGCCTGCCTGGACCGGCGTTGAAGGCACGCTATGCCTACTACGTGGTTCATGCCGAAGGGCAACCACCCAGCCCGGCCGCACGCCTGTTCATCGACTGGCTGCTGGAGCAGGCCCAGGACGAACGCACGCCGATTCCCGCGCTGCCGGACAGTCTGCTCGGGCGTCCAGCCACGCGCAGCTGACTGCGCCCTCACCCGCTCTTTGCCTGGCGCTGGCTAGGCTGCTGGCGAACCCTTCCACGTGCCCCTGACATGAGCCTGCTGCGACTGCGCATCACCGGAACCGAAGACGACGCCCGCGCCATCAGCGATATGCTGCTCGGCCTGGAGGGCATTGAACATGTCGAGGAAACCGACGACCTGATGCCGCACATGGATGACGACGACTCCAGTTCGGCCGGGCTGTCCGATGACATCGGTCCAGGCATCCACGAACTGGAAGTGGAGGTCGGCAACGAAAGCACCGCACAGAAGGTGCGCGATGCGGTGCAGGAGCTGGCGCTGGAACTGGACGTGTTCATCGAGTACGAAACCGACGAAGGATGAGCGTCCGCCGGGCATGGCCCGGCGCTACCCGATGCTTGAAGCACCTCGGTAGCGCCGGGCCTCGACCGGCGAGCGCAACGCGCGGTTCGATCAGGCGTTGCGACGGCGGCGACGCCACCAGGCGCGCACGCCCCATGCTGCGATCAACGCCAGTACCGCCACCGGCAGCAATGCGGCCGCCGCACGGATCAGGAATGCCACGCTGGTGCTGAGGATGCCGCCCGACTCGCTCAGCGCCTCGCCGATCTCGCTGCGGCTGCGCTGGCCGGAGGTGGTGTCGAAGTGCAGCGTCACCAGCTGGGTATCAATGCGATGGCGCTGCTGCGCGGTCTCCTTGTTGGCCTGCTCGACACCGGCCTCGATCTCCGACAGGCGCGTGGTGATCGCCATCAGGTCCTCGACCTTCAGGTCCTTGCGGTCCTGGTAGGACAGCAGCCGCGCATGCTCCTTCTCCAACCGCGCCTTGGTCAGCGTGGTGTCTGCCACCTGCTGAGCGAGGTCCTCGGCACGGGTGTTGCGCGACTGCAGCGTGCCGCCTTCACCGGCCAGCGCGATCAACGGTTCGACGCCCTTCGGTGCGATGCGCACCTTGACCTCGCCACTGGGTCGCTCGCCGCTGCGCTGATCGACCTGCAGTACCGCGCAGTCACCGAATTTCGCGCTCTGGCAGGCCTGAGCGATCTGCTGGATGCGCGGCGCGATCTGCGCCGCTTCCAGCTGCACCTGTACGTCATGTTCGTAGGCCAGGAACGCGCCTTCCGGCGAAGCAACGGCGGCTGCAGCACCGCCTCCGGCATCGGCCGCCACGTCGCCATGCTTCGCACACGCCGCCAGCGCCAGCAGGAGCACCGGCATTGCCACCACGCGCGTCCACGCGCGCACCGGCCTCACAGCGCGGCTCCGTCGTAGGAGGTCACGGCCAGCGTGGCCAGATCCACTGCCGGCACGCAGCGCACGTTGACGGCCACCATCGGCATGCCGGAGCGTGGGTCGACCGCCTCGCTGTAGGGCGCAATGCCACATTCGCGGCAATGGTGGTGGTCGATGTGGGCCTTGTTGAAGTGATAGGTGGCCACGCCCGCCGGATCGGTGGTCAGCTGGAACGCCTCGCGCGGGGCGAACCACAGCAGGCTGCCACGGCGCCGGCACATCGAGCAGTTGCAGTCGATGACACTGTCAATCGGCGCCTGCGCCTGTACGGTGAATGCGATCCTGCCGCAATGGCAGCTTCCCTGGTATTGCATGTCCTGCGCTCCGCTGGAGGGTCCTTGTCGGCGACCATGGTAATCCTATGGCACGGGGACAAAGCCGCCGCAGGGCCCTATGCTCGAGGTTTGACCCCGTACAGGAACGCCGATGCGCCCGCATCTTCTTGCCCTCGCCCTGGTCGCCGCCCTGGCCGGTTGCCAGCCGGCCGACGCCCCGACCAACGCTTCCACCCCGGCCGCCGGCCAGCAGGCCGCGGACGCGGCGGCCGATGCCGCCTTCGCTGACCTGTCCAAGCGCGCGCTGGATACCTGGATGCAGCTGTCACCGGTCAGCGCCACCCAGATCGGCGACCATCGCTACGACAGCGAGCTCGATGACCTGAGTGCCGCCGGCCAGCAGAAGACCGTAGCGGCCTACAAGGCGCTGCTGGGTGAGCTGGACAAGATCGAGGTGGCCAAGCTGGGCCGCGAGAACCAGGTGGACGCGGCGATCCTGCGCAACCAGCTGCAGTCGGAAATCTGGAACGCCGAGGTACTGCAGTCCGGCAAGTGGGACCCGCAGCTGTACAACGGCATCGCCGGCAGCGCGATCTACGGCCTGATGGCGCGCGAATTCGCGCCGCTGCCGGATCGCCTGAAATCGGCCACCGCGCGCATGGAGAAGCTGCCGGCGATCTTCGCCCAGGCCCGCGAGAACCTGGATCCGGCCCGCGTGCCGAAGATCCATGCCGAGACGGTGGCCAAGCAGAACAAGGGCATCCTCAGCATCGTCGATACCTTCATCACCCCGCATATCGGGGAACTGCCGCAGGCCGACCAGCAGCGCCTGCAGGCCGCCATCGATGGCCTGAAGAAGGCGGTAGACGAGCAGCAGACCTGGCTGGACAAGACCCTGGTGCCGAACGCCAAGGGCGATTTCCGCATCGGTGCGGAAAAGTACGACCAGAAGCTGAAGTTCGCGCTGAGCTCGTCGCTGTCGCGCCAGGAGATCGGTGAGCGTGCGCGCGCCGAACTCAAGCGCGTGCGCGAGGACATGTACGGCATCGCGCAGACCGTGCTGAAGGACAAGCCGGGTGCACCGGAGATGCCGGCCCAGCCGACCGACGAGCAGCAGCAGAAGGCCATCGAGGCCGCGCTGGAGCTGGCCTACGCCGACAAGCCCGCGCGCGACAAGGTGGTCGACGATGCCAAGGCCGCGCTGGAACAGTCCACCGCATTCGTGCGCGAGCACGATCTGGTGACCCTGCCCGACGCGCCGGTGGACATCATCCTGATGCCGGAATTCCAGCGTGGCGTGGCCGTGGCCTACTGCGATTCGCCGGGCCCGCTGGACAAGAACCTGAAGACCTTCTACGCCGTGTCGCCGATTCCGGACGACTGGAATGAAAAGCAGGTCGACTCGTTCCTGCGTGAGTACAACTCGCGCATGATCCATCTGCTGAGCATCCACGAAGGCACTCCGGGCCACTACCTGGAAGGCTGGCATTCGGCCAAGTTCCCCTCCACCCTGCGGGCGGTGCTGCGATCGGGCCTGTTCGCCGAAGGCTGGGCGGTCTACACCGAGCGCATGATGCAGGAGCAGGGCTACCTCAACAACGACCCGCTGTTCCACCTGGTGCAGCTGAAGTTCTACCTGCGCACGATCTCCAACGCGATCCTCGACCAGGGCGTGCACGTGGACAACTGGGATCGCGAGAAGGCGATGCACCTGATGACCCACGATGCGTTCCAGCAGGAAAGCGAAGCGGCGGGCAAGTGGGTGCGCGCGCAGCTGACCTCGGCGCAGCTGCCGACCTACTTCGTCGGTGCGCAGGAACACTTCGACACCCGCAAGGCAGTGCAGGAAAAGCTGGGCGACAAGTTCAACCTGAAGGCCTACCACGACCAGGTGCTGTCCTACGGCGCACCGCCGGTGCGTTTCGCCCGGCAGCTGATGCTGGACCAGCCGATCGAGTGATCGGACGGGTATGCGCTGGATGACAACGGCCCGGATCGCTCCGGGCCGTTGCCGTTTGGGGTGGGTCGGCACACCGGATGCGCATCACGCACCGACAACATGTCCAGGCGCATGGTTCGCCGGGTTCGTCCCTTCCGCCGGTTTCCATGTCCCTCCCCTTGCTTCGCCTCGCCCTGCTTCCCGCCTTGCTGGCCAGCGCTTGCGCACACGCCGCCTGCCCCCCACCGCCGGACGGACAACCCGACATCCGTGCCCTGGGCTACTACACCGACAAGGCCGGTTCGGTGATCGACCCGGCACTGCACCAGCAGAACCATGACGCCACCGCGCCACTGGACCGCTATGCCGCCGACGTGGCGCGCATGAGTGACGACTACCTGCGCGACGGCGATCCCGCCGCCGCGCAGTGCACGCTGACCTGGCTCGGCGCCTGGGCGAAGGATGGCGCGATGCTCGGGCAGATGATCCGGGTCAACAACGACCAGTCGTTCTACATGCGGCAATGGATGCTCGATGCGGTGGCCATGGCCTACCTGAAGGTGCATGACCAGGCCGATCCGCAGCAGCGCGCGCGCATCGATCCGTGGCTGCAGCAGCTGGCGCGGGCCAACCTGACCTACTGGGACAACCCGAAGCGGCGCCGCAACAACCACTATTACTGGGGCGGCCTGGGTGTGCTGGCCACCGGTCTGGCCACCGACGACGACGCCCTGTGGCAGGCCGGCCGCGCCGCCTTCCAGAAGGGCGTCGATGACATCCAGGCCGATGGCAGCCTGCCGCTGGAAATGGCGCGTGGGCAGCGTGCCCTGCACTACCACGACTACGCACTGGCCCCTCTGGTGATGATGGCCGAACTGGCGCGGCTGCGCGGGCAGGACTGGTACGCCAGCAAGGACCACGCGATCGATCGCCTGGCGCGACGCGTCATCGAGGGCAGCAAAGATCCGGCGTGGTTCAGTGAGCACACCGGTGTGGCACAGCTGCCGCTGCAGGCCAGTGGCTGGGTGGAGTTCTATCGTCTACGATCACCCGATGGCGGCTTGTTCGAGGCCGCGCATGCACGTGGCCCGTTCCACTCGCCGCGGTTGGGCGGTGACCTTACCCTGATGGCCACGCGTGGCATCGTGCGCGCGCCGGTGCGCTAGCCCTCTGCTGTTTCAGCGAGAGGCACGCTGCAGAAGCTGCTGGAACTGGGCGCCGCTGCAGCCGCGCGCGGCGCAGCCTGGCAACCGCAAGGCGACGCGACCCGGCGGCTGCGCGTCGGTCAACGGCCGCGCATCGCGAAGCTGCACGGTGGTCGGGTAGACGTAGACCAGACGGATCCGCTGCTCGCCACGACGCCGGTCGCGCCAGCGCTCGAACTGCAGCAGGCCGCCGATCGGCGTCTTTTCATACTGGCCCGGCAGCGTGTAGTCGGTGATGCCCAACGCAGCAAGCACTGACCCGATGTTGGAATCGTGGCCGACCAGCAGGGTCACCTTCGGCGAGGCCGGATCGTTCAACAGCGTGTCCACCTGCGCCAGCAGTGGCGTGGCCACGTCGCGGGCGACCTCGGGGGTACCGAACAGGATGTCCTGGTAGCGGTTGCGGATCTGCGCCAGCGCCTGCCATTGCGCCTCGGTGTTCAACCGGCCCCAGCCTTCGGCGCTTGCATCGTTGGCTTCGTAGTGCTGCATCAGCAGCGCGTCGACCAGCCCACTTGCCAGAGCCAGCGCCCCGGATGCGCGCGGCTCCTTTCCCGGCTCTGCACTGAACGTGGTACCGGCCAGCGTCAGATGGCAGTCGCTACGGCCTGCGCACACCGCCGACTGCGGATAGCGGGTGATGTCCTCCACCACCGCCAGCGCTGGTGCCAGTTCCGAACGTCCCAGCGCCTGCTGCATGGCCAACAGCGCGCGCTCACGGAACGCCGCATCACCGCGATGGATCACCGGATTGAACAACGGATCCATCGTGCCCAGCGGCCTGCGCTGCTCAATGGCGACATGGCAGCCCGGGAACGCACCGGCGACGAAGAACTGCGCGGTCGCCTGGGTGCGCTGCAGGCTGTTGGCATGGGCGTGGAAATCAGTCGGCTGCGGGCAATCGGACACCGGCAGCAACGTTGCCTGGCGCAGCCATTGGCCCATGTAGCGGCCCATGTAGACCTCCAGCACACCGCCCTTGGTGGTGAGCTCGCCCGCACCCACGTCCCAGCGTGGCCAGGTTTCGGGGGTCGCGTTGGCGAGCGCGCCGGAGGCCACCACCGGCGCGCGCAGGTTGTGGCGGCTGAGCAGGATGACCTGCTGCAGCTGCTCGTCCGCGACGGGTGCGGCCATCGCGGTCGCAGTGCTCACACCCAACGCAAGCGCCAGCAACAGGGGGCGTAGGGGGAGGATCATGCAGGTCTCCAGAAGCATGCTGGGGTCAGAGCCCTTTCCTTCGAAAAGGGATCCGACCCCAAGGGATACATGACTGGGGTCGGATCCCTCTCGCAGAGAAGGCTCTGACCCCGGAACGATTACTGATCAGCCGCCACGAAACCACCGGTCTGCCGCGCCCACAACCGTGCGTACAGACCACCGGCCGCAATCAGCTCGGCGTGTGTGCCTGTCTCGACGATGCGGCCCTGGTCCATCACCACCAGCCGGTCCATGCGCGCGATGGTCGACAGCCGGTGCGCGATCGCGATCACGGTCTTGCCGCCCATCAACTCATCCAGGCTGTCCTGGATCGCCGCTTCCACTTCCGAGTCCAGCGCCGAGGTCGCCTCGTCCAGCACCAGGATCGGTGCGTCCTTCAGCAGCACGCGGGCAATCGCGATGCGCTGGCGCTGGCCACCGGACAGCTTCACGCCACGCTCGCCAACATGGGCGTCGTAACCACTGCGTCCCTGCCCGTCCACCAGCGTGTCGATGAAGGCGGCCGCGCGTGCCTTGGCCACGGCCGCATGCAGCTGTTCGTCGGTGGCATCCGGACGGCCGTACAGCAGGTTGTCGCGGATCGAGCGGTGCAGCAGCGAGGTATCCTGGGTGACCACACCGATCTGCTGGCGCAGGCTCTCCTGGGTGACGTATGCGATGTCCTGATCGTCGATCAGGATACGGCCACTCTCCAGGTCGTAAAGCCGCAACAGCACGTTGACCAGCGTCGACTTGCCCGCACCGGAAGGACCGACCAGGCCTATCTTTTCGCCCGGCTTCACCACCAGGTCGAGGCCGGCAATCACGCCGCCTTTCTTGCCGTAGTGGAAGTGGATGTCCTGGAAATGCACGCCACCACGCGTCACCTGAAGCGGCACTGCATCCTCGCGGTCCTGCACGGTCAACGGCTGGGCGATGGTGGTGATGCCGTCCTGCACCGTGCCGATGTCCTCGAAGATGCCGTTGATGGTCCACATGATCCAGCCGGACATGTTGTGGATGCGGATTACCAGACCGGTCGCCAGGGTGATCGCGCCGACGGTGATGTGGCCGCCATTCCACAGCCACAGTGCCAGCCCGCACGTCCCGGCGATCAGGAAGCCGTTGACGATGGCGATCGCCAGGTCCATGCCGGTGGTGACCCGGGTCTGTGCGCGATGCTTGACCGCCAGTTCCTGGATCGATTCGGCTACGTAGGCCTGCTCCCGCCCACCATGGGCGAAAAGCTTCAGCGTGGGAATGTTGGTGTAACCGTCGACGATGCGGCCCATCGCCTTGGAACGCGCCTCGGACGCGATCCAGGCGCGTTCCTTGGCGCGTGGCACGAAGTAAACCAGGATCACCGCATAGACCAGCATCCACAGGATCAGCGGCACCATCAGGCGCCAGTCGGCCTGTGCGAACAGGTACAGCGCGGTGCCGGTGTAGACCACGATGTACCAGAGCGAATCGACCATCTGCACCGCCGATTCGCGCAGCGAGGTGCCGGTCTGCATCACCCGGTTGGCGACGCTGCCGGCGAAGTCGTTCTGGAAGAAGCTCAGGCTCTGCCGCACCACGTAGTTGTGCATCAGCCAGCGCGAGCGGTTGCTCAGTCCAGGCACGATGGCCTGGTTGACCAGCAGGTTGTGCAGGCCGACCAGGATCGGCCGCGCAATGACCGTGATGAACAGCATCCACCCCAGCTCGTTGGCGTGGCGCTTGAAGAAATCGGCACCCGGCTGCTCGGCAACCATGTCGACGATGCGTCCGAGGTAGTCGAACATCGCCACTTCCACCAGCGCCAGCAGCAGGCCAGCGATCAGTGTGGCCAGCAACACCGGCCACACCGGGCGCAGGTAATGCAGGTAGAACGGCAGCACCTTGCGCGGTGGCATGCGCCCGTCCACAGGCGGGAACACCGGAATCAGGGATTCAAACCAACGGAACATCGCATTCCCTCGCCATCAATAGCCGGCGGAGTATCCCACGCCGCGTGTGTACGCCGGCCGACGATGCCCCGGTTCCGGTAGTGCCGGCCGCTGGCCGGCAATCCCATGTTCGCCGCAAACATCGCGAGGTTGCCGGCAAGCGGCCGGCACTACCCCTTACGTGGCCGGAGTGAACTGCAGATCCTGGAAATCGAAGCTGAAATCGGTCAGGTCGGAGATCGGCTGCATGCGCACCTCGCGCACCTTGCCGTCCGGGTCCAGGTTGAAATTGACGAACGCGTCGGCGTTGAGCGAGCGGTCATCCCAGCGCACGATGAAGGTGTCGTGCTGCCAATGCTCCAGCCGCCCGCTCAACTGCGCGGTCTTCATGAAGCGAAGGCGCAGGCCCTTGCCTTCGGTGCTGACCTGCATGTCGCCATACCAGCGGTCACGGTAGGTACCGGTGTAACCGGACAGCGCCAGCGATGGCGTACTGCCCTTGGCCCGCGCGGCCTGGTGCCCGGCCCAGGCTTCATCGGCCTTGTCCTGGCCCTTGGCCACGGCCTTGGCATAGGCATCCACCCAGTCATGCTTCTCGGTTCCCAGGTAGGCATCGAGCACACTCAGGGTGATCGCGTTGAAGGCCGCACCCACTTCCTGGTTGGTCAGCACCACCACGCCCAGCTTCTCGCCCGGCACGAGGGTCAGGCGCGAGACCATGCCCGGCCAGCCGCCGGTGTGCCACACCAGTTTCCGACCACGGTAGTCACTCAAGCTCCAGCCTTCGCCATAGCCTGCGAAGTTGGCCCGTGCCGGCGCCAGCTCCGGCACGCTTGGCGCCGGGATCGACTGCGGGGTGATCATCCGCCACATCTGCTGCTGGCTCTTGTCGGTGAACAGCGGGGTGCCATCGGCCAGCTTGCCTTCGGCCAGCTGCACCTGCATCCAGCGTGCCATGTCGTGCGCGCTGGAATAGATGCCACCGGCACCGGCATTGTTGGACCAGGTCAACGGTGCAACCGCGCGCAGATCCTTGAAATCGTACTTGGCGTGACCCACCGCCGCCTTGTCGCCCGGCTTGAGGTGATCGGCGTTGTAGCGCGTGCCGGCCATGCCCACCTTGTCGAAGATGCGGGTCTGCAGGAACTGCTGGTAGCTCATGCCAGAGACGTGCTCGATCACCTGCTGGGCGACCGCGTACAGGATGTTGTCGTAGGCATAGCCTTCGCGGAAACCGCCCTTCAGCGGCACCTTGCCCAGCCGCTGCACCACTTCGGCATTGCTGTAGGACGTGGTGGGCCAGAACAGCAGGTCACCGGCGCCCAGGCTCAGGCCACTGCGGTGCGAGAGCAGGTCACGGATCGTCATCTGCCCGGTCACGAACGGGTCGGACATGCGGAACGACGGCAGGTGATCAATCACCTTGTCGTCCATCTTCAGCTTGCCTTCTTCGGCCAGCAGGTTCAGCGACGTGGCGGTGAATGCCTTGGTGTTGGAGGCAATGGCGAACAGCGTGTCGGCCTGCACCGGCTCCGGCTTGCCCTGCTCGCGCACGCCCCAGCCGCGCTCCAGTACCACCTGGCCATCCTTGACCACGGCCACGGCAATGCCGGGCACGTCGAACTGCGCGCGCACGCGCTCGACGGTCGCATCCAGGTCCTGCAGCGGCGGCGGGGTCGCCGCGCTCGCCATGGTCGTGCACGCCAGCAGCACGGCACCTCCGATCCAGGTTTTCATCCAGCACGATCTCCGAACAGGGGTTGCGGCCGTGTGCAGGCCGTCACCGGGGTTTCGCGGGATGGTAACGGTCGCCGATGCACCCTGCCACGTGCCATAGGAGGGGTGTCATGGGCGAGAACGGCCAGTCCAGCAATGGGTCCACCATCATTCCCTGCCTGCGCTATCGCGATGCGCTGGCTGCCATCGACTGGCTGCAACGCGCGTTCGGTTTCCACCCGCAGGCGGTGTACGCCGACGGCGATACCGTCTTCCATGCTCAACTGACCTTCGGCCACGGCATGATCATGCTCGGCTCGGCCACTACCGAGAGCGAATGGAGCCGGCATGCGGTGTTGCCCGATGAGGTCGGTGGCCGCCAGACCCAGAGCGCCTGCGTGATCGTCACCGATGCCGACGCGCACTATGCGCGGGCCATGGCTGCCGGCGCGCGCATCGTCATCGACATCGCCGACCAGCCCTATGGTGGGCGTGGCTACGCCTGCGCCGACCCGGAAGGCTACCTGTGGTGGTTCGGCAGCTACGACCCGTGGCGCGCGGACCACGGCCAGTGACCGCCGCTGCCATCCGCTGTGGCATCGGCGGCTGGGTGTTTCCCGAGTGGCGCGGCGGTACGTTCTACCCGCCGGGCCTGCCGCAGCGCGAGGAACTGGCCCACGCCAGCCACGCCCTGCGCTGCATCGAGATCAACGGCACCTTCTACCGCATGCCCACTGCGGCGCAGTGTGCGCAATGGGCGGCGCAGACGCCGCCCGGCTTCCGCTTCTCGATGAAGGTACCGCGCTATCTGGTACAACGTCGCGACCTGTCCGGCACTGCGGACGCCTCCGCGCCCTTCCTCCAGGCAGCCTTGGCGCTCGGTGACCGGTTGGGCCCGCTGCTGTGGCAGCTCGATCCACGTCATCCGGCTGATGCCGCCGCCTTCGAAACGCTGATGGCACAGCTGCCCAAGCAACTGGACGGCGTGCCACTGCAGCATGCCCTGGAGGTCCGCAACGCAGAGGCGCATGGTCCCGCACTGGTCGCCGCCGCACGCCGGCACGGCGTGGCTCTGGTGATCGAGGACAGCGACGAAGCACCGCTGCACGGCGATGTCAGTGCCGGCTTCGTCTACGCGAGGATCAAGCGCAGCCAGGCCCGCTTGCATGAGGGCCTGCCGGTACCGGTGCAGCAGCGTTGGGCCGAGCGTGCCCGATGCTGGTCGCGCGGCGAGCCGGTGGACGATCTGCCCTGCCTGGCTGGGCCCGCCGCGGAAACGCCGCGCGAGGTCTACCTGCTCTGCATCGGCGCGGGCAAAGCCCGCAATCCGGCAGCGGCGATGGCCCTGCAGCGACGCGTGTACGACGGCGCATAGCCCGGCCGATACGCGGTGGAGTCCGCCTTGCCTCACAATAGGCGGATGAGCACACCCGACACCCGCAAAGCGCTGTGGCAGATCCACTTCTGTGTCCTGCTATGGGGCGTCACCGCCATCCTCGGCAAGCTGATCACCCTGCCCGCGCTGCCCCTGGTCTGGTGGCGCATGCTGCTGGTGACAGCGATGCTGGCCCTGCTGCCGCGCGTCTGGCGCGGGCTGCGTACCCTGCCACTGCGGCTGGTGGCCGGCTACGCCGGTATCGGCGCACTGGTCGCCCTGCACTGGCTGACGTTCTACGGTGCAGTGAAGCTGGCCAATGCGTCGGTGGCGGCCACCTGCATCGCGCTGGCGCCGGTGTTCACTTCAATCATCGAACCGTGGGTGGCCAAGCGTCCGTTCCAGCTGCGTGAGCTGGCGTTCGGCCTGGCCGTGCTGCCCGGCGTGGCACTGGTGGTCGGTGGCGTGCCCGATGGCATGCGCCTGGGTGTGCTGATCGGTGCGATATCGGCGCTGCTGGTGGCGGTGTTCGGCTCGCTCAACAAGCGCATGGTCAGCCATGCCGATCCCCTCACCGTCACCGCGCTGGAACTGGGCGCCGGCACCCTCACCCTGACCCTGCTGGCGCCGCTGATGCCCTACCTGCTGCCGGCGCTGGCCAGTCCACTGTGGGTGGTGCCGGACCTGCATGACGGCATCCTGCTGCTGGTGCTGGCCGGATTCTGCACGCTGCTGCCGTTCGCGCTGGCCCTGGTCGCACTGCGCCACCTCAGTGCCTACACCGTGCAGCTGGTGACCAATCTGGAGCCGGTCTACGCAGTGCTGCTGGCCGTAGTGCTGCTGCGCGAACAGCACGAGGTCACACCGTGGTTCTACCTGGGCGTGGCGATCATCGTAGGTGCGGTGTTCCTGCATCCGCTGTTGAATCGCCGCAAGCCGGTACAGCACCCGGAGATCCTCGGTACGGCCGAGGCGCGCAACATCGCCGATTGAGCGCATCCACGCATGGCGTGGATCTACCGAACGCGGCGACCAGCGTGGGAATGGCCACAGCATGCGTGTGGGGCGTGGAATGAGGGGTCACCGTTGCGGCCAATGCCAGGCCGGTGCATCCAGCAGGCCCTGCCCGCTCAGCAACGTGCGGCCCTGCGCCTTGTGCAGGTGCAGCGAGTGACACCCCGGTGCCTGTTCAAGCGCCGCAATCAGGCGGCTGGCGTGTGACACCACCCAGACCTGGCTGCGCGCACTGGCCGCGATGATCAGCCGCGCCAACGCCGGCAGCAGGTCCGGGTGCAGGCTGGTCTCCGGCTCGTTGAGCACCAGCAACGGCGGTGGGCGCGGGGTGTGCAGGGCCGCAGCCAGCAGCAGGAAGCGCAGGGTGCCATCGGACAGCTCGGCCATCGACAAGGGCCGCAACAGGCCCGGCTGGTGGAAACGCAGGGCCAATCGGCCATCCAGCTCCTCGAAGCCGACCGAGGCACCGGGGAAGGCATCGTCGACGCTGCGTGCCAACGCAACCGGGTCACCGATCTCGAGAATGGTCACCCAGGCCGCCGCCAGATCCCGGCCGTCGTGATGCAGCACCGGCGTACGGGTGGCCATCGCGGGCTGCCGCGCCGGTGCATCCGTATCGCTGCGGAAGTGATCGTAGAAGCGCCAGCGACGGATGTACTCGCGCAGGACGATGGTCTCCGGCATGCGCTGCGGGTCACCCACCTGGGTGAACAGGCTGTCGAACAGCGACAATCGTTCATCAACCAGATCCCAGCCACGCGCGTGGCGCTGCCGGACCACCGCCCCGCGCCGATCGACCAGCAGATTGGCGCTGCGCAGGAACGGCCCGGCCCAGATCGCCTCCGCCTTGATCTGCGGATCCAGCGCGAACGCCGACCGACTGGGCGGCGGGTAACCGAGATCGATGGCATAGCCGAATTCGTCGGTGGTGAAGCCCAGCTTCAGCCCCACCGACGCCTGCCGGGGACCGCCCTGCAGTGGCATTTCACCGGCGGTGACCCGGCGATCAATCATCTCGGGGCCTGCCCAGAGCGCCGAACCTAGGCCGCCCTCGCGAGCGAGCACCGCGGCGACGCCGCCCTGCACGGTTTCCGCCAGCAGGCGCAACGCGCGGTACAGACTGGACTTGCCGCTGCCGTTGTCGCCGGTGATCACGTTCAACTGCTGCAACGGCAGCACCAGTCCGTGCAATGACCGGTAGTGGGCGATGGCCAGGGTCTGCAGCATGGGCGCGTCCGGGGGAATGGATGCACCATGCTGGCTGTTCTTGATCGCAGGGGTTGCGACGCGACGGTGTTGAATCAGGAACAGCATCCACGCGTGGCATGGATCTACCAGGCGGGGGATTCAGCCCGCCAGTTCCACCCGGTTGCGGCCATTGCCCTTGGCCCGGTACAACGCCTTGTCGGCGCGTGCCAGCGTTTCATCCACGCTTTCACCCGGCTGGTGCTGGGCGAGGCCGATGCTGATCGTCACCGGGAATCCCAATGGCAGATCGGCCACGGCCAGGCGCAGGAACTCGCACTGCAGCTCGGCGGTGCGCAGGTCGGTGCCTGGCATCACCGCCACGAATTCCTCACCGCCATAGCGCGCGGCCATGCCGCGCCCGGCGAAGTGCGAGCGCAACAGTACACCCAGCTCAGCCAGTACCCGGTCGCCGGTCGCGTGGCCCTGGAAATCGTTGATGTGCTTGAAATGGTCGATGTCCAGCAGCGCCACGCAGGCCACTCCGGGCTGCCCATCGACCACAGCGGCGGCCTCCTCCAGCGCGGCCGCCATCGCCCGCCGGTTCGGCAGGCCGGTCAGCGCATCGGTGCGGCTCTGCTCGGCCAGGTCGGCATTCTGCGCCAGCAGCACGTCCTGGTACTCCGACAGCAGGCGCTCGTAGTCATCGCGTTCCAGCATGTGCTTCTGGATGTCGAGCGCGAAACGGCGCAGCTCCATCACCAGCATCACCTGCCGCGACAGCGCGGCCAGCGCCTCGGCCTTGTCGCTGGCCAGGTGCTGCGGCTGGGCATCGAACACGCACAGCGTGCCCAGTGGCAGGCCGTCGGAACTGATCAACGGCGCGCCGGCGTAGAAGCGGATATGCGGGTCGCCGGCCACCACCGGGTTGTCATGGAAGCGGATGTCCTGCAGCGCGTCCTCCACCACCATGATTTCCTGCGGCTGCAGGATGGCGTGACCACACATCGATTCACTGCGCAGGTTTTCCGCTGCATCGATGCCCTGGATCGACTTGAACCATTGCCGCTCGACGTCGATCAGGGTGACCGCCGCCATCGACGTGCCACAGACGGCCTTGGCGATCACCACCAGGTCGTCGAAGGATTTTTCGCGCTCCGAATCCAGTATCCGGTAACGGTACAGCGCCTCGAGGCGAAGGGCTTCGTTGGCAGGCTTGTCGGGCTTGATCATGCAGCGTCACGTTCCGGCAGGTCACTGCGAAGTCTAGCGGATGCTGGCCTGCAATCCGCACATCGGGGGGTGCCGGCCGCCAGCCGGCATCCCCCTGCGTTGCACGCCCATCACAGCCGGCCAGCGGCCGGTACTACCAGTCCAGCTGCTTCGGCAGCAGGCCCTGCAGTTCCTGCTCGGTCAGGTTGCGCCACTGTCCGGGCTTCAACGCGCCGATCTTGATGTTGTCGATGCGCACGCGGCGCAGCTGGGTCACGCGGTAGCCGAACTCGGCGGCCATCAGGCGGATCTGCCGGTTCAGACCCTGCTGCAGGGTGATGCGGAAACCGAACTTGGCGATCCGCGAGGTCCTGCACGGCAGCGTCATCTGGTCGTGGATGCGCACGCCACGGGCCATGCCACGCAGGAATTCATCGGTGACCGGCTTGTTCACCGCCACCAGGTACTCCTTCTGGTGGCCGTTTTCGGCACGCAGGATCTGGTTGACGATGTCGCCGTTGCTGGTCATCAGGATCAGGCCCTCCGACTCCTTGTCCAGGCGGCCGATCGGGAAGATGCGCTGCTCGTGGCCGACGAAGTCGACGATATTGTCCTTGACCGAACTTTCCGTGGTGCAGGTGATACCCACCGGCTTGTTCAGCGCGATGTAGACGTGGCGGCGGGCGCCGGGCTTGCGGGCAACCCGCGCGCGCAGCGGCTGGCCGTCAACCAGCACCTGGTCTTCCTCGCCCACCACCGCGCCAGTGCCGGCCGGGTGGCCGTTGACGGTGACCCGGCGCGCGGTGATCAGGCGATCGGCCTCGCGGCGGGAGCAGAAGCCGGTGTCGGCGATATGTTTGTTGAGTCGGGTGGTCATCGCACCATTATCCGGCATCGCCGCCCCCGTTGCTTCATGCCAGCGCAGGCGGATCGAGCTCTTCCCCGTCGAACACCCGGTTGCGGCCACCGCGCTTGGCCACATACATGGCATGGTCGGCCCGCCGCAGCAGGGCGGCCAGGTCATCCTCGCCCGGCCGCCACTGCGCCAGGCCGATGCTGGCGGTCACTTCCAGGCCAGGCACCTGCAACGCCCGGCCCGCCTCGGTGATGCGCTGACGCAGGCGGTCCAGCCGTGCCGAGGCGGCCTCGCGTGGCATGCCCGGCATCAGCAGCAGGAACTCCTCGCCGCCCATCCGCACCACCTGGTCCTGGCTGCGCACCGCCGCACGCAACGCGCGCGCCACCGCCACCAGGACCTGGTCACCGACGGCATGGCCATGGCGGTCGTTGATGTCCTTGAACAGGTCGATATCGAGGAAGCCGATCACCAGCGGGCCGCGTTCGCGATCCACCCGTTCGAGCTGGCGTGCCAGCTGCTGCAGGCCGGCACGCCGGTTGGGCAGGCCGGTCAGGCCGTCCGTCTCGGCCAGCTGGCGCAGTTCATCACGTTGCTGGCGCAGCCGGCCCAGTCGCTGGTTCATGGCATACGCCGCCATCATCAGCAGCCAGGTCACCGCCAGCTGCAGCGCTTCCACCCGGTACTCCAGCAGCCACTCGGCACGGCATGCGTCGGCAACGATCAGCACCAGCATCGGCGCCAGCGCGGCCAGCCCCGCCTGCGCCCAGCGGTCGCCACGCAGCCGCGCCCACACACCGACCACCAGCGCCAGGCCGCAGCCCAGCAGGTAGGACACCTGCAGGCCCCGTGCCACCCAGGCCAGGCGGTCCCAGTGCAGCCACGGCACCCACGCGGCGAGGACCAACAGGCCCCACAGCACCAGCAGCTGGACAGGGCGCGAGCGCGGCAGCAGCCGATCGCCGCCGTTCAGGCGCCACAGCGCGGGCAGTACCAGTGCCTGGGTGGCCGCGGTCAGCGCCAGCAACCACCAGGCTCCGCGCTCGCCCACCGGCAGCCACGGTTCGGGGTAGCCACTGAGCCCGCCAAGGATTGCCTGCCACAACACCAGCACCGCGGTGCCGGCGATGTAGACCAGGAAGCTGCGGTCGCGGGTGGTCAGGAAGGCCATCAGCGCCGACAGCGCCAGCGCGATCGCCACCGCGATGCAGGCCGCGCGCACCAGCAGGCGGGCGGTATCGTTCTGCTGCACCGGGCTGGGCGCGCCCAGCCTCAGGGTCGGCACCCAGCGCGCCTTCAGCGGCGTCTGCCAGGACGCCAGGAACGGTTCGTGGCTGCCCGCCGGCGGCACCGCAACCAGGCCGATGCCTGCGCGGAAACGCGAATCGCGGGTCCGCGCGTCGTGCATGTTGCCGCAGATTTCGCGATCACCATGCTGCACGCGCACTTCGCCGGCAAACACGTTGAACACGTCCAATGCCTGCGGCTGGCCTGACCAGCCGTCCGGCGGTGCCGGCACCTGCACCTGTTGCCGCGGACCGGCCAGCATGGCCTGCGTACACGCGCGATGCGGGGTGGGTTCATCGGTAGCGGCCCCCACCAGCAGATAGTCGCGGCCGGCTTCTGCCGCTGCAGCCTGCAGCGGCCACGGCGTTGCAAACCACATCAGCAGTACCACCCACGCCACTCCCGTTCCGTACCGCCACTGCCTGCCGCCCACGCCACGTCCCGTTGCTGCTTACGCCCGCGCCCACTGCGCGACGCCCCTGGCGGGCATTATCGCAGCCACCGGTGCGGCGCACGTGTAGACCAAAGTCGCCGCCACGCGTTCAGCCGGCGGCCGGCGGCCCCTTCACCGCAACCAGCCGCACCGGCCGCAGTTCGGCCAGGGTCATCCGTTCCAGCGGTTGCGGCCGCTCGATCGCGTAGCCCTGCAGGCCCTGCACTCCCAGTCGGGTCAGCGCAGCGGCGACCTCGGCGGTCTCCACCCATTCGGCCACCACCTCCATCTGCAGCTCGCGCCCCAGCTCGCTGATCGCACGCACGGTGGCATGGCTGATCGGGTCGGTATCCATGTCACGCACGAACGCGCCGTCGATCTTCAGGATATCGGCCGGCAGCTGGCGCAGATAACCGAACGAGGACAGGCCTGAGCCGAAATCATCGAGTGCCATCCGGCAACCGCGCGCCTTCACCGCATCGATGAAGGCCCGCGCCTGGCTGAGGTTGCTGATCGCGGCGGTTTCGGTGATCTCGAAGCACAGCTTGGAAGCCAGCGCACGATTGCGCTCGAGCAGATCGCAGACGAAGGCAAGGAAGCCCGGCTCAGCGATCGACTGCGCCGACACGTTGACGTTGCACAGCCCCAGCTGACGGACATGCGCCGGGCACACCTGCAGGTGCCGGAACAGCAGGCCCAGCACATGCCGATCCAGCGCCACCGCCATGCCGTAACGCTCCACCGCCGGCATGAACTGGCCCGGCAGGTGCAGGCTGCCATCGCTGCCACGCATGCGCACCAGCACCTCGTAATGCAGGTACGAGGGATCGCCGACACGGGCAATGCGCTGGGCGTACAGCACCATGCGATTCTCGGCCATGGCCAGGCTGACGCCCTGCAGCCGCTCGGCTTCCAGGCGCCGTTCCTCCAGCGCCATGCGGTTCTCGTTGAAGCAGTGCACGCGATTGCGGCCGGCCTGCTTGGCTGCATAGCAGGCGCTGTCGGCGGCGCTCATCAGCCAGTTCACGTCCGGTGCCTCGGCACTGACCTCGACCACGCCGATGCTGCAGCTCAGCTGTGGGCTGCCCTCGCTGACCGGAAACGTGGCCTGGCCGAGATTGCGGATCACCCGTTGCAGCACCCGCTTGGCTTCGTCCTGCCCGGCATGGGCGAGGAACACCGCGAACTCGTCCGCACCCAGCCGCCCGACCCAGTCACCATCGCGCACGGCCACCACCAGGTAGTCGGCGAAGCTGCGCAGCATCTGGTCACCGGCCGCGTGGCCGAAACTGTCGTTGACCAGTTTGAAATGGTCCAGGTTGATATAGCACAGCGCGTGCGTGCCACCGTCGCTGCGCACCTGCAGCAGTGCACGTTCCAGCAGCCGTTCGATCTCGCGGCGGTTGATCAGGCCGGTCAGCGGATCATGACTGGCATGGTGCTCGATCTCGCGGGCCAGCGCGTGGTTCTGGCTGACGTCTTCAATGATCGCGAACACAGAAAGTCCGCCATCGGCACTGCGTACCCCGGTGCCGCTCCAGCGACCCCAGACCAGGCTTCCATCACGGCGGCGGAACCGCAGTTCGCTCGGCCGCAGCTGCCGGTCCCAGTCGATCCGGCCAACACCGTCGATGACCAGTTCGCCATCCATCAGCAGGTCACCCAGCGACATCTGCATCAGCATGTCGCGACGGTGATCGAGAATGTCAGCCATCGCCTGGTTGGCTTCAATCACCTTGCCTTCAATATCGAGCTTGAGCATGCCGACGTTGGCCTGGTAGAACGCGGCGCGGAAGCGGCTCTCGTGTTCGGTCAGATCCTTGCCGACGCGGCGCGCCAGCGCGACCGCCATCAGGCTGATCGCCAGCACCGACAGGCCGCCGACCACCAACGTCGCCATCCGCACCAGCGCGGCCATCCGCAGCAACGCCTGCGAGAACGCCTGTGCCTGCACCTGCAGGCGCCGATCGAGGTCGCGCAGCTGCTGCAGATAGTGGTCGCGAAGGGGAGGCGGCACCGCTCCCTCCGTATGCCTCAGCTGCAGTTCGTCGACCAACCGCTGCACCGCCATCAGATCGCCATCGGTCTGCCGCCACAGGGCGGTTGCTTCACGGAAAGCACCGATGTCACGCGCGTAGCGGAAGGAGAACACCAGCCGCGGAATATCGGCGCGCGCGTTGCCACCCTGCAGGAAACCCTGCCGGGCCTTGTCCTCATCGGGTTCAGCCTGCTCCAGCGCCAGCCGCGCCTGCAGATCGCCGGTTGGAATCTGCAGCGCCCGGCGCGCGTCGTCCAGGTCCTGGGCATGGCCACGGGCCAGGTAGCGACTGAGCGCGGCGGTCGCATCCTGCTGACCCCGCGACCAGTAACCCTGGCCGGCAATCCAGGCCGTGGAGGCCGCCTGTAGTTCCTGGATCAAGGCGGACAGCCCGACCAGTCCGATCGCCATGCCCGTCAACAACGCAAACCGAAGTCCCAGCCCACGGGTCATCGGCACCCGCCGGCTCTGTTGGTCCGTGCCACTCCTACCCATCCCGGATCCCCCCGAATGTGATGCGGTGACAACCTCCTTTGGAACCGGCCCAGCCTAGGACCGACAGTGTGTTGGCCATGCGAAAAAGGGGACGGAGGGGATTAAGTCGTTTTCGGCATAAGCGCATGGCCTGCCATTTACGACTTAATCCCCTCCGTCCCCTTTTCCTGTACGCCAGCCCGGGGGCTGGCGTTGTTCGGGACTACAGCGGCGGCTTAGTAGCTGCGCGGGCCGCGCGGCTTGAAGCCGTCACGGCGCGGCGGGCGGCTGTCACGGTCACCGCCGCGGTCGCCACCATGTCCACCCGGACCGCCCGGACCACCGCGACGCGGGCCACCCGGACCACCCGGGCCGCCCGGACCACGCTTGTCGAAGCGCGGCTTGAACGGACGCGGTGCCGGGTTGACCTCTTCACCGGCCGCGAGCGGACGCATCTGCAGCTGCTGGCCGGACACCCACACCTTCTGCAGGTGGGTCAGCACGTCAGACGGCATCTGTGCCGGCAGATCCAGCAACGAGAAGTCGTCGTGGATGTCGATGCGACCGATGAAGCGGCTTTCCAGCCCGGCTTCGTTGGCGATAGCGCCGACGATGTTGGCCGGCTTCACGCCGTGCTGGTGACCGACCGAAATGCGGTAGGTCTCCATGCCCTGCTCCGGCGCACCACGCGGCGGCACGTCGCGGCGCGGGCGCTGCTCGAAACCACCCTCGGCGTCGTCACGGCGCGGGCCACGCTCGAAGCGCGGGCCACGTTCGTTGCGGTCGAAGCGGTCGCCGCGTTCCGGGCGGTCGCCACGATCGAAGCGCTCGCGCGGCGCGCGCTCTTCACGCGGGGCACGCACCGGCGGCTGCAGCAGGAACGGGGTATCGCCCTGCATCATCTTGGCCAGTGCGGCGGCCACTTCGATGGCCGGCACGTTCTGTTCGGTCTCGAAGCGCTCCAGCAGCTGGCGGTAGAAGTCCAGGCCACCGGCACCGAGGGTCTCGGTGATGCGCGAGGTGAACTTGTTGATGCGGTTGTCGTTGACCGCTTCCACGCTCGGCAGCTGCATTTCTTCGATCGGCTGGCGGGTCGCACGTTCGATCTGGCGCAGCATGCCCTTTTCGCGCGGCGTGGCGAACAGGATCGCTTCGCCGCTGCGGCCGGCACGGCCGGTACGGCCAATGCGGTGCACGTAGCTTTCGGTGTCGTACGGGATGTCGTAGTTCAGCACGTGGCTGATGCGCTCCACGTCCAGGCCACGGGCGGCCACGTCGGTGGCGACCAGGATGTCCAGCTTGCCTTCCTTCAGCATGGCGATGGTGCGCTCACGCTGGGCCTGCTGCATGTCACCGTTGATCGCTGCCGCCGCCAGGCCACGGGCCTGCAGCTTGCTGGCCAGTTCCTCGGTGCCGGCCTTGGTACGCGCGAAGATGATCATCGCGTCGAACGGCTCGACTTCCAGGATGCGGGTCAGTGCGTCCAGCTTGTGCATGCCACTCACCCACCAGTAACGCTGGCGGATGTTGGCCGAGGTGGTGGTCTTGGCCGCGATGGTCACTTCCACCGGGTCCTGCAGGTAGGTCTGCGCGATGCGGCGGATCTGCGGCGGCATGGTGGCCGAGAACAGGGCCACCTGACGCTTCTCCGGCAGCTTCTTCAGCACGGCTTCAACGTCGTCGATGAAGCCCATGCGCAGCATCTCATCGGCTTCGTCCAGCACCAGGGTCTTCAGCTCGGACAGATCCAGGGTGCTGCGGTCCAGGTGATCGATCACGCGGCCGGGGGTGCCGACCACGATGTGCACGCCGCGGCGCAGGGCCGACAGCTGCTGGCCGTAGGGCTGGCCGCCGTACACCGGCAGGACGCGGAAACCCGGGATCTTCGACGAATAGGACTGGAACGCCTCGGCGACCTGGATGGCCAGCTCACGGGTCGGGGCCAGCACCAGGGCCTGGGGCTTGATCTGCTGCAGGTCGATGTTGGACAGTACCGGCAGTGCAAACGCTGCGGTCTTGCCGGTACCGGTCTGGGCCTGGCCCAGCACGTCACGGCCTTCCAGCATCGCCGGGATGGTCGCGGCCTGGATCGGCGACGGGGTTTCATAGCCGATGGCGGCCACTGCCTGCATCACAGGCTCGGACAGGCCAAGCTGCGAGAACTGCAGCGGCGCTTGGGATTCTTGGGACATGGAAAACTCCAAAGGCACGGCCATCTGCATGGCAGTGCGATAAATAAAGGGATGGTCCGCGCTTTGGGCGCCCTTCTTATCGCGTGCCCTGGCGCTGCTCGGTCGGAGGGAGATTCACTCGCTCAGGGCGGAATAATACCGCATTGATCCTGAACCATGCGTACAGGTTGTCGCGCGTGTGCCGCCATGGCCTGTGCTGGCGCACAATACGCGCCCGCTTTCCCCGCATGGCCGATGGCCTGCGCCCCTTTCCAGGAACTCCATTCCATGCAGATTCTCGAATTCGACCTCGACGGCGACTACGTCGAACTCAAGCAGTTGCTCAAGCTGGCCGACCTGGTCACCAGCGGCGGCGAGGCCAAGATGGTCATCAGTGAGGGCCAGGTGCTGGTCGACGGCGAGGTTGAACTGCGCAAGGCCTGCAAGATCCGCGCAGGCCAGGTGGTCGAATTCGCCGACAGCCAGATCCGGGTGCTGGCTGCCAGCTGATCTGAATCCGTTCAGGCCACGCGCTGGGTCAGGTGCGTGGCGATCAACTGCCTGAACGGCGCCACGCCCTGCGCCAGGCGCAGGCCGGCCGCTCGCAGCAGCCGGGCCGGACGGCGATCGTCGGTGTACAGACTGGCGATCGCATTGGTGGCCTCGTACAGCGGCCGCGACGCCAGCCGATGGCCGCGCTGGTAGCTGGCCAGCATGCCGGCCGCCGCGATGTCCGCACCATGCCGCTGCTGCGCGACGATGCCCTGCGCCAGCCGTTGCGCGCTGGCCAGGCCCAGGTTGAAGCCATGCGCGGTGACCGGGTGCATGCCCACGGCGGCATCGCCGATCAGCGCCGAGCCCTCGCCGACGAACCGGTGTGCATACACCCCAACCAGCGGATATGCCTGCGGCGTCGCCACCGGCTGCATCCGTCCCAGGCGATGTTCGAAGCAGCCGCTGATGGCTTCACCGAAAGCCACCTCGTCCATCGCCAGCAGTTCCTCGATCTGCCGTGGCGGCAGCGTGATCACCGCCGAGGCCTGGCCCTCGTTGAGCGGCAGCAACGCCATCGTGCGGCCGTAACCGAACCATTCCCAGGCAGTGTGGTGATGGTCGCGCTCGATCTGCATCCGGCACACCAGCATCGACTTGCCGAAGTCGCGCAGCTGCGCACCAATACCCAACATGCGACGGGTGGCGGAGAAGCGGCTGTCGGCCGCCACCAGCAGGCGTGCATGCAGCGCGCTGCCGTCGTCGAGCATGACCACATGGCCCTGCGCGTCGGCCTGCACGCCCTGCACCTTGCGTCCATCGAACAGGTGCAGCCCGTCCTGGCCCTGCACCGCATCCCACGCGGCGCGACGGATCAGGTGGTTGGGCACCAGCCAGCCCAGTGGCTGGCCATCAGTGTGGCCGCTGGCAAAGGTCAGCGCGAACGGCGAGCCACCATTCATCACCTTGGCATCGCGCAGTTCGGCGACTTCGGCCTGCGGCAGGCACTGCCACAGGCCCAGCTGTTCCATGCTCTGCCGCGAGGCATGCGTCAACGCGATCTCGCGGCCATCGAAGGCGGCTTCGGCGAGCACATGTCGCGGCTGCACGTCCACCAGCCCGACCTGCAGACCGCTGCCAGCCAGCGCACGCGCAAAGCACAGGCCCGCCGGTCCGGCGCCGACCACCACCACGTCCATCCTGCGCATGCGCGCCTCCCGCCGTTGATTCAGTCCGGGCCAGCATAGCGCTGGCTGCCTGACCAGCCTTGATCTGAATCAGCCGCGCATCACAGCAACGCGAACACCAACGCCAGGATCGACAACAGCGACACCGCCCAGACCAGGCTGCGTACATAGGGCACGCCTGCGGCATACAGCGGCAGATAGGCCACGCGTGCCCAGAAATACGCCTGCGTCGCCAGCGCCGTGGTGTCGTTGCCGCGCCCGGCCAGCACCACCGCAATTGCCGCGGCGGCGAAGAACGGGAAGGTTTCCAGGAAGTTGGCCTGCGCCCGTTGCAGGCGACCGGCCAGCGCGCTGAGCGGCCTGGGATCGCCATCCCGCGCCGAGGCATTCCACTTCATCCCGCGCTCGCGGGTGACCACGGTGGAGGTGGCGAAGATGTAGACGAAGCCCAGCAGGACCGACCAGGCCAACATCGTCAGTTCAGTTGCCATCACTCATCTCCTCAAGGTGCCGTCGCACGCAGGCTGTAGCCGGCCAGGCGCCACACCTGGTCTTCGTCGAAACGGAACGAAACCAGCTCGCGCACCGGCTGCGTGCTGTTGGCGAAGCGGGTCGGGAAGCTGACGTTGATGTACAGCCCTTCCGGCACGGCAGCACCAGCGCTGTACTTGACCCGGGTGATGGTCGGCTGGCCACGGCCGGCCAGTGCGCCCAGGCGCGTGCGCTCGGTGGTCAGCTGGGTGACGAAGGCCACCTTCGGCACCGCACGCCGCGCGACCGTCGATGCGCCATCCCACAACTCGCCCACGCGATTGGCATCGACCAGCTGCGCCACCTTCACTGCGGCCGCGCCCATTTCCGCATCCTGCTTCTGCACCTGGGCCTGTTGCGCGGCGGTCAAAGCAGGGGTGGCAGCGGTGATCGGTTTCGCAGCCCCCGGCGATGCCGGCGCCGGGCGCGCCGGGGCCGGTGCAGGCGTAGCCGGTGCAGGCGCCTGCGCCCACGCGCTCAATGGCATCAGGGACAGCAGCAGGAGCACGCGCTTCATGGACACCGCCGGTTCGAAGGAAAGAACCGCAGTCTACGCCAGCACGGTGACCGCTTCGTCAGCGCGCGTGGACGCTGCCTTCCACCGCCCCGGCCTCGGCCTGCGCGGCGGGCCTGGCGGCATCCGTCGTCGGCGCCTGTTCTGCCAGCGGAGGCGTCTGCGAAGGCGCCGGCGGCAACGTTGCCACGTCGATCTCCGAGAGCGGGCTTTCGTCCGGGCACACCGCATCCGGGAAACCGAAGCGCTGCTTCAGTGCCTGGCCGCAGCTGTTGATCGATTCCATGTCGGCGCCTTCGCGCTTGCACTGCTGATCGAAAGCGATCAGGAAGGCATCCTTGCGCTGCACGAAATCATCGCCACACGCACGCATCTGCTTGATCCGCTCCAGATCATCCTGCACCGCGTTGGTGCCATCCAGTCCGTACTGGCGCAGCTCGTCCGGGGTCAACAGGCGCAGGCTGCGGTTGGGTACGGTCATCATCAGGTCGGCCACACCTACGGCCACGCCGTTGCGCTGCAGATAATCCTTCACGTTGTCGTAGACCTCGTGCAGTTCGCGATTGAGCTCTGCGCGCGAGGTCGCCTTGGAACTGATGCGCATCATGCGATGGATGCCGACCTTGCCGGTCAGCAGCCGGTTGTCACCCGCGGCCAACACGAACACGCAGGCGCTGTGACAGATCGAGCCCTCGCGCACCCAGATGGTCCAGCCCGATTCACCGATGCTGTCACCGGCCACGATGGCCGATTCCACCTGGCCACCACTGGAATCCAGATCGAGGATGCGCTTGTGGATCTTCTGTTCGTCGGCGACCACGGCCAGCCGCCACATCATCTCGGCAAAACCCGGGTTGATCTTGCCGGCGTAGCGCACGCGCATCAGGCCACGTTCGGCGCACGGCGCCAGCACCTGGGTGATCTGGTCACGCTGCAGGCCTTCCAGCTCGATGCCGTCGCCCGCATCGCCAGCGTATTCGGTGCTGCAACTGACCCAGGCGCGGCCATTCTCCAGTTGCGCCTGCGGCCACGGCCGATCGGCGCGGCTGCGCGGCGGTGCCGGCGGCGGCGGTGCATCGGCGGCATTGATCGAGACCATGTTCTCGCCATCGCTGGCCGGCGCTCGTGCCGCCTTGTCGGCAGCGGTCACATTGCCTGGATTCTCCAGCTGACTGCAGCCCGCCAGGGCCAGGCACAACAGGGGCAACCAGCGGAGTTTGGCGGACATCGGGCAACCGGATTCCAGGGGAGCAAGGGCCACAGTCTACCCGTCCACGTCGCGCATTCAGCGCTTGGCACTGAACCCCCTCTGACCCTGGGGATTCGTCCATTCCCGTCCCGGTATCCTCCAACATCCCATCCACGCATGGCGTGGATCTACCGTGTCGACCAAGGTCGACACCTACCAACAGCAACGCAGAACGCCGTCCCGACAGATCGCGGACAACTGTCGAAGGCGGGGTGGGTCCGGTTGCGGGGGCGTGAGCCGCATGGATGCGGCGACCGAGCCTACATGGATGTATTTACGGCGCCCCCCCGCAACCGGACCCGCCCCGCCATCCCGCAGGAAGTCGGCTGTTGCTGTTGCCGTTGCTGTTGCTCTGGCCTCTGCGGGTGCAGGGCGCAGCCCTGCCGCCCCCCCTTCAGCATCCATGTCCGAATGTGGCGAGTATCGCCCTCGACAGAGGCCTAGACTGGCGCCATGGACACCGCCCTCGCCCTCGACACTGCCGCCTGTGACCGCGCCCGCCTGGCCCGCGACGCACGCTTCGACGGCGTGTTCTTCACCGCCGTGCGCAGCACTGGCATCTACTGCCGACCGGTCTGCCCGGCGCCCCCGCCGAAGCCGCGCAACATCAGCTACTTCCCAACGGCCGCCGCCGCAGCAGCAGCCGGCTACCGGCCGTGCCTGCGCTGTCGCCCCGAGTTGGCGCCGCAGGCCCAACAGGCACTGGCCGGGCAGACCGTACAGCGCGCTCTGGCGCTGATCCACGGGGGGTTCCTGCAGGAGCAGCCAGTGGCCGATCTTGCAGCGAAGCTCGACCTCAGTGCGCGCCAGCTGCAGCGTGTATTCGTCGAGCACCTTGGCGCGACACCCGGGCAGATCCACGCCACCCATCGCCTGCTGCTGGCCAAGCAGCTACTGACCGAGACCACGCTGGCGGTGACCGACGTGGCGCTGGCCGCCGGCTACAACAGCCTGCGTCGTTTCAATACCGCCTTCCTGCAGGGCTGCGGCATGGCGCCCAGTGCACTGCGCCGCCAGCATCAACCGCTGGCCAGCGACGACGGCGGCCTGGTGCTGCGCCTGGTCTACCGGCCGCCGCTGGATTTCCCGCGCATGCTTGCCTTCCTGCGCAAGCGCAGCCTGCCCGGCATCGAGCTGATCGGCGAAGACAGCTATCAACGCGTGCTGGGCACGCCCGAGCGTCCCACCCTGCTGCGTGTCACCGCCGATCCGAAGCGGCCGGAGCTGCGCCTGCAGCTGGGCGCAGTCGATCCACGGCTGATTCCGGACATCGTGCGCCGTGTGCGCCGCGTGTTCGACCTGGATGCCGATCTGCAGCAGGTCCACGCTGCGCTGGGCGAAGAACCGTTGCTGGCGCGCGGCATCGCCGAGCGCCCCGGCCTGCGCGTTCCCGGCGGCTGGGATGGATTCGAAGTGGGCGTGCGCGCCGTACTCGGCCAACAGGTCAGCGTGGCTGCGGCCACGACCTTCGCACGACGGCTGGTGGATGCCCATGGTGCGCACCTGCCAGGCATGCCGCCGGATTTCGATCGTCAGTTTCCGGCGCCGGACGTGCTCGCCGAAGCGCCGCTGGAATCGATCGGCCTGCCACGCAGCCGCGCGGCCACCGTGCGCGCCCTGGCAGCGGCCTGCGCCAGTGGCCAACTCGATTTCGGGCCCGGCCAAGCGTTGGAAGAATTCGTGGCCCGCTGCGTGGCACTGCCCGGCATCGGCCCCTGGACAGCGCAGTACATCGCCCTGCGCGGGCTCGGCCAGCCCGACGCCTTTCCCGCCGGCGACCTGGTACTGCAACAGGTACTCGGCCATGCGCAGGGCCAACGCCTGAGCGAACGCGCCACCGAAGCGCGCTCGCAACCGTGGCGCCCGTGGCGCGCCTATACCGTGTTGCACCTGTGGCACCTGTCCGGCACTTTCGTTGGAGAACCGACATGACCCTGTTGTTCGATCGTTTCGACAGCCCGATCGGCGTGCTGACCATCGCCGGCGACGAGCGTGGCCTTTCGCATGTGCTGTTCCCGGAGAACCGCCACCCGGCACGCGGCCGCGATGACTGGCACTACGCCCCTGATGCGTTGCCGGAAGCACGCGAACAGCTGCTGCAGTTCCTGCACGGGCAACGCAGCGGTTTCGACCTGCAGCTGGCACCACGCGGCACGCCGTTCCAGATGCGGGTATGGCAGGCGCTGGCGCTGATCCCGTTCGGCCAGACCTGGAGCTACCTGCAGCTGGCGCAGCATCTGGGCCAACCCAGCGCGACCCGCGCGGTGGGCGCGGCCAATGGCCGCAATCCCCTGCCGATCATCCTGCCCTGTCATCGCGTGATCGGCAGCAACGGCGCTCTCACCGGCTTCGGCGGCGGCCTGGAAACCAAGGCCACGCTGCTGCGGCTGGAACAGCGCCAGGCACCGCTGTTCGCCTGAAGATCGGGGTCAGATCCCTTTTCCAAAGGAGAAGGGATCTGACCCCAGGTGGCCGTTCGGCACGATGTGTCTTGGGCACGTCATTGCCGCCGCTTATCATGCGCGGATGACTTCCGTACGCCTGACCTGTTCGCTGGCGCTGCTGCTGCCATTGGCTGCCTGCACCACCGCCCCCGCCCCTTCTGCCTCCGCGCCGGCTCCCACCGCTGCAGCCGCGGCGACGCCGCCGAAGCTGCTGCTGATCTCCATCGACGGCCTGCGCGCAGATGCGCTGGATCGTGGCCTGACTCCGAACCTGCAGCGGATGATCGACGGCGGCGTTCGCGCCCGCTGGATGACACCGTCGTACCCGTCACTGACCTTCCCCAACCACTACACCCTCGTCACCGGCCTGCGCCCGGACCACCACGGCATCGTCAACAACAGCATGGACGATGCAACCCTCGGCCGTTTCGAACTGGGCAACCGTGAAGCAGTGACCGAGAGCCGCTGGTGGGGTGGCGAACCGATCTGGGTCGGTGCCGAGAATGCAGGGGTGCGCACCGCCACCACGTCGTGGCCGGGCAGCGAATCGGAAATCCGCGGCGTGCGCCCCAGCCAGTGGCGCACCTACGACAGCAAAGAGCCACTGGAGCAGCGGGCCGGCATCGTGCTCGACTGGTTGGCACAGACCGGCGCCGACGCGCCGCGGCTGACCACGCTGTACATGGAACATGTGGACAAGGCTGGCCACAATCACGGTCCCGAATCGAAGCAGTACGCCGACGCGATCGTGCGCGCCGATCTGATCGTCGGCCAGGTGCTCGATGGCCTGCAGCAACGCGGCCTGGCCGACACCACCAATGTGATCGTGGTGTCGGACCACGGCATGGCATCGGTGCCTGAAAACCAGGTGATTTCCACCGAGTCGATGGTCGATCCGGCCATCGCGCGCACTGTCAGCCAGGGCCAGTCGGTCGGCTTCGCGCCGCTGGCCGGCCGCGAGGCGGAAGCCGAACGTGCCCTGCTCGGCCGCCACGCGCACTATGAGTGCTGGAAGAAGGAAAACCTGCCGGCACGCTGGCACTACGGCACTCATCCGCGCATCCCGGCCATCGTCTGCAACATGGATGAAGGCTGGGACGCACTGCACCAGCAGAAGCTCGCCAAGCGCGTCCACCAGGACCGCGGCTCGCACGGCTACGACAATGCGCTGCCGTCGATGCGCGCGGTGTTCGTCGCCAGCGGCCCGTCGTTCCGCCAGGGGCTGGTGATTGACGGCTTCGACAATGTCGACGTCTACCCGCTGCTGGCCCACCTGCTGCAGGTTCCGGCCGCGCCGAACGATGGCAATGCCGAAACGCTGAAGCAGACCCTGCGCTGATTGAGCACCTCCGCCGGGCATGGCCCGGCGCTACCGCGCCACCGTTGGTAGCGCCGGGCCATGCCCGGCGAGCGCAGCGGCCCGAACGACAGGCATAAAAAAACGCGGCGCCAGGCGCCGCGTTTTTCTTTGGACCGGTCGGTCGGCCGGATCACGCCTTGGCGACGGCCTTCTTCGCCACAGCCTTCTTCGCCGGAGCCTTGGCCACGGTCTTCTTGGCAACCGGGGCGGCGGCGCCTACGGCGACCTTGCTCGCGGTGTGCGAACGGGCGTTGCCGTAGCTGGCGTTGTAACGCTTGCCCTTGGCGGTCTTGCGGTCACCCTTACCCATGTATTCAACTCCTCAAGTGTGAAATCTGGTTACCCCGTACTGACACGGGTTCGGCGGGGCCGCCTTGCTGGGCGCCCCCGCGCACGATCGAAAATCCTATCACGGAGCGCCTAGTGCGCGCAGCTGGCGTCGTGCACGTGGCCGTGATTGAGGCGCAGGTTGACCAGGTGGGCGACGCCGACCAGCAAGCCGCCGATGGTCATCACCACCGCATGCGGCACCGCGTTGTGGTGCAGCGGGTCATACAGCACGCCGGCCCACAGCGCGACCAGGCCGGGAATGAGGAAACCCAGCGCACGCAGCGCACCGTGCCGACGATAGCCCCAGACCAGACTGAACAGACCCAGCAGGGTCACGAACAGCACCAGCGCCTGCTCCACCCCATCGCTCAGCCAGAACGACAGGCCCAACGAGGGCGCCGCCGCCAGCAGCACGGGAATCACCGCACAGTGCACCGCACACAACATCGAACCGGTGGCGCCGAAACGGTCGAGCAGGTGGCGCAGGCGTGAGGACAGGGACATGACTTCCAGCAGGGTCGGCGAATCGTTATGGAATAATATAACATCCGTTCCCGACCCGCACGGTTTCCCTCCCCCCTGTCCCACCGACGGGATTCGTGCGCCCCGCGATTGATACAATGTAACAAAGGACCTGCCCATGCCCGCCCACACCCCGCGGTTGAAGCCGCATTCCCTCGCTCTGGCCCTCGCTGCCCTGCTGCCTTCGGTCGCCTTTGCCGCCAGCGATGACACGGCGCATCGTGACCGCCACCTGACCGAACTGTCGTCGGTACAAGTGACCGCCTCACCACTGCAGGGTGATGCCGAATCCCTGGCGCGTCCGGTGGACGTCCTCGCCGGAGAGCGCCTGGACGAGCAGAAGGCCGGCACCCTCGGCGATACCGTGGCCAAGCTGCCCGGTGTACAGAGCACGTTCTTCGGGCCGGGCGTCGGCCGTCCGATCATCCGTGGCCAGGAAGGCCCGCGCGTGGCCGTGTTGTCCAACGGCATGGGCAACATGGATGCCTCCACGGTCAGCGCCGACCACGCCACCAGCATCGAGCCGTTCCTGGCCGATCAGATCGAAGTACTGAAGGGTCCGGCCACGCTGCTGTTCGGCAGCGGTGCAATCGGTGGTGCGGTCAACGTGGTCGATGGCCGCATCGCGCGCGAGCTGCCGGAGCGTCCGCTCAGCGGCCGCGCCGAACTGCGTGGCAATTCGGTGAACAACGAGCGCAGCGGCATGTTCCGCCTCGATGGCGTCAGCGGCAACGTCGTGCTGCACGTGGATGGCCTGGTGCGCAATGGCGATGACTACCGCATTCCCGGCTATGCGGTGATCGATCGTCTGGAGGATCACCACGAGCACGATCATGACCACGAGGCAGCCGAGGGTGAAGAACCCCGTCGCGGCCGCCTGGACAACAGCTCCATCCGCACCCGCGCCGGTGGCGTCGGTGCCACCTGGCTGGGCGAAGGCGGCTACTTCGGCGTTTCGGCCAGCACCTACCGCACCAACTACGGCATTCCCAACGGCGCCCACGTGCACGCCGACGGCGATGATCACGGGCATGACCATGGCCACGATCACGGCGATGAAGAAGAAGGCGGCGACGAGCATGACGTGCGCATCGACATGGTGCAGAACCGCTTCGAGACCAAGGCCGGCATCTACAACCCGGTCTCGTTCCTGAAGAACATCAATGCACGTGTGGCCTACACCGACTACGAGCACGTGGAACTGGAAGCCGGCACGCCGTCGACCCGCTTCACCAACCGCGGCATCGAGGCGCGCCTGGAGGCCGTGCAGCAGCAGATCGGCGGCTGGGATGGTGCCTTCGGCCTGCAGTTCGGCAACAGTGATTTCGGCGCCAAGGGCGAAGAGGCGTTCGTTCCGGATACCGGCACCAGGAACATCGGTCTGTTCGTGCTGCAGGAAAAGCAGTTCGGCCCGTTCAAACTGGAACTGGGCGGCCGCCACGACCAGGTCAAGCTTGACCCGACCGGTGACTACCGCCGCCGCACGTTCGGTGCCACCAACCTGTCTTCCGCTGGTATCTGGAAGCTCAACGATGCCGTTGACCTGCGCATCGGCGTCGACAGCTCGGAGCGTGCACCGACCAACGAAGAGCTGTACGCCGCCGGCGCACACATCGCCACCCGTTCGCTGGAAATCGGCGACGGCAACCTGAAGACCGAGCGTGGCCAGCGCGTTGAACTGGGCATCCACACCCACAGCGAGCGCGTGGACTTCTCCGCGTCGGTCTACCAGACCAAGTTCAAGAACTTCATCTACCTGGCCGACACCGGCGTCACCGAAGGCCTGCCGGTCCGTGCCTGGACCCAGCAGGACGCGGTGTTCCGCGGTGCCGAGGCCGAAGCGCTGGTGCACCTGTTCGAAGGCGGCGCCGGCGACTGGGATCTGCGCCTGTTCGGTGACTACGTGAAGGCCAAGCTGGATGGCAGCGGCAGCCGCAACCTCGATATCGCCGTGCCGCATGGCGACCACAACCACAATTACTCGGTGGAACTGGCCAACACCGGCTACCTGCCGCGTATCGCGCCGGCCCGCGTCGGCGCCGACCTGCGCTGGTCGAAGGACGGCTGGCGCGCCTCGGTCGGTGCGGTGCGGTACAGCCGCCAGAAGGACGTGGCCCAGAACGAGGAGCCGAGCAACGGCTACACCCTGGTCGATGCGCATCTGGCCTACCGCTGGGACCGCAACGCCAGCAACAGCTACGAGGTGTTCCTGGATGGCAGCAACCTGACCAACCGCGAAGTGCGCCCGCATACCTCGCTGCTGCGCGATTACTCGCCGCTGCCGGGCCGCGGTGTCGCATTCGGCATCCGCGCGTTCTTCTGACCAGGCAATGCCGGGGTCGGATCCCTTTCCATAGGAAAGGGCTCTGCCCCCTGAGCAACGACATCCACGCATGGCGTGGATCTACCGACCGGTAGGGGTCGGATCCCACGGGGGCCTTCGGGCCCCTGTTTTGTTTCAGTCGCACTCCATCACACATTCGTCACAAAGATGTGCGTACGACAACAAGCGGACAATCCCGTCACTCAAAGTCTCGCCAATCGGACATTTCTGTCCGAAAATAACTCCATGACTGCCCAACGTGCCGATGCTGCTGCCCGCCGTGCCCTCATCCTTGACGCCGCCGATCATGTGTTCGGCCAGCATGGCGTCACCGCCCCGCTGGACCTGGTGGTCGAACGCGCCCAGGTGGGCCGAGCCACCCTGTACCGCAACTTCCCCGACCGCACCGCGCTGATCCAGGCGCTGCTGCAGCGCACGGTCGACCGCATCCGGCGCCAGGTCGAGCAGCTCGGCGACCGCGACGATGCCCTGTTCGAGGTGTTCGAGGGCATGGCCCAGCGCATCATCGATTCACCGGCGCTGGCCGACTACTGGCGCGCGGTGGACTCCGACGTACCTGCCATGCGCAGCGCGCGCGAGACCGTGCGCGACCTGCTGGAAGCGCCGATCGCCCGTGCCAAGGCCGCCGGCCTGTGTCGCCCTGACCTGGAGAAGACGGATATTTCACTGATCTCGGGCATGCTGGGTGCGGCCCTGCGCGGCAAGACCCGCGACGAGCGCGCCCAGCTGGCCGGGCGTGCCCTGCAGCTGCTGCGCGGCGGCCTTCAGGGAGAACCCAGCGAGGCCCGTTGATGGTCCAGCCGTATCTGAAGCCGGTTCCGGATTGGGAGGAGCACGAAAAGCCGACCATGCCCGGCTCGGCCTCGATGCCCTGGCATCCTCCCTATCGGCGCGTGGCCTACGCGTTGGTGTCGCTGCTGGTGGCGATCACCGGCGGCCTTGGCAACGCGCTGGTCACCGCCAACCTGCCCTTCCTGCAGGGCCAGCTGGCACTGACCCCGACCCAGGGCAGTTGGCTGGTGGCGGCCTACGCGATGGTGAATGTCACCGCCAACCTGCTGGCCTTCAAATTCCGCCAGCAGTACGGCATCCGTCTGTTCGCCGAGATCGGCCTGGGCCTGTATGCCGCGCTGGCGGTGCTGCACCTGTTCGTGGGCAGCTTCGAGACCACCCTGCTGACCCGTGCCGCCAGCGGTTTCGCCGGCGCGGCGTGTTCGACGCTGGGTACGCTGTACATGCTGCAGGCGTTGCCGCGGCGCTTCACCGGCAACCTGCTGGTGGTCGGCGTCGGCCTTTCGCAGCTGGCCGTGCCGATCGCCTGGATCGTCTCGCCGGGGCTGGTCGATACCGGCCAATGGCACCAGCTGTACTCGTTCGAAGCCGGCCTGGCGCTGTGTGCGTTCGCGGCAGTGGTGCTGCTGAAGCTGCCGCCAGGCATCCAGGTGAAGGCCTTCGAGCCATTGGACTTCCTCACCTTTGCCTTGCTCGCGCCGGCTGTCGCGCTGCTGGTGATCGTGCTGGCGCAGGGCTACACGCGCTGGTGGCTCAACACGCCGTGGCTGGGCTGGGCGCTGATCGCCTCCATCGCGCTGACCACCACCGCATTGATCATCGAGCATTACCGGCGCAATCCGCTGCTGCAGATCCGTTGGCTGTCGACGCTGCCGGTCCTGCATTTCATCGTCGGCGCCTTCCTGATCCGCTTCCTCACCACCGAGCAGTCCTACGGCGTGGTCAACCTGATGCGCACCCTGGGCATGGGACCTGACCAGATGCGGCCGCTGTTCGTGGTGATCCTGGCCGGGGTGATCGTCGGGATCGCCGGCGCCTCGCTGACCTTCGGCCCGAAACGACTGATCGCCCAGCTGCTGATGGCGATCCTGCTGCTGGGCGCCGCCGCGTTCTTCGACCAGCACCGCACCAGCCTGGACCGGCCGCACGACTTCTACGCCAGCCAGTTCCTGGCCTCGGTCGGCGCCGGCATGTTCATGGGGCCGCTGATCATGCTCGGCATCTCTGCCGCGTTGAAGCAGGGCGTGGACCACATGATCACCTTCCTGGTGACGCTGTCGATCACCCAGACGCTGGGCGGACTGGCCGGCTCAGCGGTGCTGGGCACCTTCCAGCTGCATCGCGAACAGCTGTACTCCAGCGCGCTGACCAGCCAGCTCAACCCGGCCGACCCGATCGTCGCGCAGCGCCTGCGCATCCAGCAGCAGCTGTATGCCGCACAGATCACCGACCCGGTGCTGCGCAACGCGCAGGGCAGCGCGCAGCTGGCGCAGACCGCGCGCCGCGAAGCCAACGTGCGCGGCTTCAATGATGTGTTCACCTTGAGTGGCTGGCTGGCGATCGGCTTCCTGTGCTGGTTGCTGCTGCTGTCGCTGCGCACCGCCGTGCTCAAGCAATGGCGCAAGCGCCATCCCTCCTCCCCCGCAGCGGCCACGCCGGCCGCGCCCCGTTGAGTCCACCGCCATGCCTCCGGTTCCTCCCCGCCCCGACGATACCGACGACGTCACCCCACCGCCGCCGACCGACGCAGCCCCCGCGCCGACGCCGGTCGAACCGGCCGTGGCACCGAAGTACCTCAAGCCCAGCGCACGCAGCGTGGTGGTGATGGTGGTGGTGGCGCTGCTGGGCATCGCGCTGATCCTGCGCGCCTGGCACCTGTGGCCCTTCACCAGCAGCGTGATGGTCACCGACAACGCCTATGTGCGCGGCCAGATCACAGTGATGGCGCCGCAGGTGAACGGCTACGTCACCGAGGTGCTGGTGAAGGACTTCCAGCACGTGAAGAAGGGCGAGCCGCTGTTGCGCATCGACGACCGCATCTACGCACAGCGGGTTTCGCAGGCACAGGCCACCCTGGACAGTGCGCGCGCGGCGCTGGCCAATTCGGACCAGTCACAGGCACAGAACCGTGCGCAGATCGCCTCGGCGCACGCCACGCTGTCGGCGGGCCAGGCCGAACTGCAGCGATCGCGCAACGAGGCCAAGCGCTACGAGGAACTGGCCGCGCAGCAGTTGGTGTCGATCAACGACCGTGACAAATTCCGTACCACCCAGGCCTCGGCGCAGGCGAGCGTGCAGCAGTCGCAGGCACAGATCCGCATTGCCGAGGAAACACTGGTGTCGACCCAGGTGGCGCGCAAGAGCCTGGAAGCCCAGGTCGAGAGCGCACAGGCGCAGCTGGAACTGGCCCGCATCGACCTGGCCAACACGGTGATCCATGCACCGCGCGACGGCCAGATCAGCGAGGCCAGCGTGCGTGCAGGACAGTACGTGGCGGCCGGCTCACAGCTGCTGTTTCTGGTGCCGGAGGCGCTGTGGGTAGTGGCCAACTACAAGGAAGGCCAGACCTGGCAGATGCGCATCGGCCAGCCGGCGACATTCGCGGTGGACGCGTTCCAGGGCCAGGTGCTGCATGGCCACGTGGAACAGATCGCGCCGGCCACGGGTTCGGAGTTCAGCGTGCTGCGCCCGGACAACGCCAGCGGCAACTTCACCAAGGTGGTACAGCGGCTGCCGATCCGGATCGCGATTGATCCGGGGCAGGAGCTGGCCGCGCGGCTGCGGCCAGGCATGTCGGTGATCGCGCGGGTGGATACAGCGGCAGAACCGGCATCCGCCCGGTAGAGTCGAGCTGGCCCGACTGCCATGAAGCGGGGTCAGATCCCTTTGCCGTTGGCAAAGGGATCTGACCCCAATCCCACCGCCCGCTCAGCCCGCGCAGCGCGCGCAGAGCCCGTGCACTTCCAGGGTCTGCGCCTGCGGCTGGAAGCCCAGTTCCTTGGCGCGCTTCTCAAGCTGGGTGACGATCTCGCGGTCTTCCAGTTCCACCGCGCTGTGGCAGCTGTTGCAGATCAGGAACGGCACCGAGTGCGCCGCGCTGCTGGGGTGATGGCAGGCCACGAAGGCGTTCACCGACTCCAGCTTGTGCACGAAGCCATTGGCCATCAGGAAATCCAGCGCGCGGTACACGGTGGGCGGGGCATCGGCGCCCACGCCCTTGCCATTGCGCACCCATTCCAGCAGTTCGTACGCCTTGACCGGCTTGCCGGCCTCGGCGATCAGCTTCAGCACGTTGGCGCGGATCGGGGTCAGGCGCAGCCCGCGTTCGCGCGAGACACGCTCGACCACCGCCACGAAATCGGTTGCGTCGTGAACGTGGTGGTGCGGGGCGGTACAGGCACTGTCTGTCTTGGCGGGCATGCGCGTTCTCCGGTTCGGCCTGGCAAGGATGCCTCAGGCCGTTGCTACCTTGGTGATGGCCACATCGATGCGTTTCAAGGCCTGCTCGCGGCCGGCCAGGTACACGGTATGGGAAATGTCAGGGCTGACCTGGGTGCCGGTGATGGCCACGCGCAGCGGCTGGGCGACCTTGCCCATGCCGATCTCCAGCGCGGCGGCCGCATCGTGCAGGGCCACGCCCACCGCCTCTGCAGTCCACTCCGGCAGGGCCGCCAGCAGCTCGCGGGCCTTGCCCAGCGCCACGTCGGCGCCGGCCTTGAAGTGCTTGGCCACCGCGGCGTCGTCGTAGACGGTCAGCGGCTGGTACCAGACCACGGCGCTCTCGGCCATGTCCTTCAGGGTCTGCACGCGGTCACGCAGGGCGACCACCACGTCCTCCGGTGCCGGGCCGGCGGCCACGTCCAGACCCAGCTTCTGCAGCTGGTAGACCAGGTGCGGAGCGATGCTGGCCGGCGTTTCGGACTTCAGGAACTGCTGGTTGACCCAGCCCAGCTTGGCCATGTCCAGGCGCGAGGCCTTGGAATTGCAGTCCTTCACATCAAACAGCTCGATCAGCTCCTGGCGGCTGAACAGCTCCTGGTCACCGTGCGACCAGCCCAGGCGGGCCAGGTAGCTCAGCAGTGCGTCGGGCAGGTAGCCGGCGTCCTTGTACTGCATCACGTCGGCCGCACCGGTGCGCTTGGACAGCTTGGCGCCCTGCTCGTCCAGGATCATCGGCATGTGGCCGAACTTCGGCACCGGCGCACCGATGCCTTCGTACAGGTTGATCTGGCGCGGGGTGTTGTTGATGTGGTCGTCGCCGCGGATGACCTCGGTGATGCCCATGTCCCAGTCGTCCACCACCACCGCGAAGTTGTAGGTGGGGAAGCCGTCCGGGCGGAAGATGACCATGTCATCCAGCTCGCTGTTGGCGATCTCGATGCGGCCCTTGATCAGGTCGTCGAACACCACCGTGCCGTCGAGCGGGTTCTTGAAGCGGATGACGCGGTTCGGGTCGTCCTTGCGCGGCAGGCCCAGCTCACGCGCGGCGCCGTTGTAGCGCGGCTTTTCCTGCTTGGCCATGGCCGCTTCGCGCATGGCATCGAGCTCTTCGCGGGTCTCGTAGGCGTAGTACGCCTTGCCGTCAGCCACCAGCTGCTCGGCCACTTCCAGGTAACGGGCCACGCGCGCGGTCTGGTAGATCGGGCCCTCGTCGTAGTCCAGGCCCAGCCACTCCATCGCCTCCAGGATGGCGTCGATCGCCCCCTGGGTGCTGCGTTCACGGTCGGTATCCTCGATGCGCAGCACGAACTCGCCGCCACGGTGGCGGGCCTCCAGCCAGCAGTACAGCGCAGTGCGGGCACCACCGATGTGCAGGTAGCCGGTGGGACTGGGGGCGAAGCGGGTGCGGCAGGTCATGGACGGCTCGAGGAACGGGAATCCCCCGATTTTACCAGCCCATCGCCCCCGACGGAAAAAGGGGACGGAGGGGATTAAGTCGCGATTGCCCCCGGTGTGGGCACCGCCAGGGAATGGAGGGGAGATACGACTTAATCCCCTCCGTCCCCTTTTCTTACGGCTGCGGTTCTGGCTTGCGAGGGAAGGCCTGCTCGCGCATCGCGGCGTTGTAGGCGAACGAGGCGACGATGGCGGCAGCCTGCTTCAGGTCTTCAGGTTCAGCGTGGTCCAAGGTGTCCAGGTGGCTGTGGTGGACGTTGCTGAAGTAGTCCAGCCGGTCCTGGATGAACTGGAAGCCCGGCAGGCCGATGCGGTCGAAGCTGATGTGGTCGGTGCTGCCGGTGTTGCGGGTGGCCACGGTGGTGGCGCCCACATCATGGAACGGCGCCAGCCAGGCTTCGAAGATCGGCATCGCCGCCAGGTTCTCCTGCGCATAGATGCCACGGAAGCGGCCCGAGCCGTTGTCCATGTTGAAGTAGACCTGGAACTTGCCGTAATCACGGGTCTTGCGCAGCGCGCCGGTGGGCTCGCGCAACGACGCCGGCAACGCCTTCTGCGCCGCATCGGTGGGCTCCGGGAACTGGCCGAAGTGCTTGGCCACATAGGCCTGCGAGCCGATCAGGCCCTGCTCCTCGCCACTCCACAACGCCACGCGGATGGTGCGCCGGGGCTTGGCGCCGGTCGCTTTGAGGATGCGCATTGCTTCCATCATCACCGCCACGCCGGCCGCATTGTCGGCCGCGCCGGTGCCGCTGTGCCAGGAATCCAGGTGCGCGCCGATCATCACCACTTCATCGGGCTTGCTGCTGCCACGGATCTCGGCCAGCGTGTTGTAGCCCGGCTGGTCGGCCTCGTCGGTGAAACGCGCGGCCACGTCCACGCGCAGGCGCACGGTCTGCTTGTCCTTCAGCGCGCGCACCAGCGGATTGAAGTGCTCGCTGATCATGGCCAGTTCGGGGATGCCCACCGACTCACCGGCCTTGCGCGAACCGCCACCGGCGACACGGATGATGCCGTTGTCCCAGCTGCTGATGCTGATCGAGGCCAGCGCGCCCTCTTCAACGAAGAAGGCGTTCACCTTGGCTGCCAGCGCCTGCCGCTCCTGGTATTCCTTGACCCGCTTCGCACGTTCGGCCGTCGCGTCCTGGTCCTTGGGCAGGGTGAACTCCTGCAGGCCTTCCAGCGAGGTCGCGTCGTGCCGGTGCGAATCCGGCTCGGTGCCGCGCTTGTACTCGCGCGCCTCGCCCAGCAGCAGGATCTTGCCGCGCAGCTTGCCACGGTACTTCTCGATGTCTTCGGGCTTCTTGATCTCGACCTGCACCAGCTCGCCCTCGACCGGCCCCTTGGTACCCGGGGTCCAGGCCTTGGGCAACGCATGCAGCGGCTGGATGCGATCACCCAGCATTTCCACGCTGGCCGAGGTGAACTCCCAGCCACGGCCGAAATCATCGAAAGCTTCGTCGTGGACGTTGTCCAGCTTCCATTCGTTGAACCTGCCACGGGTCCAGGCATTGGCGCGCCCCATCGCCGGCGAATTGGTCAGGCGCGGGCCGATGCGCTCGGTGAGGTAACTGAAGGTGTCCATCACCTGCGAGCGGTGGAAGGCCTCCTGGCGGATCCGGCTGACCATGTCCAGGTCGACCGTCTCGCGCTGCTGCGCCCCTGCATTGCCACCCATCGCCAGCGCTACCGCCAGCACGCCCCACTTCACCACATCGCACCCCTGCCCTTCGGCCTGCTGATCAACCCATCGAGTCTAGCCAGCAGGCGCGCGCCGATACCGTCCCATCGGTCATGGACGGCGCGGATGCATGCGAACCAAGGTTCGCACCCACCAAAGGGCTGGGGTTCCCCCCCGTAGATCCACGCCATGCGTGGATGAACAGCCCAATCACCCATTCCACCCCAGCCACAGCTGCGCCCGCTCCGGCAGCAGCAACAACCAGTGCCGCCGGTCGATGCTGCTGCAGCCGTACACCGCCGCATGCGCCGGCCAGTCACCGGGCAGGCCGGCAATACCGATTTCGGCCAGCGCCTGCGCCCCGGCCTGCCATGGCCGATAGCGCGGCACCCGGCCGGCCAGTGCGCCGCGTCCCTGCCGCGCGCCCTGCAACCAGCCCAATCCCTGCCCCTGCAATCCCTCGCAGGTCACCGCCGCCAGCTGGAAGCGGATCAGCCCGGGGGCGATCCGTGCCCCCGGCAACGCCGCCAGCACGCCATGCGCCTGCAGCAGTGCATCCACTTCCAGCAGGGCCGGAATGCCCTGCCGTGCCCGTTGCCGCAATCCCTGGCGCCAGCCCATGGCGTGCTCCTTACTTCAGTTCCGCGCCAAGCGCGTACCAGTCGACCCGACGGGTGACCCACATCGCCAGCGCCAGGATCACGAACAGCAGCAGCGAGCCCATCAGCAGTGCGTTGTTCTCCGACACCAGCAAGCCATACAGCGCGCCATACAGCACGGTCAGCAACGCGGCGAAGCCGAGGCCACGCTTCCAGTGGCCCAGCACGTTGGCCAGGTACACCGCCTGCAGGCCGATACAGGCCACGGCCGAGACCAGATACGCCTTCCAGAACGCGATGTGCTCGGACAGGCTGATCAGCAGCAGGAAGAAGATCGCCAGTGCCAGGCCCACCATCAGGTACTGCAACGGATGGATGCGCAGCGATTTGATCAGCTCGAACAGGATGAAGCCGACGAAGGTGAGCAGCACGAACAGCACGCCGTACTTCGAGGCGCGGTCGGCCTGGGTGTAGGCATCGACCGGATCGACCAGCGATACGGTCACCGCCTGCGAATCGACCGCGCCATCGCTGCGCAGCTGGCGCTGGGCGTCGGAGGCCAGCGAGGACACTGCCCAGCGCGCATCAAAGCCCTGCGCATCGACGCGGCGCTCATTGGGCAGGAAGGCGCCGCTGAACGACGGGTGCGGCCAGCTGGAGCGGAGTGCGATCTGAGTGTCGTCACCCACCGGCACCACCGACAGCATGCGGCTGCCGTCCAGGCGCAGTTCCAGTTCAACCGTGCTGCCGGCCAGGCTGCCGCCACGGTCGTCGGCGAACCCGGCCACCGGCGCATGCAGGCCACGCCCCAGTTCACTGGCCGCCTCCACGCCCGGCAGCAGGCGCGCCTGCTTGCCATCCACGCGCAGGTTCGGCGTGCCCACCAGGCCACGTGCATCGGAAACGCCCAGTGCCACATACGGCTGCCCATAGCTGCGTCCCGCCTTCACCGGGTAGTCGTCTTCGGCGAACGTGGCCTTCAACTGGCCGTTCCAGCTGTACACCGGCACCTTGAACAGGCCGACTTCACGCTGGCTTGGCAGCATCTCGCCACCCACCTCCAGCGAGGCCGGCATCTGCAGCCAGTGCCCCTCGGTGACCTGCACCTCGGTCTTCTTGTTGCCCTTGGCGTCGACCACTTCCACCGGCTGGCGTTCCACCCACGGCACCACCCGCACCGGCCCGACCAGCTGTTGCGCGCCAGCGCGGCTGTCGGCCACCCGCGAGAACGCCTCGTCGCGGTACGTGCTGCGCTCGCTGATGACCCCGCGGATCATCGTCAGCGGGATCAGCAGCAGCAGGATCAGGCCGCCGACAATGGCGAACCGCAGCAGCA
The DNA here is from genome assembly GCF_050435725.1 of Stenotrophomonas sp. AN71. Classification (NCBI taxonomy): domain Bacteria; kingdom Pseudomonadati; phylum Pseudomonadota; class Gammaproteobacteria; order Lysobacterales; family Lysobacteraceae; genus Stenotrophomonas; species Stenotrophomonas sp. AN71. The sequence goes on along the minus strand of NZ_JBNDKU010000004.1, from coordinate 208,295 downwards.
TCTTCAGGGATTTCATGGTCCATCCTCGTTGGAGAGGGCTGCAGGATGGACCGCTGCAGTGAGCAGGGTTTGTGGCGAATTTGAAGCGAGTGTGAAGTCAGCGGCGCGGGCGCTGCCCCGGCGTGCCCAGCGGCAGCCACAGGCTGGCCACGGTACCGCCACCGTCGCGGGGCGCGACGCTGGCACGACCGTCATGCAGGCGCACGACTTCCTGCACGAACGGCAGGCCCAGACCCGAACTGCGCCGGCCACTGCCGGGACGGGCCAGTGAATAGAAGCGTTCGAATATCCGTTCGCGCGCGTACTCCGGAATGCCGGCACCGCGATCGGCCACCTGCAGGCGCACGCCCTGGCCCTCCACTTCCGCCTGCAACGTCACGTCCGCGCCCGTCGGCGAGAAGGCAATCGCGTTGTCGATCAGGTTGTGCAGGGCCTGCCGCAGCAGGTAGGCATCGCCCTGCACGTGCAGGTCAGGCACCGGGCCTGTGCGGACCTGCACGCCGGCTGCCTGCGCACGCACCTGCGCCGCGCCTGCCGCATCGGCCAGCAGGCCAGGCAATGCGATCGGATCGCGGGTCTGCAGCCAGCCATGCTGCTCCACTTCGGCCAGTGCCAGCAGCTTGTCGATGGTCTCGGTCAGCCGTTCCTGCTGGTCGACGATGCTGCGCGCGAAATGCACGCGGTCAGCCTCGGGCAGCGGTTCCTGCAGCAGCTCGGCGGCACCACGGATCGCCGCCAGCGGACTCTTCATCTCATGCGTCAGCGATTGCACGTACTGTTCGACGTAGGCCTTGCCTTCCAGTTTGCGCCGCATGGTCTCCAGTGCCTGGCCCAGGTCGCCGATCTCGTCGCGACGGCGGCGCGGCGGCGGTACCGGCTCACCGGCGGTGACCGCGCGCGCATAGCGGCTGAGCTGGCCCAGGCCGGTGGTCAGCCACACCGTCACCAGCACACCGACCAGCGCCGACAACCCGATCAGCCACGCGCCGCGCTCGATGATGGCGCGCTGGCTGGCGGCAATGAACGGATCGATGCTGCGGTTGGGCTGGGCCAGGCTGAGCACGCCGATCAATGTGTGCCCATCGGCCGGGTCGTACACCGGTGCGGCCACGTGCATCACCGTATCGCCTTCCTCGCCAGGGATTTCCGGGCTGGAACGTGCACCGTATTCGCCGCGCAGGGTGCGGTAGACATCGTTCCAGCGCGAATTGTCACGCCCCAGATCACGGCCCAGCGAATCGTAGATGACGATGCCCTTGGCATCGGTGATGGTCACCCGATAGTCCAGTGCACGCTTGGGAAAGCGCCAGACCATCGCCTTCAGGTCACGCTGCCGGGCCTTGGCCAGGTTGCGGGTGAAGCTGCCGCTCCTGATGGTGCCGGCCTTGACGTCGGCGGCCGCCATCTCCGCCAGCACGTTGGCTGCATCGACCAGGGTCGACTCCATCGCCTGGCGCACACCGGGCTTCACCTCCGCGACGAACACGCGCATCACGAAGAACGCGGCAAGGCCGGTGATCAGGAAGAAGCCGAGGAACAGCTTCAGCACCAGGCGCATCGGCTAGACCTCCAGCGCGTAGCCGAGGCCACGGTGGGTGCGGATCGGATCGTCGCTGGCGCCGGCCGCGCGCAGTTTGGCGCGCAGGGTCTTTACATGGGTATCGACGGTGCGGTCGGCGCTTTCGGCACTGCTGTCCCAGCCCCGGTCCATCAGCTGCGCGCGGCTGAGGATGGCGCCGGGGCGCTGCAGCAGCGCCGCCAGCAGTGCGTACTCGTAGCGGGTCAGGTCCAGTGCCTGGCCATGGAAGCGGATACGCCGCCCTTCGCGATCGATGGCAAAACCGCCGGTCTCCTGCCAGCCGCTTTCGATGCCGGCCGCCGCGGGCGCTGCACGACGCAGGCGCGCCCGTACCCGCGCCACCAGCTCGCGCGGCGAAAACGGCTTGGTCATGTAGTCGTCGGCCCCCAGTTCCAGGCCGAGCACGCGGTCCACCTCATCGTTGCGGGCGGTCAGGAAGATCACCGGCACCTGCGCCGCCGGCCCGGGCTGCGCACGCAGGCGGCGGCAGACCTCGAAACCACCAAGATCGGGCAGGCCCACGTCCAGCACCACCACATCGATGTCACCGCTCTGCAGCCGCAGCAGGGCCTCGCCCCCCAGCAGGCAGTGGCTGGCGGCATAGCCTTCGCTGCGCAGCGCATAGAGCACGGTTTCGGCAATGGCGGCTTCGTCCTCGACCACCAGGACATGGGCAACAAGGGCTGTCATGGCGCGCAGCATAGCCGCTGCGGCCGCCGCCCCGTACACTGCCGCCCATGAACTATCGCCACGCCTTCCATGCCGGCAACCACGCCGATGTGCTCAAGCACATCGTGCAGCTGGCCCTGATTGACAGCTTCAAGCGCAAGGACAGCCCGTTCTTCGTGCTCGACACCCACGGCGGTGCCGGCCGCTACCTGCTGGCCAGCGAAGAGAGCCGCAAGACCCTGGAGGCCGAGTCCGGGATCATGCGGCTGATGGCCCAGCCCAAGCTGCCAGAGGTGGTCGAGCGCTATCTGAAAGCGGTACAGGCCGACAACCCGGTGGGCGCGATGACCAATTACCCGGGTTCGCCGCTGCTGACCGCACAGGCGATGCGCGCGCAGGACCGCATGGCGGTCTGCGAGCTGCAGGAAGCCGAAACGGCCACGCTGAAGGCCTTGTTCGCCCATGACAGCCGCGTCGATGTGCGTCCAGGCGATGGCTACGCCCTGCTGCGCTCGCTGCTGCCGCCGAAGTTCAACGGCAGCAAGATCGGTCGTGGCCTGGTGCTGATCGACCCGCCCTACGAGGCGCAGGACGCCGAGTACCAGAACGTGCTGGCCGCGCTGGCCGAGACCCTGGCGCGCTGGCCGCAGGCCACCTGCGCGGTCTGGTTCCCGATCAAGCAGCGCCGCACCATCCTGCATTTCCTGCGCAAGGCCACCGCCCTGCCGGTGAAATCGGCGATGACGATCGAGTTCCTGGTACGCCCGGACGACTCGCCGCTGCGCCTCAACGGCAGCGGCATGCTGCTGCTCAACCCGCCCTGGCAGTTCGACCGCGTGGTCGGCCCGGCCCTGCCGGCCCTGCGCCAGCACCTGGGCGAACCCGGCGCCAGCACCCGCCTGGATTGGCTGAAAGCGCCCGAATAGCGGCCTTCACGAGGCTGTACCGCCGTGAGCCATTCGTTCACGGAATGCAGCCCCGGTGATGCCACAATCGATGGACCACCAAGGAATCACCCGGTATGGCCACTCGCAACCGCATGCCGCCCTGGCATGAGATCTTCAAGGCTCCCAGCGGCCACGAGCTGCTGATCCGCCCCATCCGCCCGGAAGATGGCGCACCGCTGCAAGCGGCGTTCAGCCTGTTCGGACCGGAAGAAATCCGTGATCGTTTCCTGCAGGCGGTGACCGAGCTCTCGCCGGAAACCACCCAGCGCCTGACCCACCCGAACCCGAAGACCGAGATCACCCTGGTCGCTGCCGAATCCCTGCCGGCCGGTGAGGCGGTGGTCGGCGCGGTCGCCCGGGCCTCGATCATCCCCGGTACCCGTGAAGCCGAGTACGCGATCCTGATCAGCCGCTTCCTTATCGGCCAGGGTCTCGGCCGGCAGCTGATGCGCAAGCTGGTCAAGTGGGGCCGCGGCAAGTATCTGGACCGCCTGTATGGCGACGTTGCCGCCGAGAACGAGCCGATGAAGCAGCTGGCTGCCTCGCTGGGCTTCAAGCCGGTCCCCCACCCGACCGGTGCCGAAGGTCTGGTGCGGATGGTGCTGGAGCTGGACAACTGAGGGTAGTGCCGGCCGCTGGCCGGCATTCCGTTTCCCCGACAGCGCATGAGGCTACCGGCCAGCGGCCGGCATTACCCACCGGGCTTGGATCGGGCTTCTGCTAAAATCCGCAGTCCATGTCGCGTACCTCATACCTCGCCCCGCCGCTGCCGCGCGCCGGCCAGCTCCGCGCCTGGTGGCGCACCCCCGCCTCACCGACGGCCCTGGCCTGGTACCTGGCCCAGGCGGCGCGTGCGCACGACGCTCCGCTGCTGGTGGTTGCCCGTGACAACCACGGTGCAAACCAGCTTGAAGCCGACCTGCAGACCCTGCTTGGCGGCGACCCGGCCCTGCCGGTGGTCGCGTTCCCGGACTGGGAGACCCTGCCCTACGACCGCTTCAGCCCGCATCCGGAGATCATCTCGCAGCGCCTGGCCACCCTGCACCGCCTGCCCGCGCTGAAGCGCGGCCTGGTGATCGTGCCGGTGCAGACCCTGCTGCAGCAGCTGGCCCCGCGCAGCTATGTGATCGGTGGCAGTTTCGACCTGAAGGTCGGCCAGCGCCTGGACCTGGAGGCGGAGAAGCGCCGCCTGGAAAGCGCCGGTTACCGCAACGTGCCGCAGGTGATGGACCCGGGCGACTTCGCCGTACGTGGCGGCCTGCTGGACGTGTTCCCGATGGGCGCCGACGAGCCGCTGCGGGTGGAACTGCTGGACGAGGACATCGACTCGATCCGTGCCTTCGACCCGGAAAACCAGCGCTCGCTGGACAAGGTCGACGCCGTGCACATGCTGCCCGGCCGCGAAGTGCCGATGGATGAGGCCAGCATCGGACGCGTGCTGGCCACGCTGCGCGAGCGCTTCGATGTCGACACCCGGCGCAGCGCGTTGTACCAGGACCTGAAGTCCGGATTGGCCCCGGCCGGCGTCGAGTACTACCTGCCGCTGTTCTTCGAACGTACCGCGACCCTGTTCGACTATCTGCCCACTGGCAGCCTGCCGGTGGTCTGCGCCGGTGCCGGCGAAGCCGCCGAGGCGTTCTGGGCGCAGACCGGCGAGCGCTACGAACAGCGCCGCCACGATGTGGAACGGCCGCTGCTGCCGCCATCGGCGCTGTACCTGTCGCCGGAGCTGCTGCGCGAGCGCCTCAACGATGCCCCGCGCATCGAGGTCTGGGCGGCCGACCATGCACGCATCGCCGATGCGCATGCATTGGGCGACCAGCCGCTGCCGCCGCTGCCAGTGGCCGCTCGCGAGGCGCCGGCAGGCGATGCACTGAAATCCTTCCTGGGCCACTACCCGGGCCGGGTGCTGATCGCCGCCGATTCGCCCGGCCGCCGCGAAGCCCTGCTGGAGGTGCTGCAGGCCGCTGACCTGAAGCCACCGGTGGCGGCCGACCTGCCCAGCTTCCTCGCCGACGATACGCGCTTCGCGATCGCGGTGGCGCCGCTGGAAGATGGCTTCGCACTGGACGATCCGCGCATCGCGGTACTGACCGAGCGCCAGCTGTTCCCCGAGCGCGCCGGCAGTACCCGCCGCACGCGCCGTGCCGGCCGCGAGCCGGAAGCGATCATCCGCGACCTCGGTGAACTGACCGAGGGCGCGCCGATCGTGCACGAGGACCATGGCGTCGGCCGCTACCGTGGCCTGATCGCGATGGACGTCGGCGGCATGCCCGGCGAATTCCTCGAAATCGAATACGCCAAGGGTGACCGCCTGTATGTACCGGTCGCCCAGCTGCACCTGATCAGCCGCTACTCCGGTGCGTCGGCGGAAACCGCGCCACTGCATTCGCTGGGTGGCGAGCAATGGAGCAAGGCCAAGCGCAAGGCCGCCGAAAAGGTGCGCGACGTTGCCGCAGAACTGCTGGAGATCCAGGCCCGCCGCCAGGCGCGTGCCGGCCTGGCGCTGCAGGTCGACCGGGCGATGTACGAACCGTTCGCCGCCGGCTTCCCGTTCGAGGAGACGCCAGACCAGCTGGCTGCGATCGATGCCACCCTGCGCGACCTGGCCAGCAGCCAGCCGATGGACCGTGTGGTCTGCGGCGACGTCGGCTTCGGCAAGACCGAGGTCGCCGTGCGTGCCGCCTTCGCTGCCGCCAGCGCCGGCAAGCAGGTCGCCGTGCTGGTGCCGACCACGCTGCTGGCCGAACAGCATTACCGCAACTTCCGCGACCGTTTCGCCGACTACCCGATGAAGGTCGAGGTGCTGTCGCGCTTCAAGACCACCAAGGAAATCAAGGCAGAACTGGAGAAGGTCGCCGCCGGCACCATCGACGTCATCGTCGGTACCCACCGCCTGCTGCAGCCGGACGTGAAGTTCAAGGACCTGGGCATGGTCATCGTCGACGAGGAGCAGCGTTTCGGCGTGCGCCAGAAGGAAGCATTGAAGGCGCTGCGCGCCAACGTGCACCTGCTGACCCTGACCGCCACGCCGATCCCGCGCACGCTCAACATGGCCATGGCCGGCCTGCGCGACCTGTCGATCATCGCCACGCCGCCGCCGAACCGGCTGGCGGTGCAGACCTTCATCACCCAGTGGGACAACGCGCTGCTGCGCGAAGCCTTCCAGCGCGAGCTGGCCCGCGGTGGCCAGCTGTACTTCCTGCACAACGATGTGGAAAGCATCGGCCGCATGCAGCGTGAACTGTCCGAGCTGGTCCCGGAGGCGCGCATCGGCATCGCCCATGGGCAGATGCCCGAGCGCGAACTGGAAAAGGTGATGCTGGACTTCCAGAAGCAGCGCTTCAACGTGCTGCTGTCGACCACGATCATCGAATCGGGTATCGACATTCCCAACGCCAACACCATCATCATCAACCGCGCCGACCGCTTCGGCCTGGCCCAGCTGCACCAGCTGCGCGGCCGTGTCGGTCGTTCGCACCACCGTGCCTACGCCTACCTGGTCGCGCCGGACCGCCGTTCGATCACCCCGGACGCGGAGAAACGCCTGGAAGCGATCGCCTCGATGGACGAACTCGGCGCCGGGTTCACCCTGGCTACGCACGATCTGGAAATCCGCGGTGCCGGTGAACTGCTGGGCGAGGACCAGAGCGGCCAGATGGCCGAGGTCGGCTTCAGCCTGTACACCGAGCTGCTCGAACGCGCGGTGCGCAGCATCAAGCAAGGCAAGCTGCCCGACCTGGATGCCGGCGAGGAAGTGCGCGGTGCCGAGGTCGAGCTGCACGTGCCGGCGTTGATTCCGGAAGATTACCTGCCGGACGTGCATACCCGCCTGACCCTGTACAAGCGCATTTCCAGCGCGCGCGACAGCGATGCGCTGCGCGAACTGCAGGTGGAGATGATCGATCGCTTCGGCCTGCTGCCGGATGCGGCCAAGCACCTGTTCGCCATTGCCGAACTGAAGCTGAAAGCCAATGCGCTGGGCATCCGCAAGCTCGACCTGGGCGAGAACGGTGGCCGCATCGTGTTCGAGTCCAAGCCGAACATCGACCCGATGGCGGTGATCCAGCTGATCCAGAAACAACCGAACCTGTACGCCATGGAAGGGCCTGAAAAGCTGCGCATCAAGCATCCGCTGCCGTTGCCGGAAGACCGCTTCAACGCGGCCCGCGCCCTTCTGACCACCCTCGCCCCGGGTTGATCCCCTCGAACCACCCCGCACCGGTTTCACCCGGTGCGGGCGGATGACCATGTTTCCTGACGCCGTACCCGCCCCCGACCTGCTGCACGCGCAGGCCTGCCTGATCGATGCCCTTTCGATGTCGCTGCAGATGCGCGATGCCTACACCCGCCACCACTGCGACCGCGTCGGCCTGCTCGCGCAGCGCCTGGCGGCGCACTGCGATCTCGACGACGAGGCCAGTGCACAGATTGGACTGGCTGCCCGCTTCCACGACATCGGCAAGATCGGCATCCCCGACGACGTGTTGCTGACCCCGCGCAAGCATACCGACGAAGAGCGCGCGATCATGCGTGAGCATCCGGTGCGCGGCGAGCATATTTTCCTGGCCACTGGCCGCAGCGACGCCGCGCCGGTGGCACGGCTGATCCGCGCCCATCACGAGGCATTCGATGGCAGCGGCTATCCCGATGGGCTGCGCGGAGAATCCATTCCCTTGGGTGCGCGTATCGTCACCATCGCTGACGCGTACGATGCGATGACCAGCGTGCGCCCGTATCGCGACGCGATGGAACACGAGACGGTGCTGCGCATCATCGACCAGCAGTCGGGTGGATTGATCGACCCGTATGTACTGCGGCGCTTCCATCGCATGCTGGCGCAGGAACCGGAGCTGGCGTAACGGCCTGTCGCCGGGCATGACCCGGCGCTACCGACCGGGCAAACAAAAGGCCCGGCGTTCGCCGGGCCTTCTGCATCTCGCTTCACGCGCGATCGTTTACCAGATCACCACGCGCTTGTCGTCGGCACGCACCATGGCGTCACCGGCCTTGCACTGGAACGCCGCGGCGTACGACGGCATGTTCGACGGCGCACCGTTGGCACGGAAGTTGGCCGGCGCGTGCGGGTCGGTGTTCAGGCGCACGCGCAGCTCACCATCGGTGAAGTTGCGACGCCACACGGTGGCCCAGTTCATGAAGAAGCGCTGGTCCTGGCTGTGGCCATCGACTTCAACATTCGCCTTCGGGTCTTCCTTCAGCGCCATCTGCAGCGCGTCGTAGGCCACGGTCAGGCCACCCAGGTCACCGATGTTCTCGCCCAGGGTCAGCTTGCCCTTCACGAACACGCCCGGCACCGACTCATAACCATCGAACTGCGCGACCAGCTGGTCGGTACGCTGGGTGAAGGCCTTGCGGTCGGCATCGGTCCACCAGTTGTCGAAGTTGCCGTTGGCGGCGAACTGGCTGCCAGAATCGTCGTAGCCATGCATCATCTCGTGGCCGATGACCGCACCGATGCCGCCGTAGTTCAGCGCCGGATCGGCCTTGGCATCGAAGAACGGCGCCTGCAGGATCGCCGCCGGGAACACGATCTCGTTCTTGGTGGCGTTGTAGTACGCGTTGACCGTCTGCGGAGTCATGCCCCACTCGGTCTTGTCCACCGGCTTGCCGATCTTGTCCAGCATGTAGCGGTAGTTGAACGCACGCGCCGCCTGCATGTTGCCCAGGTAGCTGTCGCCGTTGGTCTGCAGGCCCGCCCAGTCACGCCACTTGTCCGGGTAACCGATCTTCGGGGTGAAGCTGGCCCACTTCTCCAGCGCCTTCTTCTTGGTTTCTTCGCCCATCCAGGGCAACTGCTCCAGGCGCGCCTTCAGTGCCTGCGACAGGTTTTCCACCAGGTGCTGCATGGCGACCTTCGACTCGGCCGGGAACACAGCGTCGACGTACAGCTGGCCCAGGGCTTCACCCATGCCGCCGTTGACCGACTCCAGCACACGCTTCCAGCGCGGCTGCATTTCCTTCTGGCCACGCAGGGTGCTGCCATAGAAATCAAAGTTGGCCTTCTCGAACTGGCTGCTCAGGTACGGCGAGGCATCGTCGATCGTGTGGAAGCGCAGGTAGGCCTGCCAGGTGCTGGCCGGCACGTCGGCGAGCATCTTGTCCAGTTCGCCGAAGAAGCCCGGCTGGGCCAGCGAGAACTTCTGCGCAGCCGGCACCTTCAGGGTGTCGAACAGCGCGGTCCAGCTGAAGTTCGGGGTCAGCTTGTCGGCGTCGGCGGCGCTGAGCGGGTTGTAGCGCTTGGCCGGGTCACGCATCTCGATGCGCGACATCGAAGCCTTGGCCAGGCGGGTTTCGAAGGCCATCACTGCCTTGGCCTGCTCGGCGGCCTGCGCGGCATCCACACCGGACAGGGTCAGCACCTGCGCGATGTAGGCCACGTAGGCGTCGCGGATCTTGGCCTGGGCATCGTCGAAGTAGTAGCCCTTCTCCGGCAGGCCCAGACCGCCCTGACCAACGTAGGCGATGACGTTGGCCGAATCCTTGTAATCGGCATTGGCAAACAGCGAGAACAGCACGCCCTTGCCCTCGGCCTGGCTGTCGCGCAGGTACCGGGTGATGGCGGCGGTGTCGTTCAGCGCGGTGATCTTGTCCAGCTGCGGCTGCAGCGGCGCCAGGCCGGCGGCTTCGATCTTGGCTTCGTCGTTGCCGGTCTTCCAGATATCACCGATCTTGGCTTCCACCGAACCGGCCTTGGCCTGGCTGGCGGCGGCCTGCTGCACCAGTGTGTGCTGCACTTCCAGAGAGCGCTCACGCAGAATCTCGAAGCTGCCCCAGGTCGTCTGGTCGCCCGGCACCGGGTTGGCCTTCAGCCACTTGCTGTTGACGAAGCCATTGAGGTCGGTACAGGCGGAGATGGCCGGGTCCAGGTCGGCGCTGTTGAGCGAGATCAGCGGGGTCTTGATCTGAGAGAGATCGAAGGCCGGCTTGGCGTCGGCGTTGGCGGTCGGCGCGGTTTCATTCTTGCCACAGGCGGCCAGCGAGGCGGCGATGGCGATCGTCAGGCCCAACGGGACCAGGTTGCGGACGTTCATGAGGCTCTCCTGCGGGTAATTTCACAGGGTAGCCGGGAAGGCCCAGCGCAGGGACCGGCCAAAGGTCACGAGCCCACGGCGCAGCTCCCTCCGCATCCCGCTATGCTCTGGCCTCCACGATCACTGGACCTCATGACCATGGACGAAACTGCACTGCTGCTGGCCATCGACGCCTGTGAGTTTCTGTTCCTGGCGGGCATTGGCGAGCCGGAGGCGAATCGTCTGCGCCTGGTCGTCGAAGAAGGCCTGGTGGTCGGAAAGCCCTCCCGTGTGGAGCTTGGTCATGGACGTTCAATCGATGGTGTGCGTGCGATAGATGTGGTGCCCCACTCGCAGCGATTTGAACTGATCTGGGACCACTACATCAGCTACGCCGTGCACAACGAGTCCTACCAGAGCTGGGATGACTCCGAAGCTTGGAGCGGCAACCTGTTCCGCCGCTACAGCCGTTCGAAGTTCCTTGATTATCTGGACCGTGCCACCTTCGCTGATATCCGTTACCCGGGCCCATTCACGCATTACCAAGTGATATGCCAGGACCACGTCATCGACATTGCCGCGTTGCAGCCGCCGAAAATTCGCCTGCTGGGCCCTTCGTAGCGAACGGACGCGGCCACCCATGGGGTGGCTCTACTGGACTGGGGCAACAGCCGTCGAGCATGGCTCGACGCTAAAAAGCGAAGGCCGGCTTGCGCCGGCCTTCTGCTTCTTACTTCGCCTTGCCCTGGTTGGCCACGGCTTCAGCGGCCTTGCGCGCTGCTTCCGGGTCGCCCAGGTAACGGAACGACTTCACGGTCAGATCGTCGTTCAACTCGAACAGCAGCGGGATGCCGGTCGGGATGTTCAGCTCGAGGATTTCCTCGCGCGAAACGTTGTTGAGGTACTTGTACAGCGCACGCAGCGAGTTGCCGTGGGCGGTGACAAGCACGGTCTTGCCGTCCTTCAGCTGCGGCGCGATGGCGTCGTGCCAATACGGCAGCACACGGTCCAGAGTAGTCGCCAGCGATTCGGTGCCCGGCAGCGCGTTGCGGTCCAGGCCGGCGTAGCGGCGGTCATGGATCGGGTGGCCCGGATCCTCCAGGTCCATCGGCGGCGGCGGGATGTCGTACGAACGGCGCCACACCTTGACCTGCTCCTCGCCGTGCTTGGCAGCGGTCTCAGCCTTGTCCAGGCCCTGCAGGCCACCGTAGTGGCGCTCATTGAGGCGCCAGGACTTGCTGACCGGCAGCCAGTCCTGCTCCAGCTCGGCCAGCGCCCCCTGCAGGGTGTGGATGGCGCGCTTGAGCACCGAGGTGTGGGCGACGTCGAACTGCAGGCCTTCCTCGCGCATCAGGCGACCGGCGGTGGCCGCTTCCCGGCGCCCCTGCTCGGTCAGGTCGACATCAACCCAGCCGGTGAAGCGGTTGTCCAGGTTCCACTGGCTCTGGCCATGGCGCAACAGTACGAGTTTACGGGTCACTGCAGGGTCTCCAACGCGAGGAAAGGCAGGCTGCCATTGTAGCCCCGGCCGCCGCTCACCGGGCCATGGCGCCGCCCATGCGATGCTGTGGCCAATGAATACAGTGATCGACCCCGGGCGCTGGGAAGGGAGCGTCGCGGCCGCCCGAACGCAGCAGCTGCAGCTGGCCGGCCGCGTGGAACGCCAGGACCGCCTGTCGCGCGATGTACGGTGGCTGGCCGGGCTGGATGTCGGCTTCGAGGACAACGGCGCCATTACCCGCGCAGCGGCGGTGCTGCTGGATGCGAAGACGCTGCTGCCTGTGGCGCAGGAGGTTGCGCGCATTCCCACGGTGATGCCGTACATCCCCGGCCTGCTCAGCTTCCGCGAGCTGCCAGCGTTGTTGGCCGCGCTGGCGCTGCTGCCGCGCACGCCGGACCTGGTGTTCGTCGACGGCCACGGCATCAGCCATCCGCGCCGGCTGGGCGTGGCCGCGCATCTGGGCGTGGTCACCGATCTGCCCAGCATCGGCGTGGCCAAGTCGAAACTGGTGGGACGGTTCGTCGAACCGGGCGCCGAGGCCGGCGCGCATACAGCGCTGCTGGACGGCGATGAGCAACTGGGCTGGGTACTGCGCAGCAAAGTGCGTTGCAAGCCGCTGTTCGTGTCCGGTGGACATCGTGTCAGTGCCGATACCGCGTTGGACTGGGTGCAGCGCACGCTGCGTGGCTACCGCCTGCCGGAGCCGACCCGGCTGGCGGATCGGCTGGCCTCGCGACGGGACGAATGACCGCTCCGGGCATCACCCGGCGCGGCCATTACCGTTAATCAACGATGCACGTGGCCACGATGGCCCTGCGCGTCTTCGCTGTGATCATGGCCTTCATGACCCTCGTGCTCAGCGCTCTTGGCTGGTGCCGGCTCACCGCAGGCTTCGCCGCAATGGTCCGCTTCGATCTGCAACGTCACGTGCTCGATGCCGAAATCATCGTGCAGGCGGCCACCCAGCTCACGGCGCAGGGCATCGGCATCGGTGCCATCGCGCATCACGATGTGTGCGGTCAGCGCCGGGGTACTGGAAGCCAGCGCCCACACGTGCAGGTCATGCACGTCCAGCACCGCGGCATGGCCGGACAGGCTGTCGCGCACCTTGGCCACGTCCATGCCCTTGGGCACGCCCTCCAGCAGCACGTTGATCGCCTCGCGCATCAGCACCCAGGTACGTGGCAGCACCCACAGGCCGATCAGCACCGCCAGGATCGGGTCGATCGGCTTCCAGCCGGTCAACTGGATCAAAATGGCGCCGGCGATCACCGCCACCGAGCCGAGCATGTCGGCCCACACTTCCAGGTAGGCGCCCTTCACGTTCAGGCTCTCGCCGCTACCGGCCTGCAACAGACGCATCGAAATCAGATTGATGACCAGACCGGCCGAGGCGATCACCAGCATGCCGGTGGAGGCGATCTCCTGCGGCTGGCTGAAGCGCCCGACCGCTTCCCACAGGATGTAGCCGGCGACCACGAACAGCATCGCGCCATTGATCATCGCGCCCAACGCTTCCAGGCGCGCATAGCCGTAGGTGCGGCGGGCATCCGGCGGACGCCGGCTCAACCGTACCGCCACCAGCGCGATCATCAGCGCCAGCGCGTCGGTGGCCATGTGCGCCGCGTCGGACAACAGCGCCAGGCTGTTGGTCCAGAACGCGCCCACCACCTCGACGACGAGGAAAGTGGAGGTCAGGCCGAGCGCCCACCACAGGGGTTTCTCGTGGCGGATCTCGGATGGCAGGTGATCGTGGTCGTGGCCCATGGCAACAGCTCCTTTGCGATGGAGGCAGGCTACGCTGGCGGCCGTGGGGAAACTATCACGGTGTTTATAACATTGCAGGCCTGCGGGGTTGAGGCCGCCGGGCATGGCCCGGCGCTACCGAGGCTGGAACGGCGCCGCGCGTGGCCCGGCGCCACCGGGGTAGCGCCAGGCCATGCTTGGCGAGCGCAACGGAAGCGGGGCCGCGTCCGCTCAGAACCCGAAACGCAGGCTGGCCCAGTACGCACGGCCCGGCTCGTTGTAGGTCGCCGCGCCGGCATCGCTGCTGTTGGCCTCGCGGAACAGGCGCTTGTCGGCCAGGTTGTTCACGCCCAAGCCGAAGCTGACCGTCTCGGTCACCTTGTAGCGCGCGCTCACGCCCCAGATGTTGTAGGCGCCCCGATCCTGCAGCGCCACCGACGGATTACACGTGCCGGTGCAGCGCGGATCGTTGTTGATGTTGGTGGTGGCCGGCTTCTGCTTACCGTAGAAGGTACCGGTCAGCAGCAGCGACAGCTTGTCGGTGGCCTGCCAGTCCAGCATCGTGTTGATGGTGTACTTCGGAATCACCGACAGCGGCTGGCGCGTGGTCTTGTTCTCGTTTTCCACCATGTAGGTGAAATTGTTGCTCCACTTCAGGCGGCTGCCCTGCTCGCCCAGCAGCGGAATCACCAGGTTGCCTTCCAGCCCCTGCACGATCGCCTTCGGTGCGTTCTCCCAGCGGAAGATGCGGCCCTTGCCGTCGGCGGTCAGGCCGATCTGATCGTAGCCCGCCTGGATCTTGTCCTTGTAATCGTTGTGGAAGTAGGTCAACGAGGCCTGCCAGCCGCTCTGCGGCGCCCACTCGATGCCCAGTTCCTTGTTCAGGCTGGTTTCCGCCTTCAGGTCGGCATTGCCGCGCATGTAGCAGCCGGCACCCAGGCTAGGCAGCGCGTTGGGGCAGCCCAGGCCGCGCGTGTAGTACAGATAATCGGGGTTGGACTGGTACAGGTTCGGCGCCTTGAATGCGCGGGCGATGCCGCCCTTGACCACCCAGTCTCCGTTGATGCGGAACTGCGCGTTGAGGCTGGGGCTGGTGTTGTTGCCGAACTGGCTGTGGTGGTCGAAGCGCAGGCCCGGGGTGACGATCCAGCGCTCGCCCAGGTACATGTTGTCTTCCACGAACACCGCCGTGGTCTGCGCATCGGCCTTGCCGCGCGCGCGGTCTGCCGACAGCCCGGGGAAGCCGCCGCCGCTGCTGCCGGACTGGCTCATCGAGTAGGGGTCGGTCAGGCGGCTGTCGAGGTATTCAAAGCCCAGCGTCCAGATGTTCTCGGCACCACCCAGCGTGGTCGGGAAGCTCACTTCGCCGTCCAGCTGGTAATTGCGCAGGCGCGAGGTCGACCAGTCGGTACCGTTGAAGCTGCCCTCCGGGCCACCGGCCAGACCCTCGTTGATGCGCGAATTGTTGACCGCCTCCACTGCCGCGGTCAGCCGCGAGGTGACGTCGCCCCAGCGACCGCGGTGGGTGATCGCGCCGGTGTTGCGGTACATGCGGTTGGTCTCGGCCTCGCCGTCGGCCAGCGCTGCCAGGTCGATGCCGGTGGAGGTACCGGTGGTGCTGACCGCGCGGTCGCCGGCATAGATGTTGCCCTGGCGGCTGGTGCCGGCTTCGAACTCGACCACTTGGTTGGCGGTCACGTCCCAGCGCAGCAGCGCATTGACGTCGCGGTTCTTGACGCCCTCGCGCCCCGCAGGCGGTACCGCGCCGGAGTTGGTCGCGTACTGGCGGTTCAGATCCAGCGAATCGGCGTCGGTCTTGTTGAGATTGCCGTACAGGCGGAACGACAGCGTGTCGGTCATCGGCCCACTCAACTGCAGGCCCACGCGCTCGCTGCCACCTTCGGCGCTGTGCTCGGGCACCAGGCCATACAGGTCGACCGCACCGGTCAGGTCACCCGTCGGGCGCTTGGTGATGATGTTGACCACGCCACCGGAGGCGCCGGAGCCGTAGCGCGCTGCTGCAGGGCCGCGCAGGACTTCGATGCGCTCGATCATTTCCGCCGGTACCCAGTTGGTGTCGCCGCGGGTGTTGCGCTCACCACTGCGGCCCATGCGTACGGCGTCGCGCGCACCGGTGCGCTTGCCATCGACCAGAATCAGCGTGTTCTCCGGGCCCATGCCGCGCAGGTCGATCTGGCGGTTGTTGCCGTACTGGCCCGAAGCGCTGTTGCCGGTGAGATTGACGCCCGGCATGGTGCGCAACAGTTCGGCGATGTCGTTGGCCGGCGGGCGCTTGGCGATGTCCTCGGCGGTGATGGTCGAGGTACCCAGCGCCTGGCGCGCGATCTGCGAGGCGGTGACATGCACCGTATCGATGTCGGTGGCATCGGTCTCGGCATGGGCCGCCAGGGCACTGCCGGCCAGCAGCGCAGCAACGGCGAGCGCCAGCGGGCGCGGCGAAAGGACAACGGCAGGAGACATGATCGGAACCTTCTGGCAGGGCAACGGGGCCTCTGGCAAAGGGCTTGAGGCGACGACGAGGGGGAGGCGGAGCATCGCTGCAGGCAGCTGCAGCTCGATCCGTGCGCGCATTCTCCCACTAATGCGAGTGATTCTCAAATGCGTTCACTCGTTGCCGCTGCCCTGCCACTGTGCTTTGCGCACCGAGCAAGCCTGCATCGCGCTTAAACTGGCTGGCTTACCCGCCATCAACCGTACGCCACCACTGCCGATACCCGTGGTTTGCCGTACGCAGTCAGAGATCGACGTGGAAACACCCCAACTGGACGATGCCAGCCAGCCGCTGGCCGAGGCCTGGCAGCACTGCCTGCAGCAGGCTGGGCCGGCCGCCACCGCGCTGCTGCACGCCGCAGCCACCGATGCCCCACCGACGCTGGCCCAGCGCTTCTATGACGTGCTGCTGCAGGATCCGCGCGCGCGCCGCTTCCTGTCCCATGATCAGGTCAAACAGCGCCTGCAGCCCGCCATGCAACGCTGGCTGGTGCAGCTGCTGACCACCGCTGCCGACGGCATCGCGACCACGGTTGCCTCGCAGCGGGTGATCGGTGATGTGCATGCGCGGGTCGGTATCCCGGTCGATCTGGTCACCCGGGGTGCGCGCGTGCTCAAGCACGAACTGTTCGTACGCCTGCGCGACGATGCGCCGGACAGCGCGACCGCGTTTGCGGCCATCGACTGCCTCAGTGCGATCATGGATATCGCCATGGAAGGCATGACCCTGGCCTACACGCATGCGCGCGAGCGTTCCACCCGCGCCGACGCGGCCTACCGGCTGTTCTCGCTGGTGCAGAACGTCAGTACCGAACGCGAGCGCCAGCGCGCACTGCTGCTGGACTGGGAAAACGCCCTGCTCTACGCGCTGGCCGGCCACGTGCAGGGCAGCGACAGTGCCAGCCTGGCCACCTCCGAGTTCGGCCTGTGGTTCACCCACAAGGGCATCCCCAGCTTCGGTGAAAGCAGCGAGACCCAGCAGGTCGGCCGGTTGATGGCACGCATCGACGGCAACCTGCAGCGCGTCAGCGGCGATGCCGCTGCACAGCGGCTGGCGGCGCTGCCCGCCATCCGCGAGGACCTGGCCGCGATCCGTACCCTGATGACCCTGTTGTTCGAGCGCATCGGCGAACTGGATGCCGGCAGCGATGCATTGACCCATCTGCTCAACCGCCGCTTCCTGCCCACCGTGCTGCGCAGGGAGATCGAGCTGGCCACGCGCAACGGCACGCCGTTTTCGCTGCTGCTGCTTGATCTGGATCACTTCAAGACGATCAACGATGGCCACGGCCATGATGCCGGCGACCGCGCGCTGCAGCATGTGGCCGGCCTGCTGGGTCAGCTGACCCGTGGCAGCGACTATCTGTTCCGCTACGGCGGTGAGGAATTCGTGGTGGTGCTGGTGGCGGCCAGCGAATCGCAGGCTGCGGTGATCGCCGAGAGCCTGCGCCGGCAGATCGCGCAGTCACCGGTGGCGCTGGCCAACGGCCAGGTACTGGGCCTGACTGCCAGCATCGGTGTGGCCGGCCACGATGGCCACCCGGACTATGAGCGCTTGATGGCACGCGCCGACGCGGCGATGTACGAGGCCAAGCGCAGCGGACGCAACCGTGTGGTGGTGGCCAGCGAGGCATTGCAGGAGGCCCCGGGGCGGCGCGCGCTGCAGCGGTAGCTCTGCGCGCATGAACAGGCGGCGCGGGAACCCATCGGGTAGCGTCGGCGGTTAGTCGACGGCTCTTCGGTCAGTTTGCGGAACAGCCCGCACTGCGCGCGATGGTCGACCAGCAGTCGACTCTACCGTGCAGTCGACCTCACCGTGGGTGCACATATCACTGGCGCAGGTGCCTGCCGGTGCTTTCAACACCCTCACCCGCCACGCCGCCCACCACAGCAGCGCCAGCAACGCGATAGCAGCGCCCAGCAGGCACACGGCAGGCCAGCCATGCCGCGCCTGCATCCAGGTTCCCGCCGCCGCGCCGCCGCCACTGCCCACGGCATAGAACAGCATGTACAGCGCCACCAGGCGTCCATGCTGTTCACCTGGCGCGCGCAACAGCAGGCTCTGGTTGGCGACGTGCAGCGCCTGCCCGCCCAGATCCAGTACGACCACGCCCAGCAGCAGCCACGCCAGCGACTGTGGCAGGCCCAACAACGGCCACCAGGCAGCCAGCATCAACAGCAGTGCACCGAGGCTGACCCGATCGGCGAAACCACGGTCCATCCAGTGCCCGACCCGCGCCGCCAGCAAAGCACCGACCACGCCGGCCAGGCCCAGCGCACCGATCGCCGCGGTCGACCAGCCCAGCGGCGGCGCCGACAACGGCAACGGGACCGCCGCCCAGAACACATTGAGGCCGGCAAACAGCAGCAATGCCAGCGGACCGCGCGCGAGCAGCGTTCGGTCGCTGCGCAGCATGCCCAGCATCGAGCCCATCAGTACCCGCCAGCGCGGTGGTACCGGCGGTACCGGCAGCACCGGCAGGCGCCGCCACAGCAGCAGCGCCAGCGCCGCCGTCACCCCGGCGGACAGCAGATAGACCGCACGCCAGCCCAGCGCAGAGGCCACCGTGCCCGACACCACGCGTGCCAGCAGCAGGCCGATGAACACCCCACCCTGGACGACGCCTACCATGCGCCCGCGCTGCTCGACCGGCGCCAGCGTCGCGGTGTACGCAATCAGGCCCTGCGTGAGCGCCGTGCCGAGCAGCCCGGCCAGGAGCATGCCCGACAGCAACCACACCGCCGTACGTGCGGCCGCCAACCACGCCAACGCCACAATCAGTGCGATCAACTGCAGCCGCAGCAGGCGTCGCCGATCACCGCGATCGGCCAGCGGCAGCAGCCCCAGCAGCGCCAGCACGCTGCCGGCCTGGGTCGCGGCCAGCATCGCGCCCGCCGCCGCACGGTCCAGCTCGAAGGCCTGGGCGAGCTGGTCCAGCAGCGGCTGCGCGTAATAGACGTTGGCGACGCTGGCACCAGCAGCAACCGCAAGCAGGATCTGCAGTGAGCGGGAAACGGGCGAGGGGTTCATGACATTGGTTTCATATTGCAACCAGATGCAAGCTAACCTTATTGGTTTTAAACTGCAACCACATTCGCTGGAGCCCGCCATGCACACTGACAGCCCCTGCCCCGTCGCCCGTAGCGCGGACCTGCTGGGTGACCGCTGGGCTCTCCTGGTGATCCGCGATGCCTTCGACGGCGTGACCCGCTTCGGCGACTTCCAGCGCAGCCTTGGCGTCGCGCGCAACATCCTCAGTGACCGCCTGCGCCGACTGGTGGAAGCCGGCATTCTGCAGCTGCAGCCGGCGTCCGATGGCTCGGCCTACCAGGAGTACGTGCTGACCGCTGCCGGCCTGGAGCTGTTCCCGCTGCTGGTGGCGCTGCGCCAATGGGGCGAACGTCACCGCTTCGCGGTCGGCGAAGCCCATTCGCAGCTGATCGAATCGAGCACGCGGCGGGCACTGCCCTACATGCAGCCGTGTGGACGCGATGGCCAGCCGCTGCTGGCCTCCGCCACCCGGGTACGCAAGCTCAAGGACGACGGGCGCGGCGCCTGACCCGCCCGTTCGCGCACACCATGGCTGCGCGGCGCCGGTTAGCATCGGCTCTTTCCGCTGCTGGATGACGCTGATGCCGCGCTGCCGCCCTTCCTTGTTGATTGCCCTGCTGCTGCCGGTACTGGCCTGCGCCGCAGGGGCCACGCAGGCCCGCGAGGTCGCCGCGCCGGCCGCCCATGTGGATGCCGATGGCCCCTATGTGTTCCGCCAGGGCAAGCAGCTGCAGGCCCAATGGGTCTGCGCGGACAAGGTCGAGTCGCGCACGCTGACCGTCGGCGTGGCCGGCACCGATATCGCGCCGCGCTGCGGCTACGCACACACCGTGCACGTGGACGCAGCCAACGCAGCGTCGGTTTCCGTGCTGCCGGCCGTGCCGCGCATCGTTGCGCTGTCCGACATCCACGGCCAGTACGGGCTGCTGGTACGCCTGCTGCGCGCGAACCGGGTCATCGACGCACAGGACCGCTGGGCACTGGGCAAGGACACTCTGGTGATTGCCGGCGATGTGTTCGACCGTGGCCCGCAGGTGACCGAGGCGTTCTGGCTGCTGTACGGCCTGCAGCAGCAGGCCGCCGCCGCCGGTGGCGCGGTCCATTTCGTGCTTGGCAACCACGAGACCATGGTGCTGTACGACGACCTGCGCTACGTCAATGCGAAGTACCTGCGCAGTGCTCAGCTGCTCGGTCGCAGCTACCCGCAGCTGTATGGCGCCGACTCGGTGATCGGCCAGTGGCTGCGCACCCGCCCGGTGCTGTTGAAGATCGGCGACACCCTGTTCCTGCACGGCGGCATTTCGCCCGAGGCAGTCGAGCTGGCGCTGGACCCGGCGCGTACCAACGCGGCCTACCAGGCGTCGCTGGGGCTGCCCAAGGCCGAGGTAAAGGCCGACCCCGCCACAGCGCCACTGTATGACGGCAAGACCAGCCCGATCTGGTACCGCGGCTATTTCGATGGCCGACTCGACACGCCCGGCGTACAGGCCGTGCTCGACCGCCTGCAGCTCAAGCGCATCGTGGTCGGCCATACCTCGATGCCGCACGTCAGCACCTTCCATGGCGACCGCGTGATCGCCATCGACAGCAGCATCAAGAACGGCGAGAACGGCGAGCTGCTGTTCATCGAGGATGGCAGGCTCAGCCGTGGCCTGCTGGATGGCTCGCGGGTGCCGCTGGCGCAGGGTGAGCCCGGCCTGCAGGACTGAATGGCGGGACAGCGCGACGGCGCCCGCGCACGCCGCCACGCTCCCCCTTCACCCGGTTTGCAGCTACCCTCGGCAGCCGAGAGGCCCGCCCCGTTCCTGCGGTGGGCCTGACCGCTACAGGAGCCCCCGCGCATGCGCGTTCTGATTGCTGAAGACGACCCGGATATCGCCTCCGGCCTGTGCGCCTCGCTGCGCCGGCAAGGACATGTGGTCGACCACGTCGACAACGGCGCGCACGCCGATGCCGCACTGGGCTCGACCCAGTACGCGCTGCTGGTGCTCGACCTGGGCCTGCCGCAGCTGGATGGCCGCGACGTGCTGCAACGCCTGCGCCAACGCGGCGATGGCCTGGCGGTACTGGTGGTGACCGCGCGCGACGGCTTGGCCGAACGCGTGCGCGTGCTCGACCTCGGCGCCGACGATTACCTGGTCAAGCCGTTCGCACTGGACGAATTCGAAGCGCGCGTGCGCGCGCAGCTGCGACGGGTCACCAGCAATGGCAACCCGGACCTGCGCATCGGCCGCCTGCGCCTGGACCTGGCCGGGCACCGCGTGTGGATCGACGAGCAGTCGCTGGAACTGACCGCACGCGAATTCGGGCTGCTGTCCGCGCTGGCGGTGCGCGCCGAGCGCATCGTGTCGCGCGCGCAGCTGGTGGAAGCACTGTGCGACTGGGGCCAGGACCTGACCGACAACGGCCTGGACATCGCCCTGCACCGCCTGCGCCGCAAGCTGCAGCCCGGCGGCATGGGCATCCGCACGGTGCGCGGGCTGGGCTACATGCTCGAAGACGGACAGGACGACGTCACCCCGTGATCAGTGGACCGCCCAGCCTGCGCCGGCGCCTGCTCGCCTTCCTGGCGTTGCCGATGCTGGGCCTGCTTACCTTCAACACGATCCTGGCGTACTACGTTGCATTGGACTATTCCAACCGCATCCACGACCGCAACCTGATCGACGACACGCATTCGTTCGCGCAGATGCTGAGCACCATGCCGGTGACCAGCGACCTGTCACCGCAGGCGCGCTTCCTGATCGAATACGATCCCGACGGGCATCGTTACTTCAACGTCGACAGCAGCCGCAAGGGAACCCTCAGCGGCAACGCCGATTTCAGCCCCTATGCGCCTTCGCAGGACTGCACCGGCGTGCGTCCTGCCCTGTACGACGGCACCCTCAACGGCCAGCAGGTACGCATGGCCACGGTCTGCACGCAGGCGATGAACGACCCGCAGGACCAGCTGGCGGTGACCGTGGCCGAGAGCATGGCCGACCGCCGCCAGCGTGCGCGCGAGATCCTGATGATCATCATTCCGCTGATGACCATGCTGGCGCTGGGCACTGCCGCGCTGGTCTGGTTCGGCGTGACCTACGGCCTGCGCATCCTGACCCCGCTGACCACCCGCCTGGCACAGCGCCGCGGCGAGCTGGCGCCGATCTCCGATGCCGACGTTCCGGAAGAAATCCAGCCACTGATCAGCACCATCGACGGCCTGTTCGCCCGCCAGGCGGAAATGATCACGATGCAGAACCGCTTCATCGCCGATGCCGCGCACCAGCTGCGTTCGCCGCTGGCCGGGATGGCCCTGCACGTGGACCAGGCGCTGGCGCATGGCGACCCGGACACGGTGCGCGAGGCCCTGCAGCATATCCGCCGGCTCAACCAGCGCACCGCGCGGGTCAGCACCCAGCTGCTGGCGCTGAGCCGGGCGCAGACCGTGCCGGACACCATCGAGGCGCTGGACCTGTGCGAACTGGTGCCACAGTGGATCGGCATGCGGGTGCCCGAAGCGATCCGCGATGGCATCGATCTGGGCTACCGCGGCAGCCCCCATCCGCTGCGCGTGCTCGGCAACGGTGCGCAGCTGCAGGAGGCGCTGGACAACCTGATCGACAACGCCCTGCGCTATGCCGGGCGCGATGCGACCGTCACGGTCGGCGTGCACGCGCTGGACGACAATGACGTCGAACTGTACGTGGAAGACAATGGACCCGGCGTGCCCGAGGATGTGATGCCGCGGCTGGGCGAGCGCTTCTTCCGTGCCCCTGGCACCACCGCCAGCGGCACCGGCCTGGGCCTGGCCATCGCCCACGAAGCGGTGGAACACTTCGGCGGCCGCCTGACCTTCCTCAACCGCGCTGGCGGCGGCCTGAAGGTCGCCATCACGCTGCCGCTGCTGAAGGCCCCCTGACCCGGCCGGGGGCGCTGAAAGGCTGGTGAAAATCGCGCTTGCGATCCTGCCATCCCCACTGCCGCCCCGGAGCCGCCAGGTGACCGAATCGCACGACTTCTTCCTCCCCGGTGGCCCGCAGGGCGTGCTGCTGGTCCATGGCCTGACCGGCACCCCGGCGGAAATGCGCATGCTCGGCAAGGGCCTGAACAATGCCGGTTTCACCGTGCATGGCGTGCAGCTGCCCGGCCATTGCGGCACCGTGGATGACCTGCTGGCGACCACCTGGGAACAGTGGTACCAGGGCGTGGAGGATGCAGCGGCAAGCCTGCGTGGCAAGGTCGACCAGCTGTTCGTCGGTGGCCTGTCGATGGGCGCGGTGCTGTCGCTGGCCCTGGCCGCGCGCCGCCCGGAGTGGGTGTCGGGCGTGGGCGTGTATGGCGCCACCTTCCGCTATGACGGCTGGAACATCCCAGCCGTGGCCCGCCTGTCGTTCCTGCTGCCGTGGTTCAAGCGCTTCAACATCGGCCGCGACCGCATGTTCATGGAGGAACCTCCTTACGGCCTGCGTGACGAACGCCTGCGCGCGCAGGTCAGCGCCGCCATGCTGTCCGGCGACAGCGCGGCCGCCGGCCTGCCGGGCAATCCCTGGCACGCACTGGCCGAGATGCGCGCCCTCAGCAACTGGACCCGCCGCCACCTGCACCAGGTCACCGCACCGTGCCTGGTGATGCACGCCCGCGAAGACGACGTGGCCAGCATGGGCAATGCCGAACTGGTGATGTCACGGGTCAGCGGGCCGAAGGAACTGGTGGTGCTGGAGGACAGCTACCACATGATCACCATCGACCGCGAACGCCGTGATGTGATCCGGCGCAGCGCGCGCTTCTTCGCCGGCATCGGTGAGCGCAGCGACGTCCTCCAGGCGGTGGCCTGAGATGGGGTCACTCGCCACGCTGTTGTGGCTGGTCAACGTGGTGCTCGATACCGGTGGCCAGCTCGCCTTCAAGGCCGCCGCCAGTGACCCGCAGGACCTCGAAGGCCTGCAGCGCTGGAAACACATGCTCTGCCGGCCGTGGCTGTGGCTGGGCATCGCCTGCTACGTGCTTGAATTCGTCGCCTGGATCGCCTTCCTGTCGCTGGTCCCCCTTTCCAAGGGCGTGCTTCTGGGGTCGATCAACATCGTCGCGCTGATGATCGCCGGCCGCTTCCTGTTCCGCGAGAAGCTCACGCCGCTGCGGGTCACCGGCATGCTGCTGGTCACCGCCGGCGTTGCGGTGGTGGGGGCCGGCTCATGAGGCGCCTGTATGTGATCGGATTCCCGCTGCTGATGGCCTTCGACACGCTGGCCCAGCTGTGCTTCAAGTACGCTGGCGATGCCGCGCTGCCGGTCGAGGCCAACACGGCCTGGCTGCTGCGCGTGCTGTCGCAGCCCTGGGTCTACGGCGCCATCCTTGGCTATGTCGGTGCGTTCTTCACCTGGATGAGCCTGCTGCGCCACGCCCCGATCGGCCCCGCGTTCGCCGCTTCGCACCTCGAAGTGATCAGCGTGCTGCTGCTGTCGGCGTGGCTGTTGAACGAACCGCTGACCCTGCATCACCTGGTCGGCGCGGTATTGATCGTGGCCGGCATCGTCTGCCTCGGCCGCGCCGAAGCGGACGACCCGCACAGCCCTGTCGAAAGCGCAGCGTGAGCGCGCTGCGATGAAGCTGTTCGCACGCGAGCTGCCGCCCACCGCTGGCCTGCCGATGCAGGCCAGCGACTTCCTCCCCGGGGGCGGCGACCTGCGCGCGATCCTGGCCAGCCAGCTCGGCACTCCCCCGCTGCAGCTGACCTGCTCCGGCACCCACGCCCTGCTGATCGCGCTGCGCACCCTGCGCAAGCGCGCGCCCAAGCGCGACACCGTGATCCTGCCGGCCTACACCTGCCCGTTGGTCCCGATCGCAGTGCACAGCCTGGGCCTGCGCGTGCAGCTGTGCGACACCCGTCGTGGCCACTTTGATTTCGATCCGGCACAGCTCAAGCAGCTGGCCGACACGCGCACACTGGCGATCCTGCCGACCCACCTCGGCGGCCGCATCGCCGATGTCGACCTCGCCTGCGACGTTGCCCACAGCGCCGGCGCCTGGGTGATCGAGGATGCCGCGCAGGCACTCGGTGCGCGGGTTGGCAACAGCAGCGTCGGGCTGCGTGGCGATATCGGCTTTTTCAGCCTGGCCGCCGGCAAGGGACTGAGCCTGCATGAAGGTGGCCTGCTGGTCAGCCGCGACGACGAGCTGCGTGCCGCACTGGCCACACATGCCGCCGAACAGGTGCGTTTCAGCCTGCGCTGGGAACTGCTGCGCAGCGCGCAGCTGCTGGGACTTGCGGCGTGCTACCGGCCTTCGCTGCTGTCGCTGGTATACGGCAATCCGCTGCGCAGCGCGCTGCAGCGTGGCGACCTGGAAGAAGCGGTCGGTGACATCTTCCCACTGGACATCCCGCAGCATCGGGTCAGCCAATGGCGGCAGAACATCGGTGCCCACGCCGCGCGGCGGCTGCCGGCGTTCCTGCAGGCCGGACGCCTGCGCGCACTGCAGCTGCGCGTGCAGCTGGCACAGCTGCCGGCGGTGGAAGTGGTCGATGGCCTGCCCGGCACCGGCGGCACCTGGCCGATGCTGATGCTGCTGCTGCCCAGCACCCAGGCCCGCGATGCCGCGCTGGCAGATCTGTGGCCACGCGGGCTCGGCGCCAGCCGCATGTTCATCCATGCCCTGCCTGATTACGCCTACCTGCGCGGCATCGTGCCGGATACCGCCATGCCCAACGCGCGCGACTTCGCCGCACGCATGCTGACGCTCGGCAACAGCGCCTGGCAGACCCGTGAAGAGACCGCCGGGATCCTGCAGGCACTGGCCCACGCCCAGGCCTGAAACCGCCTGTTTCACGGCCTTTCGCCCATTCAGACTGCTCGCTTCCTGAACACTTTCCCCGCCCTGGAGTGAAGGCTTTCAACAGGAAAGGAACGAGAAAGGCGGCCTGCCTACATTGAGCCTGCCCCGGCATTGTGCCGGGCGACTCTTTTCATCGACGGACCTGCCCATGCGCTGGAGCATCCTGTGTGACTTCGACGGCACCATCAGCCTCGAAGATGTCATCGACTCGCTGCTGGAGAAGTACGGCCAGCCGGGCTGGCAGGACCTGGAAGACCAGTGGAAGGCGGGGAAGATCGGCTCGCGTGAATGCATGCAGGGCCAGGTGCGGCTGCTGAAGCTGGACCCGGCCACGCTCGACGCACACCTGGACCAGGTGCAGATCGACCCGGGCTTCGCCGCCTTCGTCACCCGTGCCGCACAGCTGGGCCTGCCGCTGCGCATCGTCAGCGACGGCCTGGACTACGCGATCCACCGCATCCTCGCCAACCACGGCCTGCCGCCACTGCCGGTGGTGGCCAACCACCTGCGCTGGTGCGAAGACCACTGGGAACTGGAGTCGCCCTACCAGTCCGAAGGCTGCCGCAGCGGCACCTGCAAGTGCACGTGTGCCGCGCAGGCGCGCGCCAACGAAGCACCGCGCGTACTGATGATCGGCGACGGCAGTTCGGACTTCTGCGTGTCCGAAGATGCCGACTTCGTATTCGCCAAGCGTCGCCTGATCACCCATTGCACGAATGCCGGCATCGAGCATGCCGCCATCGACACCTTCCACGATGCAATCGCACTGTTGCCGCGCTTGCTCGATGGCAGCCTGCTGCAGCCACGTCGCATCGACGCCAGCCCGCAGCCCGCCGCACTGCCCCTGCTGCTGGCCACCGCCTGAGCAGTTACTGCCAAGCACGCCCCCTGTTGCCCCCTTTCGAACGTCCTTCACGGAACCGAACTGCATGAACATTTTTGACAAGAACGCCGACGCCGCTGCCTCCGATGCGCAGCTGCTGGCCGACGAAGCCCGCTACAGCTCCTTCGGCGACACCGTCCATTACGTCGATCCGCCGAAGATCTTCCAGCGCGGCGAAGGCAGCTACATGTTCGACGGTGCGGGCGTGCCCTACCTCGACCTGCAGATGTGGTACTCGGCCTGCAACTTCGGTTACAGCAACAAGCGCCTGAACGACGCGCTGAAGGACCAGATCGACACCCTGCCGCAGGTTGCCAGCCAGTACCTGCACCCGACCCGCGTGCAGCTGGCCAAGACGATTGCCGTGGACATGCACGAGAAGTTCGGCCTCGACGGCCGCGTGCATTTCAACGTCGGCGGCGCGCAGGCCATCGAAGACTCGCTGAAGATCGTGCGCAACGCGCGCGGCGGCAAGAGCCTGATGTTCGCCTTCGAAGGCGGCTACCACGGCCGTACCCTGGGCGCATCGTCGATCACCTCCAGCTACCGCTACCGCCGCCGCTACGGCCACTTCGGCGAGCGCGCGATGTTCATCCCGTTCCCGTACCCGTTCCGCCGCCCGAAGGGCATGACCCCGGACGAGTATTCCGACCATTGCGTGTGGCAGTTCGAGCGCCTGTTCGAAAGCGAATACAACGGCGTGTGGGACCCCAAGGTCGGCCAGGCCGAGTACGCCGCGTTCTACGTCGAACCGATCCAGGGCACCGGCGGCTACGTCATCCCGCCGCGCAACTTCTTCACCGGCCTCAAGCGCGTGCTGGACAAGTACGGCATCCTGATGGTCGTGGATGAAATCCAGATGGGCTTCTGGCGCACCGGCAAGCTGTGGGCCATCGAGCACTTCGGCGTGACCCCGGACGTGCTGGTGTTCGGCAAGGCGCTGACCAACGGCCTGAACCCGCTGTCGGGCCTGTGGGCGCGCGAAGAGCTGATCAATCCGACCGTGTTCCCGCCGGGTTCCACCCATTCCACCTTCAACTCCAACCCGCTCGGCACCCGCCTGGGCCTGGAAGTGCTGAAGCTGGGCAAGGAAATGGATTACGAGCGTACCGTGCCGGAAAAGGGCGCCTACTTCCTCGACGGCCTGCGTGGCCTGCAGAAGCGCCACCCGGAAATCGGCGATGTCGACGGCCTGGGCCTGGCCCTGCGTGCGGAAATCTGCCAGGTCGACGGCTACACCCCGAACAAGGAACTGCTGGACCGCATGGTCGACATCGGCCTGGCCGGTGACCTGCTGCACGACGGCAAGCGCATGGGTCTGGTGCTTGACGTGGGTGGCTGGTACAAGAACGTGATCACCTTCGCGCCGTCGCTGGACATCAGCTACGAAGAGATCGACCTGGCGATCATCCTGCTCGACCAGGCGCTGACCAAGGCCAAGGGCTGAGGTCGAATGCGCTGCCGGTTCCCGTGCCGATGGAGATGACGTCACGCGCGTCCAGCACCGCGCTGGAACCGGCCGCGCTGCTGGAGGGCTTCCTGGCCCACCCGCCGCTCGGTTTCGAAGCAGGCCGCCTTCCCAGTGGCCTGCCAACCTTCCGTGCGCCGCTGGACCTGACCACCACGATGGACGACGCACTGCGCAGCAGGCTGCTTGGCCTGCCGCTGTCGCGCGTGTGGCGGCCATGGATCACCTGGCAGACCCGCTTCGTCGGTGCCACCAGCACCGAGTACACCCCGCTGCCGGCGCACGTCGCGCCGGAGGCACTGGCCGAGGACGTGACGCGTCACGCGGTCGGCGACACACGGCTATTGGTGGTCAAGGACCTGGCAATCGATTCACCGCTGCTGGATGACGCCGCCAATGCACACAGCGGCGCCTTTCTGCAGGCGCTGCTGGCACGCGGCTTCGTCGAACTGGACGGCATGCCGCTGGCGTGGGTAGCCATCGATTTCGATTCGCTCGATGGCTATCTCGGCCGCCTGTCGTCCTCGCGCCGCAAGAACATCCGGCGCAAACTGCGCTCGCGCGACGACCTGCAGATCGACTGCATCGCCACCGGCGACCCGGCCCTGGCCGACCCGCAGCTGCAGGCCGAACTGTACGCGCTGTACCTGGGCGTGTACGCGCAGAGCGCGGTGCATTTCGACCAGCTCGACCTGCCTTACTTCCAGCATCTTCTGGCCGACAACCAGGGCCACGGCCGCCTGTTCCTGTACCGCCACCAGGGCCAGCTGATCGGCTGGAACCTGTGCTACGTGCACGCCGGCAAGCTGGTGGACAAGTACATCGGCCTGGCCTATCCGCAATCGCGCGAGCACAACCTCTACGCGGTCAGCTGGATGCACAACCTCGAGTACGCCCTGCAACACGGCCTGAGCCACTACGTGGCCGGCTGGACCGATTCGCGGATCAAGGCAGAACTGGGGGCAAGCTTCACCTCCACCCGGCACGCGATCCACGCCCGCTCGCCGCTGCTGCGCGCCGCATTGCGCAAGCTGGCCCCGCATCTGCAGGGCGAACCTGATGGAGGCGGCTGAACGATGCCGTTGCGTTCCCCGCTGATCCTGGACCTGGACGGTGGCGTGCTGCCCGTGCCGCAGGCGCAGACCCTGGCGCTGCCGCAGTGGCACGACCCGCTGCGCTTCGCCTGCAGCAACGCCACCCTCGACCGATTCGCCACTGAAGTACTGGCATCGTTGCCGGCCCAGCTCGGCACGGTGATGCTCGGCAGTGGCGACTTCCACCATCTCAGCCTGCCGCTGCTGCAGCGCATGCGCCCGCAGCAGCCGTTCCAGCTGGTGGTGCTGGACAACCATCCGGACAACATGCGCTTTCCGTTCGGCATGCACTGCGGTTCATGGGTGAACGCCGCCAGCAAGCTGCCGCAGATCTCGCACATCCATGTGCTGGGAATCACCTCGAGCGACATCGGCCTTGGCCACGCCTGGGAAAATCACTGGCGGCCGTTGCTGGGCGGGCGCCTGACCTACTGGTGCATGGACGTGGACGTCGGCTGGGGCCACCGCCTTGGCATGGGCCGCGCGTTCCGGCGCTTCGAGCACCCGGAGGCACTGGTCGCCGCATTCGCCGCCGAGCAGGCCAAGTCGCCGCAGCCGACCTACCTGTCGATCGACAAGGATGTGTTTGCCGAGGAAGTGGCCCGCAGCAATTGGGACCAGGGCCGCTTCCAGCTGGAACACGCACTGGTAGTGATCGAAGCAGTGCGCGCCGGTGGCCTGATCGGCAGTGACATCACCGGCGAAGTGTCGATGGCCAATTACCAGAGCCGCTTCAAGCGCTGGCTGTCGTCGCTGGATGGCCAGCCCGACATCAGCGCCGACGATCTTCCGGTCTGGCAGGCCCGGCACCAGCAGGTGAACCGCGAACTGCTGGCCGCGATGGCCGCACTGCCGACGGCCTGCTGACCACGGGTGCCGGCCGCTGGCCGGCAACCTCCTTGCCCCCTGGCTCACGAGAACGCCGGCCAGCGGCCGGCACTACACTGGGCTCCTATCCCAGGAGCCGCCGCCATGCCCCAGACCGTCATCCCGCAGCTGCGCATGCGCCACGCCGATACCAGCCTGCCCTTCTACGTGCAGGGACTGGGTTTCGTGGTCGACTGGGAACATCGCTTCGAACCCGGCTTCCCGCTGTTCGCCCAGCTCACCCGCGACGGCCAGACGGTCTTCCTCACCGAGCACAGCGGCGACTGCGAGGTCGGCGGCGCGGTGTACTTCATCGTCGAGGATGTCGATGGCCTGCATCGCGCCTTCAGCGCCGCGAACGTGCCGATTGAACAGCCCCCGCATGACACCGAGTGGGGCAGCCGCGAAATGCTGCTGCGCGACCCGGATGGCAACCGGCTGCGCTTCGCCACCCACGTGGACTGAACGACGCGGGCTTGAGATGGATATACGAAACATATACGCTTCGTATATTCACTCTTCCAGGACCGCCCATGGGCATCGTCAACATCGATGACACCCTGCACGACCAGCTGCGCCGTGCCTGCACCGTCTCCAGCCGCTCGATCAACGCCCAGGCCAATTTCTGGATCCGGGTCGGCATGCTGTGCGAGATGAACCCCACGCTGAGCTTCCAGGACATCGTCGCCAGCGAGCTGCGCGCAGCCGGCGTGCAACCGCTGGCGCTGGCGCCCGGGCAGGCCTGACATGGCGATGATCAAGCGGCCGGATGAAATCGCGCTGATGGCCGAATCCGGTCGCCTGCTGGCGCAGGTGTTCGCCGCGCTCGACCAGCTGCCGCTGCAGGGTCGCAACACGATGGAGATCAACGAATTCGTCGAGCGCATGATCGTCGACGAACTGCAGGCGCGGCCGGCCAGCAAGGGGCAGTACGGTTTTCCGTACGTGCTCAATACTTCTGTCGACAACGTGATCTGCCACGGCGTCCCCAGCGCCACCGAGGTGCTGCGCAACGGGCAGATCGTCAACCTCGACATCACCTTGGAAAAGAACGGCTACATCGCTGATTCCAGCACCACCTATCTGGTCGGTGAGGTCGACTACGCCGCGCGCAGGCTGGTGCAGACCGCCTACCAGGCGATGTGGAAAGGCATCGCCGCGGTCCGCCCCGGCGCACGCCTGGGCGATATCGGCCACGCCATCGCCCGCCATGCACGCAGCCACGGCTACAGCGTGGTGAAGGAATACTGCGGGCACGGCATCGGCCAGGAGATGCACGAGGAACCACAGATCCTGCACTACGGCCACCCCAACACCGGCATGGTGCTGGAAGAAGGCATGGTGTTCACCATCGAGCCGATGCTCAACCAGGGCAAGCCAGCCATCCGCCAGCAGCCGGACGAATGGCCGGTCTACACCCGCGACGGCAAGCTCTCCGCGCAGTTCGAGCATACCGTGGCGGTCACCCGCAACGGCGTACGCGTGCTGACCCTGCGCCCCGGCGAAACACCGTTGTGCGTGGTGGAAGCGGCCTAGAGCGGACGCAACAGCAGCAGCGTGGCAAGGCAGAACATGAAGAGCGCCACGCCCGCATCCAACACCCGCCAGGCGCTCGGCCTGCGGAACACCGGCTGCAACAGGCGCGCGCCGAAGCCCAGCGTACAGAACCAGGCCACGCTGGCCACGCACGCACCGGCGGCGAAGGCCCAGCGCAGATCGCCCGGGTAGCGCGTGGACAAGCTGCCCAGCAGTACCACCGTATCCAGGTAGACGTGCGGGTTAAGCAGGGTGAACGCCAGGCAGGTCAACAGCACCTGCCGTCCACTGCTACCCTGCGCTTCGGCTGCAGCCAGCGCACTGCCACCGCGCCACGCACGCAGCCCGGCCTGCAGGCCATACCAGAGCAGGAACGCGGTACCGCCGAAGCGCAGCACCTGCAGCAGCAGCGGCCACCGCATCACCAGTGCGCCCATGCCGCCCACACCGGCCAGGATCAGCACGATGTCGGCGCCAGCACACGCCAGCACTACCCTGCCCACATGACGCTGCTGCAGCCCCTGACGCAGCACGAAGGCGTTCTGCGCACCGATGGCGATGATCAGGCCGGCTCCTGCGAACAGGCCGGCGGCGGTAGCGGCGATCCACATCGGGACAGACCAGGCAGCGAGAGGACGCGCAGGGTGCGGCCAACAGCCCGTTAAGACAATCTGATTTTTCTTTATCCTGTGCAGAAAAACTGAAGAGGCGCCTGCATGGACCTGGTACATCCGCAACTGACCGCGTTTGCCGCGGTGCTGGAGGAAGGCAGCTTCGAGGCCGCTGCACGCCGGCTGTCAATCAGCCCCTCGGCACTGTCGCAACGGATCAGGGCACTGGAAGACAGGCTCGGCCAGGTGCTGCTGGTGCGCCAGGCACCGCGCCACCCCACCGCCGCCGGAGAGACGCTCCTGCGCCGGGTACGGCCGATGCAGGCACTGGAGGCCGAGGCGCTGGCCGAACTGCTGCCCGAGCGTGGCAGCGACGCCGCGCGCACGCCGATCCCACTGGCGGTCAACGACGACTCGCTCGATACCTGGTTCGTGCCGGCCATCGCCGACCTGCACCAGCGCCACGGCTACCTGTTCGACCTGCGCATGGACGACCAGGACCACACCCTGCAGCTGCTGCGCGATGGCAGCGTACTCGGTGCGGTCACCGCCGAAAGCCAGCCGGTAAAGGGCTGCAACGTGCATCCGCTTGGCGCCATGCGTTACCAGGCCATCGCCTCGCCGGGTTTCGCACGCCAGTACTTCAGCGACGGCATGCAGGCTGCGGCATTGGCGCGCGCGCCAATGCTGGTGTTCAACCGCAAAGATGAACTGCAATGGCGTTTCGTGCGGCGCCTGACCCGCGCGCGGCTGCAGCCGCCGCTACACTACCTGCCCTCTTCCACCGGTTTCGTCGAAGCCGCTGCATGCGGACTCGGCTGGGGCATGGCCCCGGAAACGCTGGTCGCACCTGCAGTGCACGCGGGCCGCGTGGTGGTACTGGAACCCCGCCGCTGGCTCGATGTGCCGTTGTACTGGCAGCATGCCGCCGTGCGCTCAAGCACGCTGCAGCACATCACGCACGCGCTGCGCGCAGCGGCCGGCGGCACCCTTCGTTGAGGACCACACGATGACCGCAGACCCGGGCTTCACGCCACGCGCACTACCGTTTGCACACTTCTTCACCATTGGGACGGCATGGGCGTGATCGGCCGACGTACAAGGACGCACCGCGCGAAGGCCGCGCTGGCGCAGGCGCTGCTGGCCTGCCTGCCGCTTGCTGCGCCGGCGCAGAACACCGCCGATGTACCGGCATTGGACTGGGAACAGGCACGGCAGCGGCTGGAGCAGGTCTCCGATGCACTGGCCGCCGCCGATGCAGCGGTACGCAACAAGCAGGACCTGCAGGAAGCGACCCGCCTGCTGCGCCTGCCGGAGATCACCGGCGAAGTGCGCCGCCTGCAGTTCCAGAAAACGCTCACCCTGCCACTGGGTTCGCTGGCGCCGGTGGCAGAAGCCTATGGCATCGACTCACCGCTGTCGTTCACCGAGCGCGACTGGCGCACGCGTCCGGTGGTGACCGCGGTGCTTCCGCTATACACCGGTGGTGTGATTCCGGCAGCGCAGCGCGCCGCCAGCGCCGCCCACCAACAGGCCAGCGCCGAGCGCGAAGCACAGCGCCAGTCGCTGACCGTGCAGCTGGCCCAGGCCTATTTCGGCCAGCGCCTGGCCGAGCAGGCAGTGGATGTGCGCCGCGATGTGCGCGATGGCCTCAACCGCCACCTGTCCGACGCAGAGAAGCTGGAACGCGAGGGCTTCGCCACCCGCGCGCAGCGCCTGCAGGCCACCGTGGCGCGCGACAAGGCCGAGCGCGAGTACCAGAAGACGGTGAACGACCTGGCCACGCTGAAGGCCGCGCTGGCCACCCTGCTGCGCAGTGGCGGCGAGGTGCAGCCGGTGTCGCCGCTGTTCGTGCAGCGCGCGCCGCTGGAACCTGTCGCCAGCTTCGAGCGCACCGCGCAGGCACGCCAGCCGCAGATCGCACGCTTGCGGGCGGTGGTGGCGCAGGCCGAACAGGGTGTACGCGTGCAGCAGGCCAAGCTGAAACCGCAGATCTTCGCCTTCGGCCAGTACGACTTCCGTCGCCGCGACGAGATGCTGACCGACCCGGATTGGGCCTTCGGCATCGGCCTGAAGTACACCTTCCTGTCGTCGAATTCGCGGCCAGCGCAGATCAGCGCCGCACGTGCGCAGCAGGAACAGGCCGAGGCCGGACTGCGCGAGGCCGAAAACCAGGTCGCGCTGGGCGTACGCAAGGCCTGGAACGAACTGGAAACCGCGCGCCAGCAGTACGTGCTGCTCGACAGCAGCATCGCCCAGACACAGGAAAACCTGCGCCTGCAGGAGCTGGCGTTCCGCGAAGGCCAGGCCACCTCGCTGGATGTGATCGACGCACGGCTCGGCCTCGGCGGCGCCCGTGTCGAGCGCGCACAGGCCGCCTACCAATACGATATTGCGCTGGCGCAGCTGCTGGAGGTCAGTGGACAGATGGACCGTTTTGAGGACTTCCGGCGGCGTGCGGACGAGGTGATCGATCATGAGTGATGTGCTGCACGACGATGCGACGACGCCCCCCGGCAAGCGCCGGCTGGGCCCGATCCTGGCGGTGGTGCTGCTGATCGTGGTGGTGCTGGGCCTGTGGCTGGCGTGGCGCAGCCCGGCCGACCAGATCCAGGGCATGGCCGATGCGGACACGATCAACGTGGCCGCCAAGATCACCGCGCGCGTGGCCGAACTGAAGGTGCGCGAGGGCGACCGCGTGCAGCCGGGGCAGGTGCTGTTCCTGCTCGACAGCCCCGAGGTGGCCGCCAAGGAACAGCAGGCGCATGGCGCACTGGCCGCCGCGCAGGCCGTGGCCGACAAGGCCGACGAAGGCGCGCGCAGCGAAGACATCCGTGCCGCGGAAGCCAACTGGAAGCGTGCCGAAGCCGGTGCGACGCTGGCCGAAGCCACCTACCAGCGCGTGCGGAACCTGTTCAACGAAGGGGTAATGACCCGGCAGAAGCGCGATGAAGCGCATGCCCAGGCCACCAGTTCGCGCGAGCTGGCGCGTGCCGCCCGCGCGCAGTACGACATGGCGTTGGCTGGCGCGCGCGAGCAGGACAAGCGCGCCGCCCAGGGCCAGGTGCAGCAGGCGCAGGGCGCGGTTGCGGAGGTCAACGCGGCGCGTGCCGAAGTGGAAGGGCGTGCGCCGGTGGCAGGCGAGATCAACAAGCGCATGGCCGATCCGGGCGAACTGGTACCGGCCGGCTACCCGGTGTTCACCCTGGTCGACATCGAGCGCATGTGGGTGGCGATGAACCTGCGCGAGTCGCAGATGCAGGGCCTGAAGGTCGGCAGCAAACTGCGCGGCAGCGTCCCGGCGCTTGGCCAGGAGGGCGAGTTCGAGGTCTACTTCATCAACCCGGCCGGCGACTACGCGACCTGGCGTACCACTCGCCAATCGTCCGGCTATGACGTCCGCAGCTTCGAGGTGCGGGTGCGCCCGGTACGCCGCATCGAGGGCTTCCGCCCCGGCATGAGCGTGCTGTTCGCATGGCCCCAGCACTGAGCTCGGACAGCGGCGGCGTCGCCGCCTCTTGGCGGCGCGAGCTGCGTGCGCTGCGCGGCAACCGCGCCGACCTGATGCTGGTCACCCTGCTGCCACTGGTGATGCTGGTGGTGATGGCGTGGATGTTCACCCCGTCGGTGATGCGGGATATCCCGATCGCCGTGGTCGACCTCGACCACAGCAGCGACAGCCGGCTACTGCTGCGCATGCTCGATGCCAGTCCGGGCCTACGCATCGCCAGCCAGCCGGCCGACCTGGAAGAGGCCCGCTCGCAGCTGCGCAGCCTGGACGTGTTCGCCATCGTGCTGGTGCCGCGCGATGTCACCCGGCAGGCGCTGCGTGGGCATCAGGGCACGGTGTTCGCCTATTACAACGCCACCTACATGACCACCGGCCAGTCGGCTGCGCGCGATATCGGCGACGCGGTCTCGGCCTGGAACGCACGCCTGCTGCGCGAGCGCATCGGCCTGCAGGTCGGCCCGGGCAAGCTGCGTGCGGCGCCGATCGCGGTGCAGTCGGACATCCTTTACAACCCGGCGCGCAGCTACGAGTTGTTCCTGCTGCCGCTGATCTTCCCGGCGGTGCTGTCGCTGGTATTGGCGCTGGCCGTGGCCGGCAGTCTCGGGCGCGAGATCCGCGATGGCTCCCTGCCCGCCTGGCTGGGCCGCGCACCGTGGCCTGCCATCGCCGGCAAGGTCGCGCCGTACATCCTGCTGTTCTCGCTGTATGGCGCGCTCGGCATCGGCTATCTGGCCTGGCTGCGCGGTGATGGCGTGGCTGGCAGCGTGCTCCTGCTGCTGCTCGCCCAGCCGTTGTTCTATCTGGCCACGGCCGCTTACGCGCTGTTCTTCGTTGGGGTTACCCGCGACATGGGCACGGCGCTCTCTGCGGTCGGTCTCAGCATCGGCACCGCGCTGGCGTTTTCCAGCGCCACCTTCCCGGTGCTGGACGGCCCCCTGTTCACCCGCGTCTGGCATCAGCTGCTGCCACTCAGCGCCTACATCAAGCTGCAGACCCAGCAGCAGTTCATGGGTTCACCGCTGCTGGTCTCGTTGTGGCCGATGACCACACTGCTGCTGATGTCACTGGTGGCCGGTGGTATCGGCGGCAGGCGCCTGATCGCATTCGCGCGTACGCCCGAGGCCGCCCAACCTGCGGGAGCCGACGCATGAGCTCGCTCTGGCGCAGCCTGCAGCAAACCCTGATGGCGGTGCTCTGCGACCGCTATGCGATCGTAGTGATGATCGGCGCGGTGATCCTGTACTCATTCTTCTACCCGGCTGCGTACCGCCACCAGGTGGCCGGCAACCTGCCGGTGCTGGTGGTGGACGAAGACCACAGCGCGACCAGCCGCGAACTGCTGCGCAAGCTCGATGCACTGCGGGTCGCACGCGTGGTCGGGCAACCGGCGGACATCGACAGTGCGCGCCAACAACTGGAAGCCGGCCACGCCGAAGGCATCGTGCTGATCCCGGCCAACCTGGAGCGTGACATCCTGCGTGGGCACCCGGCCAAACTGGTGCTGCTCGGCAACGGCGCCTACCTGGGCCGCGCAAGCTGGGTGCTGGGCAGTGTGGCCGACGCACTGGGCGCGTTCGGGCGTGATGCGGTGGTCGGCCAGGCCGCCTTCATGGGCGCACCACAGCCCCCCCCGGTCACCCTGGTGCAGCGCCCGCTGTACAACACCCAGGAAGGCTATGGCAGCGCCATCGTGCCCGGTGTGGCCGAGTTGATCGTGCACCAGACCCTGCTGATGGGTATCGGCGTGCTGCTCGGCGGCCGCCGCCTCGCGCTCGGCCGGCGCCTGCGTTTCGACCTCCCGACCCTGGCCGGCATGGCGATGGGCTTCGGCCTGATCGGCCTGTTCGGCCTGTTCTATTACGCCGGTTTCACCGCCTGGGTGCAGGACTATCCACGCGGCGGCAACCCGCTGGGCCAGCTGCTGGGCGGCACCCTGTTCATCGCCGCCACGGTGGCCTTCGGCCTGTTCATCGGCAGCTTCTTCCGCACCCGCGAACGCGCCTTCCAGTACATCATCGCCACCTCCATCCCGCTGTTCTTCCTGGCGAACCTGTCGTGGCCGGCAGTGATGACGCCGCAACCGCTGGTCTGGCTGGCGCAGCTGCTGCCCACCACCTCCGGCATCAACCTGATGGTGCGCCTGAACCAGATGGACGCCAGCCTCGCCGAAGTCAGCCACGAACTGATCACCCTCACCGTCCTGCTGCTGCTCTACGGCAGCCTCGCCACCTGGCGCCTCCTCGCAAAAAAGGGGACGGAGGGGATTAAGTCGTAAGCGGCCGATTTGGGGGATTGCGACTTAATCCCCTCCGTCCCCTTTTCGCGCAACGAAGAACGCCGGCGCGGGGCCGGCGTTCGCGTACTGCGATGTGGAAGGGGGGAAATCGGGTATGGCAGCGATCGATCAGCGATAGACGCGTTCGCAGCGGCGTTCAACCACGCGGTCGCCGTTCTTCTGCTGGCTGTTGCCCTGGATCTGCCGGCCGGCCGCACCGCCGGCTACGGCACCGGCCACGGTAGCGAGCTTCTTGCCATTGCCGCCGCCCACCTGGTTGCCCAGCAGGCCACCGATCACCGCACCAGTGGCGGTACCGGCAATGCGGTTGGGATCGCGCGAGTTGCGCTGCACTTCCACGTTCTTGCAGACCACGCGGCTGCCATCGTTGAATCGGCGTCCTTCATCGCGCGGCCCGTAGGTCTGCGCGCCGGCTACCGACGAAGCCGCCAGCAGGGTGCCCAGCACAAGCAATCGGGTCGAGGTCTTCATGGCCATCTCCTGAGGTCCGGTATGGCGGAAGTGTCCTCCCGGGGTTGGCAACCGGAAGTGAAATGCGCGTGTCCGTCGCCTCATCGGCCATCGCGCGTTCAGGAAGAAAATCTGCGCCCATCACGATCAGCCATCGTGATGGGCGCCGTCTCCCTACCGGCGTGCCATGTTCTAGCTAGAACTCTTCCCAACCACCGGCATTGGCCGCCAGTGTCGGCTCGATGCGCGGCGACAGTGCCGCCGGCCTGCGCACCGGGGTGACCGTCGCGGCCACCGCAGCCAGGGCCGGACGCACGGCTGCAGCCGCCGCAGTCGCGCCGGTACGGAACACCGATACCGCCTCGGCCAGCAGGGTGGCCTGCTCCTCCATGGAACGCGCTGCGGCGCTGGCCTCTTCCACCAGCGCCGCATTCTGCTGCGTGGTCTCGTCCATCTGCACCACGGCCTGGTTGACCTGCTCGATGCCCGAACTCTGCTCCTGCGACGCAGCAGAGATGTCGGCCATGATGTCGGTCACGCGCTGCACCGAGGCAACGATTTCGCCCATCGTGGTGCCTGCCTGGCGGACCAGGGCCGATCCATCGGCCACCTTGCCGACCGAATCCTCGATCAGGCCCTTGATCTCCTTGGCCGCGCTCGCCGAGCGCTGCGCCAGCGTGCGCACCTCACTGGCGACCACCGCAAAGCCCCGGCCCTGCTCTCCGGCACGTGCGGCTTCCACTGCCGCGTTGAGCGCCAGGATATTGGTCTGGAACGAGATGCCGTCGATGACCGAAATGATCTCGGCAATCTTCTTCGATGATGCCTCGATGGCCGACATCGTGGTCACCACCTGGCCGACCACTTCGCCCCCCTGCGAGGCGACGCCATGTGCACCGATGGCCAGCTGGTTCGCCTGGCGCGCATGTTCGGCGTTCTGCTTCACTGTGGAGGTCAGTTCCTCCATCGAAGCGGCCGTCTCTTCCAGGTTCGCCGCCTGCTGTTCGGTGCGCCGCGACAGATCGGTGTTGCCCGAGGCGATCTCGCCCGCGGCCAGATTGATGCTGGAGGCGCTGGCCTGGATGCGGCCGACGATCTGCTTGAGCTGATCGACGGTGGCATTGCAGTCATCGCGCATGCGGGCGAATACCCCATGGAAATCGCCTTGCATGCGCACGGTCAGATCGCCGCGCGAGATCGCCTGCAACAGCGTCGATACCTGCACCAGATTCTCGTCGGTGGTCTGCATCAGTCCGTTGAGCCCGGCCACCATGTCGCGGAAATCGTAGGCAAAGCGATCTTCGTCGCCGCGCAGGCTGAAGTCACCGGCCGCCGCTGCCGTCGCCAGTCGGCGGATCTCACCGTTGATCGCCGACAGGCTGGTCTTGGTCTCGTCCATGGCCTGAGTGATCGCCGCCTTCTCACCCGGCAGCGGATCCATGTCCACCGACAGGTCACCACGGGCGTAGTGCTTCATCACTTCGATCAGGCGGTTCTGCACCTGCACGTGCGAACCGACCAGGGAATTCGTCTCATGCACCATCCGCCCGTAGTCGCCGGGGAAGGCGCTCTCATCCATGCGATAGCTGAGGCTGCCCGCATCGTGCTGGCGGGCCAACTCGCCCTGCGCTGCCATCACCGACTGCAACTGCGCCTGCATGCGCTGCATCGACCTGAGCAGCTGGGTCAGCTCGTCGTTGCCGGAGGCGTCGATGCTGCTGTCCAGCCGCCCGTTGGCGATACCGTCGGCCAGCGTCACCGCCCCTTCCAGCGGGCGGGTCAGGCTGCGGGTGATGGCCCACGCGGCCAGCGAGCCCAGTATCAGGCTCAGCACGCCGAACACGATCGACAATGTGCCGGTCCAGGATTCGGTTGAACGATATTCCTCGCGACTGCGCGCGGTCAGTGCCTCCTGATGCCGCAACAGGGTCGAGATCGCCTCATTCCATGCGGTGGCCAGGCCATGCTCGGCAAGCAGTTCCTTGGCCGCGCCGTCGAAATCACCGGCCTTCATGCGCTCGTGCAGATGCTGGGTGGAAGCATCGGTGGCCTTGCGTGCCGCGTCGATTTTCGCAACCAGGGTATCGCCGGTGGCATCGCGCGGAATCTTGATGTACTTGGCCCAGATACCGTCGTAGGTCTGCGACAGCGCCTGCGCCTTCTGATAATCCTTGTCGAAATCCTCGCCGCGCTTGATCACCATCAGCCGGCGGTGCATCAGCACCGCGTTGTTGGTATCGAGCATGTCGTTCAACAGCCGCATCTTCACCATGTTGACGTCCACCACTTTCTCGAACTGGGCGGACTTCAGGTGATTTCCGTACAGCACCAGGCCGACGATGGCCACGATGAACAGCAGCAGCAAACCAAACCCGGCACCCAGCCGGGATCCCACTCGGAGGTTGCGTAAGGCGAGCATCTCAATTCCCTTGATCATGGCCGTACGATCGATGGCGGCTCGATCGGGGGAATCTTTAAGAGCTTTTCCGAATATACCTTCATCAATATCTTGAACTGTGCATACAGGATTGAAAAATACCCCCATGAAACCCGCATTCATATTCGCAATGAATACTTGTCACTTTCCAACCCGGGAGCCATCAATGCCGCTCACCCTGCAGATTGAAGGCGCCGCCATCGATGACATTGCCAGCCTGTATGCGGAGATCAACCGGGTGTTCATGGCCAACGAAAGCTGGCAGCTGGGGCCCAGCCTGGATGCCCTCGACGACCTGCTGCATGGCGGCTATGGAGCGCTGGCCGGGCACCCTGCGGCCACGCTGATCTGGCGCGATATCGCACATACCCGCGCAGCCCTGGGAGCGGAGGCCACCCGCAGCTGGCTGCAGGCCAAGCTGGACGCACCCGGCACCTTCAACAGACAGACCGTTGCCGGCCAGCTGGACGCACTGCAACGGGGCGAAGGGCAGACCTACTTCGAGATCGTCATGGAAATCGTCGGCGGCCATCGGCAGATCACCCTGGTACCGGCCTGATCCTGCCACCGGTGGCGGCGCCCCCGTGCGCCAGCAGTTACCATGGACGGCCCTGTACCCGCTCCGCCGCCGCTGCCCTCCGGCGCGGCCGGACGCCGCGATCCACGAGTGCCATGTCCAAAGACAAGTCCGCCGAACATACCCCGCTGATGAAGCAGTTCTTCGCAGCCAAGTCCGACCATCCGGACCTGCTGCTGTTCTTCCGCATGGGCGACTTCTACGAGCTCTTCTATGACGATGCGCGCAAGGCCGCGCGCCTGCTCGACATCACCCTGACCCAGCGTGGCAGCTCCGGCGGCGCACCGATCCCGATGGCCGGCGTGCCGGTGCATGCCTACGAGGGCTATCTGGCGCGGCTGGTGGCGCTGGGCGAATCGGTGGCGATCTGCGAGCAGATCGGTGATCCGGCGCTGGCCAAGGGCCTGGTCGAGCGCAAGGTGGTGCGCATCGTCACCCCCGGCACCGTCACCGACGAAGCGCTGCTGGACGAGCGTCGCGACACCCTGCTGATGGCGCTGTCGCGCACCAGGCAGGGCTACGGCCTGGCCTGGGCCGACCTGGCCGGTGGCCGCTTCCTGGTCAACGAAGTGGAAACCGACGACGCACTGGAAGCCGAACTGGCGCGGCTGGAACCGGCCGAGCTGCTGGTGCCCGACGAGGAGAACTGGCCGGAGTTCCTGCGCCAGCGCACCGGCGTGCGCCGCCGCGCACCGTGGTTGTTCGACGCCGACAGCGGTCGCCGCCAGCTGCTGAACTTCTTCAAGTTGCATGACCTGAGCGGTTTCGGCATCGACGACAAGCCGCGCGCCACCGCCGCAGCCGGCGCCCTGCTCGGCTATGTCGAGGAAACCCAGAAACAGCGCCTGCCACACCTGACCGCGATCGCGATGGAAAACGCCGGCGAGGCGATCGCGATGAATGCCGCGACCCGTCGCCATCTGGAACTGGACACGCGTGTCGATGGCGATACCCGCAATACCCTGCTGGGCGTGCTCGACAGCACGGTGACACCGATGGGCGGCCGCCTGCTGCGGCGCTGGCTGCACCGTCCGTTGCGCCTGCGCGAGGTACTGGTGCAGCGCCACCACGCGGTGGAAACGCTGATCGATCGTGGCAGCGACGCCGACATCCGCGAGCAGTTCCGCCGCCTCGGTGACCTGGAACGCATCCTGACCCGCGTCGCGCTGCGCTCGGCGCGCCCACGCGATTTCTCGACCCTGCGCGACGGCCTGGGCCTGCTGCCGGCGGTGCGCGAGGTGCTGGCGCCGCTGGATTCACCGCGCCTGCAGGCCCTGCATGCCGCACTCGGCGAGCACGACGACTGCGCGCAGCTGCTCGCCCGCGCCATCGCTGAAACGCCGCCGCTGAAGTTGAGCGACGGCGGGGTGCTGGCCGACGGCTTCGACGAGGAACTGGACGAGCTGCGCCGCCTGTCCACCCACGCCGACCAGTTCCTGGTCGACCTGGAACTGCGCGAGCGCGAGAGCAGCGGTATCCCTACCCTGAAGGTGGGCTACAACCGTGTGCACGGCTACTACATCGAAATCAGCAAGGGGCAATCCGAGCGCGCGCCGGTGCACTACACCCGCCGCCAGACGCTGACCAATGCCGAGCGCTACATCACCGAGGAACTGAAGGCGTTCGAAGACAAGGTACTTTCTGCGCGCGACCGTTCGCTGTCGCGCGAAAAGTACCTGTACGAGCAGCTGCTGGACACCCTCGGCGGGCAGCTGGAACCACTGAAGCAGTGCGCCGCCGCGCTGAGCGAACTGGACGTGCTGGCCGCCTTCGCCGAACGCGCCCAGGCGCTGGACTGGGCGCGCCCGGAACTACAGGTCGAGCAGTGCCTGAAGATCGAACGTGGCCGCCATCCGGTGGTCGAGGCGGTGCGCGAGCAGCCGTTCGAACCGAACGACCTGGACCTGCATCCTGACCGACGCATGCTGGTGATCACCGGTCCGAACATGGGCGGTAAATCGACCTACATGCGGCAGAACGCGCTGATCGTGCTGCTGGCCCACATCGGCAGCTTCGTGCCGGCCAGCCGTGCGCTGATCGGCCCGATCGACCGCATCCTGACCCGCATTGGCGCCGGCGACGATCTCGCGCGCGGACAATCGACCTTCATGGTCGAAATGGCCGAGACCAGCTACATCCTGCATCACGCCACCGCGCATTCGCTGGTGCTGATGGACGAGATCGGGCGCGGCACCTCCACCTACGACGGCCTGGCGCTGGCCGATGCCGTGGCTCGCCACCTTGCTTACCAGAACCGCTGCTACACGCTGTTCGCCACCCACTACTTCGAGCTGACCGCGCTGGCCGACGAGCAGCACGAGGGCGGTCGCAGCGGCATCGCCAACGTGCATCTGGACGCGGTCGAGCATGGTGAAGCGCTGGTGTTCATGCATGCCGTAAAGGACGGCCCGGCCAACCGCAGCTTCGGTCTGCAGGTGGCGGCCCTGGCCGGCCTGCCGCGCACCACCGTGGCACAGGCGCGGCGTCGCCTGGCCGAGCTGGAGCAGCGCGGCGGTGAGAGCCACGCCGCTGAACTGGCGCCGCATGCGTTGGATGCACCGCAGCAGTTCGGCTTGTTTGCGGCACCGGCCAGCAAGGCACAGGAGGCGCTGGCAGCGATCGATCCGGACGAGTTGACCCCGAAGCAGGCGCTGGAAGCCCTGTACCGGCTGAAGGCGCTGCTGTAAGCGCAGCTCCGCGGGAGGTCTCGGGCCCGGGGAGTTTCCCCGGGCTACCGAAAGGCCCCGCGAATCCGATTCTGCATTTCAATTGACAGAATCTATCAAACTGAACGAATCATTCGATTATTCATTTCATCTGGCCCTAGCTACAGTCGAGTGAAGATGTTTTCCACATCTTCACCGCCACCAGGAGCCAGCCGATGAGCCAGTCCGACAACAACAACGCCAAGTGCCCGTACCACACCGCCCCGTCGCCGGAGCAGGGCGCCCAGCAGCAGCGCGAGCTGAGCACCACGCCGAAGCAGAAGCACGGCGACGATCCGGTCACGCCGATGACCACGGCCTTCGGTGCGCCGGTGGTGGACAACCAGAACAGCAAGACCGCCGGCCCGCGTGGCCCGCTGCTGATGGAAGACGTGTGGCTGCTGGAGAAGCTGGCCAACCTCAACCGCGAGATCAT
The DNA here is from genome assembly GCF_050435725.1 of Stenotrophomonas sp. AN71. NCBI lineage: Bacteria > Pseudomonadati > Pseudomonadota > Gammaproteobacteria > Lysobacterales > Lysobacteraceae > Stenotrophomonas > Stenotrophomonas sp. AN71. The sequence goes on along the minus strand of NZ_JBNDKU010000004.1, from coordinate 163,575 downwards.
TCCCGAGCGCCGCATGCACGCCAAGGGCTCGGGCGCGTTCGGCACCTTCACCGTCACCCACGACATCAGCAAGTACACCCGCGCCAGGATGTTCGAGAAGGTCGGCAAGAAGACCGAGATGTTCGCCCGCTTCACCACGGTGGCGGGTGAACGTGGTGCCGCCGACGCCGAGCGCGACATCCGCGGCTTTGCACTGAAGTTCTACACCGAGGAAGGCAACTGGGACCTGGTCGGCAACAACACGCCGGTGTTCTTCCTGCGCGACCCGCGCAAGTTCGCCGACCTCAACAAGGCTGTGAAGCGCGACCCGCACACCAACCTGCGCAGCGCGCGCAACAACTGGGATTTCTGGACCTTGCTTCCCGAGGCCCTGCTGCAGGTGACCGTGGTGATGAGCGATCGCGGCATTCCGCGCAGCTTCCGCCACATGCATGGTTTCGGTTCGCACACCTACAGCTTCACCAATGCCGACAGCGAGCGCTTCTGGGTCAAGTTCCATTTCGTCAGCCAGCAGGGCATCGAATCGCTGACCGACGCGCAGGCGCAGATCCTGGTCGGCCATGACCGCGAAAGCCACGGCCGCGACCTGTTCGCCGCGATCGACAAGGGCGACTTCCCGAAGTGGAAGCTGTTCATCCAGGTCATGCCGGAACTGGACGCGGAAACCTACCGCGTGCATCCGTTCGACCTGACCAAGGTGTGGCCGAAGAGCGACTACCCGCTGATCGAAGTGGGCCAGTTCGAACTGAACCGCAACCCGGTCAACTGGTACCAGGACGTGGAGCAGTCGGCGTTCGCACCGAGCAACCTGGTGCCGGGCATCGGTCCGTCGCCGGACAAGATGCTGCAGGCCCGCCTGTTCGCCTATTCCGATGCGCAGCGCTACCGCCTGGGCGTGAACCACCACCAGATTCCGGTGAACGCCGCACGCTGCCCGGTGCACAGCAACCACCGCGACGGTGCGATGCGCGTGGACGGCAACTACGGTGGCCTGCCGCACTACGAGCCGAACAGCTATGGCCAGTGGCAGGAACAGCCTGAGTACCGCGAGCCGCCGATGAAGATCCGCGGCGATGCTGACTTCTGGAACTTCCGCGAGGACGACGCCGACTACTTCAGCCAGCCCGGTGCGCTGTTCCGCAGCTACAGCCAGGCGCAGAAGGACAGGCTGTTCGCCAATACCGCCCGCGCACTCGGCGATGCGCCGGACTTCATCAAGCAGCGCCACATCGACAACTGCAGCAAGGCCGACCCAGCTTACGGTGCCGGCATCGCGGCAGCACTGAAGGCGCTGGCCAGCCAGCCGTCCGATCCGTTCCTGCCGGCCCAGCCGGAAACCGACTTCCCGGCCGCCACCCCGGGTGCGGAAGACATCGAGCTCTGATCGCCCTGCCCCGCGTACGGCACGCCGTCTCCTTGTGAGGCGGCGTCGCCGTTTTAACAGACGGGGTCGTACCGTGTGCAGCGCCAACCCAACCGAGGATTCCCCTGATGAGCCTGACCGATGAACTTCTCGCCAAATTGCAGGGCGCTCCGCTGCAGCAGGTCTCGCAGCAGCTTGGCATCAGCGACACCCAGGCGTCCGGCGCGATCAGCGCCGCACTGCCGGTACTGATGGGCGCGCTGGGCAACAATGCCGCCCAGCCGCAGGGCGCGCAGGCGCTGCTCGGTGCGTTGCAGAACAACCACAGCGGCCTCGACCTGGGCAGCGTGCTTGGCTCGGTGCTGGGCGGCGGTGGCGGCGGTGCTGCCAGCGATGGCGCTGGCATCCTCGGCCACATCTTCGGTGGCAGCCAGCAGAAGGTGGAGACCGGGCTGGCCCAGGCCACCCAGCTCGACAGCGGCCGCACCAGCCAGCTGTTGCAGATCCTGGCGCCGATCGTGATGGCCTTCCTCGCCCAACGCCTCGGTGGTGGCCAGGCCGATGCCGGCTCGCTCAGCCAGGCCCTCGGCCAGGAAAAGCAGCAGGTGCAGCAGCAGGTGCAGCAGCAGGGCGGCATTGCCGGCGGCCTGCTCGGCAGCGTGCTGGACCAGGATGGCGACGGCCAGTTCGGCGTGAGCGACCTGCTCAAGCTGGGCGGCAACCTGCTGGGCGGCAAGCGCTGAGGCAGACGGGCGCCGGGCGTGGCCCGGCGCTACCGGGCACCGCCTTGATCGATATCCGCCGGGCGTAACCGGTATCTCCATGGGTAGCGCCGGGCCATGCCCGGCGGCTTACCGGTCGCCAGCCTTCAACCGCTGCAGGATCGGCGCGAACAGCGGCGCCTGCATCGAGCGCGGCGGCTGCACGGCTTCGCCTTTCTCCTGCGCCTGCCAGTACGACCATGGCAGCGCCGCATCACCCAGTTCGTAGTCCATGCCGTCCCAACCGTCCTCGCGGAACGCGTAGAAGGCCCAGTGCACCTTGTGTTGTTCCAGCACCTCCAGCACATCCTGCAGGTAGCGGCGGCAGTCAGGCCAGCGCCGCATGCAACCGAATTCACCCACCACCACGCGATTGGCAGCAACACCGTGTGACGCCGCCCAGGTCATCGGCTGCTCCAGGTAACCGCGTACACGTGCCGGGTCCCAGCGCTCACTGTGCTCATTGAACGGCACAACGCCGGGGTACCGGTAAGGCGTGGCCCGTTTCTGGTTCGGTGCACTGGTTGCCGCATACGGCTCGTACATGTGCACGCTGTACAGCAGGCGGGAATCGGCCAGCGGCGCCGGCCAGTAGTTGAAACCATCCGCGGCGGCATACCAGCCCGCATCCAGCATCAGCGGCATCTCCGCGTCGACCTCGCGGATGCTGGCAATCAATTCGGAATAGAAGCGGCGCAGATCGCGCGGACCGTCCTGGACGCCGGCGTACCACTGCTGCATGGCCTCGATGGAGGCATGCTCGGCCAGGCCCGCGCCGTACTCCGGCACAGGCTCATTGATCAGGTTGTAGGCCGCCAACGCCGGGTGATCCTTCAGGGCCGTCGCCAGATCGTGCCAGAAGCGTCGGGCCGGCGCGTGGTTCTCGAAGGACCGCCACAGGCGCGGATCGACCACATCCCCGTTGTGCTGCTTCCAGCGCAGCAACGGCAGCGACAACGGCGTCAGCACCACTTTCAGTCCGGCCGCGTCGGCGTCATCCAGCACCCGCCGCAGCGTGGCCAGGTCGCCCGGCACCAGACCGCGATAGTCATCGGCGTTGCCGATCAGGAAATCACGACCGCCCTGCCCCTTCCATTTGTCCGGCACCAGCCGCACCCAGGTCGCCCCGGTGGCGCGCAGGGCCTGGAAGTAGGCCCGGTCGGGAGGCGACATGTTCATGCTGTTGCCCCCGCGCTGCGGGGTGTCCCAGAAGGTGATGTCGGCGGCGTGCAACGGCACGGTAGCAAACAGGGACAGGCCGAGCAGGCAATGGCGGAGGAACATCGCGATCTTCCATGAAGGGATGGTCAACCCTGCCGGGTGCCCACCCAACCGCTGCTGACCGCGACCGTGTCCGCCGGGCACGGCCCGGCGCTACCGGGTGCATCGCCTTGGGTAAAGCGTCACAACGCGTCGATATCACCCAATGCACGGATCAGCCGCCGCGCGCGCTTGTCCGGCTTGTGCTCCGGCGGCTGGAATCCATCGCGTGCGGCGATGCGCAGCGCACGCAGCTCGGCGCGGCGCGCCTTGGAGGCGTCGCTCTCGGCGTACAACTGCTGCGCCGACGGTGCCGGCCCGCGCTGGTCGCTCAGGCCCAGCACCTGGATCTCGAAATGCTCCTCGCCGCGGTCCACCTGCAGCTGCTCGCCCACGCGCACCGCGCGTGAGGATTTCGGGCGTTGGCCAGCCACGCTGACCTTTCCGGTTTCGATGGCCTGCTTGGCCAGGCTGCGCGTCTTGAAGAAACGGGCCGCCCACAGCCAGATGTCCAGGCGGACACTGGGCGGCAGCGGGGAAAGCTCATGCATCGGTACGCACTACTCCGGTGGCTTGTTCAGGGGACGCGGATTGTCGGGGTCGGTCCGGCAGCCGGTGCCGCCGATCAGGGTCGGCACACCCGTGGACAGATCCTGGCGCTGGCTGCCGACCAGGCACTCGGGGCGGTCGGTCGGCCGCACCTGGGTATCGCCCAGCCGGTCACCTGTCGAACATGCGGCCAGTGCGACGCCGATCAAGGCCAGCGCCACGCCGCGCGTCACCTGCAGTGGTTGATGCATTGCCACATCCCGCAAACCTGCTTGGTGCTAGTGTGCGCCTCCCGGGATTCGATCACCACTCCATGGCCAAAGCGCCGCTTGACCTGACCTCCGGCCCGATCGGCCGCAACCTCCTGCTGTTTTCCCTGCCGATCCTGGCGGGCAACATCGCGCAGTCGCTGAACGGTTCGGTGAACGCGATCTGGGTGGGGCGCTTCCTGGGCGAGGCGGCACTGACTGCCACCGCGAACGCCAACAACATCATGTTCTTCCTGATCGGCTCGGTGTTCGGCTTCGGCATGGCCTCCACCATCCTGATCGGCCAGGCCATCGGTGCACGCGATATCGCGCAGGCGCGGCGCGTGGTCGGCACCAGTGCCACCTTCTTCATCGGTCTGTCGGTGATCATCGCCATCGCCGGCTGGTTCATGGCGCATCCGTTGCTGGCGGCGATGGGCACCCCAGCCGCCTCGCTGCCGCTGGCCGAGGCCTACCTGCAGATCATCTTCCTGGCGATGCCGACGCTGTACGCGTTCGCCTTCCTCACCGCGGCGCTGCGCGGTGCCGGCGATTCACGCACGCCGTTCCGTTTCCTGATGGTGTCGGTGGCGTTGGACATCGTGTTGAACCCGGTGCTGATCTTCGGCATGGGGCCGTTCCCCGCACTGGGCATCGCCGGCTCGGCCTGGGCCACGCTGGTGGCGCAGACGCTGTCACTGGCCGGGCTGCTGCTGTACATGCGGCACAAGCGCCACACGCTGTGGCTGGGCCGCGCTGACATGCGCCTGTTCAAGCTCGACCTGACCATCCTCAAATCGCTGGTGATCAAGGGCGTGCCGATGGGACTGCAGATGGTGCTGATCTCGTTGTCGGTGATCCTGCTGATGACCATGGTCAACCAGTACGGCACCGACACCGCAGCCGGCTATGGTGCCTCGCTGCAGCTGTGGAACTACCTGCAGATGCCGGCGATGGCGATCGGTGCGGCCTGTTCGTCGATGGCCGCACAGAATGTCGGCGCGCAGCGCTGGGATCGTGTGCGTGGCACCGCGCGCCAAGGCGTGCTGTTCAACTTCCTGCTGACCGGCGCGCTGATCCTGCCGCTGGTGCTGTTCGATCGCCAGCTGCTGGCACTGTTCCTGCCGCCGGCCAGCCAGGCGCTGGAGACGGCCCGGCATCTGAACCACGTGGTGATCGGCTCGTTCCTGTTCTTCGGCGTCAGCTTCGTGATCTCCGGCGTGGTGCGTTCCACCGGCGCGGTGATCCCACCGCTGCTGATCCTGGCCGGTTCACTGTGGGGCGTGCGCGTACCGTTCGCCGAACTGCTGCAACCGTACTGGGGCGCCGATGCGATCTGGTGGAGTTTCCCGGTCAGTTCACTGGTGTCGATGCTGCTGTCGCTGGCGTACTACCGCTGGGGCGGCTGGCGCAAGGCAAAGATGATCGGCAAGCCCCCGCATGCGGAAGAACTGGCCACGCCTTCGGAGATTCCAGCCTGCCCGCCGTCGCCCGTGGCCGACCCGGATGCCACGCTGGAAGCCACGCCGCCACGCTGAACGGTGCCCGGCGGTGGGTGCGGTGGGTGCGGTGGGTGCGGACCGTTGGTCCGCACATACCTCCCAGCCGAACATGGGCTCGGCTCTACAGGAGGCGGTCAGCGTTTCTTCTTGGCGACGTTGTACTTCGCTGCTTCTCGCAGCAACGCTTTGAACGCCGCGGCATTGGGCATCGCGCCTGCATGGATGTCGATCGCGCGCCGCGTAGTGCCTTCAAGGCTGGCGTTGAACAGGCCCTTCGGGTCGGCCAGCGCCGCGCCATGGGCAAAGGTCAGCTTCACCGTCTGCGTGTAGGTTTCACCCGTGCACAGGATGCCGTTGAGTTCCCACACCGGAACGCCGCGCCATTTCCAGGTTTCCTGCACATCCGGCAACGCCTCATGGATCAACGCACGCACGCGTGCCAGCGTTTCGCCACGCCAATCGCCCAGCTCTGCGATGCGTGCATCGATCAGTTCGGCCGCCGGCGTACCGGCATCGGCGGGGTTCGGCACGTGCATGGCCATCAGGGGCTCTCATGGCAAAGGGAATCGGAACGGTCGGCTTACATGTGCTCGCCGGGCAGCGCGGCGGCCTGGCACACCCAGTCGAGGAACTGCGCTTCGTCCAGCCCGGCACCCTCGTGGATGTGCAGGTAGCGCGTATCGGCACTCTTCGACGGCTCCGGTGGCATCGGCTGCAATGCAGCGCCGCGGAAAAACGCCACCTTGATATAGCGGGTGAAGCAATGGAAGCTGAGGAACCACCCTTCGCCGGCAGCTAACGCGTACATCGGCGAGTTCCATTTCACCGCCTTGTGCACGCCCGGCACGGCCTGCCCGATCAGCGCATCCAGCCGTGCGCCCATCGGCTGCTTCCAGTCCGGCATGGCCGCAATGTAGGCCTGCACCGGGGCATCGCCGTCGCCCTTGGCGATCTGCGGGTTGCCACCGGACAACAGCGTGGGCATGGCAGAAGGTGCGGTTCGCTTGGCAGGCATCGCACGGCACGTCCATCGGGATGACGCCGTAGCCTAGCGCGGCCCGCAACCAACGGTCACGGCGCAGTGCGCCATCGGCTCACCCAGCCTGCCGGGCCCGGAACTGGCGCCAGTCCGGCAGCTTGCGGTGACGACGCAGCGAGCGCATCAGCGCCGCCATCACCAGTCCGAACAACGCGCCGGCCAACAGCCCGGCCACCAGCAGCAGCAGCAGCGGGCGCTCACTGCCCTGCCACAGCATCAACCACATCAGCGCGGTCCAGAACAGCCCGAACAGCAGGCCCTGCACCAGTGCATTGGTGCCGAAGCTGGCCAGGATCGGCGGCGGCAGGGCGATGCCCGCACGCCACAGCAGACGATGCAGCAACGGCGCCGACTGCACGCGCGCCAGGCCCTTGCCGTCAAGAAAGCGCAGCGCCGACTGGATCACGGCCGGATAGCGCGGGTTGATGTCATTCATCGCCTGATCGTGGCCGATGCGATACCGGAAACGCAAACGGCCGCCCGAAGGCGGCCGTCGCGGCAACAACCGAAGTTGTTTATCAGGCCTTTTCGGCCAGACGGGCAGCCTTGGCGGCAGCAGCGGCAGCCAGGTCTTCCTTGATGCGGGCAGCCTTGCCTTCCAGGCCACGCAGGTAGTACAGCTTGCCGGCGCGGACCTTACCACGACGCTTCACTTCGACCGAGTCGATGATGGCGCTGTGGGTCTGGAAGACGCGCTCGACGCCGTAGCCGTGCGAAATCTTGCGGACGGTGAACGAGGAGTTCAGGCCGCCGTTCTTGGTCGCGATGACAACGCCTTCATAGGCCTGCACGCGCTCGCGGGTACCTTCCTTCACCTTCACGTTGACGACAACGGTGTCGCCCTGGCTGAACTTCGGCAGTTCACGGGTGATCTGGGCGGATTCGAATTCCGCGACGATGGACTTGTTCAGCTTGCTCATGGGTTACACCGATTCTTGTTCGGGTGGTCGTGTCGTTTCGACAACGTAGGCTCATGCAGTCACCGGACTGTGCTGCACGTTTGTTGTGGGTACTGCGCGCGTCGGCCGAGGCTGACGGTAATTGGCCATGATAGCCGATAAAACCCGCCCTGCGCTAGGGGCTGGCCTTCTGTTTCCGGGCCTGGCGGGCCAGATCCAGCAGTTTGCGGTCGGCCTTGCCCAGCGCCTGTTCATCCAGCAGGTCCGGGCGTCGCTGTGCGGTGCGGACCAGCGACTGCTGGCGGCGCCAGGCGGCGATGGCCGCGTGGTTGCCCGAGCGCAGCACGTCCGGCACGTCACCCAGCGGGTGCTGGGCCGGCTGGCTGTAGTGCGGGCAGTCAAGCAGGCCGAGGTCCCCCTCGAAGCTGTCCTGCGCCGCCGATTCAGCATCGTTCAGGGCACCGTCCTGCAGGCGGGCCACGGCGTCGATGATCACCGCCGCACCCAGTTCGCCACCGGACAGCACGTAATCGCCGAGCGAAATCTCCTCGTCGACGTTGGCCTCCAGGAAGCGCTCGTCGATGCCCTCGTAGCGGCCGCAGAGCAGGACCATGCGCGGCAGGGCCGCCAGTTCCCGCACCTTGGCCTGGGTCAACGGCGCGCCCTGCGGGCTGAGGTAGATCACCCGTGCCGGGGTCGGGTCGGCGTCGCGGATCGCCTGCAGGCAGGCCTGCAGCGGCTCGATCAGCATCACCATGCCCGGGCCACCGCCGAACGGACGGTCGTCCACCCGGCGGTAATTGCCTTCAGCGTAATCACGGGGATTCCAGCCATGCAGGCTGAACAGCCCCTTCTCCTGCGCACGCCCGACCACGCCCAACCCAGCGGACTGGGCCAGGAAATCGGGGAACAGGGTGATGACGTCGAAACGCATGCTTGCCCTCAGAACTCGGGGTCCCAATCGACCACGACCAGATTGGCCTCGAAGTCGACGGAGACAACGAAATCCGGCTGCACGAACGGAATCATCCGCTCGCGATCACCGCGAACCACCACCACGTCGTTGGCGCCGGTGCTGAACAGGTGCGAGACCTGGCCCAGGGCAACGCCCTCGGTGGTCTTCACGTCCAGGCCTTCCAGATCCACCCAGTAGTATTCATCAGGCTTCGGCGGCGGCAGTGCACTGCGGGCCACGTAGACCTCGGTGCCATGCATTGCCTCGACCGTGTCGCGATCCTCGATGCCCGGGAAACGGGCCACCAGGTGCTTGCCGGTATCCCGGCCACGGGCGCCTTCAAACGTCGATTCCTGCCCGTTGGGGCTGCGCAGGATCCACGGCTGGTAACGGAAAATAGCGGAACGCGGCTCGGTCCAGGACTCGAGCTTTATTTCGCCGCGCACACCAAAAGCGCCGACAATCCTGCCCAGCAGGATGCGGCGCCCGTTATCTTTCATCTGCGTTCAATCAGATGGGCCGCGCCAGGGCGCGGCCCGTCAGGATCAGGCCGCAGCGGCCTGGGACTTGCTCGCTTCCTTGATCAGGTTGCGAACCTTTTCGGTCGGCTGGGCGCCGTTCTTGACCCAATGGTCAACGCGGGCCAGGTCCAGCTCGATGCGCTTCTCGCCGCCCTGGGCGACCGGGTTGTAGAAGCCCACGCGCTCGATGTTGCGGCCGTCGCGCGCGCTGCGCACGTCCGTCACGATGATGTGGTAAAACGGACGCTTCTTGGCGCCGCCGCGGGTCAGTCGAATCTTGACCATGGTGTTTTTCCTATTGCCCAGTCGCCAGGATGGCGAGGTAAGCGGGCGATTATAGCGGCAGAGCCCGGCCGAGCCAACCCCATGGGTGGTGTATGCCCTCACGGTAGCGCCGGGCCATGCCCGGCGGGCGGTATCCCGCCGCTGCGCTCGCGGGGCATGGCCCCGCGCTACCGGTGCGTTGCGTCAATCTTGAGCGCGTCCCACGGAACGCCCGCCAGCACCGCCCTGCCTTGTTCCGCCAACGCCTGGGAGCCCGGCAGGCCATGCCCGTCAATGGCCTCCAGCGCCCACAGGCCGCTGGCGTTGCAGGCAAAAGCGGCCTTCACGCTGGCCAGGTCCGCCAGCGCCAGCGGCCGCGTCAGCTGCGGGCCCGGCCAATGCTGCTTGAGCAGACGCTCGGCAGTCCCGCGCAGGGCGGGCGCCTGCGGCCAGATGAGCCGTTCACCATCGTGCACGGCCAGGTTCCAGGTGCTGCCTTCGCTGACCTCGCCATCAGCGGTCACGAACAGCACATCGTCGAATCCTTCCGCCATCGCCGCGCGACGCTCGGCGAACAGGCCGAAGGTGCCCACATGCTTGATCTGCGGCAGTTCGCGCTGCCAGGCCACGCTGCGCACACGCTTGGAGGCGGCCAGCGTCACCGGCGCTGAAACCGCCACCAGCACGTCCACCGGCACGGCCGCCAGCGGATTGCGGAAATCGAAGCGGCGCGAGTACACGGTTACCCGCAGCGAGGCATCGACCCGGCCGGCCTGCCGCAGCGCCTGCGCCATCCAACCCCGCACCTGCGCCACATCCAGCTCGCTGCCGAACAGCTCACGCGTGGCCTGTGACAGCCGCACCAGATGCAGGTCCAGCCCCTGTACGGCGTGGCCGCGCGCCTGCAGCGAGGTGAAGTGGCCGTAGTTCACCAGTGCCGGCAGCAGGTCCTCCACCTGTGCCGGCTGGCCGTTGCAGGTCAGCGTCATCGCAGCAGTGCCTGCGCCTGGCTCCACATGCTGCGCAGCACGTCGGCGGCCGGCTGTGCGGGGGCCATCCACGCCGACTGCCCGGCCCAGGCCTGCATCGCCGCCAGGCGGTTTTCCTGCACGGCCTGCTTGCGCATCGGTGCGGTCAGGCCGCGCTGCACCGGGTACGGGCGTGATGCGGGCGCACCGTCTGCGGCGGCGGCGCGCACATAGGGGGTGGCCAGGCCGCGGCCCAGACGACCACTGAAGGCACGGGTCGGCCAGGTGTCTTCCGGTTCGCTGGCGGCCAGCCCATCGGCCCACGCCGAGGCGATCGCCGCTTCGGGCGTGCGCAGGAAGGCAGTGCCGATCTGCACGGCGCTGGCCCCCAGCGTGAGCGCGGCGGCGATGCCACGGCCATCGGCGATGCCACCAGCAGCGATGACGGGAATCTGCAGGTGATCGGCCAAGCGCGGCAGCAGTGCGAACAGCCCAACCAGCTGGCGTTCGGCCATCGCCGGATCGAACGCACCACGATGGCCACCGGCCTCAACGCCCTGCGCCACCACCGCGTCGGCGCCAGCATCCTGGGCCGCCCGCGCTTCGGACAACGTGGTCGCACAGGCGATCCAGGCAATGCCAGCATCCTTCAACTGCTGCACGTGACGCGGCAGCAGCACGCCCATGATGGTCGAGGCCACCGCCGGGCGCGCGGCCAGCAAGGCGGCAAACTGTTCTTCGAAATCGGCGGGCGTGGCATCGGCGGCGCTGGCCGGCACGTCCGGGCCCCATTGTGCGAGGAACGCGCGGCTGGCGGCCTCGGCAGCAACGTCGCGGGTCGGTGCCGGGTCCGGCACCCAGAGGTTTACCTGGGCCGGACCGCGGGACGTGGCGCGGAAGTCCTCCATCCAGCGACCGATATCGGCTGATGACGACAGCACAGCGCCCATCGCGCCCATGCTGCCCGCATTGGCCAGCGTGGCCGACAAGGGCACCGGGCAGGCACCGGCCATCGGCGCCAGCAGGATCGGAACGGAAACGTCAAAGCGCCGGCAGAACGCCTCGACGCGAGAAGCTACAGCGGACATCTGCATGACGGCCCATCGTTGTGGACAGGCCCCCATGGTGCGCGCAGGACGGGGGTGGAGTCGAGCTTGCTCGACTCTACACACGAGCCGCGCGAATGCATCAACGGAACGGCATGCCGCGGCCGCCCATGGCGCCCATCATGCCCTTCATGCTGCGCATCATGCCCTTCATGCCACCGCCGGCCATCTTGCTCATCATCTTTTCCATCTGCATGTACTGCTTCATGAGCTTGTTGACATCGGCCGGGGTCACGCCCGAGCCCTTGGCGATGCGCGCACGGCGCGAGCCATTGAGCAGGTTCGGGTTGCGCCGTTCCTTCTTGGTCATCGAGCTGATGATGGCGATCATGCGCGGCACTTCCTTGCCCTGGCTGACCTGCTGCTTCAGGTGATCGGGGATGTTGCCCAGGCCCGGAAGCTTGTCCATCAGGCCGCCGATGCCGCCCATGTTCTGCATCTGCTCCAGCTGGTCACGCATGTCGTTCAGGTCGAACTTCTTGCCCTTGGCGACCTTCTCGGCCAGCTTGGCGGCCTTGTCCTTGTCGACCTGCTGCTCGACCTGCTCGACCAGCGACAGCACGTCGCCCATGTCCAGGATGCGGCTGGCGATGCGGTCCGGGTGGAACACGTCCAGGCCTTCCGGCTTCTCGCTGACACCGACGAACTTGATCGGCTTGCCGGTGATGTAGCGCACGCTCAATGCGGCACCGCCACGGGCATCACCGTCGGTCTTGGTCAGCACCACGCCGGTCAGCGGTAGCGCATCGCCGAAGGCCTTGGCGGTGTTGGCCGCGTCCTGGCCGGTCATGGCGTCGACCACGAACAGCGTCTCGGCCGGGTTCACCGCCGCGTGCAGGGCCTTGATCTCGGCCATCATCGCTTCGTCGATGGCCAGACGGCCGGCGGTATCGACCAGCAGCACGTCGACGAAGGACTTGCGCGCATCGTCGATGGCAGCGCGGACGATGGCTTCCGGCTTCTGGTCGGCGCTGGACGGGAAGAACAGCACACCCACCTGCTCGGCCAGGGTCTTCAGCTGTTCGATCGCGGCCGGACGATAGACGTCGGCCGACACCACCATCACCTTCTTCTTGCGCTTTTCCTTCAGGTGCTTGGCCAGCTTGCCGACCGTGGTGGTCTTGCCGGCGCCCTGCAGGCCCGCCATCAGGATGATCGCCGGGGCCGGAACGTTGAGGTTCAGGTCGCTGGCTTCGGCGCCCATCACCGCGGTCAGCTCGTCGCGCACCACCTTGATCAGGGCCTGGCCCGGGGTCAGCGACTTCAGCACTTCCTGGCCGACCGCACGCACCTTGATGCGCTCGATCAGGGCCTGCACCACCGGCAGCGCGACGTCGGCTTCGAGCAGTGCGATGCGCACTTCACGGGTGGCCTCGCGGATGTTCTCCTCGGTCAGGCGGCCGCGGCCACGCAGGCGCTCGATGGTGCCGGAAAGGCGCTGGGTCAGGGACTCGAACATGCGGCGCAACCTGTCTGAAAGCGGGGGACAATAAGGCAGACAGTATAGCGGGTCCGCCTGCCGTCCCGGACTGCGACCACGGGGCCGTCGCCAGCATCCCGGGGGTATGCGAAACTGCAACGATGACAATCGTTCTCATCGCCGTCCTGCTATATCTGGCCGCCAGCGCCCTGCTGGTGCGCGCGCTCGGTCGCGATGAAACCACCGGCTCGCCCGTCTGGCTATGGCCGGCCCTGCCGGCGATGCTGCTGCATGGCGGCTACCACGTGATGGTGGCGATGCGCACCAATGGCGGGCCGGACATGCACTTCTTCGCCGCCCTGTCACTGGTCGGCCTGGGCATGGCCTGGCTGACCTCGCTGGTCGGCGCGCGCAGGCGGATGTCGGCGCTGGGCGTGGTGGTGTTTCCGCTGGCCGCGGTGCTGCTGCTGGTTTACCACGGCTACGGCCATGAACCGAGCAAGGTGCTGGGCTGGCGGCTGGCCAGCCATGCCTGGCTGGCGCTGCTGGCCTACGCCACCCTGAGCATCGCCGCGCTGCTGGCGATCATGCAGTGGCTGCAGGAGCGCGCGCTGCGCCGCCGCGAGTTCCGGCCGTGGCTGCGTGCGCTGCCACCGCTGGCCGACCTGGAATCGCTGCTGTTCCGGGTCATCACGGTGGGCTTCGCGCTGCTGACCCTGACCCTGGTCACCGGGGTCCTGTTCGTCGATGACCTGCTGGCGCAGAAGCTGGTGCACAAGACCGTGCTCAGCGTGCTGTCCTGGATCGTGTTCGGCGTACTGCTGATCGGGCGACGCCGCTATGGCTGGCGAGGCATGAAAGCGGTCCACTGGACACTGGCGGCGATGCTGTTGCTGCTGCTGGCGTTCTTCGGCAGCCAGTTCGTGATCGAACTGGTGTTCGGGCATACGCGATAGAGGCGTGCCGACCAACGGTCGGCACCCACCCCAATATCACCTGGTAGTGCCGGCCGCTGGCCGGCAAGTGGGGCGCCGTAAAGCCACGCCACGCGTGGATGCCGGCAGGAGCCGGCGAGCGGCCGGCAGTACCGTCGTCAGGGCACCGGTTGGGCCAGGATCTTCCGCACCGAGCGGCCGCTGTTGGTGAGGATGTCATCGACCTGCCAGCAACCCTGCCCCTGGCGCACCATCGACAGGCGGGTCAGGTAGGCCTCCTTCCACACCGAATAACGCATCTCGACCTGACCGGCGGTGGCCGAAGCCTCCTTCCAGCTGTAACGCACCGGGGGTTCGATGTCGCCGTCCTGCGCATCCAGCCACGGATCGGAATCGATCGTGCAGATGCCCTCTTCGCGCTGCTGGCAGGCGCGCTCGCCGCGCAGCGCCTTGCCGAAGGCCGGGCTGACCAGCGCGGGCGGCGGCTCCAGCAGGTCACCATCGCCGGTCGTTGCCTCGTAGAAGGCGCGGGCAATGGCCGTGGGTTCCTGGCAGGCCGGCGCGGCCTGCACGGCCTGGGCCAACAGTAGTCCGATGATGACGAACGTCCCTGTCTTTCGCATGTAGTCCATTCCTTTTGTGGAGGACGCCGGGTATGGCCCGGCGCTACCGGAACCGCGCGGGGGTGACGCCGGGCCATGCCCGGCGAGCGCTTAGCGCGACAGAGCTTACAACCCGTAGCGCTCGATCACGTCCAGGTGCGACTGTCGATCCTGGTCGCAGGCCTCGGCCAGGCGCAGCCAGCACTGCGGATGCGACCACGTTGCGGTTTCCTGCTGCAGGAAGCGATGCAGGGCCAGAGGCGCATGATCCTGCGGCTGGGCCACAGTGAACAACAGACCCGGCAGCGTGCCTTCATGCACCTCGGGATCGGTCACGGTGTAGTCCGGGCGGCTGTGCGACCACACCTGCCAGCCCTGTGCCTCAGCGCCTTCGACAAAGGCATTCCACGCGTCCTCACCGGGATGTGCGCCATCGATCAGCCAACTGCGGGCGAAGCCGCCACGTTCAAGCACATGCACCTGGGCGTAGGTCGGGATGAAATGTTCGCGCGCGTGTTCCTCCTCCGGCGCCGGATGCACCAGTGCAGCGTCGAACACCACCCAGTCGCCGACCTGCTGGGCGCGGTTGGCCGGAGCATTCTCAACGATGCGCGCAGTCACCGGGCCACTGCGGCGCGCGTAGTACTCCATCGGCTCGCCGTTCTCTTCGCTGCGGATGATCACCCAGCCCCACGGCTCCTCGACCACGCCGTCCTGGCTGGACAGCTCCATGCCGATCGCGCTGGCCGAGCGCCGTACCGCGTCCCAGTCGCGCGCCGCACTGGCGGCACTCATGTGATCCCAATGCGCGGCATTGGGCTCATCCAGCCGTTCCACCAATTGCGCATAGCAGGCCTGCGCCTCGCTGAAGCGGCCAGTGTCCATGTACATCCGTGCCAATGTGCCGCGTGCGCCGTGTGAGCCCGGCGACGCCGCCAGCAGCGCCTGCGCCGCCTGCTCCAATGTCGGCCAGTCGGATACGCGACGGGCGCGCTGCACGTCGCACCAGTGCGCGAACACCGGCACGCTGCCACGGTAGGCGCCGGCCAGCTGCTGCAGGCCCTCATCGTCGCCCTGCTCGGTCAGCCAGCGCATCAGCGTGTAGGCGGCAGGGCCATCGTTCTGTGCATGGCCACCCACGAACCGCCACAACAAGGCACGCGCTTCGGCCTGTGCGCCGCAGGCATGCAACGCCGAGGCGGCCGTCTCGGCCAACGCCTCGTCGTCAGCACATTGCGCATGCGCCTGCAGCAGCCACTGCGCCTCGCGCTCGGGATCACGCGACTGATGCTGCTCTGCCTGCTCGCTCAGCCACCCCAGCAGTTCGGCCGCTGGCACCGGCAGCGGCGCCACCTCCGGCAGTGCGTCGATGCGCGCGGCCAGACCTGCCACCAGCGCAGCCGCACCTCGGTCCTGGCGCAGCTGCGACAGATGGGTACGGGCCAGTTCCAGCTGGCGCTGCGCAACCCAGCGCGCACCGCGCTGCAGGGCCAGCTCCAGGCTCAGCGCGGCCATCTCGATCACCAGGCGATGTGAACCCACGCGAGCGAAGTGCTCGATGATCGTGTTGAAACGGGTGCCAAGATCCCAGGTGTTGCGCGCTGGATCGCGCTGGCACAGCGCAGCGGCGGTGTTGGCCCACAGCCGCCAGTAGTTCGGGGTCAGCTCGCCCCATGGCACCAGCTGCTGCAGGGCCTCTTCATCACGGCCCAGCTGGGCCAGCGCCCAGGCCTTGGACAGGCGGCGCGGCACCGTGCAGTTGGCCGGCTCGTATTCACCGGAGGCCGCTACTTCGGCTTCGCGCTTCTCGATCAGCGCCAGCGCCTGTTCGGCCCGGCCCACGGCAAGCAGGATCTTGATCTGCATCTCGGGGAAGCTGTCGAACACCTCCTTGCCACACGCCTCGATCGCATCGGACTGCGCCTGCAGATAATCCAGCGCCTCCTGGCCGCGGCCGTCATCGAGCAGGGCATCGGCCTTCTCGCAGCTCAGGCACTGGAAGCAGGCCCAGCTCGGATCGATGCGGCCCAGCGTTTCATCGCAGACCTCGATGCGCTCCGGCACCCAGCCCGGGCCATCGATATTGCCGTAGCAGGCGGCCAGGTCCTGGGTCACGCAGATCGACTGCGGGCATCCCAGGGTGTCCTCGCGATGCGCGCGCTCGAACAGCGACACCGCCTCGCCCAGCGCACTTTCTCCTTCGACGCGGTTGCCAACACGGTTGCGCAGCGCCCAATGGCCGACGTAGACGTCCACCCAGGGATTGTCCAGCGCCTTGCCCAGCGCGCGCGCCTCGGGCAGCAGTGCGTCGACGCGATCGATCTGCAGTTCACTGACTTCGTCGGCGAGGCGGTTCAGCAGGTGCGCGTTCTGCGCCTGGCCGGCCTGACGCAGGTCACTCTGCAGTTTTTCAACCCAGTTCCAGATGTCCATGGGGTAATTGCTCCTGTCTAGCGAAGGCTGGATGAGAGGGGGCGGTGCTCAGCGCAGCATCTGCTGCAGGGCACCGGCGATATCGGCGAAGGCGCCGTTGAGGTCAGGGCCCGCAGTGGTCGTCGCCCGTGCCAGCGGGCGGCCCTGCGCGGCAACGATGATCTTCAGCGAGCGCAGCAGGCGCGCGGCGGCTTCGGCCTGCGGGTGGCCATCGCGTTGTGCGCGCAGCAGTGACTGCACCGCCGGGTTGTCCAGGTTGAGGTACAGCCGCGACGGCGCACGCGATTCGATGCGCGCGGTGAACTGCCGGGCCAGACGCAGCGCGGCCATCGAGACGCGCTTGTCGTTCTCGTCGTCTTCCAGCCGCTGTTTCAGTTCGGCCTCGCGGTCAGGCACCACCACCACCGGCAGTGCTTCGGGGCTGAAGCGTGCCGGCAGCAGCTGCTCGCCGTCGCCCAGCTGCTCACGCAACCAGGCCAGCTGGGTGTCGTCGAGACTGTCGTCGGTGCGGAACAACGCACGATTGCCCTGCTCGGTGCCGAGCTCGACCAGGCGCAGCCCCTTGGCCTGTGCCCAACGGCGCAGGAACGGCACCACGGCATAACGATGGCCATGCGCGACCGGCACGCCCATCGCGCGGAACAGCATCTCTTCGAAGCCGCCGCCGTTGTCGAGGATGACGTGCACCGCGCCACGCGATGGCAGCGCACTGGCTGGCAGGTCGCCCTGCGAGGTTGGCACGCGCACGTGCTCGAGCAGCAGGTCGAACAGGCGGTCATCGCACAGCGCCGCGCCCAGCAGTGCCTCGTTGTGACGGGTCAGCACGCGCCGCCACGCTTCCGGCTGCTGCCGCGCGACGTCGGCCAGGCCGTCGATCAGGGCTTCCAGCAACGCATGCTGCACGGCACGGTACTGGTCGTCGCGCTGCAGGTCTTCGCGGCTGGCGGTGGGCGTCAACCGCGACGATTCGATCACCCCGCCGATGAAGCCGGCCCATGGCGGCAGCAGGTCGCGGGCGTCGTCATCCAGCAGCATGCCGCGCACGAATACCGACAGGTTGCGGTTGTCGCTGGTGCCATAGGTGGCGCCATCCTGCACCCACAGCAGGCCGACGGCATCGCTGCTGCCATCAGCGCGCAGCGGCAAGGTGGCGATCGGCTCGAAATCGTGCTCGAAGCGCGCAGCAAACTGCAACGCCTGGCGGCGGGCCTGCACCGGGTGCACGGCAACATCGCCCGGGCCGCGCCACGGCGGTGGCTCGGGGTTCAGCGCCTCGGTCGCGGCACCGATGAAGATCGGTTCGGACAGCAACGCGCAATAGCGGCCCAGTACCTCGTGCAGGCGTGCCTCGTTGGCCAGCGGCAGGAAATCCGGATGCAGCTCCAGCTCCACCTCGGTACCAACCGCGCGTGCCGGCACTTCGCTGACCGTGTACTGCTCGGCGTTGCTGGACACATACAGGTGGCCCAGCTCCGGCGTCTGGTAGGAGGTGGTGCGCACGCTGACCCGCCGCGCCAGCACGAACGCCGACAGGAAACCGAGGCCGAACATGCCGATCAGGCCGTCGTCGTCGTCCCCACCCTGGCGCAGGCCGCGGGTATAGCCGACACCGACAGTGGCCAGGTAGTCATGGATTTCCTGCCGGGTCAGGCCCGCCCCGGTATCGGTGATGCGCAGCACGCCGGCACCGGCATCGACCCGCACCGAAATGTGCGAGGGCACCTCGGCACCGGGTTGCTCGATGCGGCGGCGGATGATCGAGTCGTGCGCGTTCTGCACCAGCTCACGCAACGCCACCATCGGGGTGGAATACAGGTGCTTGCCCAGCACCGTCATCAGTCCATTGAGATCGACCCCGGCGCGACGGATTTCGGCGTTGGGGGCGATGAGCGCGGTGTCCTGCATGTAATCGTTTACTCCTGGGCACGGAAAGACGCCAGCGGGCATCTTCGTCGAGCGGGAAAAACTAGCACAGCAACGCTGACCATTGCCGTGCCCGCCGCCGCATTCCGCACGCGCGAAGGTAGCGCCGGGCCAGCCCGGCGGGAGGCGCGGCAGGCATCACGCCGCGTCGATGGCCTCGGACAGGCGCTCGACGGCAATCACTTCCATGCCCTTCACCGACCCGCCCTTGGGCGCATTGGCCTTGGGCACGATGGCGCGCTTAAAGCCATGGGTGGCCGCCTCGCGCAGGCGGTCTTCACCATTGGGGACCGGACGGATCTCGCCGGACAGGCCGACTTCGCCAAAGGCGATGGTCTTCTCCGCCAGCGGCCTGTCCTGCAACGAGGACAGCACCGCCAGCAGCACCGGCAGATCGGCCGCCGTCTCCTGCACGCGGATGCCTCCGACCACATTGACGAATACGTCCTGGTCGCCGACCAGCACGCCACCGTGGCGATGCAGCACCGCCAGCAACATCGCCAGACGGTTCTGTTCCAGGCCAACGGCGACACGGCGCGGATTGGACAGCGGCGAAGCATCGACCAGCGCCTGCACCTCCACCAGCAAGGGCCGGGTGCCCTCGCGGGTGACCATCACGCAGCTGCCTGGCTGGTGGGTGCTGCCGCCGGACAGGAAGATCGCCGACGGGTTGGAAACCTCCTTCAGCCCCTTGTCGCCCATCGCGAACACGCCCAGCTCGTTGACCGCGCCGAAACGGTTCTTGAACGCCCGCAGCAGGCGGAAGCGGCTGCCGCTTTCGCCTTCGAAGTACAGCACCGCGTCAACCATGTGCTCCAGCACACGCGGGCCAGCGATACCGCCCTCCTTGGTCACGTGGCCGACCAGGAACACGGCGGTGCCGGTCTCCTTGGCGAAGCGCACCAGCCGTGCGGCACTCTCGCGGACCTGGCTCACCGAACCCGGCGCCGCCGTCAGGCTCTCGGTCCACAGGGTCTGCACCGAGTCGGCCACGATCAGCCGCGGGCCGGCCCGGGAGGCATGCTGCAGGATCGACTCGACCCCGGTTTCAGCCAATGCGTTGACGCCGTCCAGCGGCAGGCCCAGGCGGTGCGCACGGCCGGCCACCTGGGCCAGCGACTCCTCGCCGGTGACATACAGCACCGGCAGTTCGGCGGCCATCTTCGCCACCGCCTGCAGCAGCAGGGTCGACTTGCCGATGCCCGGGTCGCCGCCGACCAGCACCACCGCGCCCTCGACCAGACCACCGCCGAGCACGCGGTCGAACTCGCCGATGCCGGTGGTGACACGGCGGTGCTCGGTCTGCTCCACGTCCTTCAGCGCGGTGATCTTCGGCGGATCGATCTTGCCGGCCCACCCCGCCCGCCGCGAGGCCGGCGCCTTGGCCGCCGCCGCGCTTTCCAGCACGATTTCCGACAGTGAGTTCCAGGCGTTGCACTCGGTGCACTGGCCCTGCCATTTACTGAACTCGGCGCCGCATTCATTGCAGACGTAGGCGGTGCGGGCTTTTGCCATCTGGGAATTTCCTGCAACGGGAACGGGCGTGGCAGGATAGCCGAGCCGGGTCGCAGGTGCTGCGACCGCTCAAGTTCCGCCCACCCGCGCCGATAGGGGTCGCAGGCGTGCGCCTTGCGGGCGCCCCTCCCTCCTCCACTGGATCCAACATGACTGGCAGTTACAGTCAGAGCCTGGTCATCACCTCCCTGCTGGTGGCCATCCTTGCTTCGTACACGGCACTGGACATGGCCGGCCGCCTGGCCACGGCCGAGGGCCGCGTGGCGCGATGGTGGCTGGCTGGCGGCGCCGCAGCGATGGGCCTTGGCATCTGGTCGATGCACTTCATCGGCATGCTCGCCTTCGACCTGCCAATCCCACTGGGCTACGACCTGGGCATCACCCTTTACTCGCTGGCGGTGTCAATCGGCGCCTCGGCCTATGCGCTGTGGCTGGTGTCACGGCCCAGCCTGCCCTGGCGGCGCCTGCTGGCCGGCGCGGTGCTGATGGGGCTGGGCATCGCCACCATGCATTACCTGGGCATGGCGGCCCTGCGCATGCAGCCGGGCATCGACTACCATCCGGGCTGGTTCGCCGCCTCCATCGCGGTGGCCATCGGTGCCGCCGGCGCCGCCCTGTGGATCGCCTTCCGCCTGCGCACCGAACAGCGCAACACGCTGCTGCTGCGCGGCCTCGCCTCGCTGGTGATGGGCCTGGCCATCGTCGGCATGCATTACACCGGCATGGCCGCCGCGCGCTTCCCTGATGGCAGCATCTGTGGCGCAGTCGGCAGCGGCGGCATCGACACGCGCTGGCTGGCCGTGCTGGTCATCGTCACCACGGTAGCGACGCTGGGCATCGCTCTGGTGGCCTCATTGTTCGACCGGCAGATGCGTGTGCGCACCGGGCTGCTGGCCGATTCACTGGCGCACGCCAACAACAAGCTGATCCAGGCCGCCCTGCATGACCCGCTGACCCAGCTGCCGAACCGCATGCTGCTGCAGGACCGCATCGAGCAGTCCATCGAAAAGGCACGCCGCCGCAACCACGCGGTGGCGGTGATGTTCTGCGACCTGGACGGCTTCAAGGCAGTCAATGATGCGTATGGCCATCAGCTCGGCGACCGCCTGCTGGTGGCGGTGGCGCAGCGCATCGGTGGCCTGCTGCGGCCACAGGACACCTTCGCCCGCCTCGGCGGCGACGAATTCGTGATCGTGCTGGCCATCGACATTCCCGACGATGCCGTGGTGGTGGCCGAACGCATCATCGCCGCCGCCGGCGAACCGTTCACGCTGGACGCGGCCGAACTGCAGGTCAGTGCCAGCCTGGGCATCGCCCTGTATCCGGATGACGCCGGCAACGAGCGCGAACTGATGGCACACGCCGACGCGGCGATGTACCACACCAAGGAAACCGGGCGGAACGGCTACACCTTCTTCACCCCGTCGATGCAGCTCAGCGCCAATCGCCAGCTGCGGCTGCTGCAGGACCTGCGCAAGGCCATCGCCCGCAACGAACTGATCCTGCACTACCAGCCCAAGTTTCCCGCCGCTGGCGCTCCGGCCACGGGCGCCGAGGCGCTGCTGCGCTGGCAGCATCCGGAGCTGGGGCTGCTGGCGCCGGATGTGTTCATTCCGATCGCCGAACGCAGCGGCCTGATCCTGCCGATCGGCGACTGGGTACTGGACCGCGCCTGCGCCCAGCTGCGTGCCTGGCACGATGCAGGTCACAGCGAGTGGTCGATGGCAGTGAACCTGTCGCCGCTGCAGTTCGCCTCACCGGCGCTGCTGGACAGCGTGCGCGCGGTGCTGGAGCGGCATCGGATCGAGCCGGCGCGGCTGACCCTGGAGATCACCGAAACCACGGCGATGAAGGATGTGGATGCCAGCCTGGCGATCCTCAACGACCTGACCGCCATGGGCGTGCACATCGCCATCGACGACTTCGGCACCGGCTATTCCAGCCTGTTGTACCTCAAGCGCATGCCCGCCACCGAGCTAAAGATCGACCGCGCATTCGTGCACGACCTGGAATGCAACGCCGAGGACGCGGCCATCGTCTCGTCGATCATCGCGCTCGGGCGCACCCTGCAACTTCAGGTGGTGGCCGAGGGCGTGGAGACCCAGGCGCAGCGCGAGTACCTGCGCGATCTGGGCTGCGACCAGCTGCAGGGTTACCACCTGGGCCGGCCGATGGAGGCCGAGGAATTCCTGCGCAAGGTGGGATGAGGTTCGACGCCGGGGTCGGATCCCTTGCCGCAGGCAAGGGCTCTGACCCCATCCACGCATGGCATGGATCTACTGCACTGCGCATCCACGCATGGCGTGGATCTACCGCCCCCTGAGTAGATCCACGCCATGCGTGGATGCCTTTCCCGGTGTTGCCGGAAAACAGAAAGGCCGCCCGGGGGCGGCCTTTCTGCGTGGCAACGTCGCGTGGACGTCAGTGCATCATGTGCACGTTCATGTTGTGCATGACCCACAGGGTGCCGACCACGATGATGCCGATCACCACCACGGTGAAGGCCGCAGCGTTGACGTTCCAGCGGCTTTCCGACGAGCGGTCCAGATGCAGGAAGAACACCAGGTGGACCAACATCTGCAGCACGGCGGTAATGGCGATGACCACACCGTTGACGGTGCGCGAGAAATCACCCGACATCACCATCCAGAACGGGATGACGGTCAGCACCACCGCCAGCACGAAGCCGATCAGGTACGACTTCACGGTGCCATGGCTTTCGCCGCCGGTGCCGTGGTCGTGTGCATGGTTGTCATGTGCCATTACAGCGCTCCATTGAGGTAGACGACGGAGAACACGCCGATCCAGATCAGGTCCAGGAAGTGCCAGAACAGGCTCAGGCACGCCATGCGGGTCTTGTTGGTCGGGGTCAGGCCGTACTTCTTCAGCTGCACGAACATCACCAGCAGCCACAGCAGGCCGGCGCTGACGTGCAGGCCGTGGGTACCGACCAGGGCGAAGAACGCAGAGAGGAAGGCACTGCGGTCCGGACCGTAGCCCTGATGGATCAGGTGCTGGAATTCATAGACTTCCATGCACATGAAGCCGAAGCCCAGCAGCCAGGTGATCGCCAGCCACAGGAACATCTGGCCGACCTGCTTGCGGTGCATGGCGATCATGCCCAGGCCGAAGGTCAGCGACGAGGTCAGCAGCAGCGCGGTTTCCCACGCCACGAACGGCAGCTCGAACAGGTCCTTCGCGCCGGGGCCACCATCGGTACCGCCAGACAGCACCACGTAGGTGGCGAACAGCGAGGCGAAGATGAGGCAGTCGCTCATCAGGTACACCCAGAAACCGAAGACGGTGTTGCCGCCGGTGTCGTGGTGCTCGTGGTCGTCATGGCCATGGGCCGCCGCTTGCGCGGCGTGCCCGTGGCTCAGGGTCGAGGTATTGGTGCTCATGCCTTCAGCTCCGACTTCACCAGGCCCTGGTTTTCCAGGTGCTTGCGGTGTTCGTTCTCGATGCGTTCCACCTCGGCGGCCGGGACCCAGTAGTCCACGTCCTGGTCGAAGGTGCGGTAGATGAACGTGGCGATCATGCCGACGAAGCCAATGATGGCCAGCCACCAGATGTGCCAGATCATCGCGAAGCCGAACACCATGCTGAAGGCACCGATGACCACGCCCGTGCCGGTGTTGCGCGGCATGTGGATGTCGGTGTACTTGGCCGGCTTCGGCCAGGCTTCACCACGCTGCTTGCGCTCCCAGAAATCGTCCAGCTCGGTGACTTCCGGCAGTGCGCCGAAGTTGTAGAAGGCCGGCGGCGAAGAGGTTTCCCACTCCAGCGTACGGGCATCCCACGGGTCGCCGGTCAGATCGGCCGTCTTCTTGCGGTCGCGGATCGACACGGCCACCTGGATGATCTGGCACAGGATGCCGGCACCCACGATGAAGGCACCTGCGGCAGCCACCAGCAGCAGCGGCTCGTAGGCCGGGTTGACGGTGCTCTGCAGGCGACGGGTCATGCCCATGAAGCCCAGCACGTACATCGGCATGAAGGTCACGTAGAAGCCGATGAACCAGCACCAGAACGCGCACTTGCCCCAGAACTCGTTGAGGCGGAAGCCGAACATCTTCGGCCACCAGTAGGTGATGCCGGCGAACATGCCGAACACCACGCCGCCGATGATGACGTTGTGGAAATGGGCAATCAGGAACAGGCTGTTGTGCAGCACGAAGTCGATGGCCGGGATCGCCAGCATCACGCCGGTCATGCCGCCGATGGTGAAGGTGACCATGAAGCCGATGGTCCACAGCACGGGCGTGGTGAACTGCACGCGACCGCGGAACATGGTGAACAGCCAGTTGAAGATCTTCACGCCGGTCGGGATCGAGATGATCATCGTCGTGATGCCGAAGAAGGCATTGACGTTGGCACCCGAGCCCATGGTGAAGAAGTGGTGCAGCCACACGATGAACGACAGCACGCCGATGCAGGCAGTGGCGTAGACCATGCCCTTGTAGCCGAACAGCGCCTTGCGCGAGAAGGTCGCGATGACTTCGGAGAACACACCGAACGCAGGCAGGACCAGGATATAGACTTCCGGGTGACCCCAGATCCAGATCAGGTTGATGTACAGCATGGCGTTGCCGCCACCGTCATTGGTGAAGAAGTGCGTGCCCAGGTAGCGGTCCAGGGTCAGCAACACCAGGGTGATGGTCAGCACCGGGAAGGCCGCGACGATCAGCACGTTGGTCACCAGCGCAGTCCAGGTGAACACCGGCATCTGCATCAGCTTCATGCTGGGGGTACGCATCTTCAAAATGGTGATGAAGAAGTTGATACCGCTCAGCGTGGTACCCAGGCCTGCGACCTGTAGACCCCAGATGTAGTAGTCCATGCCGACGCTTGGACTGTATTCGATGCCCGACAATGGCGGGAACGCCAGCCAGCCGGTGGCGGCGAACTCACCGATCCACAGCGACAGCATGATCAGCACCGCACCGGACACGAACAGCCAGAAGCTGAGCGAGTTGACGAACGGGAACGCGACGTCGCGCGCACCGATCTGCAGCGGCACGGCCAGGTTCATCAGGCCGGTGATCAGCGGCATCGCCACGAAGAAGATCATGATCACGCCGTGGGCGGTGAAGATCTGGTCGTAGTGGTGCGGCGGCAGGTAACCCTCGGACCCGCCGACGGCGAGCGCCTGCTGGGTACGCATCATGATCGCGTCGGAGAAACCGCGCAGCAGCATGACGAAGGCGACGATGAGGTACATCACGCCGATCTTCTTGTGATCCACCGAGGTGAACCACTCCTTCCACAGGTAACCCCACAGCTTGAACTTGGTGATCAGGGCCATCACGCCCAGGCCACCCAGCACTGCACCGATCAACGTCGTCAGGACGATCGGATCGTGGGGGATCGACTCAATAGAGAGTTTTCCCAACATGTTCATTCTCCCGAGCCCGCATGGCCGGCGTGACCGGCGGCGGCGTGCTCGTCAGCAGTGTGTCCGGCGTGTTCGGCCGGAGCGGCAGCGGCATCGGTGTGGCCTTCGTGGCCCTCGTGACCCGCATGGGCATCGTGGCCTTCGGCAGCGGCACCATCGGCCGGGGCCTTGTGCTCGTGCTTCATGCCGTAGTGCTTGTTGTCACCCATGTGCTTGGCCAGGACCCAGTCGAACAGGCCTTCTTCGGTCTTGCCGAAGTAGGTGACCGGATACCACTCGGCGTTGCGTGCTTCACCCAGCGCCTTGAACGAGGCCTTGTCCAAGGTCTGCTCGCCGGCGCGGACCTGGTCCAGCCACTGGCGGTATTCGGCATCGGTGACCGAGTAGGCGGTGAAGTGCATCTTGGCGAAGCCCGCGCCGCTGTAGTGCGAGGACATGCCCGGGAATTCACCGGTCTCGTTGGCGATCAGATGGAGCTTGGTCTCCATCGCGGCCATCGAGTAGATCATGCTGCCCAGGTGCGGGATGAAGAAGGCATTCATCACCGTGTCGGACGTGATCTTGAAGTTCAGCGGCGTGTTGACCGGGAACTTGATTTCGTTGACGACCGCCACCTTCTCTTCCGGATAGATGAACAGCCACTTCCAGTCCAGCGAGATCGCCTCGATGGTGACCGGCTTGACGTCCGATTCCAGCGGCTTGTACGGGTCCAGCGCGTGCGACGAACGCCAGGTCAGGACCGCCAGCACCAGCACGATCATGCACGGGATCGACCACACCACCACCTCGATCGCCGTCGAGTGGGACCACTTCGGCTCGTAGCGGGCCTTGGTGTTGGAGGCGCGATACTTCCACGCGAAGGTCAGGGTCATGATGATGACCGGGATGACGACCAGCAGCATGAGCACGGTAGCCGTGATCAGCAGGGTCTTCTCATCCTGGCCGATCTGGCCCTTCGGACTGAGGATGGCCACGGCATCGCAGCCGGTAAGCATCACCAGCAACGACAGCAGCAGGCCCGGGCGCAACCAGCGCCCAAGGGTTTTCAACGGAATCATCGGTCGATCCAATTGCGAGGGAATGCCGTTCCCCGTCCTGCCCGCTCCGGCCAAAGCCGGTCCCGCCTGTGGTGAGACAGGCAGTGAGGTGGGGTCGAGTCAGCCTTCCAATTTTAGGCCGTCACCCACCATTTAAGAAAGGCATTGACAATGATCGGACGCAGGAAAGGCCGCTTTCGGGCTGCGACACGTTGTCGCACTGCCCGCACAGGTACGGTCCGGCCGTGTTCGGCAAAGTCGGATGAACAGATTCAGGAACGCGCGTGAGGGCGAGGACGTGGGATCCTCGGCGCGAGGAGGGGCCTCATGGACAAGATCGACTTCAAGAAGCGCGACCGGATGCTGTACCAGCCGCCGGCGGGCAGGTTTGTCACGGTGGAGGTCCCTGCCCTGCCCTACGTGATGGTCGACGGCTGCGGCGATCCGAACACGGCCCCCGCCTACCTGCAGGCGGTGCCGTGGCTGTACGCGGTCAGCTATGCACTGAAGTTCGCACTGAAGGCCGAAGGCCAGGACTACGTGGTGCCACCGCTGGAGGCACTATGGAGTGCCGATGACCCGGCCAGCTTCATCGCCCGCCGCAAGGACGAGTGGAGCTGGACGGTGATGATCCGGACGCCCGAGCGCATCGCCGCAGACTTGTTTGAAGCCGCGATTACCCAGTCGCGGAAGAAGCGGGGTGATGCGCCTGCCAGCCTTCGCCATGAAACGCTCGAAGAAGGCCGCTGCCTGCAGACCCTGCATGTGGGCGCCTATGACGATGAAGGCCCGACGCTGGCTCATCTGCATGACGAACTGATGCCCGCGCGGGGCTACACCTTCGCCGGCCCCCACCACGAGATCTACCTGAGCGACCCGCGCAGGACCGCGTCGGCGCGCCTGAAGACCATCCTGCGGCAGCCGGTGCGGGCACTTCAGACCGGCGCCCCTTCCCGCCCGTGATACAAGGAACGCCATGCGCCTGATCAACCGACTGCTTCTCTGGACCACCCTGCCCGCCGGGCGCCACCTGATGGCCGTTCTGGGTGCCGGGCTGGTGATCGTGCTGGCCTGCAATCCGGATCTGCTGCCGTTGTTGCCGGTGGTGGATGCGCTGGGGTTGGACGTGCTGATGCTATTGCTGGGTGCACAGGTGGTGGCACTGCTGCCTTGGGTGCGGAAGCGGGCTGGACGCGGGGCCAGAATGCTTGCACGACTGCTGATCGGCGCATTGGCGGGAGCAGCAGGCGGCTATCTCCGGCAGCTCGCCTGGTGGTTGGCGCGGGATGCAGGGGTCGTGAGGCACCGATAAGGCGTACTACACCCGATCCTCTGGCGGAATCACTTCATGCTGCCCTGATCGCCGACAAGATGGCTTCAATCCCGACTTCCGCACATATCCTCAGCGCGAGCTCCTGGGCTTCAGATGGGCCAAGTCGCCCTGCCAACTTCAAAGCCTCAACTGAATACCCAGCATCAAGCGAAATCCTGTTCACCACCTCTTCCTGGATGCGGCGGTGCAGCTCAACAGCGCGCCCAAGCCTTTGCATGTGCTCTGGCTGCAATGCACTTGAAGCCTCGTGCCCGTCCAGTGCGTCGTAGTAATAGAAATTCGAATAACGACCAATGAAATCCTGCGCAGCAACAGCACCGACCGCGAAGCTTCCCACAAGCCTCGTCATCTCGACGAACGCCTCTTCATCTTTCATTTTCCGACTCGCCCCCGCCAACAGTCTCATCGGAACCCCCCCCCCTCTAAATAGCAGAGCCATCAGCCGGTAGAGCTTTCGCCCTCTTGACCCACCCCCACTCCTGGCCCTGCCTGCGCGCGCGATCATTCGCCTCGGCTAGTTGTGAGTTTCCCATCACATGAATCCTCGTTGCCACGGGGCCATGCCGGCGAACGCTCCATCTCATAGAGAAAACGTCTCCAGGGACGCACCAAAATCTTCGCTAAATAGAGAAGATCAGTGCGCAGCAAACATGACCACGCCTGTAAGCGTCAACATTGCATACGCCAATATCAAGCTTCGAAACGCCCATCGCCGCATCGACGAGATGGCATAGCCATGCTGCGAGAAGCCCAAAATACCCCCCCCTAAGACATTTAAACCCCAAATCCACCTTCGACACGCCAACT
The DNA here is from genome assembly GCF_050435725.1 of Stenotrophomonas sp. AN71. Taxonomy (NCBI): domain Bacteria; kingdom Pseudomonadati; phylum Pseudomonadota; class Gammaproteobacteria; order Lysobacterales; family Lysobacteraceae; genus Stenotrophomonas; species Stenotrophomonas sp. AN71. The sequence continues at coordinate 134,740 of NZ_JBNDKU010000004.1, read as the reverse complement.
CCTCTCAGCACTTCCGGCGACTCCCTATCCAAAGCCAGTAGCGCACGATATGCGGCAATTGAAGCGACCCAACCAAAAATACCAACGACAGCGATCACCACTGAATAGCTTCCAGAAAACTGATCCATCACTTACCTCCAATCAGAGTGTCGTCAAACATCACTGATACACCCGTATACGCACCAACGCTTGTACTAGCCGAAAGCGTCAGATCGTTCCTTTACCCGGATCAAAATTGACCGCCCCTGAAGATGCTAAATGATGGCGCAGATCATGAAAGCGGAACTCTTCAATGCGGGCATCGGCTATGAGTTTGCCCCCCCCCTTCTTGATGTCGGTCACGTCGAAGACCTTGCCCGCACGGCGCTCGCCCGCTTGCCCAGCCCAACGCTGCAGGACTTCCATGGCTTCGACGATTAGCGGGATGTGACGCTGCCTACCGGACTTGGCGTTCTCGGCTCGAAGGGAACATGAGCGTCGCCCAATGATCGGCTTGCAGCGAACCCCGTTCGCATCAAAGAGTTCCAACGCCCCACCCAAACAAAAAGTCCCGACCAAGGCCGGGGCTCTTCATTAAGTATCAGGACCACTACAGCACCGTAGTGCTCGCAGTCGTAGCGTTTGGTCACATTGCCACTGGGATCGTCGTTGCAGCGCAGAACGCAACCTCATCCGATCTCCCGCACTTCCGTCACGCTGACCAGCAGTACAACGGGCTTCCAAAAATGCCGTGAGCTCCAAGCTGCTCGGGCCTTGCCCCCCAAAAGGCGTAGAACAAATCCTCCTTCGCCCGATAGACCAACCAGCGCCCCCCCTCCTTGGCGACGCACATCCCAGAGATCTCTTCACCATCGTCAAATCCCGGAATACCTGGCGCCATTACCACCGCAGACAGTTCAAATGGTTGACATGCATTCCGCCTGATGTCATTCGCAAGTTCTTCAAGATACTCGCTCGGACTCATGCCCGAATCGATATAGACATCGGAGCCATCGACCAGGCGCGACTCCAACAAATCATTAAGATCGATCACAGGCCCGACCTCTCTGGCGGCGGAGGCGGCTTGGGGTAATGTAGTGTCTCATGAGGCTTTTCACCATTTGCCGGAATATCGATTCGAGGGCCAGAACCTGCATTTCCTGGTCGATATATTACTCCGTTATCACCAACCTGCGCCCCCTCTGGCAATCGTGAACCTTCAGATGCTAGATCGAACTTGCCGCCGGTTAAAGTACCAAAATCCTTCAGCCCATCCCCCACCCCACCATTGTCCGGCGCCAGCGGACCGTTATTGACACGCCCTCCCTGCTGCCTGCTTCCCTTATCTTCAATTCCTACCAATCCCTCAGGCAGCGCAGGAGCGTCACCTTTAGGTGACTGAGACTGCTGAATAACTGGCAGTATCGACTCGACCGCATTCCGAAGCAGCCGCCCTCCATACACCGTTCCCACGTATACATAGTCTACGGCGCACGCAAATCCGCTGGTACATTCGATTACGCATGACCTCTCACCACATGTGGCGGACCTTCCATCAGGATCTTTGAACTTGTACGGATTCCCGTTCGCATACCGATACCGATTGAACTGCCCAACCGGCTGGTCATACGCAGTCACCGGATCAACCGACAGGAACACGCCCAGCAGCGGATCCATGTACCGCTGCTGCATGTAGCTCAGGCCCGTAGCCGAGTCGCTCACATGCCCGGTATATCCCGGCCCGTCCGTGACCTGACCACCTACCACGGCCCCATAAGGCTCGTAGTCATAGCGCTTGATCACATTGCCATTGGCATCGCTCTCGGCCACCACCGAGCCAAGGGCGTCCGTATGGATGTAAGTGACCGTCTGGGCACCGGCAGAAGCCACCACGCAAACAAGCAACAGCCCGTACACGGCAATACGCGTGATCAGTTTCGACATCACGTGCTCCCAATTCATACCGGCGGATCCCCCGGATTTTCCGGCTTCGGATCCCGCTCCACCGTAGGCACGAAAGGTGACGACCAGCCGGAGCAGCCCGCCGCGTTGCATGCCCTTACGACGTAGGGATCTGCGCAGTACTGAATCGAGTAGCCGCTACCCTGGATGTCATTGAGCGGCCCCGAGTACATCTGGCCATACACCGTCGTACCATCGCCTGCGTGGAGTTCATAGCGCTCCGCTCCAACAGAAGCAGTCCAACTGACATTGCAGGAAGCAAATTCGCTGTTGTGAGGCCCGGCGTAGTACCAGTGGTGATGCGCATAGGTGATGACAGGAGCCAACGGAGCTCGTATTACATTGACGGCCCTTGTCGCAGACCAGCCTCCACAGCCGCTGCTGTTGCATGCAGCGACTCGATAGGCGTAGCTGCCAAATGGCCCGGGATTGAACGACGTACTCGTACCCGCATGATCGCCCGCACCGGTCCACGGCGCACCGTTGATGCTCTGCTGCAGGCTGTAACGTGTCGCCCCAGTGACGGCGGACCAGCTGATGGTGTATGCACCAGGTGCGGAGTCCGGCGCGCTCAGGGCAGGTGCACTCTGCGGGGGAAGCAGAACCGTAACCACGGCCGTACTGGAGTAGCCGCTGCAGCCGCCGCTGTTACAGGCGCGGACACGGAACGAGTAGCTGCCACTCCCCCGCCCACTGACGCCAATGCTGGTACCCGCTCCGCTCTGGATCTGCGACCATGCGCCTGATACCAACTCCTCCAAGCGGTACTCGGTCGTCGTCGCAACGGCGGCCCAGGTGACAGTGAAGGCCCCATCCGTACTGGAACCGGACACCGTCAGGGCCGGGGCAGCAGCCGGCGGCCGGGTCACTACCGTGGATACCGGCGCGGAGTACCCGCCACAACCACTGGCATTGCAGGCTCTGGCACGATATTCGAAGGTGCCGCTGGCTTTGTCGCTGACCTCTTTGCTGATTGCAGAACCGTCATGCACATTGGTCCATGCCCCACCGGCAACCCGCTCCTCCAATTGGTAAGAGTCCGCCGTTGAAACGGATGACCAACTCACCGTCCATGCACCCGAACTGTTGGTCGCAGGAACAGCAACTGCGGGCGTGCCTGGCACCAGCAGAACAACGATTGCCATCTCAACCGACCAGGGCCCACAGCCGCCAGCATTACAGGCTTGAACTCGATAGCTCCAGGTTCCGGTAGCCTTACCGGAAACACTACGCACTGTGGCTCCTTCTGCCTGCACCCCCTGCCAGGAGCCAGTGCCGAGCCGCTCTTCGAGTCGATACTCCACCGCGCCGGCCACGCTGCTCCAGGCCACGGGGAAAGCACCTGTCGAGCTGTTGCCGGCAAGAGTGATCGCTGGAGCGGCATTGGGTGCCAGTAGAACTGATGTAGAAACAACGTTCGACCAAGGGCCGCAGCCCGCTGAATTGCAGGCGCGTACCTGATACCCATAGCTGCCCGTCGATTTCCCCTCGATCTGCACGGACGTTCCAGCGACGCTGGCTAGACTGGTCCACGCGCTGGTCCCAAGGCGCTCCTGCGGCTCATACCGGATGCTGCCCGCCACCGGTGTCCAGCTCACGGTGAAAGCTCCGGAATAGTTGCTGGCGGGGGCGGTCACTGTCGGCGCGGTGTCTGTCGGGTAGATCACAGTCATCGCCTGCGCAGCCGAATACGGACCACAGCCGGACACGTTGCAGGCGCGAGCACGATAGCTGTAGCTGCCTGCCGCTCTGCCATTCAACGTTACAGCAAGCGCTGCTGCATCATGCACAACCAACCATGCTGCAGCTCCGGCCTGTTCTTCGACGACATAGCGGGACGCGTCAGCAATGGCCGACCAGCTGATGGTATGGCTGCCATTGAGGCCAACCGCCGGCATGGCCAGCGAAGGCGCCGATGCGGGAATGGGGATATGACTGACAAGGGCCGACGTGCTCCAGCTTCCACACCCGCTTCCCTGACACGCCCTGACCTGGTAATAACGTGTCCCCTTCTCAACACCTGTAACGGCATAGGACAGCGCACTGCCCGCATAGGCACTGCTCCAGGAGCCACCCGAATTGGTCGAGACACGAAGCTCATATCGGTTGGCGTTTCCGATTGAACTCCAGCTCACGGTGTAGTTGCCAACAGCCACGGTATCCGGCGCAGAAATCACAGGAGTCCCCAGAGCAACCCCTGTCTCCACTTGCGCAACCAGGTGGGCGCCAAGGCTCACGTACTCGAGCTCTTTCCCGGTGCGCTTGTTGTGCTGACGGCGCAGCACTCCGTCATTGCCATAGAACGAGAGAATGTCTCCCAGGGTGGCGTTGTAGCTGCCGACGCGACGACCATGGGCATCGTATGCATATGCCTCACGCCCGCCCACATCACGCAGTCGATTACCAAGGTCAAAGCGGAACCCTTCGCCGTTCTTCCTGGCCAGGTTGCCCTGCACATCGTAGTCAAGGCCGATGATGGCATTGCCATCGTCCTGGTTGACGGTCGTCATCCGGTTGCGCGCGTCATACCAGTAGCTGTGTTGCTTGATGCCTCCCAACTTGGCGCTGCGGAGGTTATCCAGAACGTCGTAGGTAAACCTATAGACCCCGTCCCCACCAAACGAGGCAGAGCTCGCCTGCGTCAAGCGATCCGAGCTGTCGTACTGCATCTGTCGCGACTTGGCCGCTTCGATCGCATCGGCAATGCTTGCGACGTTTCCATTCCTGTCATAAACAATGCTGGAATCGATCACCCCGGAGTCAATCGCCCGGGCCGGCAGCCCGCGAGCGTTCTGGGACATGCTGTGGGCGACACCGTTTCCGTAGGTGAAGGCGCGCAATGCACCATTTGGATAGTAGCCAACGCCGGTAGCGAAGCTGCCAACCCGAGTCGGTTGACCCAGTGCGTTGGGCGCCAGTGTCACCTGCAGGCCACTCGGGTACTGCAGACTGGCCAACGCGCCATTGGCGTCGTAGCCATACCCCATCGACCAGATTCCCATCCCAGTCTGCTGCAGGGTTTCGTTGGTGATTGAACCGCGCTTGGCGTAGGCAAAGGTGTTGATGACCTGCCTGCCATCCGGATTGGCCGTTACCACCTGCGTAGGCTGCCCGACGTTGTTGTAGGACCAAACCTGGTCACCGCTGCCATCGGCAAAGATGAGTTGCTTCAGGCGATTGCGAGCATCATACGTGCGGTCAACGCGGCGGCCGGACGCCTGCGCCGCTACTGCATCACAGTTATTGGTCGCCGTCAGCGTTAGTCCAGCTGCTGACCAGGCGATATTTCCCGCGGCGTCATAGCCCATCGCGCTGGCGCCGGTTTCCGGCTCCACACTTTTGCAGAGTTCCTGCTGAGCGTTATAGACGTAGGAACGCGTAACCGACACACCACTGGTTGCGTTGCGACGCTCTATGGAGACCGGCTTGCCGAACACGTCGCGCACGATATCGGTGAAGGCACCGCCCGGATGTTCGATGGCCACCGGCATTTCAAGAACCGGCGTGTCATAGACGCGATACTGGGTAGTTGTCGACTGGCCTCGTGGATCTGTCGTCCGTACCCGCATGCCGGACAGGTAGGCAGTTACCGTGGTCAGCAGCCCCTGCTCACTATCAACCGACGTCGACGTGGGTCGCCCCAATGCATCGAACTCGCTCCACTGTCCGCTGGTGGGATTGCTTCCTGCAGTCGGATAGGACTGGAACGTGGTCCTGCCTGCATGATCGTAGCTGAAGCGCTGATAGCGCGCGGTTGAAGCAACGTCGCCGGCATCCTGCTCCAGGGTCAGTGCCGGACGCCACATCGCATCGAACCAGGTCACCTTGTTGCGATTACCGGTATTGGTGGTCAAGCGCCAATGACCGGCTGCCAACCCGTGCTCCACGGCATCGACGCGCTCAAATACCTGTGTCGTTGGATTCCATGCAACCGAATCACCCGTGGCAAATGCCTTGCGCACAAGTCGTCCCATGGCATCGTAGTCGAACGTGCTCTGGTAACCCACCTCGTTGGTGATCGACCGGATCCAACCATTGTCATCAACGGAGGCTGACATCGAAGTACCGTCGGCGAAGCCGATCGACTGCGGCGTTCCGCGTTTCCAGGAGTTCAATGAGGTGGCGTTGCCCCGCCCATCCGCAATGCTGGCCACGCTGCCATCGGCATGATAAGACAACGCCTGAACCAGTTTACCGAAACGCCGTTGCTCGGCCGGGAGTCCAGCAGCGTTGTACGTAGTCTGCGCCTCAACCAGGCCCGAGCTGTTGGTCTGCGCAGCAACCTGGCCGAGGATCCAGAGGCTGGTATCGTTGTAGTAGCTGGTGGTATCAGTCCGACTGGCCCCTTGGGAGCTGCTGCGGGTCACGCTCGCCGCACGCCCATACGCGTCGAACGAATTGGCCTGCCAGGTCATTGTCACGCCATCCCGGGTCAACTGCCGCTGCTGCATTGGGCGAATGATCACCGAACTGTCATCACTCCCGCCCCAGCGATACCCATAGCGCTCAGGAAACGGCATGGACGGCATCTGCGCAGTGGAGACATAGGTCAGTGCCTCCGACTCCAACACATTCCCGGATGGCGACACGGTACGGCGCCCCAGGAGCTTTCCTTCGTTGTGGTCAAAGACGATTCCATACGTTTCCTCCAGCCTGCTCCCGTCTGGCTGGGTGATACTCACCACCTTTGATTGCGTGCAAGTCGTGCAGGGTGGAATGCCATCCCACATGTCGTGGTACTCACCCGAGTCTCCGTAGGTCCAGCGCATCACAGGTATGCCTGGCCCACTGATGGTCTTCTCCGACAGCGAGAACACATCAAAGTAATAGGGCGTCACGAGCGTATGAGTGATCGTGCCCCCACTCTCAGTCGCGCCGCCCTGGGTCTGCGCCGTGCACTGGATGATGGGCACACCCGCACGGTAGAAGCGGCCGTGGTCGAAACGGAACGAGCCAACGGCTCCCGATGGATGCTTGATCTGCAGCGAATAGGTCTTGGCACGGATCGGCGCGACACCGCCACAACCAGGACCTGGATCCTCGGTCCAGTTCTCATGATCGACGAACATGTTCGGCAGATGGGTGAACTCCCAGCTCGCCGAGTCGGGCTGGACCACACGCTGAAGCGTAGCCCCGACGTAGCCGTACGACCATGTACGCCCATTGGCTGTGGCACTTGCCAGCTGGTTTCCAGCGTACTGCAGCGAGATCGACCGCCCGTCATTGGCAGTGATGGACGTCGGGTGCCCGTTGCCGTTGTAAGCGATATTGACCCAGTTGCCAAAACGATCCTCGATGCGACTGGCAAGGATGTAGACCTCGATCCGCGGTCGGCTCTGCGAAGTCGAAGTGTCCGTACCCATCTCGCCAACCGTGCGCACCGTTCCCACATTGAAGGTGTACTTGACTCCTTCAGTAGTCTGCAGAACGAACCCCTCGCCTTCGTAGCCTGCAATCATCGCAGTGCAGGAGATGGCGTCCAGAGAGCTCGTGGTCCAGTTGTTGTTCTGCCCACCCGTCGGCTTGAACTGGGAGGGAGGCATTCCGATCAGCGTGCGCGCCTTGTCGCCCGGCAGGTTGACCGTGTAGCCGGACCAGATGCTGGTGATGTTGTGGGGAGGCGATGTCCAAGGATAGAACGTATCCGTACAGCGCCCGGTCTTGCGCGCCCCCATGCCGTAGATCCAGCCATAGTGGGAATCGAAGACCCCCGAGATGAAAGGAACATCGATGTTCCAGTCACCTGCGCCCCCATAAATCTGCGGTGGCATGCCGCCAGTCGGGATCGGACGGACAGCAAGCTTGCGTGACAGTCTTACCGGCAGCGCATTGGTCCCGCGAAGATCGATGTCGGTCTGCAGGAACGATGCCGACTGGTCGTAGACGTTGACTGCATCTCCAAACAGGTCGGAGGTCAGTGCGCCCACCTGCTCAGCAGAACGAACCTGCTTGTCGTACTCCTGATAGGGCTGCTGCACCACTTGCTGGGCCTGGACGTTCCAGCCCGCTGTGATCCCAAGAATGACGGCGCATATCCGCGCAGAAGGCCACATGCCGACTCCCGAAGACTCGATCCGCATCCCTGCCACCCCTGATTGTTGACGCGAGTATTCCGCCAGAGTTGGCAAATATCAAGGACTAGTGAATGTGATAAGGATAATTGACTCCACGTCAAGACTCCCGTCACTCTGCTGCCGCTGTCCTGCTTTGCTGCTGCGGCGAGGCACGGCGAAGGAAGCAAAGTCGCCGATTGGAGACAGGAGCACGCCAGGGCCAGGCGCTTGGGAAGCCGAGAAAGCCTCATGCTGAACAGAGAGGCGGGGCTTTCCGCGTTGCCGGCCAGAGGCTCGCACTACTGAAGCTGCGGGTCAGCGACCGGCACTACCGCTGGCAGTACCGTTCAAACAAAAAGCCCCGACCAAGGCCGGGGCTTTTGCTGAAACTGGTGCAGGAAATAGGAGTCGAACCTAGGACCAGCCGCATATGACTCCAAATCAACGATTGCCTAGCCGCTGGATGCATCAGTCTGATCAGCGATAGCGCCAACGAAATCGATGATCTCTTCGATCTCGACGCCTCGTTGATTAGGCTCATCGTCAGGTCCCAAACCGGTCTCCAAAAACTCTTGCACTAATGCATCGATCAGCGACTCGCGGTCTTGTTTGACAAGGTGCTTGATGCCCTCTTCAGGCAAGTGAAAGCTGTGCTTTGCCGCGATTTCAGCCAACAGAGAAAGCAGACGGGATGAGATAGACCGCTTCATTTCACTTCACCTTCGGGTCTCTCGATCCAGCGATACTTCTGATTCTGACCGCCCTGTCCAGACTCTCCTCAAAAACCTCACCATCTTCAATATAGAGCTGCACACCCTCATCAGATGAGAGCCGAATGTCCAGCACCCACACCTGAGGGGCGCCAGCAAGCGCATCGCACAGATCCGCGGTGGACACCTCCAACGGGCCGTCCGCCATCCGCTCTCGAAGGTGACTCAGGATCTCCTGTGACTTCGCTCCCGACGGAACATCAAAATCCGATAGCAGCCATACGTCATTCGTACTGAAGTTCGTCCTTAACGCCTCAACTACCCTGTCTCCCGTGATTGGGAAGCCCCACGCATTTACGGTCATGACTATCCACCTCCGTTCAGCGGCCGCGCTGGCCCTCGAGAAGGAGTGCCACCGGTAGCACTCGGCTCGTAAGGATGTTCGTGCGGGTTCGTATGACTACCCGGCCTACCGTGGTCAGTAAAATCAATAGTCTTTACTGGCCTCCCTCGACCGTCGAACTCTCTCGCTTGGTCGTACTTTCCATTTCTACCATCTCGCTGGCCTAGTTGCGTATGCGGGCCAGCCGCATCCGGATCTGGTGCAGGCTCACCATTAGGCTTCGTAGGCAATGGCCTGTCGGGAAAGCGATTAGGTATTGGCTGCCCGTCTCGCCCCCGACGAACCGTATCCCTCCCTGCCGGACGTTCAGTCGGTCTCGATGTTGGCCTTCCACTTGGTCCGCTCTCGCGATTCCCACCGGATGTGTCCTCACTGCGTTGGATGTTTCCACCAGAGCTGGGGACCGGGATGGGAAGAATGTAAGGGGCAGGCATGGGGATCGCCTGACGCCCATCCGGATCCGTGAACTTGTAAGGATTGCCGTTCGCATACCGATACCGATTGAACTGCCCTACCGGCTGCTCATACGCCGTCACCGGATCAACCGAGAGGAACACTCCCAGCTGCGGATCCATGTACCGTTGCTGCATGTAGCTCAGCCCGGTAGCCGAGTCGCTCACATGCCCCGTATACCCCGGCCCGTCCGTGACCTGACCACCTACCACGGCCCCATAAGGCTCGTAGTCATAGCGCTTGATCACATTGCCGTTGGCATCGCTCTCGGCCACCACCGAGCCAAGGGCGTCAGTGTGGATGTACGTCACCGTCGTCTGGGCGATTGCGGATGGCGGCAGGCCAAGACCGATCAGCAGCACGCAGCACAGCCAGGCGCCGAATGCTCCTAGCCTCCGAATTCGATCTTCAAATCCCCTGAAGCGGGTAAACACACCGCCTGCAGTTCCCCCGAACCTCCGCATCTTTCCAATCCCTGAAAGAGCCTTGAAGCAAGGCAGGGTACTCATAGCACAGGAATGGCTGGCTGCGGATTCCAGGTCGAGAACAGTGCCAGGAGCTAAGCGCCTGGGAAGCCGGAGGGGCGAGCGGGTCGCGAGGTTCGGAAATCCTGAGCTGCCAGCCATGGGCAGGCACTACTGCAGCGGTCGCCCATGCCGCCCAAACAAAAAGCCCCGACCAAGGCCGGGGCTTTTCATACAACTGGTGCCGGAAATAGGAATCGAACCTACGACCTACGCATTACGAATGCGCCGCTCTACCAACTGAGCTATTCCGGCTGAGCCCGCGATTTTACGGGCTAGGTGACCCAGTGGTCAATCACCCCGACTCACCCCGCCTCCACCCGGTTCGCCCCCATCCGCCCCGCCGCGAAATCCTGCAGATTCCCCAGCGTGATCGCCGAGATCTCCTGCAGCGCCTCCACCGTGAAGAAGCCCTGGTGGCCGGTCACCAGCACGTTGGGGAAGGTCATCAGGCGCTGGAAGGCCTCGTCGTCGATGATCTCGCCGGACAGGTCCTGGAAGAACAGCGCGCTCTCCTGCTCGTAGACATCGATGGCCAGATGACCCAGCCGCCGCGATTTCAGCGCGCGGATCACCGCATGGGTATCAACCAGCCCGCCACGCGAGGTGTTGACCAGCATCGCGCCGGGCTTCATCCATGCCAGCGAGGTGTCGTTGATCAGATGCTGGGTGTCCGGCGTCAGCGGGCAATGCAGCGACACGATGTCGGCGCGCGCCAGCAGTTCGTCCAACCCCACCATCTCGCCCACCCCGGCAAAGGCCGGCGACGGATGCGGGTCATGCCCGAGCACCGTGCAGCCCATGCCGTTGAAGATGCGCGCGGTAGCCAGCCCGATCTTGCCGGTACCGACGATGCCGACCGTGCGCCCAAGCAGGGTGCGCCCGAGCAGGCCATCAAGCATGAAGTTGCCCTCGCGCACGCGGTTGTAGGCGCGATGGGTCTGACGGTTGAGGGTCATCACCAGCGCCAGTGCATGCTCGGCCACGGCTTCGGGCGAATACGCAGGCACCCGTGCGACGAACAAGTCCAGTGCTTTCGCGGTGACCAGGTCCACATTGTTGAAGCCCGCACAGCGCAGCAGCACCGCACGCACGCCCAACGCATGCAGGGCATGCAGAACCGGCGCGTCGAGGCGGTCATTGACGAACACGCAGACGGCTGCGCAGTCCTGTGCCAACGCAGCGGTATGCACGTCCAGCGCGGCATCGAAGTACACGAACGCAAAACCCTGACCGGCCGCATCGCGTTGATTGGCCTCGTCGAGGAAGCGACGATCGTAAGGGCGGGCACTGAAGACGGCGATCTGCATGGGGTGGCCTGGCGGGAATTCCCTGCCGACCATACCGCAGCCACGCGTACATGGGGGTGGCACCGGCGATGCAGACATCGCCGGTGCCGTCAACTGCCTGGAACCTAGAACCGGTAGCCCAGACCCAGCATCACGCCGTTCTGGATCTGCCCATCGCGGCGCTCGCCCACGTAGTCGGCCATGATCGACAGACGCTCGCTGGCACGGCTGGTCACGCCCACATTCCAGGCCAGCACCTGCTCGCCAACCGCCTGGCTGCTGGCGCCAAACACCAGGTCCGGCGCCGCGGCGAAGCCGGTGCTGTAGCGCGCCTGGGAATCGCCCAGTTCCTTCTGCCAGACCACTCGGGCACGCGGGGTGATGCGCTCACCCTTGTTGCCTTCGAAGGTCTTGAACAGCTGCAGGCCGGCACCGACCCGGATGCTCTCCAGGCTGCCACTGCGGCCGATCAGCGCACCGGCACCCTGCCCCTCGTTGAAGCGCGTGGCCGAGGTACGGGCGTAGTCCACCACCGGCAGCAGCGGCTGGATCACCAGACCCTTGCCGATGGTGAAGGAGAACGCGTGCTCGACCCGCGCCGAGATCGCATCGTTGCTGTATCGGGCACGCAACGGCTGCTGCAGGCCCTCGAACGCGGAAAGGCTGCGGCGGGTGTCGTGGCGCAGGTCGGTGTAGCGCACGGCCGCCGACAGGTAGCCACGCGAATAGGTGGCATCCAGATAGCCGCCCACGTCCAGCGCGCGCACATCACCACTGAAGCCGGAGCCATCGTTGGCCTTGGTCGACATGTCGGCCGCGGCCACGCTGACACCGAGGGTGACGCGGTCATCGGCCACGCGGGTATCGGCACCGACCACGATGCCGCCGATGTTGTGGCTCAGGCCGGCCACACCACCGTCGGCGTCGATGCGGCCATGGCTGGCGAAACCGCGCGCCCACAGGCCACGGCTGCGACCGGTGGCACCGCCACCAGCGCCCTCGCCCGCCGGCTCGACCAGATGCATGGCCAGCTGGTTGAACAGGCTGCCATGGCGCATACCCGGCTGCGCCGAGACCGACTGCGCCGCCTGCGAAGCCAGGCCATCGGCATCGCCGCCACTGCGCATCGCCGCCTGGTGCTGCTGCACCACGTTGCCGATGCTGCCCAGCAGTGCATTGTCGGCCAGCCGCAGGCTGGCATGTGCATCACCGCGCAGCGCGCCGGCCTGCTGTGCGATCACATCGCGGTCGGTGAACTGCAGCGCACCCAGCAGCGATTTCAGCCCGTTGTCCTGGCGGTCCGATGCAGCGGCCAGTGCACGCCCCAGTCCGTCACCGGACGTACCGTTGGCGAACAGCCCCAGCTGGTCGAAACCCGGGTTGGCGGTCAGCCACAAGCCGTCGGCCGTCTGCTTGACGTTGAAGCTGAGCAGCGAGTTGTGGCGCGGACGGAACACCTCGGCGCCGGTGATGCTGGCGCTGTAACCGGCATCGCCCAGCCGCACCACCTCCTTGAAGCCGTCCTCGTAGATCGGGCCGTCCACCAGGTCGCGACGGTAGTTGCCGGCATAGAAGCCCTGCGCCACATTCAAAGCAAGGTGCGCGCCCTGCGCGATCACCAGCGCGCCATCCTCGGCGCCGTCATCGTAGAAGCTGCCCACGCGCAGGCGTCCGCCACCGCTGCCGCCGGCCTCGGTGACGTCGAACAGCACCTGTCCCCCGGCCATGATGTTGACGTAGCCGTGGGTGACCAGATCGCCGCCGCGCGGCATCAGCGTGCCGTAGACACGCAGCCGGTTGAAGCCGTCTTCGCGATAGGACGGGCCGGTGCCGTCAAGCAGTGCGTTGGAGTCCATGCCCACCGATGCGATATCGCCATGGCCCACCACGATGCTGCCCGGCATCACCCGCAGTTCCGGCGTGCGCAGCGCGCCGCCTTCCAGTGCAATGGTGCCGTTGTCGACCAGCATGAAGTCGGCACCGGTGGTGGCGCTGGTGCGCCAGGTCGCGCCGTTGGCGATGCGGATCACGCCGGCCGAATTGGCCAGGGTCGAGGCGTCCAGGTCGGCCAGGCGCAGCTGCCCGCGCAGCTCGTTCTGGATATCGGGGTCGGCCAGCAGTTGCTGCAGCGACTGCGGTCCGATTCCGTTCGCTCCGCGCGAGGAATAGTTGTAGAGGCTCACCGCGTAGTTGATGTAGGTGCTGGCCCAGTCGGTATTCCAGCGCGCGAAGTCATCATCGACGAAGGCCTGCAGCTGGCGCGCGGTGCGCAGGTAACCGGGGTTGATGTCACCCGTGACGTTGGCGGTGACCGTCATCGTGTCGCCCGGATCGCGATAGCCCGCTGCGGTGATGATGTTGTTGCCGCGGATGTCCTGGCCGGGGAACGATTCCAGGCGGCGGCCACTGCCATCGGGATCGAAGGTGACCGAGGTGCCGCTGGTGCGCGCCGGGTCGCGGAAGACCAGCAGGCCGTTGGGCTGCACCACTTCGTACATCGCCTTGTGCAGCAGCCCGGCATCCATGCCACCGCCGTAGTTGCCGGTGTAGATCTGGGTCATGCGCGGCGACGGCGCGTAGGTGATCCTGCCGCCACTGCTGGCGGCATGGATCTGCACCGAGTCGACCACCGGCAGGTCACCGGCCAGATAGCGGTTGACGCCGCCGGACTGCATGATCGAGCAGGAGGAAATGCAGTGGCCGGACACGATGGTGTCCAGGCCCTGGGTGCGGATCAATGCCTGCAGCCATTCGCCGGCGATCAGCGCGCCACCGTTGGAGGTACGCAGCACCACTTCGCGGATCGGGCGGCCTTCGGCCTGGGCCTTGGCCAGCAGGGCTGGCAACGCCACCACATCGGCAAAGGTCACGCCGCCACTGAGGAAGACTCGGTCATCCTGGACGTGATAATTCATTGCCATGACGTCATCAGCCGTCGCCATGGCGGTGATGGCCAGCAGCCCCGCCAGGGCCACGCTCAACTTCGAATGTTTCATGTGTTCTCTCTCTCCACCCGCAACACACGGGTCAAGAGTTCAACGCGAAGGCGGTGCCAACCCCCCCAGCATGCCGGCCGTAGAAACATGAATACATTCACAATGGAATCATGGCCGATGGACACTCTTCCCCATCCGGTCATCGTCGCGTAAAACTCGAAGACGCACCCGCCACCGTCGTCCGAGGCCTGCCCTGTCCGTCCCCTCTCCTCTGATCCATCGCGCGCCGGACCTGTCCGTGCCTGCGGACGCCTTCATCGCGTTCGTACGGGAAGAACGCGGACCGCTATGCGCATTCCTGCGCACGCGCGGCGTGGGACCGGATGATGCGGAGGACATCGCGCAGGACTGCATGGAGCGGCTGATCCGTTATCGCAGCCACAGCGCCGATGAACTGCGCCTGCTGCTGTATCGTATCGCCCGCAACCGCCTGGCAGACCGCGGCCGTTCGCCGCAGTCGCGGCCGCATCTGTCACTGGCCGAGCACGATGGTGGCAACGAGCCTTCCAGCACGTCGCCCGATCCATTGCGCCAGGCCGAATCCGGGCAGATGCTGTCCCTGCTGCGGCAGGCCCTGTTCAAGTTGCCCGAACGCGCTCGCGAGGTCTACCTGCTCAACCGGATCACCGGCATGAGCTATACCCAGATCGCTCGGCATTGTGGAATCACTGCAAAGACCGTGGAAAAACACATCGCCCGTGCCCTGCAGGGCCTGCGCCAGGAACTCGGATCGGATCCGCTGCACAACGACAGGGACAACGAATGATCGGCGCCCGGCACAAGGAAGACGCCTTGCTGTTCGAACGCGCCAGCACCTGGGTGGCGCGCCTGGAAGCCCCGGACTGCACGCCGGGCGAGCGCGAAACGTTCGAGGACTGGCTGGCCGAGGATCCTGCCCACGTCAAAGCGTGGGTCCAGGCCGAAACCCTGTTCCAGCAGAGCGAAACGCTGGCCGCCGACCCATGGCTGAGTACCGCCGCATCACGTGCGGCACGTCCTGCCCGGCGGCGCTGGTTGCCCGGTCTCGCCGCCGCCGCTGGCATCTGTCTGGCTGTCGGCATCGGCTGGATGGTGGCCGTCGACGGCAACCCCTTGCCGCAGCACTATGCCAACGATTCCCACCAGCCGCGACAGCTGACACTGGCTGACGGCAGCGTGGCCACGCTCGACGCCGGCACCACGCTGCGCGCCCGCTTCGGGTGGCGCCATCGTGACCTGGTGCTGGAGCGCGGACGCCTGCAACTGCAGGTCGCCGCGTCGAGCAAGGCGCTGCAGCTGCGCGTTGGCGACAGCACGATCCGCGACATCGGCACCACCTTCCAGGTCGAGCGTCTGCACGATGGCCGGGTCGAAGTCGCATTGCTGGAAGGCGCGGTGGAAGTCCGCAACGGCAGCGCCCAGCACACGCTGACTCCCGGCCAGCAGCTGCAGGTGCTGCCATCGGGCCGCATCCAGCCAGGCCCGTCATTGTCGTCCAATGCCGCTGCCGAAGCCTGGCTGCACGGACAACTGGTATTCGATGGCACGCCGTTGTCCATCGTGGTCGAACGTATGAACCGCTACGGCCGCACGCCGCTGGTGATTGCCGATCCGGCGATCGCCAACCTGGCCGTAAGCGGCACCTACCGCGCCGGTGATGCACAGGACCTGCTGTCGGCGCTGGAAGTGGGTTGGTCCGTGGCTGGCCAGACGCGTCCGGATGGCGCGCTGGAACTGCGCCGCACGTACTGAGGAGGCCTGCGGTGATGGCAGTACCGGGTGCGCTGCAGGGGGGGCTGCTCCGCACCCTGCTTGGCTTCGGGCTCGGCAGTGCGCTGCTGCCCATGGCCGCCGCAACCGAGCAGGCCGGCACCCTGGAAATCGATGTCGGCGCAGGTCCTCTCGCGCCGGCATTGCAGCAGTGGGCTCGGCAGAGTGGCATCGCCTTGCTGTTCGACGCGCGCGAACTGGGCGGACTGCACACCCACGGCACCCACGGCCGGCGTGATGCCGCCAGTGCCCTGAAGGAGCTGGTTGCCGGCACGCCGGTGAACATCCTGCGCACGCCCACCGGTGGATTCGTCGTCCGTCGCGTGCAGCCGCCCCAGCCGCCAACAACCGCTGCCACCTCCCGGCCCGCAACGTCGCCGCCGGGACCGCGCACGATGCCCGATGGCCCCCCTCAAGTGGAACTGGCGCCGATCCATGTCACCGGCAGCCGGCTGCCACGCACCTCGGTGCAGACCACGCTGCCGGTAACCATCATCGACCGCGATGACATCCTGCGCAGCGGTTACGGCAGCCTGTTCGACCTGCTGCGTCACCTGCCAGGGATGAACGGGCACCCGGCGATGAGCACGGCGCGCAGTGGCGACTCGCAGTACCTGCCGGTCGGTGCGGCCACCACCACCAGCCTGGACGGCATGGGTCCGCGCGCAACGCTGTTCCTGGTAAACGGGCGGCGTCTGCCGCGCTACCCGATGGTCTCGCTGGAACAGGGCGGACTCACCGACCTGGGCGGCATCCCGCTCAGTTTCGTCGACCGCATCGAGCTGGTGCGTGGCGGGGCCTCGGCCATCTACGGCGCCGATGCGATGTCCGGCGTGGTCAACATCATCCTGCGCGATCAGGCCGAAGGCCCCGAGGCGATGCTGCAGACCGGACTCAGCAGCCGTGGTGATGCCGGACAGTACCGCCTGCAGGCAGCCACCGGCGGCGTGCGTGGCAACGGCGATCGCTGGTTCGCCGGCATCGACCTGCACCGCATCGAACATCTGGCCGGTGATCGCCGTGACTGGCACGCGGAAACCTCGCAGTACCTGATCGGTGCATTTCGCGATGGCAGCTACTGGCCCGCCAAGCACTGCGACGGCCCACTGAAACGGCGCGAGGGTGCCTGCTGGTTCGACAGCGCGCGACCGCGCTCGCTGCAACCGGCCTCGGATACCGCCTCGGCCTATCTGCGCTATCGCCATGAGCGCGGCGAAGGACGTTATGCCTATGCCGAAGCGCGGGCCAGCCACAACCGGCAACGCTTCGATCTGGGCCCCACCGCCGTGGCCATCGGCCTGTACGGCTTCACCTTCAACAGCGTGCTGCGCGAAGCCGGCAACGTGCGTCCGCATGTTCGCGCCACCGATGCCGATGTCACCTTCGGCATCGGCCGCAACCAGGGCCGGCGCGGCTGGGATGCCGGCATCAGTGCACAACGCAGTGACGTCACCCTGTCCACGTCGGGCACCGTGCGTGCCCAGCCATTGCTGCGTGCGGCAGAGTCGCTGGATTTCCTGCCGGGCTTCACCTCCCTGCGTACCGATGCAGCCAAGGAGTTGTTTCCGTCGATCCGCAACCGCGGCCGCACCGAGCAGTGGCAGGGCTGGTGGGGAATGCAGCGCGAACTCGTCCCGCTGCCAGGCGGCAACGTGCAACTGGCCACCGGCATCGACGTGCGCCAGGAGCGCTGGACCTCGCACCCCGACACGCTGCTCAGCCAGGGCGACCTGGCGCTGGGGCTGCCGCAGGAACAACGCCACCTGTCGCGACAAAGCGGTGGCGCCTATGCCGAAGTCGGCCTGCCCTTGGCGCCCACACTGCGCATGGACCTTGCCGCCCGCTGGGACCGCGACGGCGACTACAGTGCGTTCTCGCCGCGCGCGGGCCTGCGCTGGAGCCCCTCACCGCACTGGTCGTTCCTGCTGGCCAGCGGGCGCGGCTACCGCGCGCCCAGCCTGTTCGAACAGCGGCGCCCACCGGGATATTTCGGCGAGATCGAACTGCCTGCCTCCAGCGCGCTGCCCGACTGTGCACAGACCAGCGGCAATGGCCGCTGCAGTGTCACCGTGGACGTGGTGGAGAACGATGCACTGAAGGCCGAGCAATCACGCAGCCATTCGCTGGCCGCCACCTGGACGCCGACCGACACCTTCTCGCTGTCGCTGACCCACAACATCGTCGAGCTGCGCAACGAAATCCTGGCCCTGCAACCGGCTGACGCGGTGTGGAACCGCAGCACATGGGAACTGGATGAGGATGGTCGCCTGCGCAGCCTGCGCCTGTCGTTCGACAACATCGGCCGCACCACCTCGCGCAACTGGGTGCTGCGCGGCGAGTACCACATCGATACCGGCAGCACCGGCCAGTGGTTGTTCTCGCTCGATGCACTGAAGCAGCAGGCGCTGCGCCGCGACCGGGGCGAAGATGCGGCTGTAGATCTGCGCGGCCACGTCACGCCGACGATGGCGGCGGTGCTCAATGTGCAATGGCAGAACAGCAACTGGGACATCGCCCTGCGCGGCAACCAGGTGGGGCGTACGCGTGCATGGCTGCCGGGCGCGGAATGCCCCGAAGAGCAGCGCGAACTCAACCACTGCATGAACCCGCGGCAGCTGCGCTGGAACCTGCATCTGGCGCGCCGGCTGGGGCCGCGTATCGTCGCCGCGCTGGACGTGCACAACGTGCTCGACACGCAGCCGGTGAACTATCTGGTCGGCAATGGCGGACAGATGCCGGGGCTGGACGATCCGCTCGGCCGCTACTTCCTGCTGACCCTGCAGTTCCGCTGAGCGTAGTACGCTACGCGCCCTGTTCCACCGGTCCCCACCACCCCATGAAGGCCCACCTCTGGTTCTGGGGCGCGTTCCTGCTGTTCTTCGCGTTGCCCTTCCCCTGCATCCTCTACTTCGGCACGTCGTGGCCGGTGCAGCTTGCCGACCGCAGCGCGCCATGGCTGGCGCTGCTGCTGTTGGCGCTGTCGCTGGTCCTGTGGCTGGCCCTGCTGCTCGCGTTCCTGCACTACCTGCTGCTGGGCCCGCCGCGTGCGCTACATCGGGTGCGCTCGATCCTGGCCGACGGTGAGCCACGTGATGCCTTGATCGAACAGGCCGAGCAGACCGGCGTGCACGTGCGCGGATTCGCGCAGTGGAAGCTGCAACTGTCCTTCCAGAACCTGTCCGGCACGCCGATCAACGAACAGATGCTGGTGGTGGACAGCAAGCCGCAGCTGCGGCGCTTCATTGCAGGCCAGCACATCGAAGCGCGCGTGAGCCGGGCGCCAGGGGCGTTCCCCAACGTGGTGCTGGAGGGTGCCCAGCCCGAACTGGATGTTGCCCGCCTCTGGCGCCGTAGCATCGCCGCTGTCATCGGCATCGTGGCGGTTGCCAGCGCCTATGTGTTCGCCTATCGACTTCAGAGCGAGGGCCTGGGCTGGACCTTCCTGTCACTCGGACACCCTCTGCTGGTGTGCCCGCTGGTACTGTGTGGTTACGCGCTGGGGCTGCGCCTGCTCGGCCGCGTGCTGCAAGCCGATGCGCGGGGTGACGTACTGAAGTACCGCGGCCTCCGCGTGGACGCCAAAGTGCTGAAGGTGCGCCAGACCGGCACCTACTTCAACGAGCAACCGCAGGTGGAGTTCCAGCTGGAATTCATCGACCGCGACGGCAACGTGCAGCACGCCAGCGCACGCCGGTTCATCCCCCTGATCGAACTGGCCAACATCCCGCGCGAACAGGTCACCCTGCTGTACGACCCGGAAGATCGCAGCAATGTGCGGCTGGAGGGCGTATGAAGCCGCCTCCCTCCACGCGAATGCTTTTCTCTGCAGTGCTGCTGGTGCTGGCCGGCGCGGCCGTGGCCGGCGGTGCGCTGCAGACCCTGGGCGAGACGCTGGGGCATTCGGTGCAGGCCGACCGGCTGCCGCCGTACCTCTCATCGGCTCCGCCTCGCGAGCAGCCCGCGTCGCTTTCGCCCGGCTTCACCGCACCCACCAATGCGCCGTCCGCAGCGCTGCACGGACGCAGCAACCGCTTGTTCGATGTGGACTACCTGTTGGCTGCGCGACAGGCGTTGGAGAAACTGCCGGCGCTGGCCGGCCATCGGTTGACGGTTTTCCACAGCGTCCACTTCTACGAGGATGGCCGTATCAACCTGGATCTGGTCGATCCGCAGCAACCGGGGCATGTGGACAGCTACCACTTTGAACGTGGCAGGTGGCGCAAGGGCGGACCGATCGATCCGCAACGCTTCGCGCCCACCATCAGCCTGCAACGAAGCACCACGGCGCTGGCCAACATCGATTTCGAGGCCGTCCCGCGCGTTGCCGAGGCGCTGCAGGTGCAACGCAGTGCATTGATGGGCACGCCGGGTGAAGTTGGCCACGTCCATGTGATCGTGCGCAAGGCCGGCACGCTGGTCTGGCTGCCGGACGAGGTCGCCGGGGATCGTGAATCGGCGCACCTTTCGTTCGACGCGCAGGGCACCCTGCGTCGCGTGAGCCGCCAATAGCCAGCATAAAGAAGGGGACGGAGGGGATTAAGTCGTATGTGTCATCAAGGCAAAGACGACTTAATCCCCTCCGTCCCCTTTTTGCTATCTGACCGAACGGGCGATGGCGTACTGCGCACCGTAGTAGGTGGACAACACCAGCAAGCTGGCCAGCGGCAGGCCGCCGGCGAAGCGGTCCCAGGCCAGCAGCGAATCGCTGGCGACGAACAGCAGCGCACCGGCCGCTGCCCAGCGTGCACTGCACGGTTCCGGTGCCGCTACAGGGGGACGTGCCCATGCGCGTGCAAGCGCCAGCACCGCCATCGACGCGAGCACCACCACGTAGGCCAGCACCGGGATGCGCATCGGCACCGGCAGATGTGGCCACAGCCCCATCACGTTAAGCACGGCGAATGCCCCGAGCAGGACGCTGGCGGCGAGCAGGCCACGTCCTGCACGCAGGCCATCGCGGAACGCGGCGATATAGCAGAGGTGCGCCAGCAGGAACGCAACAAGGCCCGGTACGAACGCATCCATCGGCAACATCAGTGCGATGTCGCCCACGCACGACAGCAGCATGCCGGCCAGCACCGCGCGCCGGTAGAACGGCTGCGCGGGATCGTGCACGCGCCAGGCGATGGCAGCGATCAGCAGGGTGGTGGTCGGCTTGGCCAGCCAATGCAGCCAGCGCCCGTCACCGTGCAGGAACGCGCCGGTGATGGCGAGGACCGCCATCAACAGGATCAGACCCTCGCGGGCGCGCGGCTTCATCGTGCCTTCCACAGGTCTGCGAGGCGATCAGGCTTGCCGGCGATGCGCTCCAGTACCGGATACTGCAGGCCACCGTGATAGTCGATGTTCATCGTTTCGATGCGGTCGAACTGCTTGACCAGCAGCACGATCGGCGCCTTGTCTTTTGCCGCGCTGGCGACAGTATCCTTCAGCCGCTGGCTGCTGTACTCACGGCCGTTCACCGCGATCACCTTCATGCCCGGCGCCAGGCCGGCATTGAAGGCCGGGCTGTCCCAGATCACATCACCGACCGCCCCGCTGTCGAGCACCGTCGCGCCCAGCGAGTAGGCCAGCAATGCCGCCTTGGCGCGTTTCTCCTGCGCCTTGTAGGCGTCGTTCGGTGTATCGCGGTAGACCAGCGTCCAGCCGGCCAGCGCCAGGCCACCGGTCAGCGAACCGTGGCCGTCCAGGCGACCGCGCAGGAAACCGGCCCAGTCATACGGCGCGATGCCGTTCAAGGTCGCCACCACGTCATCGAAGGTGTACGGATTGACGTCCCACTTGCCGTTGCCGACGCCAAAGAACGCACGTGCGAAGTCGTCCAGGCTGCGACGGTTGCCGCTCAGTTCGCGCAGCTTGCCTTCCACTTCCAGCCACAGCATCTGGCCACCGGAGTAGTAGTCCTCGCTCATCTGATAGTTGCGGTACGGCAACGTTCTACGTTGTGCGATGGTCGGATCGTTGGTGGTGTCCTGCAGCGGGCGCCAGGCCAGGCCCGGGCGACCGCGATCATAGGTGGCGGCCACGTTGGCCAGCATGTCGCGCGCCTGCGCGACCGACCACAGCCCCGAGCGCGCGGCCAGCACCTGGCCCCAGAACTGGGTCTGGCCTTCGTACACCCACAGCAGGCTGTCGCCCATCGGCACGTTGAAGTTGGCGGTGGCCAGATCTGCACCACGGCGATACTTCCCGTTCCAGGAATGGGTGTACTCGTGCGGCAGCAGATCGCGCATCCACGCGTTGCTGTCCCATTCGGTGAAGTAGCCCGGATCGGCACTGTTCTCGCTGGAGCGGTGATGCTCCAGGCCGATGCCGCCGAGGCGGTCGGTCAACGCCAGCAGGAACTCATAGTGGTTGTAGTGGCGCGCGCCGTAGAGCTTGTCGGCCTGCTGCACCAGCGCGCGATGCGTCGCGACCTGTGCCTCGGTCGGCTTCAGCGACTTGGCGTCGTCGGCAAACACGTTCAGGTGCACCGGCACCTTCGCGCCCGGATCGAGATCGATGCGCTGGTAGTGCTCGCCGGCGAACAGGGGCGAATCGACCAGGTGGTCATAGGAAATCGGCTTGAACACCACGGTGTCGCCGTCGCGGCGCGCCGTCTCCAGCGCCGTGGCGAACGACCAGCCCTTGGGCAGGGTCACGCTGGCCTGTGCCTGCAGGTTGCGTGCATCCACGCCGGCCGGATACAGCGAGTTGGCGTTCCACTGCAGGTTGAGCATTTCCGGGGTCATCACCACCCGCCCCTGACTGCCGCCCTGCGAGGACAGGAAATCAAAGTGGGCGACGATCTCGCTCACCCCCTCAGGCACGTCCACCTTGAACGCATAGACGTTGTACTGGTCGCGCTGCCAGGCCAGCGGCTTGCCGTTGGCGGTGACGCGCAGGCCGGCCAGCTTGTCGATCGGGCCGGTCGGCGAATGGTTGCCGGGAATCCACTGCGGATACAGCAGGGTCATCGGGCCGGGCGTGGCCGGCACGGTGGCGGTGACCTTGAAGATGCGCCGGGCCAGGTCGCGCGCGTCCACATCGATACGCAGCAATCCAGGAGCCGCAGCATCGGCCGGCGGCGAGGCCAGCGCCAGCGCAGGCGTGGCGGCCAGCGCGAACAGCAGCGACATCGCCAGGGCTCGGGTCTTCATCGGGCAGCTTCCAACAGCGGAGAATCCTCCGATGCTAGGCCTGTGGAATGGCCCGCCCCATGGCCAAAGGTCATGGCTGCGCATCTATCCACGCATGGCGTGGATCTACTGGAGCGATGCGCTCGCGCTGTATGGGCACACACCGGCCCGAATGCAGTAGATCCACGCCATGCGTGGATGAAGCCTTTCCCGGTCAGTCGACCAACCGCAGCCGCAATTCCTTCGGCAGCGCGAACACCATCGATTCCGGTTCGCCATCCAGCTCGCCGACGCCGGTCGCGCCCAGCTCGGCCAGGCGCGCCAGCACGCCATCCACCAGCACCTGCGGCGCCGAGGCACCGGCAGTGACGCCGATATGCTGCTTGCCTTCCACCCAGTGCGGATCGATCTCGTGCGCACCATCGATCAGGTACGACTCCACGCCTTCACGGCGCGCCAGTTCGCTCAGACGATTGGAGTTGGAGCTGTTCGGCGAACCGACCACCAGCACCAGGTCGCAACGCTTGGCCAGGTCGCGCACGGCGTCCTGGCGGTTCTGCGTGGCGTAGCAGATGTCGTCGTTCTTCGGCCCCTGCATCGCGGGGAAGCGCTCGCGCAGCGCGTCGATGATGCCGCGCGTATCGTCCACCGACAGCGTGGTCTGGGTGGTGTAGGCGAAGTTTTCCGGCTGGTTGATCTGCAGCGTGGCAACCTGCTCGACATCCTCGACCAGATAGATCTGGCCGGTACCGGCTTCGCGGTTCCACTGCCCCATGGTGCCCTCCACTTCCGGATGACCGGCGTGGCCGATCAGCACCACGTCACGGCCGGCACGGCAGTGGCGGGCGACTTCGAAGTGAACCTTGGTCACCAGCGGGCAGGTCGCGTCGAACACCTTCAGGCCACGGCGCTCGGCTTCCTGGCGCACCGCCTGGGATACGCCATGCGCGCTGAAGATGACCGTGTTGTTGTCCGGCACTTCGTCCAGTTCCTCGACGAAGATCGCGCCCCGCTGCTTCAGGTCGTCGACCACGAAGCGGTTGTGCACCACTTCATGGCGGACGTAGATGGGCGCGCCCAGCGTTTCGATCGCGCGCTTGACGATCTCGATCGCACGATCGACACCGGCACAGAAACCACGCGGGTTGGCGAGCAGCACATCCATCAGTTCAATCTCCCGGCAGCGGCCGGCTTACGGTTTCGGGTTGGCATTATCCGCCTTTTTGGCGGACTTGCCGTCGAACAGGCCGAACAGGGCGATGCCGATGGCACCAGCCACGATGGCCGAATCGGCGATGTTGAACGAGGGCCAGGTGTAGCTGCCCGCATACCACTGGATGAAATCGACCACATGACCGTGCACCTGGCGGTCGATCACGTTGCCGATGGCACCGCCGATGATCAGCGCATAGGGCACCGCTGCCTTCCAGTTGCCGCGGGCCGTACCGCGCAGCCACCAGGCCATCAGGCCGCTGATGGCAATCGCCAGCACGGTGAAGAAGTGCTTCTGCCAGCCACCGGCGTCGCTCAGGAAACTGAACGCGGCACCGGTGTTGTAGGTCCGGTACCAGTTCCAGAAGCCATCGATGACCACCACCGGCTGGAACTCCGGCAGGCTGGACAGGACCCAGGCCTTGGACCACTGGTCCAGGCCGATGATGGCCGCCGACAGCAGCAGCCAGACCAGGGCGTTCGGATGCGGACGTGCGGTGCTCATCAGAACCAGCTCCGCAGTTCGCCGTCGCCGGTGATGTTGCTCACGCAGCGACCGCACAGTTCCGGATGATCGGCATGGCTGCCAACGTCGGCACGGTGGTGCCAGCAGCGCACGCACTTGGCCTTGGTGGTCGGCTGGGCGCTGACGAACACCTCGTCGGTGGTGGCCGGGCGCACCTGCACATCGCCACTGATGAACAGGAAACGCAGCTCATCGGCCAGCGGCTGCCAGCGCGCGGCCTGCTCGTCGCTGGCGGCGATGGTGATCTCCGCTTCCAGCGCAGCACCGATCGCACCGTTGGCACGCATCGGCTCGAGCACCTTGGCCACCTGCTCGCGCACGGCCAGCAGCTGGTCGAAGTCGGCGGCGTTGAGCTGGGCATCGGCCGGCAGCGGCGCCAGGCCGTCGTACCAGGTGGTGAACAGCACGTGCCCGGCACGCTCGCCCGGCAGGTAGCCCCACAGCTCGTCGGCGGTGAAGGTCAGGATCGGCGCAACCCAGCGGGTGAACGCTTCGGCGATGTGGTACATCGCGCTCTGTGCCGAACGACGACCGTGCGAATCGGCCGGCATCGTGTACAGGCGGTCCTTGGTCACGTCCAGGTAAAGCGAGCCGAGGTCGACGCTGCAGAAGTTCAGCAGCAGCTGCACGATCTCGGCCATGTTGTAGCCGTCGTAGGCCGCCTTGATCTTCTCCTGCAGCTCCCAGGCGCGATGCACGATCCAGCGGTCCAGCGCGACCATCTGGTCGAGCGGGCGCAGGTGCTGGGCCGGGTCGAAACCGTCCAGGTTGCCGAGCAGGAAGCGCGCGGTGTTGCGCAGGCGGCGGTAGGCGTCGGCGTTGCGCTTGAGGATCTCCTGCGACAACGACATCTCGTTGCTGTAATCGGCCGAGGCGATCCACAGGCGCAGGATGTCCGCGCCCAGCTTGTTCATGATGTCCTGCGGCTCGATGCCGTTGCCCAGCGACTTGGACATCTTGCGGCCGTGCTCGTCCACGGTGAAGCCGTGGGTGAGGCACTGCTTGTACGGAGCGCGCTTGTCGATCGCCACGCCGGTCAGCAGCGAGGACTGGAACCAGCCGCGGTGCTGGTCGGAGCCTTCCAGGTACAGGTCGGCCGGCTTGCCGAAGCCACGCGCGGCGAGCACGCCTTCATGGGTGACGCCCGAATCGAACCAGACGTCGAGGATGTCGGTGACCTTCTCGTAGTCGGCCGCTTCGGCGCCCAGCAGTTCGGCGGCATCCAGCGAGTACCACACGTCGATGCCCTCGGCCTCGACGCGGTCGGCGACCTGCTGCATCAGCTCCACCGAACGCGGGTGGATCTCGCCGGTCTGGCGATGGGTGAACAGGGCGATCGGCACGCCCCAGGTGCGCTGGCGCGAGATGGTCCAGTCCGGACGACCGTCGACCATGCTCTGGATGCGCGCCTTGCCCCAGCTCGGGAACCAGCCCACGGTATCGATGGCGGCCAGCGCATCGTTGCGCAGGTTGGCCTTGTCCATCGAGATGAACCACTGCGGGGTGGCACGGAACACCACCGGCGTCTTGTGGCGCCAGCAATGCGGGTAGCTGTGGCGGATCGGGTGGAAGGCCAGCAGCGAACCGTTGTCGCGCAGCACGCCGACGATGGCCTCCTGCGCCTTCCACAGGTGCTGGCCGGCCAGCACCACGTCACCGGCCGGCGGGGTCGATTCCAGGTACACGCCGCGGCCGTCGATCGGCGTGACCTGGCCGGCGTTGTACTTGTCCAGCAGGCCGTACTTCTGGCTGACCACGAAGTCTTCCTGGCCGTGACCGGGGGCGGTGTGCACCGCACCGGTACCGTCCTCGTCGGACACGTGGTCGCCGTTGAGCACCAGGATCTCGCGTTCCGGGTAGAACGGGTGCGCCAGCAGCTGGTTCTCCAGCGCCGCGCCGGTGGTTTCACCGTGCAGCACGACCGCTTCCACGCCGTAGCGCTGCAGCGCGCGCTCGGCCAGCGCGGCGGCCAGCACCAGCCAACGGCGCTTGCCGTTGTGGGCCGGGCCTTCGGCCAGCACGTAGTTGATCTCCGCGCCGAGCGACACCGCCAGCGAGGCCGGCAGCGTCCACGGCGTGGTGGTCCAGATCGGCACGGCCACTTCGACATCGGCCGGCACGCTCACGCCGAACGCCTGGCCGATGGCCCGCGCATCGCGCGCGGCGTAGGCCACGTCGATCGCCGGCGATTCCTTTTCCTGGTATTCGATCTCGGCCTCGGCCAGCGCCGAGCCACAGTCGAAGCACCAGTACACCGGCTTGGCGCCCCGCACCAGGTGGCCATTGGCCACGACCTTGGCCAGTGCGCGGATCTCGTTGGCTTCGAAGTCGAAGCTCAGGGTCTTGTACGGGTTGTCCCAGTCGCCGGTCACGCCCAGGCGCTTGAAGTCCGCGCGCTGGATGTTGATCTGCTCTTCGGCGAACTCGCGGCACTTCTGCCGGAATTGGACGGCGTCGAGCTTGGTGCCGACCTTGCCCCACTTCTTCTCGACCGCAATCTCGATCGGCAGGCCGTGGCAGTCCCAGCCCGGCACGTAGGGCGCATCGAAGCCGGCCAGGTAGCGCGACTTGACGATGATGTCCTTCAGGATCTTGTTGACCGCGTGGCCCAGGTGGATGCGGCCGTTGGCGTACGGCGGGCCGTCATGCAGCACGAACAGCGGGCGGCCGGCGGCGTTGTCGCGCAGCTGCTGGTAGAGCCCCTGCGCTTCCCACTGCGCCAGAATGCCCGGCTCGCGCTTGGGCAGGTCGCCGCGCATCGGGAATTCGGTGGCTGGCAGGTTCAGGGTGGTCTTGTAGTCCTGGCTCACGCAGTGGCTCGCAATCTATGTTCGGAAAGGATGGCGCGCGCCTGTTCGGCGTCGCGGTGCATCTGGTCGGTCAGTGCCGCCAGATCATTGAATTTCTCTTCGTCGCGCAGCTTGGCGACGAACTCCACGTCGATGTGGCGCCCGTAAAGGTCGCCCTGGAAATCGAACAGGTGTGCTTCCAGCAGCGGCTCCACGCCCTCCACCGTCGGCCGCGTGCCGAAGCTGGACACCGACGGCCACGGCTGGTCGAACACGCCGTGTACCCAGGTCGCGTAGATGCCCGACAGCGCCGGGGTCTTCGGGAACCGCAGGTTGGCGGTGGGGAAGCCCAGCGTGCGGCCAAGCTGGCGCCCGCGCACGACACGGCCGCTGATCGCGTACGGACGGCCGAGCAGATCGCCGGCACGGGCGAAGTCACCCTCCTGCAGCAGCTGGCGGATGCGCGTGCTGGAAATGCGCTCGCCATGCAGGTCGACCGCCTCGATCTCGCCGGCGCTGAAGCCCAGCTCGGCGCCCATCGTCTGCAGCAGGGCCAGATCGCCACGACGGCGGTTGCCGAAGCAGAACTCCGGGCCGATCCACACCTCGCGGGCGCCCAGCCGGTGCGCCAGCAACTGGCGCACGAAGGTCTCGGCCGGCATCGCCGCCATTGCCGCATCGAAACGCAGCAGGCCGATCGCATCGACACCGAGCTCGCGCAGCATCTCGACCTTGCTGCGCGCCAGGGTCAGCCGCGGCGGCGGTGTGCCCTGGGCAAAGAATTCACGCGGCAGCGGTTCGAACGCCACGGCCACTGCGGCCACGCCCAAGGCGCGCGCGCGGGCGACCGCGTGGCGGACCAGCGCACGATGGCCCAGATGGAGGCCGTCGAATGCGCCGATACAGACCACGCTTCCGTTGGGGAACAGTTCCCCGCCCTCGACGCTTCTGAACAGCCTGCTCATCAACTCTCGTTCCGGCCCGACCGGGGCCGCCGCTTCAATGGTGTAACCCTGAAGTATAGCCGCCACAGGCCGCGATCAATGCCCGCGCAGGTCGCGCGGGCGGAAGCCCATCGCCAGCATGGCCACGGCGTAGGTCGCACCGCCGCCACCAACCAGCAGCGACAGGCTGCCGATCCGCTGCCAGACGCCCATCGCCGAGAAGGCCGGCAGCCAGTACAGCAGCGCCAGCAGCGCGGCAACCATGGCCGTGCAGGCCAGCAGCAGGCGTACCAGATAGCCGCCCCAACCCGGCCGGCGCTGGTAGACATCGGTCTTGCCCAGCCAGTACCAGAGCAGGCCCAGGTTCAGGTAACTGGACAGCGCGCTGGCAATGCCCAGCGCCAGGTGCAGGCCCGGCTGCTTGCCGAGGGCGGCCATCACGCCCTGCGCCTTCAGCGCATCGGGCACCATCACCTGGTACAGCACCGCCAGCAGGATGAAGTTGAACACCATGTTGGCCACCAGCGCAGCCACGCCGGCGCGCACCGGGGTCTTGGTGTCCTGGCGTGCGTAGAACGCCGGCAGCACCACCTTCAGCAAGGCAAATGCCGGCAGGCCGAAGCTCAGGCCATAGACAGACAGCGCGGTCATGCGGGTGTCGAACGCGCTGAACTGGCCATGCTGGAAAATGGTGGCGATCAGCGGTTCGGCCAGCAGCAGCAGGCCCAGCATCGCCGGCACCGAGATCAGCAGGGTCATGCGCAGGCCCCAGTCCAGCGAGCGCGAGAAACCCTCACGGTCGGTGCTGACATGGTGGCGGGCCAACGCCGGCAGGATCACCGTGCCCAGCGCCACGCCGAACACGCCCAGCGGCAGTTCCAGGAAGCGATCGGCCAGCGACAGCCAGGACTGCGAGCCGTCGGTCAGCTTGGCGGCGATGACGGTATCCAGCAGCAGGTTGATCTGCGCCACCGAGGAACCGAACAGGGTCGGCACCATCAGCGTCATCACCTTGCGCACGCCCGGATGGCTCCAGCCCCAACGCGGCAGGGTCAGCAGGTTGATGCCCTTCAGCGACGGCAGCTGGAACAGCAGCTGCAGGAAGCCGGCGGCCAGCACCGCCCAGCCCAGCGCCAGGATCTGCTTTTCCGGAGTGCCACCCAGCCGCGGCGCCAGCCACAGCGCGCCGGCGATCATGCACAGATTGAGGATCACCGGGGTCAATGCCGGCATCGCGAAGCGCTGGAAGCTGTTGAGCGCGCCACCGGCCAGGGCGGTCAGCGAGACGAACAGCAGGAATGGAAAAGTCAGGCGGAACAGGTCGACCAGCAGGCCCTGCTTGACCGGATCCGTATCAACACCACTTGAGAACACCGAGGCCAGCTGCGGCGCGAAGATCAGCGCCAGCGCGGTGACCAGCATCAGCACCCCACCCAGGGTGCCGGCGGTGCGGGCCATCAGTTCGCGCAGCTCGGCGTGGCTGCGGGTTTCCTTCACTTCGGTGAACACCGGCACGAAAGCGGTGGCGAAGGAGCCTTCGGCGAACAACCGGCGCAGGAAATTGGGTACCCTGAAGGCGACCCAGAAAGCATCAGTGATGGCGTTGGTGCCGAACGTGGTGGTCACCACGAAGTCCCGGACAAGTCCGAGAACGCGCGAGACCATGGTCATGCTGCTGAACGACAGCAGGCCCCGCAACAACTTGGGTGAACTCACTCAGCGTCCCTCTTGACAATCGACTTGACGTGCATTTCTTACGCCATCATACTAGCTAGCTTGCTGTTCCCATAACACCGATTTTTTCAGGAAACCACCACCGTGGCCAATATCAAGTCCGCCAAGAAGCGCGCCAAGCAGACCGTCGTGCGCAACGCGCGCAACGTGGCTCAGCGCTCGATGCTGCGCACCGCTGTCAAGAAAGTGATCAAGGCTCTGGACGCCAACGACGCCGCCGGCGCCGAAGCCGCCTTCGCCGTTGCCCAGCCGATCCTGGATCGCTTCAGCGCGCGTGGCCTGATCCACAAGAACAAGGCTGCTCGCCACAAGAGCCGCCTGAACGACCGCATCAAGGCCCTCAAGGCCGCCTGATCCGGCGTTGCCGCCCTGCCCTTCGGGGCCGGGCAGCAGACAAAAGCCCGGCCTCGGCCGGGTTTTTTGTTGCCTGCGAATCCACCCGGACCCGCCCGGGGTCAGATCCCCTTTCCTGCGGAAAGGGATCTGACCCCATCCTTCCGGCGCAAACGAAAAACCCGGCCGAAGCCGGGTTTTTCGCACGGAACCCCAACGGCGTCGTTACGCGTTGCGGGCAGCCTCCAGCTCGTCTTCCTTCTGCCGATCGAAGAAGGCCATGATCCGGCTCATGATCGGGAAGGTGCCTTCACGGCCCAGTGCCGAGACCAGGAACCACGGCTCCTTCCAGCCCAGCTCGGCCACGATCTGCTCGGCCGCGGCCTTGGCCTCGTCCTCGAACATCAGGTCAGCCTTGTTCAGCACCAGCCAGCGCGGCTTGTTCAGCAGCTCCGGGTCGTGCTTCTCCAGCTCGCGCTCGATCGCACGCACCTGCTCCACCGGCGAGATGCCCTCCACGCCACCTTCCATCGGCGAGATGTCCACCAGGTGCAGCAGCAGACGGGTGCGCTGCAGGTGGCGCAGGAACTGCGCGCCCAGACCAGCACCATCGGCCGCACCTTCGATCAGGCCGGGAATGTCGGCAATCACGAAGCTGCGGTAGTTCTCCACCTTCACCACACCCAGGTTCGGGTACAGCGTGGTGAACGGGTAATCGGCCACCTTCGGCGTCGCCGCCGAAACGGCGCGGATCAGGGTGCTCTTGCCGGCGTTGGGGAAGCCCAGCAGGCCGACGTCGGCCAGCAGCTTCAATTCCAGCTTCAGCGTGCGCTCCTCACCCGGCTCACCCGGCAGCGCCTGGCGCGGCGAACGGTTGGTCGAGCTCTTGAAGTGCATGTTGCCGAGCCCGCCGCGGCCACCCTGGGCCACCAGCAGACGGTCGTTGTGCTGGGTCAGGTCGCCGATGATTTCGTCGGTGGCGACATTGATGACCACGGTGCCGACCGGCACGGTGATGGTCAGGTCTTCGCCACCCTTGCCATAGGCCTGCCGGCCCATGCCGTTCTCGCCACGCTGCGCCTTGAAGATGCGGTCATGACGGAAGTCGACCAGGGTGTTCAGATTCTCGTCGGCGCGGATGTACACGCTGCCGCCGGCACCGCCGTCGCCGCCGTCCGGGCCGCCGAGCGGAATGAACTTCTCGCGACGGAAGCCAATGCAGCCGTTGCCGCCGTTGCCGGCGAACACTTCGATTTCTGCTTCGTCTACCAGTTTCATTGTTTCGATGCCTGCGATGGGCGCGACCTGCGGGCCGCCGCCTTGCTTGAATGTCGTGCCGGATGCTCTCCGGCCACCGGGGCCAGGCCCCGCGATCGGGCCGTGCCCGTTGTACCACTGATTCCAACGAAAAGCCCCGCCGAAGCGGGGCTCTTCATGCAGCGCGCGATTCGACCAGCAAAGCCATGCCGGGGCATGGCTGCCAGACAAGCCTTATCAGGCTTCGACCGACACGACGCTGACGGTGCGACGCTTCTTGGCGCCCTTGACCGAGAACTCCACCTTGCCGTCCACGAGGGCGAACAGGGTGTGGTCACGGCCCAGGCCAACGCCGGAACCCGGGTGGAACTGGGTGCCGCGCTGACGCACGATGATGTTGCCGGCTTCGATGGCCTGGCCGCCGAAGATCTTGACGCCCAGGTACTTCGGGTTGGAGTCGCGACCGTTGCGCGAAGAGCCTACGCCTTTTTTATGTGCCATGACCTATCTCCTTACTTGCTGCCACCGGCAATGCCGGTGATCTCGATTTCGGTGTAGTACTGACGGTGACCCTGGCGCTTCATGTGGTGCTTGCGGCGACGGAACTTGATGATCCGGACCTTGTCAGCACGACCCTGGGACAGGACGGTGGCAGTGACCGCAGCGCCGCTCAGGGCGTCGCCGATCTTGATGCCATCACTGTCGCCGAGCAGCAGGATGTTGTCGAACTTGATCTCGCTGCCGACTTCGACTTCGAGCTTTTCAATGCGGAGCTTTTCGCCCTGCGCCACGCGGTATTGCTTACCGCCGGTGACCAGTACTGCGTACATGACCAGACTTCCTCTGTAGTTATTGTGGTCTATGGACTGCCGCCATCGAGGGCGGACAGGAGCGGAATTGTACGCAGGTCGGCGAGCGCGGGTCAAGTCAACCCCTGAACGGCCTGGAGGGCCCGGCCGGAACGGGGTCAGATCCCTTTTCACAACGTGAAAAGGGATCTGACCCCTGCCTGTCGGCCTGTCTCACAAGGTGAGACACCGGGCTGGCATTGTCGCCCATTGCCCCCATCTGGTCACCTCGGTAGGCTGACCGATTGCCGTTCCCTGCTGGCCCGGCACCCAGCCAACGCCCCCACAACCGGATCCCCCATGGCGATGGATTTCATCCGCATCCGCGGCGCGCGGACGCACAATCTGAAGAACCTCGACCTCGACCTGCCCCGCGACAAGTTGATCGTGATCACCGGCCTGTCCGGTTCGGGCAAGTCCTCGCTGGCGTTCGACACCATCTATGCAGAAGGCCAGCGCCGCTACGTCGAGTCGCTGTCGGCCTATGCACGCCAGTTCCTGAGCGTGATGGAAAAGCCGGACCTGGACCATATCGAGGGCCTGTCCCCGGCCATCTCGATCGAGCAGAAGTCGACCTCGCACAACCCGCGTTCGACGGTCGGCACGATCACCGAGATCTACGACTACCTGCGCCTGCTGTACGCGCGCGTCGGCACCCCGCGCTGCCCGGACCACGGCTACCCGCTGGAAGCGCAGACGGTCAGCCAGATGGTCGACCAGGTGCTGACCCTGGACCCGGAACAGCGCTACATGCTGCTGGCCCCGGTCATTCGCGACCGCAAGGGCGAGCATGCCCAGGTGTTCGACCAGCTGCGCGCGCAGGGCTTCGTGCGTGTGCGCGTGGACGGCGAACTGCATGAGATCGATGCGGTGCCGCCGCTGGCGCTGCGCCAGAAGCACACCATCGAGGCGGTGATCGACCGCTTCCGCCCGCGCGAGGACATCAAGCAGCGCCTGGCCGAGAGCTTCGAGACCGCGCTGAAGCTGGGCGACGGCATGGCCTCGGTGCAGAGCCTGGACAATGCCGAAACCGCGCCTGCGCTGTTCTCCTCCAAATACTCCTGCCCGGTGTGCGATTACTCGCTGCCGGAACTGGAGCCGCGCCTGTTCTCGTTCAACGCACCGATGGGCGCCTGCCCCGGTTGCGATGGCCTGGGCGTGGCCGAATTCTTCGACCCGTCGCGCGTGGTGGTGCATCCAGAACTGTCGCTGGCCGCCGGCGCGGTACGCGGCTGGGATCGCCGCAACGCCTACTACTTCCAGCTGATCGCCTCGCTGGCCAAGCACTACACGTTCGACGTCGATGCGGCGTGGAACTCGCTGCCGGAGAAGGTGCGGCAGGCGGTGCTGTACGGCAGCGGCGATGAAGCGATCACCTTTACCTACTTCACCGAAGCCGGTGGCCGCACCCAGCGCAAGCATCGCTTCGAGGGCATCATTCCCAACCTCGAGCGCCGCTACAAGGAAACCGAATCGCCGGCGGTGCGCGAAGAGCTGTCCAAGTACATCAGCGAACAGCCGTGCCCGGAATGCCATGGCGCGCGCCTGAACAAGGCGGCACGCAACGTGTTCGTGGCCGACCGCCCGCTGCCGGACCTGGTAGTGCTGCCGATCGACGAGGCGCTGAAGTTCTTCAGTGAACTGAGCCTGCCGGGCTGGCGCGGCGAGATCGCCTCGAAGATCGTCAAGGAAATCGGTGAGCGCCTCGGCTTCCTGGTCGATGTGGGCCTGGACTACCTGACCCTGGAGCGCAAGGCCGACACCCTGTCCGGTGGCGAGGCGCAGCGCATCCGCCTGGCCAGCCAGATCGGCGCCGGCCTGGTTGGCGTGATGTACGTGCTGGACGAGCCGTCGATCGGCCTGCACCAGCGCGACAACGAACGCCTGCTCGGCACGCTGACCCGCCTGCGTGACCTCGGCAACACGGTGATCGTGGTCGAGCATGACGAGGATGCGATCCGCCTGGCCGACTACGTGCTGGACATCGGCCCGGGCGCGGGCGTGCATGGCGGCGAGATCGTCGGCCAGGGCACCCTGCAGGACATCCTGGAGGCACCGCGCTCGCTGACCGGCCAGTACCTGTCGGGCAAGCGTGCGATCGAGATCCCGGCACGCCGGCACAAGCCGAACCCGAAGATGACCCTGCACCTGCGCGGGGCCAGTGGCAACAACCTAAAGGGCGTGGACCTGGCGATTCCGTCGGGCCTGTTGACCTGCGTGACCGGCGTGTCCGGCTCGGGCAAGTCGACCCTGATCAACGACACCCTGTTCTCGCTGGCCGCCAACGAGATCAACGGCTCCTCGCACCCGATCGCCCCGTACAAGGAGATCGATGGCCTGGACCTGTTCGACAAGGTGGTGGACATCGACCAGTCGCCGATCGGCCGCACCCCGCGTTCGAACCCGGCCACCTACACCGGCCTGTTCACCCCGCTGCGCGAACTGTTCGCACAGGTGCCCGAAGCGCGTGCACGTGGCTACTCACCGGGGCGCTTCAGCTTCAACGTGCGTGGCGGCCGCTGCGAAGCCTGCCAGGGCGATGGCCTGATCAAGGTCGAGATGCACTTCCTGCCGGACGTGTACGTGCCCTGCGACGTCTGCCACGGCAAGCGCTACAACCGCGAGACGCTGGAGATCCTTTACAAGGGCTTCAACATCAACGACGTGCTGCAGATGACCGTCGAGGATGCGCTGCGGCTGTTCGAGCCGGTGCCGTCGATCGCGCGCAAGCTGGAAACCCTGGTCGACGTCGGCCTGAGCTACATCAAGCTGGGCCAGAGCGCGACCACGCTGTCCGGTGGTGAAGCGCAGCGCGTGAAACTGTCCAAGGAACTGTCGCGCCGCGATACCGGCCGTACCCTGTACATCCTCGACGAGCCGACCACCGGCCTGCACTTCCATGACATCGAAGCGCTGCTGGGCGTGCTGCACAAGCTGCGCGACGAAGGCAACACGGTGGTGGTGATCGAGCACAACCTGGACGTGATCAAGACCGCCGACTGGATCGTCGACCTGGGTCCGGAAGGCGGCCATCGCGGTGGCACCATCCTGGTCACCGGCACGCCGGAAGACGTGGCGGCCTGCCCGCAGTCGTACACCGGCCAGTTCCTGGCCCGCATGCTGCCTTCCACCAGCGCACGCCCGGAGCAGCCGGCGGCCGTGGCCAACAAGCCCGACGCCCGCCCGCCGCGCAAGGTGAAGCCCGAGAAGCCTGCGAAGAAGGCGGTGGCCGCCAAGAGCACCGGCAAGAGCAGCAAGACCGCCACTGCCAGCAAGAAGAAGAAGGACGCCTGATGAGCAGCGAACCCAAGATCCTGGCCCGCATCCCGATCAGCGTGCGCTGGCGCGACATGGACAGCATGGGCCACGTCAACAACGCCAAGTACATCTCCTATCTGGAAGAAGCGCGCGTGCGCTGGATGCTGGGTGTGGAAGGCGTGTCGATGACCGACCGCATCGCACCGGTGGTGGCCGCGACCAACGTCAATTACCGGCTGCCGATCGTGTGGCCCAACGACATCCTGGTCGAATTGTTCGTCGAGCGCCTGGGCAACAGCAGCGTGACCATCGGCCACCGCATCGTCGACCAGCAGGATGAGTCGACGCTGTACTCCGACGGCAATGTGGTGGTGGTGTGGTTGGACACCCAGACCGGCAAGAGCGCACCGCTGCCGGAGGCGATCCGCAGCGCGTCGAGCTGACACATCTGGTAGATGCCGACCTTGGTCGGCACCGGCCCGCCGGGCATGGCCCGGCGCTACCGTTCCACATCAAAGGACTGACATGATCCACCAGACTGAACTGAGCGACCTGCTGCCCGGCATGGTCCCCTTCCCCACCGACGTCTTCCCCGCCGACCAGGCTTGGCTTGGCGAGCACCTGCTGCCACTGCTGAAGATCGACCTGGGCGTGCTGCGCCCGGAACTGGCTGGCCAGGTGGCGACGATGCTCTGCCCGATCGAACCGTATGACGGCTGCATCGGCGATGGCACCGAAGAACACCACAACGCATTCACCGGCACCAACTGGATCGCCTTCGAACTGACCGCCGGCAACGAGATGCGCTTCCTCGGCAACAAGGGTTATTTCATCGGCGATGCGGTGCAGGACAAGGACGCGCGGGAACACATCGCGCAGATGCGCGAGAGTTATGCCAAGGCGCGTGACTACCATGCCACGCATGGCCGCCTGGCCTGTTACTCGCGCTATGGCAAGGGTGAAGCCAGCGAGCGCGATTACCTGGATTCGCTGGGCGGCCCGATCGGTTTCGGCAACTGGACGGAGACTGCAGAGATTCCCGCCGCCTTCGAGCTTGGCTTCACCGAGGCTGCCGATGACCCCGACGCCGCGGACGATGCCGAAACCGTGATCATCACCCGCGATGGCCACAAATTCTTCTCCGTAGCCGACGTAGCCGGCTACAACTGGTGCGCCACCGGCGCCGATGCCATCGTAATGCTGTACGAGCCGGAAAGCCGCACGGTGCTGTTCTCTTACGACTGGTCGTAAGCCCGTGCCGGGCATGGCCCGGCGGAACATGCGGTGCGTTACGGCGCCACCTTGCGCGCTATCAATGCCGTGCTGACTTCGGTGCCATCTTCCAGCTGCAGCTGCAGCCACACAGGCTGCCCCTCCTCCAGGGTGCGGTAGCCGTCCATCAGCATCAGGTGCAGGCCACCGGGCTTGAGTACGGCGCGTGCGCCGGGCGCCAATGGCAGGCGCCGGACCTCACGCATGCGGCTGACCCCATCGACGATCGTGGTCTCGTGCAGCGACACATCGCCGAAGGTCGCACTGCGTGCACCCGTGATCGCCACCGCCTTGGCGCAGCCGTTGCGGATCACCGCATAACCGGCAGTCATTGCCATCTTCGGGTTGGGCAGCAACCGCACCCAGCCCTGCTCCACTGTGACGCACTTCGTCTCGGCGGCGGAAGCCGATGCTGCGGCCGCACACATCATCAACAATACGCCAACGAATGGTTTGGTTATCATCGCCCAGGTTCCTTCTTCGCAACGAGACCGCAGCATGACGACGCTCATCGAGGTGATCAACCATGGCCCCATCCGCGAGCTGCGCCTGGCGCGGCCGCCGGTCAATGCCCTGGATACCGAACTGTGCCGGCAGTTGATCCATGCCATCGAGCTGGCCATGGCCGAAGACGCGCACGGCATCGTGCTGTCCGGCAGCGAGCGCATCTTCACCGGCGGCATGGATGTACCGCACCTGCTCTCGCACGGCGATGACAAGCACAAGCTGCTGGACACCTGGAACGCCTTTTTTGGCGCGGTGCGCACGCTGGCCGAGAGCCGCATTCCGGTGGTCGCGGCGATCACCGGCCACGCCCCGGCCGGCGGCTGCGTGCTGGCCCTGTGCTGCGACTACCGGGTGATGGCGCGCAGTGCCGATCCGTCGCGCCCGTATGCCATCGGCCTGAACGAAGTACAGGTGGGCCTGATCGCGCCGGAGGGCATCCAGCGCCTGCTGCGCCGCGCGGTGGGTGTGCACCGTGCCGGCGTGCTGCTCACCACCGGTGCCCTGGTGCCGGCCGAGCAGGCGCTGCAGATCGGCCTGGTCGATGAACTGGCCGAGGGCGACCTGGTGGTGGCACGCGCGGTGGCCTGGCTGCAGAACCTGCTCAAGCAGCCGCGCCAGCCGATGCTGCTGACCCGCGCCATCGCCCGCGCCGACCTGCACGTAGCGCTGCAGCCGGACCTGATCCAGCTCGACCGCTTCGTCGAGGCCTGGTTCGCCCCGGATGCGCAGAACGCCCTGCAGGCGCTGCTCGCCCGGCTGGGCAAGTAAACGGTAGTGCCGGCCGCTGGCCGGCAACCTGGCAATCCTTCCGGGCCCCCTGCGGTTGCCGGCCAGCGGCCGGCACTACCGAAGGCGGGGCCGCGCGCGGCATCGGGGTCAGATCCCTGACCGGTATAATCGGACCCTCTTTCACTGCTGTGGCCGCCCCCTTGAACGACACGCCCGAACCCGTCGTCTCCGAGCTGATCGACCTGCTCACCCTGGAGCGGCTGGAGGACAACCTGTTCCGCGGGCAGAGCCGCGACATCGGCACCAAGTACGTGTTCGGCGGGCAGGTGCTGGGCCAGGCCCTCGCTGCGGCGCAGGCCACGGTCGACAACGGCCGCCACGTGCACTCGCTGCATGCCTATTTCCTGCGTGCCGGCAACATCGACCACCCGATCGTCTACGACGTGGACCGCACCCGCGACGGCGGCAGCTTCTCGGTACGCCGGGTCACCGCGATCCAGCACGGCAAGGTGATCTTCTTCTGCGCGGCCTCGTTCCAGCAGGCCGAGACCGGTGCCGAGCACCAGCACAAGATGCCCGAAGTGCCGCAGCCGGAAGACATCGAGCCGAACCGCCCGCTGCCGGCCGAGGTGCTGGAGCGGCTGCCGATCAAAGTGCAGCGCTGGCTGTCACGCGGCGGCCCGTTC
This sequence comes from Stenotrophomonas sp. AN71, assembly GCF_050435725.1. NCBI lineage: Bacteria > Pseudomonadati > Pseudomonadota > Gammaproteobacteria > Lysobacterales > Lysobacteraceae > Stenotrophomonas > Stenotrophomonas sp. AN71. The sequence goes on along the minus strand of NZ_JBNDKU010000004.1, from coordinate 95,409 downwards.
GAATTCCGCCACGTCTACCCGCGCGACGAACTGAACCCGCCCAAGCGCCCTCCCTACCACCAGGTGTGGATGCGCCTGAGCGAGCCGGTCGGCGATGCGCCCGAACTGCACCAGGCCCTGCTGGCCTATGCCTCCGATTTCCACCTGCTGGGCACGGCGACGTTCCCGCACGGCATCAGCTATTACCACCCGCACGTGCAGATGGCCTCGCTCGACCATGCCATCTGGTTCCACCGCCCGTTCCGCGCCGACGACTGGCTGCTGTACTCGCTGGACAGCCCGAGCGCACAGGATTCACGCGGACTGGCCCGTGGCCAGTTCTTCACCCGCAACGGTGTGCTGGTCGCCAGCACGGCGCAGGAAGGCCTGATCCGCGTCGTTCCGGACCAGGCAGCAGCGGCCGCCGTGCCGGCCAAGGACTGATCCGATGCGCCAGATTTTCAGCAGCCAGCGCGTGGAAACCGTTGAAGGCGTGGCCGAGCTCCTGCGCGAGCACGGCATCGAGGTCAAGGTGACCAATGGGCGCTCGTACAAGACCCGCCGCCGCGGCCAGTTCAGCTATACCGAGCTGGGCAACGCCAATGCCTATCCCGCGGTATGGATCGTGCGTGCCGATGACCAGCCGCGCGCCCGCGAGATCCTGCGCGACGCGCGCCTGCTCGACACCACCCGCCGCGACCACCCGACCGCCGAGTTCGCCTTCCGCGACGACGCGCCGGCGACGGGCGGCGGCCGTGGCTGGGCCTGGCGCATCCGCATCGCCCTGCTGGTGGTGATCGCCGGCGTGGCACTGGTGATCGGCCTGCGCCATCGCGGCGCCCCGGCACCGGCCGCACCGGCCCCTGCTCCGCAGGCCCAGCCGCAGCAGGCGCAACCTGCCCCGCAGGCCGCGCCGGAAGAGGAAGAAGTGCGGGTCCGCATCCAGCCCGCCAAGTAACGCACCGGTAGCGCCGGGCCATGCCCGGCGAGCGCAGCGGCCTGGCAGCAGGGCCGCGATTTCACCGTAACCGGTCAGGATTGGAGCCCCCTTGTTGTTCAAGGGGGTGCGCCAACGGCGCGGGGATGAGGTGGAATGCGCGGACCGCAGATGCATCAGCATCTGCGGTCACATTGGGCATGCGGCGCCGTCATGGGACACAATCCCCGCAGGAGCGCCGCCACCATGACGACCTTCGCCGCATCGATCGACCAGACCCTGGAACGCGAACTGCCGGCGGCCGCCGGCGGCTGCCAGCATGCCTATGGCCGCATCGTGCTGGCCTGCCAGAACACCGTCACCGCCATCGCGCTGGCCATCACCCGCGACCGCCAGGCCAGCGAGGACATCGCCCAGGAAGCCTTCGTGAAAGGCTGGCAACAGCTGCACCAGCTGCGCAGTTCAACCAGCTTCCTGCCCTGGCTGCGGCAGATCACCCGCAACCTGGCCCGCGACTGGCTGCGCGCGCAGCGTGGCCGCCCGCTGACCGGCGAGGCCGCCGAGGTCGCGCTGGGCATGGCCGCCGACCCGACGCCGGGCGCGGCCGACCGGCTGCAGCGGGTGGAAGAAGAGATCGCCGCCGAGGACATCATGTCCGCCCTGCCCGCCGACAGCCGCGAAGTGCTGTTGCTGTACTACCGCGAAGGCCAGCGCTCGCAGCAGGTGGCCGACCTGCTCGGGCTCAGCGACGCGGCCGTGCGCAAGCGCCTGTCACGCGCCCGCGCGCTGGTGCGCGAAGGCCTGCTGCAGCGCTTCGGCGAATTCGCCCGCAGCAGCGCTCCGAGCGCTGCGTTCGCTACCGTCGTGGTGTCGATGGTGCTGGTGGCCGCGCCCGGCACCGCCAGCGCCGCGATCCTGCTCGGTACCGGTGTCGGCATCGGCGGCAGCAAACTTGGCCTCGGTGGCGCCAGCGTTGCCGGCGGCACCGCGATGGGCACGTTGACCGCCACGCTGGGCCAACTGCATGTGCTGCCGGTCGGAAGCTGGGGGGCCATCGCTGCCGGCGTCGCCGGCGGAGCGATCGGCAGCTACCTCGGTGCCCGCTTCCTGATGTCGTATGCAGAGACCGAAGGCGAACGCACGCAGGTGCGGCACTTTGTCCGCCTCAACACCGGCACCGCCCTGGTCTGGTGCGTGGCGATGCTGCTGGCGGCGCTGCTGCAGGCCCCGATCTGGGGCCAGATGCTGCTGCTGGCACTGGGTCTGGGCGTGGTCAACTACCAGTGCCTGGTGCCGCTGCAGCGGGTGATGGCACCGATGATCGCGCGCGATTCGGCGCGGCGCGGCCGCAGCGGAACCAACTGGAAATTCGAATCCATGTATGGCCGCAGTGGCATCATCGGGGCGAACGTATTCGTGATCGGTCTGGTGGTGTACACGCTGATGCGCAGCGGGCACCTGTAACGGACAACGCCGGCAATGCGCCGGCGTTGTCGTCATTCACTGCGTTGAAACTCAGCGCTGCGGCTTCGGCGCCGCATTGTCACGCGGGCCGCCATGACGCGGACCACCGTGCATCGGGCCCTTGGCCGCATCGAACTCGGCCTTGCTCAACTGGCCGTCCTTGTTGGTGTCGGCGGCGGCGAACCAGGCGTCCCGCACCTGCTTCATGCGCAGCTCGCGGTCGGCCTTGTCCAGATAGCCGTCCTTGTTGAGATCGAGCTGGTCGAAGCGCTCGGCCAGGCGCGGATCGGCCTTGGCTTCCTCGCGGCTGATGCGGCCGTCCTTGTTGACGTCCAGCTTGGCCCAGCGCTCACCACCGTGGCCACGGCGACCGTGCTTCCAGCGCGGCAGTTCATCGCGCGAGAGCTTGCCGTCCTTGTTCTTGTCCAGCTCGTCGAACTTCGCGGCCAGGCGCGGGTTGGCAGCGGCCTCGCTGCGGTCGATGACGCCGTCACCGTTGGTGTCCAGCTTGGCCGGGCGCTGTGCCGGCGCGGTCGGGGTGTCGGCCGCCAGCGCGATACCGGAAGCGGAGGTGCCGAGCAGCAGGGCCAGCAGCAGGGGGGTACGGATCATGGGGTCACTCCTGGGGATGGGAATTGCGTCGGGGTGATCACTTCACCCTCGGGAGACAACAACGCCCGGGCGCGACATTGGTTGACGCCGCTGCCGGTTCCATTCATCCGGCGGACAGTCGCCGCCACTGCGACGGGCTGGAGCTATGCTGTGCCCATGGCGATACACGGCGACAGAGACGACGAACTTCGACTTTTCCAGACCGGCGAGCACCCCTGCGGGTACTGGTCGGACCGGGTGGCGCGCGACCTGGTGCTGGACCCGCACGACCGTCGCCTCGGCGGCCTGTACCCGCTGGCCCTGAGCTGGGGCTTCCGCCGCAGTGGCGATCTGGTCTATCGCCCCCACTGTGCCCAGTGCCAGGCCTGCGTGGCGGTACGCATTCCGGTGGCGCGCTTCGCCGCGGATCGCAGCCAGCGTCGCTGCGCGGCCCGCAATGACGATCTGGAGGTGCGGATCACCGCCGCCACTGCCCGCGACGACCTGTTCGCGCTGTATCACCGCTACCTGGTGCACCGCCACGCCAATGGCGGCATGGACGACCACGGGCCGCACGAGTTCGAGCAGTTCCTGATCGGCAGCTGGTCGCACACCCGCTTCATGGAAATGCGCCTGCCCGGTCACGATGGCCAGCCCAGCCAGCTGCTGGGGGTGGCGGTGACCGACGTCACCGAGCATGGCCTGTCGGCGGTCTATACCTTCTTCGACCCGGACCATGCCGCTCGCGGGCTGGGCACCTTCGCGATCCTGCAGCAGATCGAATGGGCCCGCCGCGAGGGCCTGCCGCACGTATACCTGGGCTACTGGATCCGTGGGCACCAGAAGATGGACTACAAGCGCCGCTTCCATCCGCTGGAGGCCTATGACGGCCGCCGCTGGCACGATTTCGACAACGATCTGGACGGCCGCTGACAAACCACTGACACCGGGCCGGGTGCACAATACGGCCATGAACGCCCAACCCCTGATGCTCGCCCTGGCCCTGCTCTGCGGCGCCACCGCCCCCGCCTTCGCCAAGTCCCCCGCGATGACCGAAAAGCCGTCCGCTGCGCTGCGCCTGGCCACCTACAACACCTCGCTGTACTCGGACGACGCGGGTGGCCTGATCAAGGAGCTGGAAGGCGACAGCGAACACGCGCGCAAGATCGCCGCCGTGCTGCAGCAGGTGCGCCCGGACCTGGTGCTGCTGAACGAGTTCGACTTCGACGACGCCCATCGCGCCGCCGACCTGTTCCAGAAGCGCTACCTGGGCGTTGCCCAGCCCGGCGGCGGCAAGCCGCTGCACTTCGCCTACCGCTACCTGGCCCCGGTCAACACCGGCGTGCCCAGTGGCCTGGACCTGGACAACAACGGCGTGGTCGGCGGCGAAGGCCGCAGCCGCGGCAACGACGCCTGGGGCTACGGCCTGCACCCGGGCCAGTACGGCATGCTGCTGCTGTCGCGTTACCCGATCGACGAGGCCAAGGTGCGCAGCTTCCAGCTGCTGAAGTGGAGCACGATGCCCGGCGCGATCCGTCCGATCGATCCGCGCACCGGCAAGAGCTTCTACAACGACCAGGTGTGGTCGCAGCTGCGGCTGTCCTCGAAGTCGCATTGGGACGTGCCGGTGAAGACCCCGGCCGGCGTGGTCCATGCACTGGTCTCGCACCCGACGCCGCCGGTGTTCGACGGCCCGGAAAAGCGCAACGCAGCGCGCAACCACGACGAACTGCGCCTGTGGCAGGAGTACCTGTCCAAGGGTGACAAGCCGTGGCTGTGCGACGACAAGGGCCAGTGTGGCGGCCTGGCACAGGATGCGCGCTTCGTGATCCTCGGCGACCTCAACAACGACCCGGTCGATGGCGATGGCCGCCATGAGGCAATCGTTGAACTGATCGAGAATGCCCGCGTGCTGCGCTACCCCACCCCGCGCAGCATCGGCGGCGAGCAGACCAGCCTGGCCTATGCGGCCAAGGGCATCGAGCGCAAGGGCGCGCCGTTCCACGCCACCGGCGATTTCGGCCCGAAGTCCGGCACCATGCGCCTGGACTACGTACTGCCCTCGACCGGTTTCGAATACATCGGCAGCGGCATCTTCTGGCCGGCCAATGAAAGCCCGGAAGCGAAGATCGCCGACGGCAGCGACCACCACCTGGTGTGGGTGGACGTTAAGCCGTAAGGCCCAGCAAAAAGGGGACGGAGGGGATTAAGTCGTTTGTGGAAAAACGACTTAATCCCCTCCGTCCCCTTTTTGCTTTACGGGCGCAGTTCGACGCCGATGGCGTCGGCCGCATCACGCGCGATGGCACGTGCTTCGTCGATCGTTTCGGCGCGCGCCAGGGTCACACCGACGCGGCGATGGCCGTGCACGCTGGGCTTGCCGAACAGGCGCACCGCGGTGTCCGGCACCTGCAGCGCGGCAGCGACGTTGTTGAAGTACGGCACGCCCTCACCGTGCGCCAGCAACGCGCACGAGGCCGACGGGCCGCTCTGGCGGATCAGCGGAATCGGCAGACCGAGGATGGCGCGCGCGTGCAGCGCGAACTCACTCAGCTCCTGCGACACCAGAGTGACCAGGCCGGTGTCGTGCGGGCGCGGCGACACTTCGCTGAACCACACTTCGTCGCCCTTCACGAACAGCTCCACGCCGAACAGGCCCCAGCCACCGAGGTCGTCGGTGATCGCGCGCGAGATTTCTTCGGCCCGCGCCAGCGCCTTGTCCGACATCGGCTGCGGCTGCCAGCTCTCGCGGTAGTCGCCATCCTTCTGCAGGTGACCGATCGGCGCGCAGAACGACGTGCCGCCGGCATGGCGCACGGTCAGCAGGGTGATTTCGTAATCGAAATCGATGAAGCCTTCGACGATGCAGCGGCCGGCGCCGGCGCGGCCTCCGGTCTGCGCGTAGTCCCACGCCGGGGCGATGTCCGCCTCGCGACGCAGGGTGCTCTGGCCCTTGCCCGAGGACGACATCACCGGCTTGACCACGCACGGCAGGCCGATCGCAGCCACCGCCGCGCGGTACTCGGCTTCGGTATCGACGAAGCGGTACGGCGAGGTCGGCAGGCCCAGGGTCTCGGCGGCCAGCCGACGGATGCCCTCGCGGTCCATGGTCAGGCGCGCAGCGCGTGCGGTCGGAACAACCCGCAGGCCCTGCTCCTGTTCCAGCTGTACCAGGGTCTCGGTGTGGATGGCCTCGATCTCCGGCACCACCAGGTGCGGCTGCTCCTGCGCAATCAGCGCGCGCAGCGCCATCGCGTCGAGCATGTCGATCACATGCGAGCGGTGCGCGACCTGCATGGCCGGGGCGTCGGCATAGCGGTCGGCGGCGATCACTTCCACGCCCAACCGCTGCAGCTCGATCGCCACCTCCTTGCCGAGTTCGCCCGAGCCCAGCAGCAGCACGCGGGTGGCGGAGGGGGACAGCGGGGTTCCAAGCTTGGCCATGGCGGTTCCGGCAGCGATGTGAAGGCGGGTGGGCATTCTAGCCGGTCCAGCCCCGGCGCCCTGCCGGCAACTTCCGACGAACGGTCATATGATCTGATATCAATTTGATATCTTTCTATCGAACCCTCAAGGACGTACCGCCATGAAAGAGAAGTCGCTTGCCTCCCTCAACGGCCTCGGCACCCTGGCCGGATCCCTGCTGGCCGGCGTGGCCGGCGGCGCGCTGTTCGTACTGGGAGTGGCGGCCAAGGCCAGCACCGGCTCGCCGAACCTGGTGCTGATGCTGGCCGGCCTGCTGGTCGCTGCAGCAGCGCTCTTCATCCTGGCCGGCCTGTACACGGTCCAGCCCAACCAGGCGGCGGTACTGAGCCTGTTCGGCAAGTACGTCGGCACCGTCAAGGACAACGGCCTGCGCTGGAACAACCCCTTCTATGCCAAGCGCCGGGTCAGCCAGCGCGTGCGCAACTTCGAGAGCGGCAAGCTGAAGGTCAACGAACTGGACGGCAGCCCGATCGAAATCGCCGCAGTGATCGTCTGGCAGGTGGTGGACGCCTCCGAGGCGGTCTACAACGTGGACGACTATGAGAGCTTCGTGCACATCCAGTCCGAATCGGCGCTGCGCGCGATGGCCACCAGCTATCCCTACGACCAGCACGAGGACGGCCAGCTCGCCCTGCGCAGCCATGCCAGCGAGATCTCCCAGCACCTGAAGAACGAACTGGCCGAACGCCTGGCCGACGCCGGCGTGCAGGTGATCGACGCGCGCATCAGCCACCTCGCCTACGCCGCCGAAATCGCCCAGGCGATGCTGCAGCGGCAACAGGCCAATGCCGTGATCGCCGCACGCACGCGCATCGTCGCCGGTGCCGTCGGCATGGTCGAGATGGCCCTGGCCGAACTGCAGAAGAACGGCGTGGTGCAGCTGGACGAGGAACGCAAGGCGCACATGGTCAGCAACCTGCTGACCGTGCTGTGCTCGGACCGCGGTACCCAGCCGATCGTCAACGCCGGTTCGCTGTACTGAACCACCCTCGCAACGGGGCGCCCCACCGCCCCGCCAGGAGCTTTCATGAGTGAGAAGAAAGCCTACCCGCTGCGCATCAACGCCGAGGTTCTGGCCGCCGCGCAGCGCTGGGCTGACGATGAGTTGCGCAGCCTCAACGCGCAGATCGAATACGTGCTGCGCGACGCCCTGCGCAAGGCAGGACGCCTGCCGAAACCCAAGCCATCGCCGGAGGACAAGGAATGAGCACGCGTTGGAGTTACCAGACGATCGAAGTGAAGACCACGATGATGGGCGCACTCAAGGCCGAGGACATCCAGAGCGAACTGACCCGCCAGGGTCAGCTCGGCTGGGAACTGGTCAACGTCATCATTCCGGCGCCGATGCGCCCGGCCATGCTGGTCTTCAAGAAGGAGCAGTAGCCATGTCCACGTCGTCCATGTCCACGTCCCGCCGATTGCTCATGCTGGGCCTGACCCTGCTCGCCTGCCCGGCCATCGCCGCCGATCCGCAGCAGGTGGCCAACCGGCTTCTCGATCACCTGCAGGCCGGCCAGACGACCGATGCCGAAGCGATGTTCACCGCGCAGATGGCCGAGGCCGTACCTGCCGAAAAACTCGGCACGCTGTGGAATTCGCTGGGCACGCTGAAGGAGCGCGGCACCGCCCAGGTGAGCACACAACAGGGCCTGCAGCTGGTGGTGGTGCCGCTGCAGTTCTCCAGCGGGGGCGTCGTAGCGCAGGTGGCGGTGGATGCACAGGACAAGGTGGCCGGCTTGATGCTGCGGCCCGCTGCCGCCGAAAAGGCTGCGCCGCCGCCGGCGGATGCCCGCTACAGCGAGGTGGAGTTCAGCGTGCCGCAGGCGCGCGGCGCCCTGCCCGGCACCCTGGCACTGCCCAAGGGCAAAGGCCCCTTCCCTGCGGTCGTGCTGGTGCATGGCTCGGGTCCACAGGACCGCGACGAGACCATCGGCGGCAGCCGCCCGTTCCTGGATGTTGCGCGCGGCCTGGCGGCCCGGGGCATCGCCGTACTGCGCTATGACAAGCGCACCCTCACCCGCCCGCAGGATTTCGCCAACGATCACTTCACCGTCGATGACGAGACCACGCTGGATGCGGTGGCCGCCCTGACCGCAGTCGCTGCCGATCCGCGCATCGACCGCAGCCACGTGTTCGTGATGGGGCACAGCCAGGGCGGCATGCTCGCCCCGCGTATCGCCAGCCGTTGGCCGCAGGCGCGTGGCGCGATCCTGTGGGCCGCGCCAGCGCGCACGCTGCTGGAACTGCTGCCCGAACAGAACCGCTACCTGATGGCACTCGACGGCAGCATCAGCGCACCGGAACAGGCTTTCCTCGATCGCCTCGATGCACAGATCGCAGCGGCCCGCAGTGATGCGCCGGCACCAGCCAGCGAACTGCCACTGGGCGTTCCGCAGTCCTTCTGGAAGAGCGTTGAAGCGGTCAATGCACGCGGCGATGCACAGGCCCTGCACAAGCCCTTGCTGATGCTGCACGGTAGCCGCGACTTCCAGGTGCCCGATGCCGACTGGACACTGTGGCAGAAGGCACTGGCCGGCCGCAGCGACGTGCAGTGGCAGGCCTATCCGGCACTCAACCATATCGGCATTGCCGGCAGCGGCCCCAGCTCGTTGCAGGAATACGCGCACCCGGGCCACGTCGACGCGACGCTGATCGATGACGTAGCCACCTGGATCAAGGCGCAACGATGAGCAGCAGCGACCCGAAGCAGTTCGATGTGGCAGAGAGCTCACCGTTGCGCGTGCTGTGGGTCGTGCTGCCCCTGCTGCTCGCCTTCGGCATCAGCGTCTTTGCGCAGCTGCATACCGCCCGCGCCAACGCGCCGTGGATGGAAGTGACGCTGTCGCCGCCCTGGTTCCGGTTGGGCGGCAGCGCGGCGTGGAGCCTGCTGGTAATCGCCGCGCTCGGCATCGGTCTCAGCGTGGCGTTCTTCCGGCGCCGGGTCGAGTTCGACGGCGCCGTGCTGGACGTCCGCTCGACGATGTACCGGCGACGCGTGCCCGTGGCGCAGCTGCGACTGGAGCAGGCGGAAGTCGTCGATCTCAGCCGCGACCGCCGCTACGCCATCCGCTTCAAGACCAACGGCTACTCGATGCCCGGTTTCCATTCCGGCCACTTCCGCCTGCGCGGTGGCGGCAAGGGCTTTGCCCTGGTCACCGATCGCACGCGGGTGCTGGTATTGCCGGTCGTCGATGGCAGCACGCTGCTGCTCAGCCTGGACCGGCCACAGGCGCTGCTGGATGCCCTGCGCAAGGTGGCCGTGCCGGCGCCGCGGCAGTAAGCTGCGGCGATGCAACGACGCCTGCCCCTGCTGATCAATACCGAGGCCATCGAAGTGTGGCCCGCCGACCTGCTGCGCGCGCGCGGCACTGCCGATGCGCGCCTGCTGGCGCGGGCACAATGGATACTGCGGCGCAAACTTGATGGCCGGTACCTGGCGGCGGTCCTGCCGCTCGGCGTGCACGCCATGGTGCCGCGACTGGCGCGCGAGCCAGGGGTCGAGGAAGCACTGGCGCTGCTCGATGCTCCGCTGGCACGGCCGTTCGGCGCGCCACTGGAAGAACAATGGCTGCCACTGGCCGGACTGCAGCAGCGCCTGCAGCAGCTGGGCCTGGATCCGCAGCGTTATGCCGAAGACAGCGGCCTGCCACTGGAGCCCGAGCCTTGCCTGCTGCATTTCGCGGGCCGTGACCGTTTCGGCCGCCCGCTATGGCTGCGTCGCGTGGCTGCACAGGGCTGGCAACGGATGCGCCGGCACGCTGCCCAGGATGGCATTGCGCTGGACGCGATCTCCGGTTTTCGCAGCCATGCCTACCAGCTGGGCATCTTCGACCGGAAACGGGCGCGCGGCCTGGGCGTGACGGAGATCCTGAAGGTCAATGCCGCACCGGGCTTCAGCGAACACCACAGCGGCCACGCACTGGACATCGGCACCCCCGGTGATGCCCCCGCCGAGGAAACCTTCGAGGCGACCGCGGCATTCGCGTGGCTGCAGGCCCATGCCGGCGAACACGGCTTCCAGTTGAGCTACCCACGCGGCAATCCGCACGGGATCGTCTACGAACCCTGGCACTGGTGCTGGAAACCGGCCAACGGTTGAGCCCCTCGTGGCGGCTGCCTGGAGCAGTCCGCGCATGGACGCGTCCCGGAATTGTTCCGCGTGCGTCCGCCACGGGATGGAACAGAAAATCAAAGGCGAAAGCGGGTCGCTACGCTCGAAGTCGAGCAGGGCTCGACTCTACAGAGGCCGTGCCCGGCGGCTCGCCGCACTGCTCTCAGCGCCGCAACGCATTGATCGCCAGCAACACCCATCCGGCCATCATGCTGGTGCCGCCGATCGGCGCCATCCGCGTCGGCCACTGCCACAGCGCTCCGCCCACCAGGCTGCCGGAGAACAGCACTACGCCCAGCAACAGCACGTACAGCGCCAGGTGCGCGATCGCCCCCTGCGCGCGCGGCCCCAATACCAGCAGCACCGCGCCATGCGCGAACGCATACAGCGCCGCCATGTTCAGATGCTGCTGCGCAAGCAGGTCGGTCACACCGTGCGAGGCGTAGGCAGACAGGCCGATCGAGGCGGCGGCCAGCAATGCGCCCAGGCAGGCCAGCAGCGAGGGCTTACGTGCTCGGCGTTCGAGATTGAACATGACGGCTCCTTGCGCAGCGCTCCAGGGCGGGCGCCGGATGAAAAAAAACGCGCCGCAATGAGCGGCGCGTTTTCGTGTCCAACACTACATGATCAGCCGAGGCTTACTTGACGGCCCAGTAGATGTCGTAGGTCGCTTCCGGGGTGAACGACTTGTCGAGGCCGTCCTTCCAGCTTTCGTACGGACGATCGACAACTTCGTTGCCCGAGGTCACGGCCCAGGCACGCAGGCCGTTGCGCGCAACGTCCAGACCCGCCATGTGACCGGTGTAGGCAGCATGCGCCGAGCGGTGCGGAGCCACGTGCACGTACTTGACCGGAGCGCCGCCGTCGATCTTGACGGTCAGCTCTTCAGCAGTGGCACCTTCAGCACCCTTCTTCTTCACCGGCTGGGCGATATCGAAGGCGTACTTCTCCTGACCGAAGTCGGTGGTGATGATGCGGAACGGACCGGCGGCTTCAAGGCCATTGGCCTCCATCACGCGCTTGATCCACTCCTGGTTGTCCTTGATGGACTTGGTGATGGTGTCCTGACCGCGGTCAACGTTACCGGCGTTGACGACCAGCAGGTCTTCAGCCGGCACTTCCACGATGGCCAGATCGGTCAGCGGGGCTTCCGGGGTGCGGTAGTCAACGTTCGGGACGCTGGCCAGCATGTTCGCGATGCGCGACAGGCCCATCTTGATGTCATCGCCGATCTGGCGGCTGACATACAGACCAGCATAGCGGCCGAACAGGTCGAAGCCGTACTTCACCGAGTAGTCCTGGGTGATCTTGACGTTGCGACCGCCCTTGCCGGTCGGCTCCAGGCTGAAGGTGGTGACCTTGTCGTGACCCTTGGTGGCGTCTTCGATGGCGATCACAACACGCTTGTTCTCTTCGGCTTCGGTGATCTTCCAGGAACCGGTGCCCAGGTCCTTGGAGGTGAAGTCGAGGGTGGCACCGGTACCGGAGGCCGGGCCGGACAGCTTCAGTTCAACGGCGGGATCGCGCAGTACCAGCGGGTTCCAGTCCTTGAAGCGGCGCAGGCTGCTGACCGTGTCGTACACGATCGTCATCTTGCGGTTGGTCTCGATGCTTTCGGTGATGTGACGCTCGCCCGGCAGACAGACGCCAATAATGACGAACAGGCCAGCCACGATCCCCAAGGCGATCAGGAACTCGATAATACGGGTCATTCAGAGAGTCTCCGGGGCCGATCCCACGGCCGGGTTGATTGAAGCGAAGCGCCAATCCTAGCAGGCTTCGCGGGCATTGTTTATCGGGATTGGCGCACCGGTTTCCCTGCCGGCTGCGTATTTGTATGGACAAAGGAATCGAAGGGTACCGCATACCGATACCCGGCAAGTAGGGGGCGTTCCTGGCGAACGCCCCTGTTTGCCGCTCAAGTCTTTGTACCTGAACGATTTTCCTCAGACCAGCTGAAGTTCGAATGCCTTCAACACGGCCCGCGTACGGTCACGCACGCCCAGCTTGGAGAGGATGTTGGACACGTGATTCTTGATGGTGCCCTCGGCCACGCCCAGCGAGTTGGCGATCTCCTTGTTGGAGAAACCGCTGGCCATCAACCGCAGGATTTCGGTCTCGCGGTCGGTCAGCGGGTCCGGACGGTCCAGGCTGACGAACTCGTTGCGCATGTGTTCCAGGCCGGACAACAGGCGCTGGGTCACTGCCGGCTGCACCAGTGAACCCCCATCGGCCACGGTGCGGATCGCACCGACCAGCTGGTCCAGGGTGACGTCCTTGAGCAGGTAGCCCTTGGCACCGGCCTTGAGCCCGGCCAGTACCAGCTGATCGTCATCAAAGGTGGTGAGGATGATGGTGGGCGGCAGCTGCTCCTGACGCGACAGCATCTGCAGTGCCTCCAGCCCGGACATCACCGGCATGCGCATGTCCATCAGCACCACATCGGGGCGGACCTGCGGTATCACCTCGACCGCCTGCCGGCCGTCGCCAGCCTCGGCCACCACCTCGATGCCATCGTCGAGCGCCAACAGGGAGCGGATTCCCTGCCGCACCAGGGTTTGGTCGTCGACCAGGCAGACGCGAATCATCAACGCACTCCTTCAGGAACCTTGGTAAGGGCGGCCACCAGCACCGTTGCCGGCACCGACGCCCGCAGGCGGAAGCCTTCGCCGGGACGGGTCTGGACCTGCAGCTGGCCACCACATTGTTGCAGGCGCTCGCGCATTCCGCGCAAGCCATTGCCCACATTGACCATTTCCGCGCCGACACCGTCGTCGCGGGTCTCCACCACCACCCGGTCGGGGGCTTCACGGTACACCTTGATCCACAGGTGGCGCGCGCCGGCGTGGCGCACCGTGTTGGTGATGATCTCCTGGGTGCAGCGCAGCAGCACGTGAGCCCGCTGCGGGTCCTCGACGTTCAGCGGATCCTCGATGTCCAGCTGGATGTCCAGCGAGGGCACGTTCTCGGTCAGCGGCCGCAGCGCGGCGGCCAGATCGATGGCGCCGGTCTCGCGCAGCTGGCTGACCACTTCGCGCACGTTGCCCAGCAGCAGCTTGGCCAGCGCATGCGAGCGCTTCACGTGCTCCAGTGCCTGGCCTTCGGCCAGGTGACCGGCCACTTCCAGGTTCAGGGTCAGCGCGGTCAGCTGGTGGCCCAGCAGGTCGTGCAGCTCCCGCGAGATGCGGGTGCGCTCGTTGACCCGGGCGCTCTCGGCCAACAGGGCCCGGGTGGCACGCAGTTCCGAGTTCAACCGGCGCTGCTCGTCGCGGGCCTCGGTCTGCTGCCGGGCGACCAGACTGGTCACGAAGATGAACATGGAGAAGCCGCCGTACAGCAGCGACTGCATCACCGCCTCGAACAGCGGGAAGCGCAGCAGCATGTAGTAGACCGGAGCCACCGCCAACTGGCTGACCAGCAGCCACAGCACGCCCAGCCGTATCGACAGCATCCACGGGATCACCCCGGCGGCGACCATCATCAGGATGCTGCCCAGGCCCGAGCCGCTGAGGAAGCTCACCCCCAGCGCCGAGACCGTCAACAGCAACAGCAGGCCGCGGTCCAGCCAGGTGGTGTGGCTGTCGCTGCGCAGCATGCGGGTCAGCCAGTAGTAGGCGGTACCGAAGGACAGGTAGGCGACGAACAACAGGATCGCCCAGCCGCCCATGTCGTTGCGGCTGTGCAGGTTCTCGAACTGCGAATAGGCCAGCGGCAGGCCGACCATGACCCAGGTGAACAGGCCGGCCAGGCGGAGGACGCGTGTATGGCTGAGGACTCCCAACATCCCAGCACTCTACGGTCCGGGCCGGCGTCCTGCACTCCCACGGAAGTCATGCCTGCCCGGTCGCCTGTTCATGCCGCAGCCCACCCCGGGCATGCAATAATCGTGCGCAGGGTCCTTTGATGGACCAACCGCGTTACCCCACGGAGTCACAATGTCGATTGTCATCCGCGACGTGCGCGAGCACGAGCTCGATTCCGTCCTGGCTTTGAACAACAACGCTGGCCTGGCCATCCTTCCCCTGGATGCCGACCGCCTGCGCCTGTTCTATGAAACCGCTGAGTATTTCCGTGTCGCCGAGCGCGACGGCAACCTGGCCGGCTTCCTGATCGGCTTCGGCAGCGACAGCCAGCACGACAGCAGCAATTTCGCCTGGTTCAAGCAGCATCTGGACACCCCGTTCTTCTACATCGACCGCATCGTGGTCGCCAGCCGCCGTCGCGGCGGTGGCGTCGGCCGTGCGTTCTACGCCGATGCGCAGAGCTTTGCCGAGCTGCGCTTCCCGCAGATGACCTGCGAAGTCTTCCTCGACCACGGCGCCGATGCCGCCCTGCTCTTCCACGGCAGCTTCGGCTTCCGCGAGCTGGGCCAGAACACCATGCCGCAGGTCGATGTGCGCGCCAGCATGCTGGCCAAGGAACTGTGCAGCTACCCGTGGGTGCAGGAGACCTACGGCGGCAAGCTGCCGGATGTGGCATGGACGCGCGCGCGGCAGCTGCCGGCGCAGGCACAACGGCCGACGGGGACCTGAGCGTGGCGGTGAATTTCGATTACGAACAGGCCGGTGAACTGAAGATCGGCCAGGTGGGCATCGCCAACCTGCGCATCCGCACCCTTGATGTCGAACGCCTTGTGCAGGAAATGCGCGAGCGCGTGACCCGCGCACCAAAACTGTTCGGCCGCGCGGCGGTGATTCTCGACTTTGGCGGACTGAGCCAGGTGCCCGACGTGGCTACCGCACAGGCGCTGGTCGATGGCCTGCGCAGCGCCGGCGTGCTGCCGGTGGCGCTGGCCTATGGCACCAGCGCGGTCGACCTGCTCTCACAGCAGCTCGGGCTGCCGCTGCTGGCCAAGTTCCGCGCGCAGTACGAGCGGGCCGACGCCGAAGTGGCGCCGCCGCCCGCACCGGAACCGCGTCGCGCGGTGCGGGCCGAGCCGAAGCCGGCCCCGGCCGCGCCGGTGGCCAAGGTGGCCAAGGTGGCCGATGCCGCCGCGCCGCAGCCTGGCCGCATGCAGCTGGGCAACGTGCGCTCGGGCCAGCAGCTGTACGCGGAAAATTGTGACCTGACGGTGATGGCCACCGTCGGCGCCGGTGCCGAAGTGATCGCCGACGGCAGCATCCATATCTACGGCACCCTGCGCGGCCGCGCGCTGGCAGGGGCCCAGGGCAACACCGCGGCACGCATCTTCTGCCGCGATTTCCATGCGGAACTGGTCGCCATTGCGGGCCATTACAAGGTACTGGACGATGTGCCGGACACCCTGCGCGGCAAGGCCGTGCAGGTGTGGCTGGAACAGGACCAGATCAAGATCGCTGCGCTGGACTGACGCAGCACCCAAACAGAATCATCAGGAGAAGTCCTTTGGCTGAAATCATCGTAGTCACCTCCGGCAAGGGCGGCGTCGGCAAGACCACTTCCAGCGCAAGCCTGGCCTGCGGCCTGGCACGGCGCGGCAAGAAGGTGGCGGTGATCGACTTCGACGTCGGCCTGCGCAACCTCGACCTGATCATGGGCTGCGAACGCCGCGTGGTGTACGACTTCGTGAACGTCGTGCATGGCGAAGCCACCCTCAAGCAGGCCCTGATCAAGGACAAGCGCTTCGACAACCTGTACGTGCTGGCGGCCTCGCAGACCCGCGACAAGGATGCGCTGACCCAGGAAGGCGTGGGCAAGGTCCTGAAGGACCTGGCCGCCGACGGCTTCGACTACATCATCTGCGACTCCCCGGCCGGCATCGAGAAGGGCGCCTTCCTGGCGATGTACTTCGCCGACCGCGCCGTGGTGGTGGTGAATCCGGAAGTCTCTTCGGTGCGCGACTCGGACCGCATCATCGGGCTGCTCGATTCGAAGACCCACAAGGCCGAATCCGGCCAGGACGTGCCGGCCTTCCTGCTGCTCACCCGCTACACCCCGGTGCGCGTGGAAAGCGGCGAAATGCTGAGCATCGCCGACGTCGAGGAAGTGCTGGGCCTGAAGGCGATCGGTGTGATCCCCGAATCGGGCGACGTGCTCAATGCCTCCAACAAGGGTGAACCGGTGATCCTGGACGTCGAGTCCGCTGCCGGCCAGGCCTATGACGACGCCGTCGCGCGCATCCTGGGCGAAGAACGTCCGATGCGATTCACCAACGTCGAGAAGAAGGGCTTCTTCAGCAAGCTGTTCGGAGGGTAAGCATGGGCCTGTTTGATTTCCTCAAAGCGAAGAAGACCACCGCCGAAACCGCCAAGAACCGCCTGCAGATCATCATCGCGCAGGAACGCAGCCACCGCGGTGGCCCGGACTACCTGCCGCTGCTGCAGCGCGAACTGCTCGAAGTAATCAAGAAGTACGTGAACATCGACGTCGATGCGGTGAAGGTCGACCTGGTGAAGGATGGCCAGCACGATGTGCTGGACATCTCCGTGGCGCTGCCGGAAGGCCCGGAAAAACCCTGATCTGCCGCCCCGTCCATGCCCGCATGGGCGGGGCTTTCCGACCCGCATGACCGATACCACACCCGAACCGAACGTCACCCGCGTCGGCGATATCGCCTTCGCCGATGCGCAGCGCCTGCTCGCCGCGCATGGCCTGCTGCTGCATCACGTAGGCGCCGGTGAACCGATTCCCGGCAGCTACTGGGGCGAACCGGAAGCCGGCATCATCGCCAGCAATGTCTACGTGCGCGATGACACTCCCGTGCATTCGATGCTGCATGAAGCCTGCCACCTGATCGTGCTGCCACCGGAGCGGCGCGCACAGGTACACACCGATGCCACTGATTCGGTGCCCGAAGAAGACGCCACCTGTTACCTGCAGATCGTGCTGGCCGCGCAGCTGCCCGGCGTCGGCAGTCAGCGGCTGATGGCCGACATGGATGCGTGGGGGTATACGTACCGACTAGGGTCGACGAAAGCGTGGTTCGAGCAGGATGCGGAAGATGCCAAAGCGTGGTTGATCGAGCGCGGGTTGCCGGTGGCGTAAAGCCGCGGGCGCGGTTGGCCATGGGCGCGTGGCGACGCGCCGGTCCTTGCGGCGCCCTTCCTTTCACTCGGCGCGGTTCGAGCAGGATGCGGAAGATGCCAAAGCGTGGTTGATCGAGCGCGGGTTGCCGGTGGCATAGGGCATCGGTAGTGCCGGCCGCTGGCCGGCAACCTCATGAACCGGTGGAGCATCACCGGGTTGCCGGCCAGCGGCCGGCACTACCGGGATCACCCCTGCCCCGCCAACGCACGCAGGGTGATGCCGACGATGTAGGCCAGATAGGTGCCGGTCGCATAGCCCATCGTGCCCAGCAGCACACCGACCGGCGCCAGCGCCGGGTGGAACGCCGCAGCCACCACCGGTGCCGAGGCCGGGCCACCGATGTTCGACTGCGATCCGATGGCGAAGTAGAAGAACGGCACCTTCAGCAGCTTGCCCAGGCACCACAGCAGCGCGATGTGCACGCTGATCCAGATGATGCCCAGCAGGAACAGCCACGGGCGGTCCAGCAGCGCCAGCAGGTCCATCTGCATGCCGATGCAGGCGATCAGGAAATACAGCAGGAGCGAGCCCAGCCGCGAGGCACCGGCACCTTCCAGATTGCGGGCACGGGTGAAGCTCAGGCTCAGGCCCAACGTGGTCGACAGCACCACCACCCACACGAACGGCGCGTCCAGGCTGAACTGCGAGGCCCAGCCGACGTTGGCCTTGAACCATGCCGCCAGCGGTGCACCGATCGCATGCGACAGACCGACGCCGCCGAAGGCCACCGCCACGATCAGCATCAGGTCGGTCAGGCTGGGAATGCGTTCGTGCTCGGCCTGGAAGCGCGCGATTCGCTCCTTCAGTTCGTCGATGGCCGAGGTGTCGGCGCCGCTGCGCGCGTCGATCTTCGCCGCGCGTCCGGCCAGGAAGATCAGCGCGGCCATCCACACGTAACCGACACCGACATCGACCACCGCGAACTGGCCGAAGGTGGTTGCGTTGACGTCGAACACTTCGCGCATCGCCAGCATGTTGGCACCGCCACCGATCCAGCTGCCGGCCAGCGCGGCCATGCCGGCCCAGGTATCACCGGCCACGGTCTCCGGATGCAGCGCACGCATCAGCAGGAACGCCACCACCGCGCCGAGCATGATGCTGGCCGACGCACCCAGGTACATCAGCACCAGCTTCGGGCCCAGCCGCAGGATGCCCTTGATGTCCACCGCCAGGGTCAGCAGGATCAGCGCCGCCGGCAGCAGGATGTCGCGCGCGATCGGGTTGTAGAGCTTGGTGTTCTGGCCATCGATCAGGCCGACGGTGTTATAGATGCCGGGAATCAGGTAGCACAGCAGCAGCGCCGGCACGAAGGTGTAGAAACGCTTCCACAGCCCCTGTTCGCGCGAGGCGGTCCAGAACACGGCACCGAGGGTGGCGGCGATCAAACCGAAGACGACGATGTCGTTCTGGATCATGCAGGTGCTCTGGGTGCGGGGTCGGATCCCTTTCGCCATGCGAAAGGGCTCTGACCCCAGGAACGGACAATGGCGGGGTCGGATCCCTTGCGCTGTGCGGAAGGGATCCGACCCCTCGGCGCTACATCAATTGCCGATGTGCTGCTTCAGCCAGGCATTGACGGTGTCGTGCCACAGGATGCTGTTGTTCGGCTTCAGCACCCAATGGTTCTCGTCCGGGAAGTACAGGAACTTCGACTCGATGCCCTGGCGTTGAGCGGCCGTGAACGCGGCCAGGCCCTGCTCGACCGGGATGCGGAAGTCCTGCTGGCCGTGGATGACCAGGATCGGCTTCTTCCAGTCCGCCACGTGGTTGACCGGATTGAACTTCTCGTAGTTCGCCGCCTTCTGGTACGGGGTACCGCCCTGCTCCCACTCGGTGAACCACAGTTCCTCGGTGGCGTAGCCCATCATGCGCTGGTCGAACACACCGTCATGGTTCACCAGG
This sequence comes from Stenotrophomonas sp. AN71, assembly GCF_050435725.1. NCBI lineage: Bacteria > Pseudomonadati > Pseudomonadota > Gammaproteobacteria > Lysobacterales > Lysobacteraceae > Stenotrophomonas > Stenotrophomonas sp. AN71. The sequence goes on along the minus strand of NZ_JBNDKU010000004.1, from coordinate 75,934 downwards.
CACTTGAACGGGCTGTTCCAGTTGCCGGCGATCCAGTTGACCATGAAGCCGCCGTAGCTGGCGCCCAGCGCACAGGCCTTGTCGCCGTTGAGGAAGGAGTACTTCTTCAGCGCCGCGTCCCAGCCCTTCTGCAGATCTTCCAGCGGGCGGTCGCCCCAGTGCTGGCTGATCGCATCGGTGAACGCCTGCCCGTAGCCGGTGGAACCGTGGAAGTCGATCATCACCACCGCGTAGCCCTGGCCCGCATAGGTCTGCGGGTTCCAGCGGTAGCTCCAGCCGTTGCCGAAGCTGCCCTGCGGGCCGCCGTGGATCAGGAACGCGACCGGATAGGACTTGCCTTCCTGGTAGTTGTGCGGCTTGACCACGTAGCCGTGCACGGTGTCATTGTTCCAGCCCTTGAACTCGAACTGCTCGTAGTCACCGAAGGACACGTCCTTCAGCACATCGCCAGCGGCCGGGGTCAGCGCGCGCAGTTCGCCGATCGCTTCGCCAGCGGCCGGCAGCAGGCCAACCAGCACCTGGTCGTTGCTCTTCAGGCTGTTGCGGGTGATCGCCACGCTGTTGCCCGCCACGTCCACTGCGGTGACGCTGCCATCGCCGATCAGCTTGGTGGCCTTGCCGCTGGCCACGTCGATCTGGAACAGCGGGTGCTCGCCGAGGTCATCAGCAGTGGTGTAGATGCTGGCGCCGTCGGCGGACAGGGTGATGCCACCGGCCGAACGATCCCACTGCGGGGCGATCTCGCGGGTCTTGCCACTGGCCAGGTCCATCGCCATCAGGCCGAAACGGTCGGCCTCGAAGCCCGGGCGCTTCATCGCACGGTAGAACAGGGTCTTGCCGTCGGCGCTGAACACCGGGCCGGCATCCCAGGCCGGGTTGGACGCGGTCAGGTTGACCGGTGGCTGCTTGCCGGCCGCGTCGAAGCGGTACAGGTCGAAGTTGGTCGACCACGGTTCCTGCTTGCCGGCCACGCGGATGCTGGCGACCACGCTGGCGCCATCCGGCGACCACGCAAAATCATCATTGCCGCCGAACGGCTTGGACGGCGCATCACCATCGATGGTCGCGCTCAGCGCCGAAGCGCCCTTGACCGCGCCGGCCTTGGCTGCCGGTAGCGGGGCCACGAACAGGGTGTTGCGGCGGCCGTCGTTCCAGGTATCCCAGTGGCGCACGAACAGCGAATCGAAGACCTTGCCGCTGGCCTTGGCGCCGGCGACGTCCTTGAGCTTCTTTTCGGTGCAGGCCAGGTCCGAGGCACACGCCTGGAACACGCCGGCGCTGAACAGCACGCGGTCGTCCTGCGGCGACACGTGGTAGCTGTCCACGTCCACGGCGAAATCGGTCAGCTGGCGCGGCGTACCACCGCTGATCGGCTGCGCGTACAGCTGCTGGCTGCCGCCCTTGGCGCTGAGGAAGTACACGGTCTGGCCATCGGCCGACAGCGAAGCGGAATTGACGTTCCAGCCGGCCGGGGTGATCTGCTTCGGCGGGGCGGCGTCGCGGGTGCGCAGGTTGCGCGCGAACAATGCGGTGGAGGCCTTCAGGGTGGCATCGACGCTGCGCTTGGCGAACACTACGGTGCCGCCATCCGTGGTCAGTACCGGCGCGGAGACCCGGTCCATGGCCACCATGTCGCGGACCTCGAGGCCGCGGGCGGCGGCAACGCTGGGCAGGGCAGCCAGCAGGCTCAATGGCAGCAGGGCATGACGCAGTTTCATCGGGAGTCTCCGCAGGACGGCAAAAAACCGATGGTAGGCCCGTGTGGGCAGGGCTGCCAAGGCCATCGGTCATGGCTACGGGCGAGCAATCGCCAGAAACAGCAAACCGCGCCGAAGCGCGGTTTGTCGGAGGTCGGGGTCGGATCCGATTCCATGGGAATCGGCTCTGACCCCAGACGCTGCCAGCATGGGGTCAGAGCCCTTCCCTGCGGGAAGGGATCCGACCCCGTGGGCGTCACGCCACGGCGCGCTTGCCGGTGCGGTAGATCAACCAGCCGACCAGGAACAGCACGGCCAGGCCGATCCACTGCGCGGCCGGCAGGTGGAACGGCACGGCCAGCACGTCGGCACGGCTGCTGACCACGATCGGCACGGCGATGGCGATGCCCATCAATGCTTCACCGGTGATCAGGCCGGCGGCGAACAGCACGCCCGGCTTGTGCACGCGGTCGCGGCCCTCTTCGTCATCGGCGCGCACCTTGTGGAAGCGCTCCACCAGGTAGGCGATCAGGCCACCGAGGAAGATCGGCACCATCAGTTCCAGCGGCAGGTAGATACCGATGGCAGCAGCCAGCACCGGCACGCGGAAGCGGGCGTTGCGCGACTTCAGCCAGCTGTCGAAGGCGATGATGGCGGCACCGACCACGGCACCGATGCCGATGAAGGTCCACGGCAGTTCGCCACCGAACAGGCCCTTGGCGACCGAGGCCATCAGGTTGGCCTGCGGTGCAGCCAGCGCGTTCGGATGCAGATCGGACTTGACGCCGATACCGTAGGCGGTGGCCAGCAGGTTCAGCACCGGGGCCATGATCAGCGCACACGAGAACGCGCCGATGCCCAGCATCAGCTGCTGCTTCCACGGGGTGGCACCGACGATGTAACCGGCCTTGAGGTCCTGAAGGTTGTCGCCACCGACAGCGGCGGCACAGCACACCACCGCACCGATCATGATCGCGGCCACCGCCCCCAACGGCGCGCCGAAGGCACCCACCGGCTGCAGGCCGTCCTTGCCCAGCAGCAGCACCAGCACCGCCGAGGCGAACAGGATGGTGGAGATGGTGATGCCCGAGACCGGGTTGTTGGACGAACCGATCAGGCCGGCCAGATAGGCCGAGACCGAGACGAACAGGAAGCCGGCGACGATCATGATGAGGGTCATCGGGATCGACACGTGCCACTGGCCAACGATGGCCTGGTACAGCGCCAGCAGCGGCAGGGTGAACACCACCAGCGCCACCAGCATCCACTTCATCGGCAGATCGCGCTCGGTGTGCGCCAGCGCCGGGCCACTGCTCTTGCGCGCGGCGGCAAAGCCACTCTTGACGCCGTTCAGCAGCGACTTGCGCAGCGAGATCAGCGTCCAGATGCCGCCGATCAGCATGGCGCCCACGCCCAGGTAGCGCATCTTCGCGCCCCAGATGGCGAAGGCCGCCTCGGTGGACGAGGCGGTGGCGATCGAGGCCGCCAGGCCCGGATCGGTGTTCATGAAGAACGCCTGGTAGATCGGAATGGCGATGTGCCAGGTCAGGATCGAGCCGGACACCACCACGATGCCGACGTTGAGGCCGACGATGTAGCCCACGCCCAGCAACGCCGGCGACAGGTTGGTGCCGATGAAGGCGGTGACCTTGGAGCTGCCGACATAGGCCGAGGTGGCCCAGGCATCGGGAATCAGGCGCATGCCGCTTTCCGCGGCCAGCTTCACGAACGCACCGATGACCGCCGACAGACCGAGGATCTTCAGGCCCGGGCCGGGGTTTTCACCGGCCTTGAGCACTTCGGCCGCGGCCTTGCCTTCCGGGAACGGCAGCGGGTCTTCAACGATCATCGAACGGCGCAGCGGCACCGAGAACAGCACGCCCAGCAGGCCACCGAGGCCGGCGATGCCCAGCACCCACCAGTACTTGAAGTCCGGCCAGTAGCCCATGATCACCAGCGCGGGGATGGTGAAGATGACGCCAGCGGCGATCGACGAGCCGGCCGAGGCGCCGGTCTGCACGATGTTGTTTTCAAGGATGGAGCCACCGCCCAGCAGGCGCAGCACGCCCATGGAAATCACCGCGGCGGGAATGGCGGTGGCGATGGTCAGGCCTGCGAACAGACCGAGGTAGGCGTTTGCGGCCGACAGCACCACCGCCAGCACGATGGCCAGGACCACCGCGCGGAAAGTGAGCTGCTTGGGCGCAGCGTCATGGTTCATGAAAGCCCCTGCTGGCAAAAAATCCCCGTCACGCTAGCGTTCAGGGGGCGGCAAGTCCAGTGCGGTTGGTCACCGCCGTCCAAGGCCTGCCCCCCGCTCCAGCCGGTACGGCAACGCCAACCGGCCGATCCAGCAAAGCCAGGCAACATCGGCCGCAAAAAAGGGGACGGAGGGGATTAAGTCGCATTTGTCATAAGCGCAGTGATGTCCCCCATCCCCTTCTATAATCGCGCCCTTTCCGCAGTCCCCGCCGTCGATGACCGTTGCCGCTACCGCCTCCGACGACTTCCTGGGCCACCCCAAGGGCGTCTACGTCTGCTTCTTCACCGAAATGTGGGAGCGCTTCTCCTTCTACGGCATGAAGGCGCTGCTGTTGCTGTACCTGACCAAGTACCACCTGTTCGGCGACAAGGCAGGCTTGGACCTGCTCGGCGCCTACGGCGGCCTGGTGTACTGCATCCCGGTGTTCGGCGGCATGCTGGCCGACCGTTGGCTGGGCATGCGCCGGGCGGTGCTGTTCGGCGGCATCCTGCTGGTGCTGGGCCATCTGGGCATGGCCTTCGAGGGCCATGCGGCCTACCGGGTCAACGGTGAAGTGGTGCGCGATACCTCGGCGCTGGCGGTGACCTACCTGTCGCTGGCGTTGATCATCATGGGCGTGGGCTTCCTGAAGCCGAACATCTCCACCATCGTCGGCAAGCTTTATCCCAAGGACGATCCGCGCCGCGATTCGGGCTTCTCGCTGTTCTACGCCGGCATCAACCTGGGCGCGTTGTTCTCCTCGCTGGTGTGTGGCTTCCTCGGTGAGGCCTATGGCTGGAAGTATGGTTTCGGCGCCGCTGGCATCGGCATGCTGGCCGGCCTGGCGATGTTCCTGTGGGGCCAGAAGTACCTGCAGGGCCATGCCGAACCGCCGCAGCCGGCCGCGCTGAAGCAGAAGGTGCTGGGCCTGCCGCGCGAATGGCTCATCTATCTGTGCGCGGTGCTCGGTGTGCTGCCGGTGGCGTGGCTGATGTGGGCAGCCGGCAACGGCGCGTTCGCGCTGGGCGGTGAAATCAGCCTGGCGCTGATGCTGATGCTGGTGGTGCTGGGCGGCGTGCTGGTCTGGTTCGCCTGGTTCACCGGTACCAAATGCACGCCGGTGCAGCGCCAGCAGATGATCGCGCTGATGGTGCTGATCTTCATGGCGCTGGTGTTCTTCACGATGTACGAGCAGTCCTACGGTTCGTGGGTGACCTTCACCGACCGCCTGCTGACCAAGGACATCGTGCCCTCGCTGGTGATCACCAATGGCACGCCCTTGCCGTGGTCGATCATCTCGCTGTTGCTGGCACCGCTGGGTTTCGTGGTCAGCGCGCGGCTGTCCGAACGCCGCCCGGATTCGGCCGCGCCGCGTGCGTTCTTCGCCGCCATCGTCGTACTGATGCTGGTGCTGCTGGTGCGCGACTGCCTGGTGATCCCGCAGACCGCCGGTTCGCTGACCTACCTCGGCGGCCTGTTCCTGGTGCTGCTGGCACCGGCCTTTGCCGCACTGTGGACGTGGATGGACCGCCGTGGCTGGGAACCGGGCAAGCCGGTGAAGTCGGCCTGGGGCCTGGTGATCGGTGCGCTGTCGTTCGTGCCGCTGGCGTTGGCCGCACAGCAGGTCGGCGCTACCGGCGAGATGGCCAGCGTGTGGTGGCTGGTACTGGCCTACTTCCTGCTGGCCAGCGGCGAGATGTGCCTGTCGCCGGTCGGCCTGTCGGCGGTGACCCAGCTGGCCGTGCCACGGGTGATGAGCCTGATGATGGGCACCTGGTTCCTGGCCACCGCCTTCTCGGAAACGCTGGCCGCGCTGTTCGGCAAACTGGCCGCGATCGAGGTACCCGAGGGCGAAGCGCTGGACATGGTGGCCGCGGCCGGTGCCTACGCGCATCTGTTCTGGCTGCTGATGTGGATCGGCCTGGGCTGCGCCCTGCTAGCCTTCATCGCCGCGCCACTGCTGAAGCGGATGATGCACGGGGTGAAGTAAGCCCCGGCATCATTGCCAGCCGCCACGCATGGCTTCGGCCATCTGCAGCCGCATGCTCTGGATTTTGTCGCGGGTATGTTCGTCCAGGGCTGAAGGATCGATGTTGTCCACGCGCAGCACCTCCGGCAGGAACCGGCTGATGTTGGTCGGCTTGCCCCATTCGTCCACCACCGGCATCGGCAGCAGCGCACGCGCCTGCAGCGCCGCGTGCGCGCCGACGGGCAGTTCCCAGCGCTGGGCGTCCGCGCTCCAGTGCAGGCTGGTGAAACCGGCCAGGGTGGTACTGCCGTCGCTGCCGATGGACGCGCGCAACGCACCCAGCACCTGCCGGTAGTGCTGTTCCAGCACATCCTCTGGAAGGGACGCTGCCATCGGAGGTACCGCAATTGCGTCCAGCGCCGGCACCGTGCACTGAACCTCGATGCGTGCACGCTGACCCTCTTCGTCGATGAGGTGTGCCTGCGCGGGCCGGCACCGCAACGGATGCGCCGCGGCAGTGGCAACATAGGCATCCACATCGCTGCGCAGTGACGCCCGCAGCGGCGGCGGGATCCACAGCAGGATCTGCGTGACCAGCTCCTGCGGGACGGGTTGTTCAAGCGTCTGTGCGCTGAAATCGGCGAACATGGCCTCCTGCATATCCGCTTCCGCCGGTCGCGCCGAGTCCATCGAGGGAAGGCGCATCAGCCTGTCCACAACGGTCCCATCCTCGAACCATCGCCGGCCATCAGCGGACGAAGCAAGCTGCAGCTCGCCACCGCTCGCTGCCGGCCAGCGTCGGTCGCGTTGCATCGCCGCTTCGAGTGCGGTGATCAGTTCGCCTGCTGCCGGCCGCTGCCCCTCCTTCAGCAGTTCCATCGTGGCACGCGCAAGTACCCTATGCGCCGATACGTAGGAGGTGATGCAGCGGTACTGGACGTCGAAGATCCTGGCGTCGGCCGCTGAAGGACCGTCCTCGAACCACTCGATTGCCGACTGTTGCGAGCGTGCATCCGCAGACAGTTCCTGGATCTGGTGCAACCCACAGCGCGATGCGCCCGCCAACGCGGCCTGCGCCATCAGGTGCCGGGCCCGCGCGCCATCGGCCTTGGACATGCCCGCCGCGGAAAGGGCATCGATCCAGCTATCGGTCATCGCGGTGCCCAGGGCCAGCATGCGGATCATCGCCCTGACCTCTACCTCCGACCCTACCGGCGGATCCGGCTGTTGGCCCGTCAACCAACGATGCAGCTGCAGCCCCTCCTCGTGGACCGCGCCCGTGCTGAGCAGCGACCGCGCGACCTCATCGGCCTCGTAGCGTTCGACCACCTGGGCATGCACTTCAGCGACCGAGAAGCCGAAGCAGGCAAGCAGCAGCATTCCGTAGCGGGCAAACAGAAGGGCGCATCGATCAGGAAGGGCCATGGCAGCAGCGTGTGGGGAAAGCGCGATGATCCCCACCCAACGGGCCCGCAGGCCATGCAATTTGTTTCAAAGACGGTCCGCGCCGCCATCGGCCTCGCCGCCTGCGGGGGATTGCGCCCCCGCAGGCGGGTCACTCACGGCGCCTTGTCCTTGCCGGCCGCAGGTGCGGCCGATGCGGTCTTTCCGCCCAGGCTGCGCGACAGGAACGCCAACAGCTTGCCGTAGTACTCGCTGCGGTGGGCCTCGGTATAGAAGCCATGACCCTCGGTCTTGTAATACAGGCTTTCCACCGGCGTGCCAGCGCGCTTGAGCGCCGCTTCCATGCGTTCGGTGTGCTGGATCGGAGCGCGCTTGTCCTCGCCACCGGCGGCGAGGAACACCGGCACCTTGATCTGCTCGGCCAGGTTCACCGGCGAGACCGCACCCAGCTTGGCCGGGTCACCGAGCCACTCGCGCAGGTAGGTCACGCCTGAACCACGGTCCTGGATATCGCCGCGGGTGTACATCATCGGCAGGTCGTAGACGCCGACATAGCCGGCCGCGCACTGGTACAGCCCCGGCTCGCGCGCGGCACCCATCATGGCCGAGTAGGCCCCGTAGCTGGCGCCATAGATGCAGATCCGGCGGCCATCGGCGATGCCCTCGCTGATCGCCCAGCGGGTGGCATCGGTGACGTCATCCTGCATCGCCGCGCCCCACTGCTGCGCGCCGGCCTGGGTGTGTGCCCGTCCGTAGTTGCCCGAACCACGGAAATTGACCTGCAGCACAGCGTAGCCGGCTGCGGCGAGCATCTGCGTTTCGCTGTCGTACTGGCCGGAATCGAAAATGTCGAACGGCCCGCCATGCGGCATCACCACCATGGGCAGGTTGCGCCCGTCGCTGCCCGCCGGCAGCGTCAGGAACCCATGCAGCGGCAGCCCGTCACGGGCTTTCAGCGTAATCGGCTTGACGCTGGCGCTGCGTCGCGCATCGATCCAGTCACTGCGGCTGATCAGGTGGTCGGCCTTGCGTGCCACCGTGTCGTACACGTAGAAGTCGCCGGGATTGACGCCCGACCAGGTTTCCACCAGCACCACACGGCCATCGCGGGTGCTGGAGGTGATGTAGACCGCGCTGTCGAAAGCTGCCTCCAGGCTGCGGTACAGGCGCGCATCCGCCGACGTTTCGTCGAAGAAGCGCGTTCGCGGCTTGTCGCCGAGGTACAACGCGCCCACCGGCACATGGGTGCCCGGGCGACGGATGATCCGGTACGGATTGACCACGTCGTCGCGCAGCAGCGTCGCACGTTCGCCGGTCTGCGGATTCCAGCTGACGATCGCATCGGGGCCCTGCGGCTGTTCCACCTGCAGGTAGGCCAGGCCATCATCGGCGGAGAAGCCCAACGCGGTTTCGATGCGCTTGCTGACCGCCTCATCGTTGATCAGCTTCCAGCTGTCGCCGGTACGCTCGCGGAAGTACAGCTTGTTGATGTTGTCGCTGCCGGAACCATGCACGAAACGGACCTCGCCGGCCCCGTCGGTGGTGAACTCGCCGCGCCGAACGGGCGAGGCCGCCACCCGCGTACGATGGCCGCTGGATACGTCCATGCGGTCGACACGGGTATACGGGTCTTCAGCCAGGGGCCACACGGTGACCAGCACGTTGCGCTCGTCGCCCGGCAGGTCGTCGGCCAGGAACGCGGCCACCGCTTCGACCTTCTTCGGCTGGATGCGGGTGCCCGGCCCATTGCTCTCCACCCGGTAGCCGACCAGAAGTTCGCCACGGTTTCCGTTGGCATCGATGGCGTAGAGCTCGCCGGTGGGGCTGGGCTGGTCGAGCGAGCCCCACTTCTGGGACAGGCCGATCAGCAGGCGCTCGTTGCTGACCCAGTCGAATTCCTGCGCATGGTTGCGGTTGGGTGGCCGGAAACTGCCCACCATCTGCTGGTCTTTCAGCCGCAGCACCGCAATCGCGGTGGTGTCCTCCAACGGCACCGTCGCGGCGACGTACTCGCCCCCCGGCGATATCTTGATGTCGGTAAACGTCTCGCGACGCAGATACTGCGTCAGGTCCACCGCCCCTGCGCTGCCTGCGGCAACGCCCCCGATGACGGCCAATGCGGCCGCCAGAATCGTCCTCTGCATCCTTCCCCCTGCTCCTGTGGACACCTTGTCCTGGTGGGCGATTCTAGGCAGAGCCGCGCGCTTCCCGCCAGAGTCGGAAAAGACGACGGCACCGTTGCCGGTGCCGTCGTTGCCACTACCTTGGAGAGAGAGTCAGGACGTGGGTTCGGGGGGCGTGCGCCGGGTCAGTGGACCCCGCGCACCGCCAACATGAGGGCCAGAAGGCTGAGGATCACGGCGATGGTGCCGTCCAGCACGCGCCAGGTGCTGGGCTTGGTGAACAGCGGCGCCAGCAGGCGTGCACCAAGACCCTGCGCGGTCAGCCACAGGCAGCTTGCGGTGACCACACCAGCGGCGAAAGCCATGCGGGCGTTGCCGAAGTTCTCGGCAATCGAGCCGATCACCATCATGTCCAGCCAGAAGTGCGGATTGATCAGCGAGAAGCCGACGGCTGCGATCAGCACTGCACGACGGCTGCCATCATCGCTGTCGGCCTCGCCCATGCCACCACCACCGGCGATCGCACGGCGCGCCGACTTCATCGCGTACCAGGCCAGGAACGCGACGCCGGTCCACAGCACGGCCGTGGTCAGCCACGGCAGCGCCGTGGTGAGCGTGCGCAGGCCGGCCACGCTGGCGAAGATGAAGATCGCATCGATGGCCGCGCAGGTGGCGACCACGGGCACGATGTGCTTGCGCAGGATGCCCTGGCGCAGAATGAAGGCGCTCTGGGCCCCGACCACGGCGAACAGGCCGATGCCGGTGGCTGCACCAGAGAACCAGGCACCGAGGCCGGTGCTGGCGGAGATGACCGAGAACATGGGATTCACTGCCTTGTATTGCTTGGGGGGACGGTGCCTCGCGAAGGCGGACAGCACCGGAACGGGCGCCATTGTCGCGCCGCAACATGAAAAAGACGAGCTAAACTTCCTAAACCAACATTAGCGGAACTTAATTCGATGCGTATCGACCATGCCCAGCTGCGTGCCCTTGCCGCGGTGATCCGCGAAGGCAGCTTCGACCGCGCCGCACAGTCGCTGAATGTCACGCCCTCGGCCATCTCGCAACGGGTCAAGGCACTGGAGGACCGCATCGGCCGCCTGCTGGTCAAGCGCGGCACGCCCGCCACTGCCACGGCCGAGGGTCAGCTGCTGGTGCAGCTGGCCGAGCAGACCGCGCTGCTCGAACACGATGCACTGCACCGGATGGGCCTGGCCGACGAGGATCTGCCACAGGCCAGCATCCCGGTAGCGGTGAACCATGACAGCCTGGAAACCTGGTTCCCGCAGGCCGCCTCGCAGTTCGCGCAGACCACCGGCACCACCCTGGACCTGCGCGTGGAGGACCAGGACCACACCGTGGAGCTGCTGCGCCAGGGCACGGTACTGGGCGCGGTGACCACGCTGGACGAGCCGGTGCAGGGCTGCCAGATCCACGCACTGGGCAGCATCCGCTACGCCGCGACCTGTACGCCGGAGTTCCGCGAGCGCCATTTCGCCAAGGGTGTGACCGCGCAGGCGCTGGCACAGGCGCCGGTGCTGGTGTTCAACCGCAAGGACGACATGCAGTCGCGCTTTGCCCGGCGCATGGCCGGCGATGACCTCCCCAGCACCGCCCCGACCTGGTGGATTCCCTCCACCCGTGCCTTCGTGCAGGCCAATCTGGGCGGCATGGGCTGGACCATGAACCCGCTGCCCCTGGTCAAACGGCATCTGGACGCCGGCCGCCTTGTCTACGTGCGCCAGCGCGCGTGGGAAGACGTGCCGCTGTACTGGCAGCACTGGAAGGGCGACGTGCAGACCATGGCCCTGCTGACCCGCGCGGTGCTGGACGCCTCCTCGGCGCTGATCCGGCGCAAGCGCTGAAAAAGGGACGGAGGGGATTAAGTCGTTCAAGGCCCAAACGACATTCGTGGCAAAGACGACTTAATCCCCTCCGTCCCCTTTTTGCTCTGGGCGGTCTGCACGCCGCGTCCATGCGCGATGCGGATACTGGCGGGCCCGCTACTGCAAGGAAGCCCTGCATGCCCGTGTTCGTGCGCGATGCCCGCCCCGACGATGCCGCCGCTTGCATCGACCTGCGCGGGCGCACCCGCGAGAACGCCTTCAGCGCCGCGCAGTTGGCGGTGCTTGGCATCACCGAAGAAAGCTGGGCGGCGGGCATCGTGCAGGGCGATTCGATCGGCCGCATCGCCTGGGAGGGCGAGCGCATGGCCGGCTACTGCTTCGCCGACCGTGGCAGCGGCGAGGTGCTGGTGCTGGCCCTGCTGCCGGACTACGAGGGTCGCGGTATCGGCCGCCAGCTGCTGCAGGAGGTGGTCAGCCTCACCCGCGATGCGGGGCATCGGCGCCTGTTTCTGTCCTGCTCGGCCGATCCGCGTTCGCGTTCGCATGGCTTCTACCGTCGCCTGGGCTGGCGCCCGACCGGGGAGATCGACGAGGCCGGGGATGAGATTCTTGAGTTGGTCTGATTGAAGGCGTCGCCAGGCATGGCCTGGCGCTACTGGGGCCGAGGTCGCCGGCATTCCCCGGCGCTATCGCAGCGTTGCGGTCGACAACCGGATGCTGCGTTGCATCAAAATCGGACCGGATCCGGTTAGAATCGAGGGCATGGATGCTGCAAGGCGTTGTTTCTTCACGCCCTTTCCCTGCTCCATGCGCATCCTGATCCCCTCCCCTCCGCCAACGATCCCGCCCCCATGAAGAAATTTGGCAAGGCCCTGCTCGCCCTGCTCGTGCTGCTGTTGCTGGCCGCCGCGCTGTTCCTGTACTGGCCGCTGACCCAACGTTCGGTGCCTGCCGCCAGCAACGACAAGCCCGTCGATGTTGTGCTGGTCGGCGCCGGCATCATGAGCATCACCCTGGCTACCTACCTGCAGGAACTGCAGCCGGACTGGAACATCCAGGTCTACGAACGCCTCGACGGCGTCGCCGGTGAAAGCTCCGATGGCTGGAACAACGCCGGCACTGGCCACTCGGCGTTCGCCGAACTGAACTACACCCCGGAACTGCCCGACGGCAGCATCGAGACCAAGCGCGCGGTCGGCATCGCCGAATCGTTCGAGGTCTCCCGCCAGTTCTGGTCGCACCAGGTCAAGGAAGGCCGGCTGAGCCAGCCCAGCGACTTCATCAACCCGACGCCGCACATGAGCTTCGTCTGGGGCGATGACAACATCGCCTACCTGCACAAGCGCCAGCAGGCGCTGGTGAAGAACCCGCTGTTCTACGGCATGCAGTACTCCGAGGACCCGAAGCAGATCCAGCAGTGGGCGCCGCTGCTGATGGAAGGCCGTGATCCGAAGCAGAAGGTCGCCGCCACCTGGATGCCGCTCGGTACCGACGTCAACTTCGGTGTGATCACCCGCCAGCTGACCACCGGCCTGCAGCGCAGCCCGAACTTCAGCCTGCACCTGAACCACGAAGTGAGCGCGCTGCGGCAGAACGCCGACAAGAGCTGGAACGTCACGGTGAAGGACCTCAAGGCCGGCACCGAAACCACCACCCACGCCCGCTTCGTGTTCATCGGTGCCGGTGGCGCCGCGTTGAAGCTGCTGCAGATGTCGGGCATCCCGGAATCGAGGGACTATGCCGGCTTCCCGGTCGGTGGCCAGTTCCTCGCCTTCCAGGGCCAGGACGTGACCTCGCGCCACGGCGTGAAGGCCTACGGCATGGCCGAGACCGGTTCGCCGCCGATGTCAGTGCCGCACCTGGACGCGCGCAAGCTGGACGGCAAGCCGGTGGTCCTGTTCGGGCCGTTCGCGCTGTACAGCACCAAGTTCCTCAAGCACGGCTCGTGGTGGGACCTGTACTCGTCGGTCAACCACAACAACGTCGGCCCGATGCTGGAAGTGGGCAAGGACAACCTGGACCTGGTGCAGTACCTGATGGGCCAGGCGCGCCTGAACGATGCCGACCGCCAGGCCGAGCTGGTCAAGTACTTCCCCAATGCCAAGCCGGGCGACTGGAAGCTGGTCACCGCCGGCCAGCGCGTGCAGATCATCAAGCGTGACCCGCTGAAGGGACCGGTGCTGCAGTTCGGCACCGAGATCGTCACCGACAAGGACCACACCCTCGCCGCCCTGCTCGGCGCCTCGCCGGGTGCATCGACCTCGCCGCCGATCATGCTGGACCTGATGGCCAAGGCCTTCCCCGATGAGATGAAGGCCGGCTGGGAAGCGCGCCTGCGCGAGATCGTGCCGTCGTATGGGCGCAAGCTCAACGACAGCGCCGCGCTGACCAACGAGATCCGCACGTTGACCAGCCAGACCCTGCACCTGCCGTACCTGGAAGTGCCGGTGGATGCCAATGCGGCAACGCCGGCACCTGCACCGGCCGCTGTACCGGCGCCGGCGCCGGTTCCGGCAGCGGCCAAGGAAAAGCGCAACGCCAACGAGGAGCTGCAGGCGCTGTAAGCCGGCAGACGCCTCTTCGCTTCACACGGGCGGCCACCTTCGGGTGGCCGTTCGCGTTTGTGCGACCACCCGCGGGTAGAGCCGAGCCCGCGCTCGGCTGCTCTTCGCGATTGCCAACAGCCGAGCATGGGCTCGGTTCTACACAAAGCCCTGCCATACGCCGGAAAGCCGATGCACAACGACGCGAATTGTAATGTTGTTAAGAATTATTTACATTTGCATCCTGCGCAGTGACAGCGCCTTCCCCAGACGGACCTGACCACGCCCGAAGCCGCCGCCCCGGGTGCTGGACGACTGTTGCCGCCCTTCCCCGCCTCCCTGCTTCGAGCCCACCATGTCCCCGACGTTCCGTATCCGCCTGCCTCGCCGTGCGCTGCTGCCGGCTGCCCTGCTTTCATCACTGACCGTGCTGGCCGCCCCCAGCGCGTTCGCCGCCGCTGATGGCGCCGCCGATGCGAAGACCCTGGACCGGGTCAGCGTTCGCGCCGAACAGTCCGCACCGCCGTCGAGCACCACGCGCCTGGCGATCACCCTGCAGGAAACCCCGCAGTCCGCCACCGCGATCAGCCTGAAGCGCCTGCAGGACGAATCGCTGTTCAGCATCAACGATGTGATGCGCACCGTGACCGGCGTCAGCGTGTCCTTCTATGACACCCAGCGCCCGCTGTACTACGCGCGCGGTTTCGCCATCACCGACTTCCAGGTCGACGGCATCCCGACCTACAGTGGCTCGACCAACCAGGAATACGACACCGCCTTCTACGATCGCATCGAAGTGATCCGCGGTGCCAACGGCCTGCTCAGCGGCGCCGGCGTGCCGTCGGCCACGGTCAACCTGTTGCGCAAGCGCCCGGGCAAGGAGTTCGATGCCTCGTTCGCGGTCAGCGCGGGCAGCTGGGACTATCGGCGCATGGAGGCGGACGTGACCGCGCCGCTGACCGATGACGGCCGCTTCCGCAGCCGCGTGGTCGCCGCCTATACCGATCGTGGGCTGTATTACGACCGCTACAAAGAGAACAAGATGGCCGGCATGGCGGTGCTGGAAGGCGATGTCACCGACAGCACCACGATCACCCTGGGTTACCAGAGCCAGGACAACAACCCAACGGGATCCACCTGGGGAACCGTGGCGTTCTTCGACAACCAGGGCAACTTCGCCCATCTGGCGCGCTCGACCAACCTGTCGCCGAAATGGAGCTACTGGAAGCGTGAGAGCAATACCGCCTTCGCCAACCTGGAACAGCGTTTCGGCGACGACTGGCTGCTGAAGATCAACACCGCCTACACCCGTGGCAACGTGCAGAACGTGCGCCTGTACGGCACCGGCAACCCGGACCCGGCCGCCGGCACCGGCATCTACCTGCGCGCTGCCGCAGGCGATTCCAAGGATACCCGCCGCAACGTCGACGCCTACCTGACCGGCACGTTCCCGTTGTTCGGCCGCGACCACGACCTCACCGTCGGTGCGCAGTGGTCGGACCTGGAAGGCACCACCAATACGCTCACGCTGAACTACCCGCGCGACTGGGCCACCTGCGGGCGCGAGCGCTGTTACTACATCCCCAACGTCTTCAGCTGGGATGGCGATATCTCCGAAGTGACCTACACCCGCACCGGCGCGCGCCGCGTAGCGAAGACCACGCAGAGCGGCGTCTACCTGGCAACCCGCCTGCACCTGGCCGACCCGCTCTCGCTGATCGCCGGTGCACGCCTGAGCCGCTGGCAGACCCTGAGCCGCTCCTACAATGCGGCCGGCGCCTATACCGGCACCACCGGCGCCTACAAGGTCAGCGATGAAGTCACCCCATATGTGGGCCTGGTCTACGAGATCACCCCGAACGTGTCGGCGTACGCCAGCTACACCGAGATCTTCAATCCGCAGAATTACCGCGACCGAAATGACAACCTGCTGGCGCCGGTGCAGGGCTCGAACCTGGAAGCGGGTATCAAGACGCAGTGGTTCGATGGCCGCCTGACGGCGAACGCAGCCGTGTTCGAGGCCAAGCAGGACAACTACGCGGTGCGCGACATGAGCGTGCCGGAAGGCACGTTGAGCGATGGCAGCTCGGCCTATATCGGCATCAACGGCACCAAGGCACGTGGCTGGGAAGTGGACGTCAATGGCGAGATCCTGCCGGGCTGGACGGTCAATGCCGGCTACACCCACGTCAAGGTCACCCGCGCCGCCACCGACCTGCTGTACGCCAATCCGCCCGAAGACCTGCTGCAGCTCAACACCCAGCTGCAGCTGCGCGGCGCACTCGAGCGCCTGAGCATCGGTGGTGGCGTGCAGTGGCAGAGCAAGGTGCGTGGCTACAACATCGCCTACCCGCTGGGTGGCACGGTGACGGTGAACCAGCCGGCGTACTCGCTGGTGCAGTTCAACGCCAACTACCGCATCAGCGACAACTGGACGGCGACGATGAGCGTGCGCAACGCGCTGGACAAGAGCTACTGGGCGAACCTGGACTACAACAACTACGGCGAGCCGCGCTTCGTGTCGGCCAGCCTGCGCTGGAAGTTCTGAGGCGTTGGGGAAGCGGTGGGTGCCGACCGTTGGTCGGCACGCTCCTACGCCCCATGCCGGGCCCCGTCCATGCATGGCGTGGATCTACCAGAGCAAGGGCCGGGGCCCATCCATCCAGGGCGGAAACTCCAGGCCACGCCCGGCGGCGAATCACCGCAGCCAGCGGCGTGCCAGCAGGAATCCGCCGCAGTAGGCGAACGTCATGAACGCACTGACGAACAGCCACAGCCAGATCCAGGCAACCGCACGCGGGTAATCGCCGGGCACCAGCGTCAGCGTGACGACGCTGGCAATCAATGACACGCTGCCCACCAGCATCCGCCGCTTCAGACGCAGCAGGTGCGCAGCGCGCGCGGCCTCGTCCAACGATGACAGCTTCTCCCGGGCCTGGTCGAATGCGCTGACCTCGCGCACCGCATCGCTGCGCGCCAGCAGGCGGCGCGCATCGAACCACACCACGCCCGCGAACAACACGGGCAGACCCCATGCCCACAGCGGTGGCGGTGCGCCCTTCATCGATTGGCCCACCAGCATTCCCAGCACGTAGAGCCCCAGCACTGCGAAGGCCACTACGCGGGTGAGCCTGCGCAGGCGTGCCATGCCGGCGGTCAATGTCCGTAGATCCATGCGGGTCTCCCTTCCCTGGACGGCGGGGCGGTGCCCGCTTGGGGACCGAGCGTACAGGGGCCGAGCGGAAAACTGAATGCGCCCGGCAGCACATCCACGCAAGGCGTGGATCTACAGCCCCGGATTTGCTGCACTGCAGGTTGCATCCCGTCCTGTAATTATGCCGTAATTATCACAACACCAATCGGACGCCGGTCGATGAACCCGAGCTGGGATACGTTGGAACGCAGCCGCCAGGACCGCCTGCAGCGTGCCGCGCCGTGGGCGCGCGGCCGCCAGGTTGCGGCCGAGGAGATAGGCGAACTGCTGCACGCGCTGCTGGAGCCGGGCGACACGGTCTGCCTGGAAGGCAACAACCAGAAGCAGGCCGACTTCCTGGCCCAGGCCCTGGCCAACCTCGATCCGGCCCGCGTACACGACCTGCACATGGTGCAGTCGGTGCTGTCACTGCCTTCGCACCTGGACGTGTTCGAGCGCGGCATCGCCGCGAAGCTGGACTTCTCCTTCTCCGGCCCACAATCGGTGCGCCTGGCCAACCTGGTGGCCGAGGGGCGCATCCAGATCGGTGCCATCCACACCTATCTGGAACTGTTCGGCCGCTACTTCATCGACCTGACCCCGCGCGTGGCCCTGGTCGCCGCGCAGGCCGCCGATCGCCACGGCAACCTCTACACCGGCCCGAACACCGAGGACACCCCGGTGATCGTGGAGGCCACTGCATTCCGCGGCGGCATCGTCGTCGCCCAGGTCAACGAGATCGTCGATACCCTGCCCCGCGTCGACATCCCCGCCGACTGGGTCAACTTCGTGGTGCAGGCGCCGAAGCCAAACCATATCGAGCCGTTGTTCACCCGCGACCCGGCGCAGATCTCCGAGATCCAGGTGCTGATGGCGATGATGGCGATCAAGGGCATCTACGCCGAGTACGGGGTGAACCGGCTCAACCATGGCATCGGCTTCGATACCGCAGCCATCGAACTGCTGCTGCCCACCTATGCCGAATCACTCGGGCTGAAGGGCAGGATCTGCGAGCACTGGGCACTCAACCCGCACCCGGCGCTGATTCCGGCCATTGAATCCGGCTTCGTCAGATCGGTGCATTCGTTCGGTTCCGAGCTGGGCATGGAGAAGTACATCGCCGCACGTGGTGATGTGTTCTTCAATGGCGCCGACGGCTCCATGCGCTCCAACCGCGCGTTCTCGCAGACCGCCGGCCTGTATGCGTGCGACATGTTCATCGGTTCGACGCTGCAGATCGACCTGCAGGGCAACAGCTCCACCGCCACCCGCGACCGCATTGCCGGCTTCGGCGGCGCACCGAACATGGGTTCGGATGCGCGTGGCCGGCGGCATGCCAGCCAGGCATGGATCAAGGCCGGCCAGCAGGCGGCACGCCCCGGTGAAATGCCCCGCGGGCGCAAGCTGGTGGTGCAGATGGTGGAAACCTTCCGCGAACACATGGCGCCGGCCTTCGTCGATCGACTCGACGCCTGGGAACTGGCCGAGCGCGCCGGCATGCCGCTGCCACCGGTGATGATCTATGGCGACGATGTCAGCCACGTGCTGACCGAGGAAGGCATCGCCAACCTGCTGCTGTGCCGCACGCCAGAAGAACGCGAACAGGCGATCCGTGGCGTGGCCGGCTACACCACCGTCGGCCTCGGCCGCGACCGCGCGATGGTGGACAACCTGCGCGACCGTGGCGTGATCCGGCGCCCGGATGATCTGGGTATCAACGTGCGCGATGCCAGCCGCGACCTTCTGGCCGCGCGCTCGGTGAAGGATCTGGTGCGCTGGTCCGGTGGGCTGTACGACCCGCCCAAGCGCTTCCGCAACTGGTAAGGGGCTGAACATGGAAACCCTGGACTATCGATTCGAAGGACGCACCCCCGTGCAGTTCCCGCGCGAGGCCGTTCTGGTCGGCGTGCTGGCCTCGGGCAACCTGGAAATCCTGCTGGAACCGGCGGCACTGGGTGGCGCGATGACGGTCCGCATCGTGACCGCCGCACAGGGCTTCGGCAACGTCTGGCAGGCGGTGATCGGCGATTTCGCGCAACGCCATCCGCTACGCGATGTGCGCATCTCGATCAACGATGCCGGCGCCACTCCCGCGGTGGTCAGCCTGCGCCTGGACCAGGCGGTGGAAACCCTGCGTGCCGGAGATGCACGATGAGCCGCGTGCAGCGCAACAGCTACTACGAAGCCGATGCGCGCGAGCGCATTGCCGGCCTGGTTGATGCAGGCTCCTTCCATGAATTCGTTGGGCCCGCGCGGCGGATGATGAGCCCGCACCTGGCCCAGCTGGACCAGCCGGCGGCGTTCGACGATGGCATTGTCGTCGGCGAAGCCACGCTGCGCGGCAGGCCGGTGCTGCTGGCCGCGCAGCAAGGGCACTTCATGGGCGGCGGCGTGGGCGAGGTACACGGCGCCAAGCTGACCGGCCTGCTGCGCCGTGCGCTGGCGACCCGCACCGACGGCGTGCTGCTGCTGCTCGACACCGGTGGCGTGCGCCTGCACGAGGCCAATGCCGGCCTGATCGCGATTTCCGAGATCATGCGCGCCACGCTGGATGCGCGCGCGGCCGGCGTACCCGTGCTGGCCCTGATCGGTAGCGGTAATGGCGCCTTTGGCGGCATGGGCATCGTCGCCCGCTGCTGCACCAGCGTGATCATGTCCGAGGAGGGCCGGCTGTCACTGTCGGGACCGGAAGTGATCGAAACCGTACGCGGCGTGGAAGAGTTCGATTCCCGCGACCGCGCGATGGTCTGGCGCGTGACTGGCGGCAAGCACCGCTACCTGATCGACCAGGCGCAGGTGTTGGTTGCAGACGCCATCGAAGCCTTCGCGCAAGCCGCGTTCGAGGCGTTGCACGCGGAAGCCACCCACATCGATACCGCGCTGGCCGCGCTGCAGGCCCAGCAGGCTGCATTGACCGCACGCGTGCAGGCCTGGGGCGACTGCCACGACAGCCTCGACATCTGGGCACGCCAGGGCATCGCCGATCCCGAACGGCTGCCGCTGCTGGACACCGACGATTTCCTCACCGTCACCGCCGATCGGAGCATGCCATGACGCGGCCGTTGAATGACCTGCTCGACGCCCTGTTTCCACGCGGCCATACCGTTGCGGTGAACGATTCGGTGCTGACCGGCAGCGCGAGCACCGATGCAGGCGAAGTGACCGTGATCGGTACCACCGACAAGCTGGAAGTGGGCGTGGACCATGCGCTGGTGCTGGCCGACGCGGTGCTGGCCAGCACCGCCACGCATCCACAGCGGCCGATCGTGATGCTGGTCGATACCGCCGGCCAGCGACTGGCACGCCGCGACGAACTGCTCGGCATCAACGGCTGCTTCGCCCACCTGGCGCAGACACTGGATCTGGCGCGCCGCCGCGGCGCTGTGCTGGTCACACTGGTCTACGGTGAATCGGTCAGTGGCGGTTTCCTGTCGTTCGGGCTGATGGCCGACCACATCCATGCCCTGCCTGATGCACAGGTGCGGGTCATGGACCTGCGCGCGATGGCGCGGGTGATCAAGCAGCCGCTGGAGAAACTGCAGGCGCTCAGCCAGACCTCGCCGGTGTTCGCGCCGGGGGTGGAGAACTACGTGGCGATGGGTGCGGTGGAGTCGCTGTGGGAGGGCGACCTCGCCCAGCATCTGCTGCAGGCCCTGCGTACGCCTGCCGAGGGCGACGCGCGCGCGGCGCTGGGTGCACAGCGTGGCGGACGGACGCTGGCTGCGGATGTTTCAGACGCAGTGGCCCGCGGCGATGCCTGACCGCCCTGCCCGCCATACGCTGGCCTGGCTGTCGGCCACTGCCGCCTGGCGTGCCGATCTGCCCGCGCAGGAACCGCGCTTGGCGGCGTGGTTCGCGCAGGGCCTGCCGGCGATGGTGGCGCGGCGTGCCGTGGATGATCCCGACCCACGCCTGCGCCTGGGCGTGCCGCTGCCGCCGAGCGAGGGCAGGCTGCGCGTGGCCCTGCGCGTGGCTGCACACGAAGTGCGCCTGCTGCAGCCACCGCCCGCGATGGATGAGGTCCTTGCCAGGGGCGTGCCCGACGACTGGCGGGGTGCTCTGCAGGCGATGCAGCGGCTTGCACCGGCACGCGTGTTCGGCGCGTTCGCCTGGCAACATCTGAGCGGATTGCCGTATGTGCATCCGCGCTCGGACATCGATCTGCTGTGGCAGATCAGCAACACCGCACAGGCCGACACGCTGGTCCAACACCTCCAGAACTGGGAAGGCACGCAGGCGCGCCGCGTCGATGGCGAGCTGTGCCTGGCCGATGGTGGCGCGGTGAACTGGCGCGAATATGCCGGAGGCAGCCGTCAGGTGCTGGTCAAGCGCACTGAAGGTGCTGCACTGGAACTGCGCGACACCCTGTTCAACGCTGTCGGAGTGGGTGCATGAAGGCCATCGCGCAGCGCGTCGCCGCACCCGTCCCTGCCGTGGACAGCGCGCGACTGGGCCGCCTGGCCATCGCCAGCCTGCACGCCGAACTGGCCTGCGCACCCAAGCCGGGGCTGGTCACCCCCTTCGACAGCGGCAGCCACCACGACATGGATGCCGGCACGTTCCTGCGCAGCCTGTTCGCACTGCGCCACTACTTCACCGCCGTCGCCCGCATCGGCGCCCTGGATGCACGGTTCGATGCGTTGCGCCAATGCGGCATCGCCGCCGAAGCGGCGATGCTGCGTGCCACCGGCGGCATCAACACCCATCGCGGCGCGATCTTCAGCCTCGGCCTGCTGGTGGCGGCGGCGGCACGCTGCCGGCAACTGCACGGACATGCGGGTTCTGCTGCACAGGTCTGCCTGGCCGTGCAGCACTGGGCGACCGACTTCGCCAGCGCGCCACTGGATGCCGGCAGCCCTGGCCAGCGCGCGCGCGCGCGACACGGTGTGCCCGGGGTACGCGAACAGGCAGCCGCCGGTTATCCCGTGCTGCGCGGACTGGCCCTGCCGACCCTGCGTCACGCGCTGGCCAGTGGGCTGCCGCGCGAGGCCGCGATGTGCCAGACCCTGATGCACCTGATCGCACAGGTGGACGATCTCAATCTGCTGCACCGTGGCGGCACCGACGGCCTGCACTGGGCACAGCAGCAGGCGCGTGGTTTCCTTGCCGGCGGCGGTGCCTTCGCACCCGACTGGCAGGCGCGGCTGCGTGATGTCGGCAAGCACTTCGTCACGCGCCGCCTGAGCCCCGGTGGCAGCGCCGATCTGCTGGCCTGCAGTATGTTCCTGCTGCAACAGGAGGCTGCATGAGCCTGGCCCTGCTCTGCCCGGGGCAAGGCGCGCAGCATGCGGCAATGTTTGATCGCGTGCGCGACGTGGCCGCAGCGTGCACGGTGCTGGACGCTGCGGGCGCGCTGCTGGGCCTCGATGTGTTCGCCGCCGCAGCTGCCGACGACCGCTTCGACAACGCGCAGGCGCAGCCGCTGCTGTGCGCGGCCAGCCTCGCACAGTGGCAGTGCCTGCGCGATGCATTACCCGCCCCCACGGTGATTGCCGGCTACAGCATCGGCGAGCTGGCCGCACAGGCCATCGCCGGCAGCGTCGATCCGATCACCTGCCTGGCGCTGGCCGCACAGCGTGCACAGCTGATGGATGCCGCCAGTCCCGCCCATTGCGGACTGCAGGCCGTACTCGGGCTGGATCGCCCTGCTCTGCAAGCGCTGTGCGATTCGAACGGCGCCTTCATCGCCATCGCCAATGGCCACGACCATTTCATTGTCGGTGGTCCGCAGTCGTCACTGGATGTACTGGCGGCGAAGGCCCGGGCATACGGCGCGGACATCCGCCCGTTGCCCGTGCATGTGCCCGCGCATACGCCGCTGCTGGCCGGCGCGGTGCTGCCTTTTGCCACCGTCCTCGAAGCGACACCACTTCAGGCGCCGCGACTGCCCGTGCTGGCCGGCATCGACGCACGTCCGGTGCGTGATCGCGCGGCGGTTGTACATACGTTGTCGGCACAGCTGGCACAGACCATCGAATGGTCGCAGGTGATGCGCCAGGCCTTCGAGCGCGGCGCGCGGGTATTCCTGCAGCTGGGTCCGGGCAACGCATTGGCGCGCATGGTCGCGCCCGACTATCCGTGCTGCGAGGTGCGCGCGGTGGAGGAATTCCAGAGCCTTGAAGGCGCAGCGGCCTGGGTCCGCAATGCGCTGGAGCGGCTGCGGTAACGGGTTCGAGCAGTACGTATCACGCAACACGCAGTACGTCGCCTTACCCCGGGATGGCGGGTCACCATCCGCGCTGTACGTGAGTCACGTGTCTGGGAGGGCGCATGAGTCCACAAATCGCAACGATCATCGGTCTGGTGATCATGTTCATCGTCGCCACGGCACTGCCGATCAACATGGGGGCAGTCGCCTTCGCGCTGGCCTTCATCGTCGGTGGGCTGTGGGTCGACATGGGAGGAAAGGACGTCCTCGCTGGCTTTCCGGGGGATCTGTTCCTGACCCTGGTCGGCATCACTTACCTGTTCGCCATCGCGCAGAAGAACGGCACCATCGACCTGCTGGTGCATTGGGCGGTGAAAGCGGTGCGTGGACATATCGTGGCCATTCCGTGGGTGATGTTCGTCATCACGGCGGTGCTGACCGCGTTCGGCGCGCTCGGCCCGGCCGCGGTGGCGATCATCGGCCCGGTCGCACTGCGCTTTGCCAAGCAGTACAACATCAACCCGCTGATGATGGGCCTGCTGGTCATCCATGGCGCACAGGCCGGTGGTTTTTCGCCGATCAGCGTCTACGGCAGCATCACCAATGGCGTGGTGCAGAAGGCCGGACTGGAAGTGACCGAGATGGCGGTGTTCCTCACCAGCCTCGGCTTCAACCTCATGATGGCGATCATCTGCTTCGTCGCCTTCGGTGGCATCGCGCTGATGCGTCGTGGTTCGATCAGCGTAGCCGGCACGGTCGGCACTGCCGATCTGGCAATGGCCGGCGGCCCGCAGGCATCATCGCGGCAGTTCGCGATTGAAGGCCATGGCGCACTGGTCGCGGCCGGCGGCGGCACGCTCAGCAACGACCCGGCCGCGCTGGATGCCGTAGGTCTGACCCGCGAGCGGCTGTTCACCCTGGTCGGCCTGCTCGGCCTCGGCGTAGCCGCGCTGATCTACAACCTCAACGTCGGCCTGGTATCGATCACCGTGGCAGTGGCGCTGGCGCTGCTGTCGCCACAGAGCCAGAAGGGCGCAGTGGACGGCATCAGCTGGTCGACCGTGCTGCTGATCTGCGGCGTGGTCACCTACATCGGTGTGCTGGAGCAGGCCGGCGCAGTGGACTTCATCGGCAATGGCGTGTCCGACATCGGCATCCCGTTGCTGGGTGCACTGCTGGTCTGCTACGTAGGTGGCATCGTCTCGGCCTTTGCGTCTTCGGCAGCGGTGCTGGGCGCGACGATTCCACTGGCGGTGCCGTTCCTGATGCGGGGCCACCTGAGTGCGGCCGGCGTGATCTGCGCGCTGGCGGTGTCGTCCACCATCGTCGATGTCAGCCCGTTCTCGACCAACGGCGCGCTGGTGGTGGCATCGGCGGCAAAGGAAGAACGCGAGACCCTGTTCCGCCGTTTCCTGGTCTACAGCGGACTGGTGGTGGCGCTGGGGCCGCTGCTGGCCTGGCTGGTGTTCGTGGTGCCGGGCTGGATGTAATCGCCATCCGGGCGTGCCGGCCAGCGGCCGGCACTACCTGGCGTTACACTTCGCGTATGGCCATCGCCCCTGCTCCACGGTCCCCGAAGAAGCGCGCCCCTCTGTACGAAGAGGTGGCAGAGCACATTCGCGAACGCATCTACGATTACCGCCTGCCGCCAGGCGAGTGGATCGACGAGCCGGTGCTGTGCGAGGAACTGCGCATCAGCCGCACGCCATTGCGCGAGGCGCTGAAGCTGCTGGCCGCCGAGGGTCTGGTGCAGATCGATGCTGGCCGTGGCGCACGGGTCACACGGCTCACCCTGGAAGACCTGAACCAGCTGTTCCCGGTGATGGCGATGCTGGAAGGACGCTGCGCCCACGAGGCGGTCACCCACATCGACGACGCCGGGGTGCAGCAGCTGGAAGACCTGCACGCCGCGATGGAGACTGCTGCGGCCGAGGGCAACATCGCCGAGTACTACCGCAACAACTACCTCATCCACGAAACCGTGCAGCTCTACGCCGGCAATCCGTGGCTGATCCGCATCACCCACGATCTGCACCGCATCCTGAAGATGCACCGTGGCCGCCAGCTGCTGACCCCCGGCCGCACTGCGCAGTCGCTGGCCGAGCACCGTGAGCTGATGGAGTGTTTCCGCAGTCGCGATGCCGCCGCCGCCGGGCGCACCATGGAACGCCACCTGCTCAGCCAGGGCCAGGCGCTGGCCGCCTACGTGGCGGCGGGCGGGCTGTTGAACGTGCCGGCGCCTCTACCGACCCACGGCGGCGGCTGATCCCACCGTTGCGGTAGCGCCGGGCCATGCTCGGCGGGGTATCGGCACCCGACATTGCGCGCCCGCCGGGCATGGCCGGCGCTACCTGCGGTTGCCCGCGCCATCGGCCGTGGCCAGCGCCAGGCACGTGATCGCGCCCACCAGCGGCAGCCCCCAGACCAGCAGCAGCTGCACCACCCGGCCGCCTGCGGGCAGACCGTCGCGCCGGGCGATGACCACCGTGGCCACCAGGTTCAGGCCCAGCACCAGCAGGAGCAGCAGGACGGTCACAATCAGCATGCAGCGACTCCGGGCCCGGACGGGGGGATTATGGCCTGCCGCCCCCCCATTGGCCCTGCCTGTCATGAAGATGGGACAATGTAGGGCGCACCGGCCTGCCCTCGGGCCGCCGGCGCCCCCCGCACCACACGGAAGAAGAAGAACAAGAACATGCTGAAAGTCATTTTTGATACCGACCCGGGCGTCGACGACGCCCTGGCGCTGCTGTACCTGCACAAGCACCCGCAGATCGACCTGATCGGCGTCACCACCACCTTCGGCAATGCCTCGGTGGAGTCGACCACGCACAACGCGCTGTACCTGAAGCAGACCTGGGGCTTTGCCGCACCGGTCGCGCGCGGCGCCGCTGGCCCGCTGCAGCCGGAAGCTACTCCGGAAGCGTGGCCGGTGCACATCCACGGCCACAACGGCCTGGGCAACCACCCGGTGCCGGCCCAGCTGGATGTGGCCGCTGATACGCGTACGGCCGCGCAGCTGATCATCGACCTGGTCCGCGCCCATCCGGGCGAAGTGACCCTGGTCGCGGTCGGCCGCATGACCAACCTGGCACTGGCCCTGCAGCAGGCCCCGGACATCGCCGGCCTGGTGCGCGGCGTGGTGATCATGGGCGGTGCCTTCCACGTCAACGGCAACATCACCCCGGCGGCCGAAGCCAACATCTGGGGCGATGCAGAAGCAGCCGACGTGGTGTTCACCACGAACTGGCCAGTCACCGCGATCGGCCTGGACGTGACCACCCGCGTGGAAATGAACCGTGACGGGCTGGACACGCTCGCCGCGATCGGTGGCGCCGATGCCGAGCTGGTGCGTGCGCTGTCGCAGGACTACGTGGACTTCTACCTGCAGGCCGGGCACAAGGGCATGGTCGTGCACGACTGCTGCGCCTGCATCGCGCTGACCCGTCCTGAGCTGTTCCAGTTCGAGCGCGCCAGCGTGCGCGTGGCCACCGACGGCGTCGCCCGCGGCATGACCATTCCCAAGCCGGAAGGCATGGGTTTCGGCCCCAGCGTGTGGGATGGCCATGTGCTGCAGTCGGTCGCCATCGGCGTGGATGCGGCCGCTGTACTGGCTGACATCGAGCAGACCCTGAAGGTCTGACCGGCTACGACCCGCCCTGCCCGTCAGGGCGGGTCGACCCTGCGGGTGCGGATGTCCTGGGCCGCGTTTCCGGCAGGGTCCACAGCACCGGCAACACCAGTACCGCCACCAGCGCGATCATCGCGCCCGGCGCGGCCGCCCAGCCGCTGCGTTCCACCCACCATTGCGCCAGCCACGGTGTGGCCCCGCCGAACACCGCCGTCGCCATGGTCACGCCCAGTGCCAGTCCGCTGACCCGGCCTTCGCCAGGGAACTGCTCGGCCGTTGCCGGGGCCGCCACCGCACTTACACCGCCAGCCACACAGGCCAGCAGCACCGCGGCCAGCGCGATGCCCAGCGCCGACGCCTGCGCCATCCATGCGAACAATGACAGTGGCAGCAGCGCCGCCAGCATGGTCAGGCCCAGCAGCATCGGCCGCCGCCCGATACGGTCGGACAACGCACCGCACAGCGGGGTGATCGCAATCACCGCCACCGCCGCAATCGTCGACAACCACAGCGCATCGCCTTCATCGTGGCCCTGTGCATGCAGGAATGCCGGCACATAGGTGATGCCCACGTAGTAGGTGATCGATCCCAGTGCGGAGATCGCGAACGTCCGCGCCACCGCCAGCCGATGGTGGCGCAGCACGTGGCGTACCGGCGCGGCTGGAATGCTGCCTTCGCGGCGCTGGCGCTCGAACTCCGGCGACTCATGCATGCCCGAGCGCGCGACCAGGATCAGCA
Source organism: Stenotrophomonas sp. AN71 (assembly GCF_050435725.1). Lineage (NCBI taxonomy): Bacteria > Pseudomonadati > Pseudomonadota > Gammaproteobacteria > Lysobacterales > Lysobacteraceae > Stenotrophomonas > Stenotrophomonas sp. AN71. The sequence continues at coordinate 48,399 of NZ_JBNDKU010000004.1, read as the reverse complement.
GCGCCAATGCCGCACCGACGAAGAACGGTATGCGCCAACCCCAGCTGTCCAGCTGCGGGGTAGGCAGCAGCGCGACGGTGAGCGCGGAAATGGCCACCGCCAGCAGCGCACCCACTTCGCTGGCCGCCGAGGCCAGCGAGGTCACCAGCCCGCGTCGCCGCTCCGGCGCACTTTCCAGCAGATAGGCCACCACGCCGGTGTACTCACCACCCACCGAAAACGCCATCACGCAGCGCAGTACCAGCAGCAGTACGCCAGCCGCGGTGCCTGCGGTAGCAGCGGTCGGCAGCAGCGCGGTGGCCAGCATCGCCGCCGCCATCAATGCCATCGAAGCCAGCAGCATCCAGCGCCGGCCGAGGCGATCGCCGAGATGGCCGAAACACAGCGCGCCCAGCGGGCGCATCAGGTAGGACACTGCGAATCCGGCCAGGGTCACCAGCAGCGCCTGCTCGCCACCGCCGAAAAACACCCGCGACAGCACCGTGGCAAAGTACAGATACAGGGTGAAGTCGTACCACTCCACCACCGTGGACAGGCCGGCCACCCACATCGAGCGCCGTCGCGCTGCGGTCATTGCGTGTTCGCCTTCAACAGCCTCGTTCCCGGTCGTGCAGGTCCGAGGCAGGGTGTCATGGCCGGGGTGAAACGCAGGTCAGGACCGTGCCTACATGGCGCGGAACGCGCCCAGATAGCGGCGACTGACCGGCAGCACTTCGTCGCGCCCGCGCAGATGCAGCTGGGCCGTCTCGTTGTCGCCGCGCACCAGCAGTTTCACCGCGTGCCGGTTGACCACCGCCGAACGATGCACCTGCACGAAGCTGTCCGGATCGAGTTGCTGCAGCAGATCCTTCAGTGGCAGCGCGATCACCGCCTCGCAGGGGTCGCCATCCTCCCCACGCCAGCCGACCTGCGTGTACTTGCTGTCGGCGCGCAGGAAATCCACCGCACTGCACGGAATCACTCGCAGCACATTGCCGACCTGCGCATGCAGCCAGCGCAGCGGCGTCGGCGCCGGCAGCGACAGGCGCTCGGCCAACTGCTGCAGCTGACTCTGCAGGTCCTGCAACGCAGGCGGCTGTTGCAGGCGCTGCTGCAGCCGTTGCACCGTATCGTGCAGGCGCTGTGCGTCCACCGGCTTGACCAGGTAGTCCAGCGCGCCCTGCGCGAACGCCTGTACCGCATAGGCGTCGTAGGCGGTGACGAACACCACCTGCGCCCGCCGTGCGATGCGTGCCGCAACGTCGATGCCGGACAGGCCCGGCATGTGGATGTCGAGGAAACAGACCTGCGGCTGCAGGGACTCGAACGCCTGCAGGGCTTCGCGGCCATTGCGGGCCTGTGCCACCACCTGCAGCTGCGGCCACGCCTTGGCCAGCTGCGCCGCGAGTGCCTGCCGCAGCAGCGGTTCGTCGTCGGCGATCAGTGCAGTGGCGATCATGCCGTCAGCTCCCTGGCCGGCAGCCGCAGGCGCGCAACTGCGCCACGCTGCGGGCCGGCCTGCAGCTGCAACGAGGCCGCATCGCCGTACAACAGCTGCAGGCGTTGCCGCAGTGCCTGCAGACCGGTTCCCAATCCTGCTGCCACCCCGCACAAGCCCCGGCCGTCGTCGATCACGCTGACCTCGCAGCAGGCGTCGTCGCAGCGGACCCGCACCACTACCTCGCCACCGTCTTCGCACGGGTCGATGCCATGCCGGATCGCGTTTTCCACCAGGGTCAGCACTGACAGGCCCGGACATCCCAGCGTGCGCGCCTGGTCTGCCACGTCCAGCCGGAACCGCAGGCGATCCGGCATCCGCAGATGCATCAGCTCCAGATAGGCGCTTACCAGCGCGATTTCATCCTCCATCCGCACCAGCGGCTGCTGCAGGCGCGGCACGCTGCCGCGCAGGTAGGCCACCAGATGGCGCATCACCACCGATGCCTGCGCAGAGCCGCTGTCCACCAGCGCCTGCAGGTTGGCCAGGGTGTTGAACAGGAAGTGCGGTGCCACCTGGCGTTGCAGCAGCTGCACGCGCGCTTCAAGCGCCTGTCGTTCCAATTCGCTGCGCTCCAGCGCGAACGTCAGTGCCTGCTGGCGTGCCAGCGCATCCTTGTGCCGTACCAGTGCAGCAAGTGCCACCCACGGCGCCACCAGCAGACCGACCACGTTGAGGGTCAGGAACCCTGTCCAGCGGTCGGCGTCCTGCCAGAACGGCGGTGCGCCGGCGTCCGTGCCTGCCACATAGATCGCCAGCGTTGCCAACGGAATCACTGCCGCGACCGCAACGATCTGCAGCACCCAGCGTGACAACCAGGGCGGCATCGACCGCGGCCAACGCTCCAGCACGGTGAATGCCAGCATCGCTGCCATGCCCAGCGCCAACGCGCGCGGCAGCACTGCCCACCATGGATGCCAGTCGATCACCAGCAACGCGCCAAGCACCAGCGAAACACCCGCACACCACGTGGTTCGGCGCAACAGCGAAACCGGCGGTGGGGGCAGCACATCGGGCATGGGCCGCAGCATAGCGCCTTGCCTGCCGCTCACGTCAGCCGGCCGCGAGCGGTGGCCACCACATCAGCACCGCCGCCGCGAGACTGCCGGCCAGGGTGGCCAATGCCGCGACCAGCAGGACCGCACAGGCCAGCCAGTGGCGCAGCGTCCCGGTGTGCCGCTGCGCGCGCAGGTACAGTTCCAGTACCGCCAGCGGCAGCAGTGTCTGCGCGAAGGCCAGCAGGGTCAGCGCTGGCCCGGTGAAGGTATCCGGATCGAAGCCTGCCGGCCCCTGGTTGAGCAACAGCCACAGCATCAGGCCGATGCGGAAGAACCAGACCCCGCCCACCGCAAGGAACAGGCGCAGTGCCCATGTGCGATGTTCGGCCATGCGCCGCTGCCGTGCGCTCCACCATGCCGCGGCGGCGAACCACAGGATCAACACCGCATTGAGCGACGTGCCGAGGTGCTGCGCGGTATCACCGGCGGCCCCGCCGCGTATCCACACCATCGCCAGCCCGCCCAATGCCAGCAGCACTGCAGCGCACATATAGAGCCGACCGTTCCAGCGGTGCACGGCCGGCGCCCAGCGCCGCAGCCCGGGCCACAGCTGCAGCCAGCCGCCCAGCACGATGCCCGCCGCCAGCGCCAGGTGCAGCGCGAGCACCGCATTGAAGGTGGTCGCACCGGCCACGTAGCCATGCGGCATCACCTCGTTCCAGCGCTGTGGTTGGCCGGCCAGCGTGCTCCTTGCGTAGAAGCCCACGATGTATGCGGCGAACAGCAGTTGGCCCAGCGCCGCGCAGCCCAGCCACGCAAGGGCGGCGATACGCAGCAGGCGCTGGCGGCGCGGCAGGAACATCCGGTCGCCGCGCGCTGCGCGACCCTCGGCGATGGCAACAGCAGGCAGGGACATGGCGGGGCCTCCAGGGGGAACGTGCCCCATTCTTGGCCACCGCATACGGCGACGGATCGACGATCAGGACCAGCGACGGTCGGGGCCGACCAGTGACGGCCAGGGCCGACTGCACGGCGGGACGCTAGCGGGGTCGCCCCCGTTGCTCACGGTAGGCCGCGTAGGCATCCAGAACCTTCTGCAGCCGCGCCTTCTGCTTCGTGCCCATCGGTACCCGCTGCACGCGTTTCAGCAGGGTCTTCCACATGTAGCCGGAACGGAAGAAATACGGCCGCACCTCAAGGAACGTCAGCACCACGTCCACGGTATTCGGATCGTGCTCGGCCAGGTGCCGCAGCGCGTTGGCATACCCGCCTGGAAACGCCAGCGGTTCATAGCGCTGGTGAAACTCGGCGCAGGTCGCTGCATGCCGCGCCAGCGCCTCCGGCCCGCTCCAGCGCTGGTCGGCACTGCCATGTACGGCACGCTGCAGACGATTGATCTCATCGGCATTGGTGCGGATCAGACGTTCCATCGGTGCGCGGGAGTGGGCCATGGTTCCTTCCATGTCTGTCAGGGGTCGGATCCCTCGCCTGCGGGGGAAGGATCTGACCCCACCTCGCATTACGGGGCGCGGCGCAGCGTGATCAACGTGATCTCCGACGGCACGCCGATACGCGCCGGGAAACCCGCCCACAGACCGGCACCATTGCTCACGTACAGGGTCATGCCATCGACGTCGTAGCGACCGGAGACGTAGCCACCGTTGGCGCGCTTCACCAGCTGGTCCATGCCGATGATCTGCCCGCCATGGGTATGCCCGGACAGCTGCAGCTTCACCCCGCGCGCGGCGGCCTCGCGCGCGTTGCGCGGGCGATGGTCGAGCAGGATCACCGGTGCGGACGGATCGGCACCAGCCAGCGCAGCACCGAGATCCGGCAGCGGCAAACCATAACGCGCAGCGACCGGATCGGTGACCCCGGCGATGGTCAGCGCCGCACCGCCGCGCCGAACCTGCAGATGGCTGTTCTCCAGCACCTGCATGTGCAGTGCGCGGAATGCCTGCATCCAGTCCTGGTACTGCGCGTAGTACTCGTGGTTGCCGGTGATGGCGATGACACCGTCCGGTGCGTGCAGGTCGGCCAGCGGGCGTGCATCGTCACGTCGGGCGGCGACGCTGCCGTCGATCAGGTCACCGGTGATCACGATCAGGTCCGGCTTCAGCGCATTGCTCTCGGCCACCACCCTGCGCACCCAGTCGCCGGTCAGCAGGCGGCTGGCGTGGATATCGGTCAGCTGCAGCACGCGGTAGCCATCGAACGCCGCCGGCAAGCCAGCGATTCCTACCTCGATCTGCCGCGACTGAGGCACCGCCATGCCCTGGCTGATGCCATAGCCACTGACCAGCAGGGCCAACAGGGCCGCCACCGGTCGCAGCGTCGGTGTACGCAATGCTGATACCAGATGCGGCCAGCGCAGCACGCGCGACAGCAGCAGGCCGGCGTCGAGCACCAGCAGGACCAGAGCCAGCAGCAGTACCGCGGTGGAGCCGGTGGCCAGCGTAGCGATGGCCAGCTTCGGGATCTCCGGCGAGGCCATCGTGCCCCAGAAGGTGGCAACGATGCGCAGCTGCACTGCGATCCCGACCAGCAACACCGAAAGCACGACCTTCAGCCCGGTGGGCATGCGCAGCGGCCAGAACAAGCGCCAGGCCACATACAGGCCCATCAACAAACCGATCGTACTCAGCACTGCAACCATCCGGGAGAGAAAGCGGGCCCGCCATGGTGAGGGTTGCGGACCAGGTTGTGTAGAGCCGAGCCCAAGCTCGGCTGATCTGAATGTAGAGCCGAGCCATGCTCGGCTGCTCAAGAACCAGCCGAGCAAGCTCGACGCTACGGATGCCCCAGGGGTTCCACGCGAAGGCGTGCGATGCGGCGCTTCTCCATCGCCAGCACGGTGATGCGCACGCCAGCCACCTCCACCGCATCACCGATGTCGGGCAGGCGACCCAGCTGATCGAGCACCAACCCGGAGATGGTCATGTAGTCGGCGCTGCGCGGCAGCGACACGCCGGCCAGGCGCTGCAGGTCATCCAGGGTCAACGCACCGTCGGCCTCCCAGCGGCCTTCGCCCTGCGCGATCACGCCATAGCGCTCGTCCTGGGTATCGACCAGGTCACCGGCGATCGCCGCCAGCAGATCGTTGGCGGTTACCAGACCTTCCACGCTGCCGTATTCGTCCACCGCCACCGCCAACGGCACCGGGTGCTGGCGGATCAGCTCCAGCGCCTGCAACGCGCTGGCACTGGACAGCACGTACTGCGGTTCACGCAGGTTGCCTTCCAGCTGCAACGGCTTGCCCTGCAGCAGATCGGCCAGCAGGTCGCGGCTCTGCACCACGCCACGCAGGCTGTCCAGGTCGCCATCGCCCACCAGAAGGCGGGTATGCGGCGATGCCACCAGGCGCGCCACCACATCATCCCGTCCGCGTGCGAGGTCGATCCACTGCACGTCAGCGCGTACGGTCATCACGCTCGACACCGGCCGATCGGCCAGGCCCAGCACGCTGCGGATCATCTCGTGCTCGGCCGGCTGCAGGCGCTCTTCGGCATCCACGTGCTCGTCCATGCCTTCGTCGTCGTGGCCATTGGCCGGGCGCGCACCCAGCATGCGCAGCACGGCGTCGGCCGTACGTTGGCGGAACGGCTGCCGGCGCTCGTTGCGCTCGCGGTTGAAGCGCACCCACTGGTTGAACGCTTCCACCAGGATCGAGAACGCGATGGCCGCGTACAGGTAGCCCTTCGGGATCTTGTAGCCCAGGCCCTCGGCCACCAGGCTGAAACCGATCATCAGCAGGAAGCCCAGGCACAGCACCACCACGGTGGGATGCTTGTTGACGAAGCGGGTCAGCGGCTTGCTGGCCACCAGCATCAGCGCCATCGCGATGGTCACGGCGGCATACATCACGCCAAGGTTATCGACCATGCCGACCGCGGTGATCACCGAGTCCAGCGAGAACACCGCATCGAGCACCACGATCTGCGCCACCACCATCGCGAAGCTGGCGTAGACCTTCTTGCCGTCCTCATGGTGTTCGCGGCCCTCCAGCCGCTCATGCAGTTCCATCGTGCCCTTGAACAGCAGGAACAGACCGCCACCCAGCAGGATCAGATCACGCCCGGAGAAGCTGTGGTCGAACAGCGTGACCAGTGGCTCGGTCAGTTTCATGATCCACGCCAGCGCCGCCAGCAGCACCAGCCGCATCAACAGGGCCAGGGCCAGGCCGATCACACGTGCGCGGTCGCGCTGGTGCGGCGGCAGTTTGTCGGCAAGGATCGCGATGAACACCAGGTTGTCGATGCCGAGAACGATCTCCAGCACGACCAGGGTTGCAAGGCCCATCCAGATCGAGGGGTCAGCCAACCATTCCATTTCAGGTCCGTTTCGTCAGTAGGTAAGGGAAAAGGGCATCCACTCAGTCCCCCTCGTGCAGGTGCGTGGGGTCGTGCCCGAGCAGGTCGCCGGGCGTGCACTGCAGCTCCCGGCAGATCGCATCCAGGGTGGAAAAGCGGATGGCGCGCGCCTTGCCGGTCTTCAGGATCGACAGGTTGGCCAGGGTGATGTCGATGCGCCCGGCCAGCTCGGACAGGGTCATGCCCCGTTCCTGCAGCATGCGGTCCAGGGTGATGACGATCGCCATCAATACATGCCCATCAGATCAGCCCATCCAGGTCATCGCGCATCGCCGCACCCACGGCAAACACGCGCGCCAGCACGAACAGCATCAGCACGGCAACCAGCCCGGTGATCGACATGCCACCGCCGACCTCCATCCAGGTGAAGTCCGGGCCCATCCAGGCCGCGTAGGCGCCGATCAGGATCGACAGCAGTTCCATCGCCAGCATCAGCCAGGCCATGCGTTGCAGGCGCTGTGCATTGGCGTGGGTGAACGGCCGCTCGCGCGCAGCCGACGCCAGCAGCCGCAGCAGATGGCGCAGGAACAGCAGGCACAGCACCAGCAGCGCGACGATCGCGGCCAGGCCCAGGCAGAAATGCAGGAACAGGTCGTTGCCATGCGCAGCGGCTGCATCGGCGTCGTGGACGCTGTCGAGCAGCCAGCGGCGGTCGTGGGCGACCAGCGGTACCGCCAGCAGTGCGGCCAGGATGCCCAGCCAGCACATCGCCCGGACGGCATGCACGGCGGCCTGGGCCAGGGTGAACAAGCCTCGCGCGGGTCTGGCGCGGGCGGGACGAGCGGTCAAGCGGCCTCCGGCATTGGGGTGGCCTCGCCGCCCCGGGGTGGATTTATCGATAAACGATATACCACATCCGGCGTGAAAGGCTGAATCGCGTGCCTTCGCTGCCCGGCAGTGAGGGGCACGCTACCGGCCGGGTGCGCCCTGCTCCAGCATCCCCTCACCCGGGGTCACCGAGGCCATCGCCTGCACGCCGGCCTCCAGCGCCTGCCGCGTGACCAGCCGGAAGCGCACCTGCAGCTTGCCCTGGCCAGGCGCGGCCCAGCCGTACTGGATCGCCACCTGGTCGGCCGACAGCGGTCCGCGCCCCGGCAGCGAGCGCGCCTGCAACGGCGTGGGCGCGGCCTGTACCAGACGTGCAAAGCCTTTCTGCACCACCGCCGTGTCCGCCTTCTCCGCATACACCGAGCAGGTGCCATCGTCGGCCCAACTGACCGCATAGCGGCCACTGGCCAGCGGCACCATCCAGGCCACGCCGGATTGACCTTGCAGCAGCGTCGCGGCCTCGGCGGGCGGCAACGGCGACAGTCCATTGGATTCCATCAGCGACTGCAGCCGCGCCGGCGCACCGATGTGGCGCATGCAGGCGGTATCGAACAGTTCGCTGAAAGGGTCCTGCGCGGGAGCACTCACCGTGGGTGCACGGGCGGGCTGTGCCGTCGCCAGGGCAGGCAGCAGGGCCAGGAACAGCCAGAACGCACGGCGCATCGGAACTCCATCGGACGGAAAGCAACGGGGAGGATGGCAAAGCGCATGCGCACCGCGCAACGGGCGCACGCTTGACAGACGGACAGGGCGGGAGGAGTATCAGTTAACGAATTAGTTAATCATCTCGTCATGGACCGCATCTTCGAAGCCCTTGCCTCCACCGCCCGCCGGCAGATCCTGGCCTACCTCAGTGCCGGCGAGCTGAGTGCGGGCGAGCTGGCCGAGCGCTTCGACTTCAGCAAGCCGGCGCTGTCCAGCCACCTGCGCATCCTTGAGGACGCCGGCCTGATCGAGCGCGAGAAGCGCGGCCAGTTCGTTTACTTCCGCCAGGTGCCCGACCGCCTGGCCAACACGTTGTTCTCCTGGGCCGCCGAAGTCTGCCCGGTCGGTGGCCCCCTCAAGCGCGAAGCGCGCGCCCGCCGCAAGTCCCCTGCCCGCTGAGCGTCCCTGCCGAGGAGCATGACGATGCCTGGTTCGACCCGCGACCGCCGTTCGTTCCCAGGGGTGCAGCTCCCCGCACAGGAGGGGGGCAGTCCGACCGAAGTCACCCTGATCGCGCAGCTCGGCATCGGTGCCGGGGATGCGCTGGTCACCGATGCGGGCCAGCGCCAGCGCCACCACCCGGCCTTCATCGATGCGTTGGACGAGCCTTCGGCACGGCTGGGCGGCATGCATCTGCAGCACGGCGATGCCTCCTCGCTGTACAGCTTCACTGTCGGCGCCGGCGGCCACCCGTTCCATCGCCATGCCGGGCCGCGCATGTTCACCGCCATCGCCGGCAGCGCGGGCGCCGAGCTGCGCTTTGCCAGCGCATCCGACGCGCTGCTGGCAGGCGATCCCGGTGCCTTCGCACGCGCCCTGCGCCGCGTCCGCATTCCCCCGGACTGCCTGTTCACCGTGCGCTTCGGCGGCGGCACCTGGCACCAGTTCGCATCCAACCATCCGGCCCATCCCGCGCTGTTCGCGCTGTCGTGCCACAGCAATGAGCTTGCCGGCGCGTTGAGCGAACAGGCGCGTGCACAGGTCGCGCGCAATGCCGCCGATATTCCCAGCCTGACCGAGGTGCTGCCGCAGGCGCACTGGCCCACGGCCGGGACATTGGCGGCGGCACCACTGCTGCAGTTGTCACTGCAGGCAGCTGCGCCCAGCCTGTGCGCGCAGTTGTGCACGCGAACGCGCGCGGTGTTCGGTCCGTTGCGGCGCATTGCGCTGCGACCGCTGCGCGGCTTCGTCGAACGCGCTACGCCCGCCTATCCCCTCCAGTCCCGGGTGGCGGCCAGCGACGGCCTGCTGCCCGCGGCCCTGCCGCACAGCCACTACCAGGACCTGACCTGCGTGCAGCTGGACGCCATGCAGGTTCCACATCGTTCCGCCTCGGCATTGTTGGCCGAGGTACTGGAAGGCTTCCTGCGCAACCCGCCCACCGGCGTGGGCCATCTGATGGCGCTGCGCAACCGCCTGGTCGCCCCGCTGCGCCTGCGTACGTCGACGCTGGGCTGCCCGGTGTCCTCGCTGCTGTCCAGCGACCGCAGCCGGCTGTTCGCTGGTCGCTATCCCGTGCTCGCCTCGCAGATCGATGGCGGCGACCGCTGTGCCGAAGTACTGCTCGGCGCCGATGATCGCCACCTGCGTTTCCGCAGCAGCGTCCGCGTGCAGCTGCTGGACGATGGCCGCGTCGAGATCAGCCTGGGATCACGCGTGCAGACCCTCAATGCATTCGGTCGCCTCTACATGGCGCTGATCGACAGCACGCACCGGCATTACGTGGCCCCTGCCCTGCTGCGGCGCGCGGTAGAGCATGCACTGGCACCTGAGTTGGCTGATCTCGATGCGTGGGCTGCGCCCCCGGTGCACCGATGACGCCGGCCAACGGCCGGCACTACCCCGCACTGTAGCGGTACACCAGATCGTCCGCGTCGCTGCGCACGGCCCCCACATCCAGCACGCCGCCCAGGCGCTGCGCCACGGCCTGCGAACCAAGGTTGTCCGGTGCCATGTAGCTGACCAGGGTCGGCAGCTGTACCACTACAAACGCCCAGTCGCGTAGTGCGCCGGCCGCTTCGGTGGCGAACCCCAGTCCCTCGTGGCCGTCGTACAGCAGCCAGCCCAGTTCCTTTTCCGGGAACAACGGGCCGTGGTTGATGCCGACCTGGCCAATGCAGGCACCACTATCGGCACGCTCGATCATGAGTGCGCCGTGGCCGAACAGATGCCAGCTGGCCAGGTCGTGGCAGAACTGCCCCCACGCCGCCACTTCGGCGAACGGGCCGCCCATCCCACTCGCGCGCGGCGACGCCAGGAACGCGGCATAGACCGGGAAGTCATCCAGCCGTTGCGGGCGCAGCCGCAACCGCGCGGTGTGCAGGGTGGGAATCTCAAGCATGGGGTATGCGCCTCAGTACACCGCCAGATGGCCGCAGCCGCGGCGCTGCGGTTGTCCTTCCAGGGTCACCTGCACGCTGGCCCGGGTATCCACGCCTTCGACATTACGGCACGACTCGCGCTTGATCTCGACGATGGCCGGCTGCCCACCCAGCTCACCGCTTAGCACGGTCAGCGAACTCGGCGCATCGGCCGGCTGGCCGAGGTAACGCAACACGCCCTTCCGGGTGCGGCCATCGACGCTGAGGCTGGCATCGTGGTTGCCCTTGCCGGTGGAGGTGATCTCGATGCGCCAGCCCGCGCCACCGCCGGTGAAGGCCGGCACCGGACTCAGGTCGGCGGCGAGGGTGGGATGACGCGGCTCATCGGCCGCAGGCTTCGCGGGGGTGGTACATCCGGCCAGCACGCCGGCCAGCAACGTGGCAGCGACAACGGGGCGCATGATCATGATGGGCTCCTGCAGCGGTCGGGGTCGCCAGTCTAGGTCCGGCTACGTGCGCCGGTGATGAACAACCACGTCAGCGCGCGCCACGGCCGCCGCCGGCGACCCGCACGCGGTCGCGCCCCTGTGCCTTGGCCTGGTACATGGCGGCATCGGCGGCGCGCAGCAGGGTACGCCATCCCAGGGCATCGGTACCGCCCTCGGCCACGCCGAAGCTGGCCGTCACCCGCAGCACGGTGCCACCCGCCACCGAGATGTCCAGCTGCTGCAGCGCCACGCGCAGTGACTCGGCGACCTGGCGGCCGCCCGCCAGGTCGCCGTCGGCCAGCAGCACCAGGAATTCCTCGCCACCGTAGCGGGCGATGCTGTCGCTGCGGCGCAGATGGCGCTGCAGCAGCTGCGCCACCTGCACCAGCACCCCGTCGCCGGCGTCGTGGCCGTGGCCATCGTTGATGGCCTTGAAGCGATCTACGTCCAGCAGGATGACCACGGCGCTGGTGCCGCCTTCGGCATGCCGCTGCTGCACCCGCTCCTCCAGCGCGCGCCGGTTCAACAGCCCGGTCAGTTCGTCGGTACCGGCCAGCTGGCGCAGTTCGCTGGTCAGCGCCGAGCGTTCGCGCGACTTCTCGCGCAGCACTTCAATCGCATCGAACAGGCGCTGCATCTCGGCCAGCGGATGGGTGACGTGCTGCTCCGGCCCGGGCGCATCCGAGGCGATCTGGATCACCTGCTTCTGCGCCTGCAGCAGAGGCCGCAGGATCTGCAACTGGGCGATGCGCAGAGCCACGCCCAGCACCAGCAGCGTACCCAGCACGGTGGCCACCAGCACCACCAGGCGGGTCGCCTCGCGGTTGCGGGTGCGCTCGAAACGGGCGATGGACACACTCAGGTAACCATCGCGCAGCGCTTCCAGCGACTGCAGGGTCGGCACATAGCGCGCGGTGAACTCGGCAGCGGTCCACGGCGGCGGAAGGCCGCGTCGGCCATCCTCGATCAACTGCTCGATCATCGGCAGCGACTCGCCGAAGAACTGCCGGCGCGCCATGTCCCAATGCCAGGACAGCGTCGGATCACTGCGGAATACCGATTCATGGCTGCCCGCCAGCCGCCATAGCTCCAGCAGCCGGCCTTCGGTCTGCAATGCAGCCCGCACCTGTTCCTCGCGCCAGGCGCCCGGCACCGCCACCGGCGCCATGACATTGGAGGCCAGGCGGCCGCCATGCTCGCGCAGGTCGATCAGCACCTGGCCCTGCATCGCGGGAATGGCGGCCTCGCGGTCGGCGCTGACCAGCACGTTGATCTGCGCCGAAGTCAGCACATGCAGGCGGTCGACCACGGCGAACATGCTGCTGATCGCACGTTCCACTTCTTCCACCCGGCGCGCGTCCTGCGGTTGCGCCGCCACCCGATCCACCGCCGCGCGCGCCGACTGCAGGCGCCGTTGCGCATCGGCCAGCAGGCCCTGTTCGTCGATCACACCCGGCGTGGCCTTGAACACCGTATCCAACTGCAACGCAGCGCTGTCGACCCGTGCGCGCGCGACTGCCAGCAGTGCGGCCAACCGCGCCTGTTCGGCGACGTCGGCCGGATTGGCACCCAGCAGGCTGTTGGCCGGCCCGCGCTCGGCCGATACCAGGTTGGCCAGATCGAAGGTCTGCCGCAGCTGGCGCAGGCTGACCAGGTTGTCCTCGGCGGCGGTGAAACGCAGTGTGCCCTGCACCAGCGCGATGGCCATCAAGGGCAGCGTACAGACCACGAACAGCCCGGCCAGGATCCAGACCCAGGTCCGCAGTCCAATGGGCGACACCTTGCGGGCCATGCAATTTTCCCCTGAAGTACGGATCACTGTAGCGGCCGGGCATGGAAGCGCCAAGCCGCTGTCCGGCGGGCCGTGGAGTGGGTATACCGCGCCCCCCGCGAACGTGCCGGCAAGGCCGGACCGGCGCCCGTTTCAGGCCGATTGCGTCACTCTACGCCGCGTCAAATCCAGCGCTGGTCGACCAGCTCGCGCTTCACGTAGGCGTAGAACACCGGTGCGGCGACCAGACCCGGCAGGCCGAAGGCCGCTTCCATCACCAGCATGGCCAGCAGCAGTTCCCAGGCGCGCGCCTGGATCTCGCCACCAACGATGCGCGCATTGAGGAAGTACTCCAGCTTGTGGATCACGATCAGGTACAGCAACGCGGCCACCGCCACGTAGAACGAGACCGACAACGCCACGATGGTGATGATGGTGTTGGAAATGATGTTGCCCACCACCGGCAGCAACCCGGCGAGGAAGGTGATCAGCACCAGCGTCTTGGACAGCGGCAGGTGCACGCCGAACAACGGCAGCACGCCCAGCAGGAAGATGGCAGTGAACACGGTGTTGAGCAGCGAGATCTTCACCTGCGCGAACACCACCTGGCGGAACGCGGTGGCCAGGCGGCTGGTGCGCCCGATCAACTCCTGCGCCAGCGGCCCCATCTTCGGCAACGGCAGTTCGTCGTACAGCGCGATCATCGCGCCCAGTACCATGCCGATCAACACGCGTACGCCCACCTGCACCACCGAGGTACCGGCCACGCCCAGCTGACGCTGGTGCTCGGCCGCCCAGTCGTTCAGCGCGCTGCGCAGTGCCGGCATGTCCTCGGGGATGTAGGGCTGCAGCAGCGCCGGTACCTGGTGGCGCGAACTGTTGAGAATGTCCATCAGGTGCGCGAGCAGCGCATCCGGGCCGCCGGTCTCGTTGCGGAAGAACGAGGCCACGCCGATCCCGGCCAGCACCAGTGCGCTGATGATGAACGCCGACAGCACGATCACCGCGATCGCCCGCGCCCGTCCCGGCGGCAGCCGGCCTTCCACGGTGGACGCCAGCACATGGGTCAGCTGGAATACCAGCAGGCCCGACAGCAGGGTCACCACCAGGCCCAGTTTCAGCGCCAGCCACATGCCCAGCAGCATCATCAACCAGGCCGCGATCCTCGGAATGGGGGGCTTGGGCTGGGCAACGAGGGCGTCTTGCATGGGGGCACGTCCGGGCGGGGTGGCCCATGGTAGAGGATTGGCGCGACGATTCCGTGTGCAGGATGAACCGCTATTACGCCATCATTCGGTGGCGCCCCAGATGGCCCCCCTTCCGCCTCACTCACCGTAGCTGGCCGTATTCTTGCCCTGCCGCTTGGCGTGGTAGAGCGCGCGGTCGGCCAGTGCCAGCCAGTCTTCAACACTGCCGCCGCGCGGTGTCGCCGCGATGCCGATGCTTACGCTGAACTCGACGCCGGGCGTAACCTCGCGGGCCGCTTCGAGCAGGTGCAGGCGTACCCGCTCGGCCACGTGCATCGCATCCACCGGCGCGCAGTCACGCAGCAGCACCACGAACTCGTCCCCACCCAGCCGGGCCGGGGTGTCACCAGGGCGCGCGAAGGTACGCAGGGTGGCGGCGATCTGCCGCAGCACTTCGTCGCCGGCGCGATGCCCGTGCGAATCGTTGATGTGCTTGAAGTCGTCCACGTCGAGCATCAGCAGGCAAGCGAAGCCACCCTGCCCCTGCGCTTTGTCCAGCGCCTGCTGCGCACGCAGGATCAGGAAACCGCGGTTGGCCAGCTCGACCAGTGGGTCCATCCGGCTCAGCCGCTGCAACTGGCGGTTCTGCGACTTCACCCGGCGCGCCAGCTGCCAGCTGAGAATGCTCAGCCCGATGCCATAGACGAACAGGAACGGCACGCTCAACACGATCGTGCGCTGTGACGACACCGGCTGATAGGGGAAACCGAGCGCCCACCAGGTCAACGCAAACCCCACCACCAGCGCCAGCGTGGCACGTATGGCCAGGCGCACGCCGCCAGCCGCGATCTTGTCGGCCACCAGCAGTGCGGCAAACAGTGCGCTGGGCGCCGCGCTCAGCGCCATGAAGGCGATCCAGCCACCGCCGAAGAAGGAATCGGCCACCATGCAGCGGAACTGGACAACCGCCGGCTGGCGCGAGCGCTGGGTCAGCACCAGCGCGAGCGCCGGCCAGGCCACCGCATTGAGCAGCAGCAGGGTCCACGCCAATGCGCCGTCCTGCCGTTCAAGGATGATCGAGGCGATGGGAACCGCGCCCAGCCCGTTGCCCACGAAGCGCATCCAGCCGATGCGCCGGGCCGCGCCAACGCCTTCGACCGCCCCTTCCGCCGAATCGGTGAAGAACGGCATTACCGACCCCCTTGCGCGATCGCACTTTCCACTACGGCCCTTGCCGGGCTACCTGCGGGGAGTCTGACAGCTTTGCGTCAATTCGGGATCAAAGATGCAGCATCCACGCAGCAATACTCACTGCGCCGAAACCGCACCGGACGCCCGTGCCAGCGCCGCGGCTTCATGGCTGCCCTTGCGCTCGCTGTAGCGGTCCACCAGGTAGTCCGACCGTCCCCGCGTCAGCAGGGTGAACTTCACCAGCTCCTCCATCACGTCCACCACCCGGTCATAGAACGGGGAGGGCTTCATCCTTCCCTCCTCATCGAACTCCTGCCAGGCCTTGGCGACCGAAGACTGGTTGGGAATGGTCAGCATGCGCATCCAACGCCCGAGCACGCGCAGCGTATTGACCGTGTTGAACGACTGCGAGCCGCCACACACCTGCATGACCGCCAGCGTCTTGCCCTGGGTGGGACGCACGCTGCCGTCTTCCAGCGGCAGCCAGTCGATCTGGTTCTTGAACACGCCGGTGACGGTGCCGTGGCGTTCCGGACTGACCCACACGTGGCCTTCCGCCCACAGCGACCACTCACGCAGGCGCTGCACCTCCGGGTGGCTGCTGTCGGTGCTGTCCAGCATCGGCAAGCCGTGCGGATCGAACACCCGTGTCTCGCAGCCCAGGTGGCGCAGCAGGCGCTCGGCCTCCAGTGCCAGTTTGCGGCTGAACGACTGCGGCCGCAGCGATCCATGGAGCAGCAGGATCCGCGGCGGGCCGAGCGCCTGGGCCGCCAGCTGGGTGTGGTCGGGCTGGGGAAGCGAGGCTTCGACCAGATGGGGCAATGAGGGACTTGTGGCGGGATTATTCATTCGACTATTCTAGAAATATGGAAACGAATAATGCAATCGCCGCGCTGACTGCCCTTGGTCATGCCACGCGCCTGGCCGCCTTCCGCCTGCTGGTCGAAGCCGGCCCTGCCGGGCGCATGGCCGGAGACATTGCGGCAGCCCTGCAGGTACCGCCGGCCACGCTGAGCTTCCACCTGAAGGAGCTGCTGCAGGCCGGCCTGGTCGAAAGCGAAAGCCAGGGCCGCCATGTCTGCTACCGCGCGAACTTCAGCGCCATGACCGGCCTGATCGACTACCTCACCCACAACTGCTGCGCCGGCTCCCCCGCCCCGGGGTGCAGCCCCGCTTCCCCCGACTGCGCCTGCTGACTGGAGATCCACCGTCGTGACCGTCCAACGCGTCTTGTTTCTGTGCACGGGCAACTCCGCCCGCAGCGTTCTTGCCGAAGCCACATTGCGTGCATGG
This sequence comes from Stenotrophomonas sp. AN71, assembly GCF_050435725.1. NCBI lineage: Bacteria > Pseudomonadati > Pseudomonadota > Gammaproteobacteria > Lysobacterales > Lysobacteraceae > Stenotrophomonas > Stenotrophomonas sp. AN71. The sequence goes on along the minus strand of NZ_JBNDKU010000004.1, from coordinate 31,770 downwards.
GCAGGCCAACGCTTCGAGGTGTTCAGTGCCGGCAGCCAGCCCACCGGCCAGGTCAATCCATTTGCGATCGCCCAGCTGCAGGCCGACGGCATCGCCACTGCGGGGCTGCGCAGCAAATCCTGGGATGAGTTCGCCGATGCCGCACCGATGGACCTGGTGATCACCGTCTGCGACGCCGCTGCGGCTGAAACCTGCCCGGTGGTGTTCGGCAACTTCCTCCGCGCGCATTGGGGCCTGCCCGACCCCGCCGCAGTCGAAGGCAGCGCCGCCGACAAGGCGCAGGCGTTTGCCGAGGCGCATGCCATCGTCAAGGCGCGACTGCTGGCGCTGCTGGCGCTGCCTGCCGCGACCTGGAACGACCGTGAAGCGCTGAAGCAGGCGTTGGACCGGATCGGTTTCGTGCGACCGGACGATCAGCGCGCGTGAGAACTCCCGCGCCACTGGGACTGTTCGAACGCCACCTGACACTGTGGGTCGCGCTGTGCATCGTGGCGGGCACCACGCTGGGCCACTTCCTGCCCACTGTGTTTGCCGTGCTGGCCCGCGCCGAGGTGGCCAAGGTGAATCTGCCGGTGGCCGTGCTGATCTGGTTGATGATCATCCCGATGCTGCTGAAGGTCGACTTCGGTGCCATGCGCCAGGTCGGCCAGCACTGGAAAGGCATCGGCGTGACACTGTTCATCAACTGGGCGGTCAAACCGTTCTCGATGGCGTTGCTGGGCTGGGTGTTCCTGCGCCATGCCTTCGCCGATTGGCTTCCAACCGATCAGGCCGACAGCTACATCGCCGGACTGATCCTGCTGGCGGCAGCACCGTGCACGGCGATGGTGTTCGTGTGGAGCAACCTGTGCCGTGGCGACGCCAACTTCACGCTGAGCCAGGTGGCGTTGAACGACGCGATCATGGTGGTGGCGTATGCGCCGGTGGTGGCGTTGCTGCTGGGCCTGTCGGCCATCGCCGTGCCGTGGAGTACGCTGATCCTGTCGGTGGGCCTGTACATCCTGGTACCTGTGGCGGCCGCCGCGCTGATCCGGCGTTGGATCCTGATGCGCCGGGGTGACGCTGGCCTGCAGGCGGTACTGCGCACGCTCAACCCCCTCTCCCTGTCCGCGCTGCTGCTGACACTGGTACTGCTGTTCGGGTTCCAGGGGCAGCAGATCGTCCGGCAGCCGCTGTTGATCGCGCTGATCGCCGTGCCGATCCTGATCCAGGTCTACTTCAACGCAGGGCTTGCCTACCTGTTGAACCGGCGCCTCGGCGTAGCGCACAGCGTGGCCGGGCCGTCCGCCCTCATCGGCGCCAGCAACTTCTTCGAGCTGGCCGTGGCTACCGCCGTCGGCCTGTTCGGCGTGCACTCCGGCGCGGCGCTGACCACGGTGGTCGGCGTGCTGATCGAGGTACCGGTGATGCTGTCGGTGGTCCGCATCGTCAATGCGTCGCAGGGGTGGTACCAGCGCAGGCCGTAGTTGCCCCTGGGCCTGCACGGCACCAACGAATGACTTCCTGCAGTGGACCGCCCTCTCCCAACTCCACCGGGACAAGAGGTCAGAACCGATATCCCATACGCGTGCCATATGGCTTGCGCTGGCACTGGAAGGCCGTGTCAGGTCAACGGCCACCCTTCCGGGCCCTTCGCCGAAACTCCGCGGCTGCAACAGGCCGCACCCTTGAGTGCTTCTACCGCGCAAGAAAGGTCCTGCAGTCCGGTCTTTATCTCACTCAGATCACCCTCAAGAACGCTGGGCTCCTTCAGGAAGATCAGAGTCCATCCAAAGGAAAGGACTGCCACTCCACCAATAAGGGCACCGCCCAATGCGGAGAGAAGCGGCACCACTACTTCCGTAAGAACGCTCATCATGCCTCCAGGCTGAACATCACAATGATCAGAACGATGTCTGGTGCATCTGTCCATCATCAGGATCAATCGTGCCTGCTGCCGGGCGATCAACCAGCAGTGCGCCCAGATGTGCGAGCAACACATGAAGATCGCGAAGCTCCTGTTCTCTCACCAAACTGCGGGAACTACTGAGCTGATGCCAGCTCAGTACCGCCGCCATCGCCAACAGTAGAGACTCACGATCCAGGTAGAGAGCCAGCCGCAGCTGCGTACCCAGTGAGGGGAATTGTTGAACCAATCGCGCCAGGTGCAGGTTCATCAGCGCTTCTGCGCGAACCTTCGAATCCTCAGGCGTTGAGGCATCCATGGGGGCCACCACGAGAATCGGCACCTGCGTGATGCAACTGCGCATCCGCCTTACCCGGGCACGGCCACGACGACGTTGATTCAGGAAACGGATTCGCATGCGACACTCCCAAGAATGGAAATCGTCCAGCGCATACCAGCAGCCCCACGCCGCGCCGGCGTTCGATCGAACCCCTTGCATACATCGAAGCCCAGACGAGCCCGCAACGCGGACCACGTGCCCGCCTTCGCGGTCCTGCCGGTCCACCTTGCGCGTACCCATGCGGCACTCCATGGATGTCAGCAGTGACCGATCCTTCGACATTGCGGAACCTGCCCCATTGGATTGGCACTGCGCTCGCGGAACTCCCGGTGCTCACCCACCCGCCGGATCAATGCAATCGCCAATGGCTGGTGCGGCCCCAGGATATCGGTGACCTGCTCCACTTCGTATAAGAGATTGTTCTGCACGTTCCCATTCGCCTCCCTGCGGTCGTTGAATGAAATACATCACACTCGCTGAAACCCTTAGTCGGAAACCGTCATTGAAGAAGAGATGGCAAGACGGCACCGGCGCTGGGGTCGCGGGGATTTCGATGCCGTCTTGCCGGGGAGACGCGGGTCGTCCTGCGCTCCTTGCATGCAGGAGCTTGAACCTCAGTCACAGCCTAGGCCGTGGCGATTGAGAAAGTGTTGCGCCCCAATGCGGAATTGTTGCAGGCAGTTGCACACCGATGCGTCGGCTCGATCTGATTTTCAGGGACTGCCCGAAGGGCCCTTCAGTCACCCCCGCAGGGATCGTCGGGCATGAACAGATAACCCTGGCCCCACACGGTACGCAGGTAGCTCTGTGTCCGCGAGCTGTCCTCAAGCTTCCTGCGCAGCCGCGAAACCAGTACGTCGATGCAGCGGTCACCGGCCTCGGTCCCAGCCCCTTTCAGGCGATCGAGCAGCTGGCCCCGGCTCAATGGCCGACGCGGATGCGACAGGAAAATCCTGAGCATCTGGAACTCGGTGCTGGTCAACGACACGGGTTTGCCATCACGCGACAGTTCCATGCGCGACAGGTTGACCTGGAACGGGCCGAAACAACGATTCTCCCTCACTCCGCCAAGGTGTCTGCCATGAATCATCTGCCGCCGACGCAACAGCGCATTGATACGCGCCACCAGCTCCCGCGGCTGCAACGCTCTGCCCAGGCAATCGTCGGCCCCCATCTCCAAGCCGATGATGCGGTCGGTGGCATCGTCGCTGGTGTTCAACATGAGAATGGGCAAGGTCAGCCCGCCCACGCGCAGCCGCCGACACAGTGACAGGCCCCCCTCGCCGGGCAGATCCTGATCCAGCAGCAGGATGTCGTGGGGGGTGCGGGTCAACAGCCGTTCCAGCTGCAACACGTTGGCGATGGCCTGGACGTTCAGCCCACGCTCGCCGAGATAGCGCCGCAACGTAGCCCGCATGCCAGGGTTGTTGTCGACCAGCAGTACGCTGGGCAGTGCCGCTGCGGACATGGACATTCCTTCTACGCGCAGGCCCTCACTTCGGGAAGCGAAGCCTATGGCCACCGACCGACCCTGGAGCGGGCGCGATCGATCAATTGCGACGTGGAGGCTACTGTTGCGCGCAAATGTATTGCAGCTATGTCGGCTCTGATACCGGATTGATACATTGCCCAACCATGCCGGCGGTCAACCGCCCTTGCTCGGCTCCATCCCGGGCAGCGTGACCCGTGCTTCCAGCCCTCCGCCTTCGCGAGCCAACAACTGCAGGCGGCCACCATGCAGTTGCAGCAGCCGCTCCACGATGGCCAGGCCAAGCCCCAGCCCGCCAACGCCAGCGCCAGCGCTATCGACACCACGCACGAAGGCCTGCCTCACACGGGTCCGCTCAGTGATCGCGAGGCCTGCTCCACGATCGGCCACGGCAAGGTGCACGTCACCGTCCTCCACCCAGGTACGCACCTGCAGTCCCTTGCCCGCGTACTTCAACGCGTTGTCCATGAGGTTCTGGACGACACGCTGCATCGCCACGGGTCGCAGCACCAGGTGCGGCAACGGCTCTAGCTGCAGTGCGAATGGATGGCCTTCGGCCTCGAACTCGGCGGCGGTCTGCTCCACCAGCACGTTGAGGTCGCACTCGATCGGCAGTTCACCATTGCCAGCGTGACCGAAATCGAGGAACTGACCGATGATCGCATCGACCTGGCCGATACAGCGTGCGGCCATCGCCTCGCTCTCGCCGCCTTCCAGAGCCAATGCCAGACGCAGCCGAGCCAGCGGGGTGCGGATGTCGTGGGAGATGCCGGCGAGCATCATCGCGCGGGTGGCTTCGGCCTGGCACAAGCTGTCGACCATGACATTGAACTGCGCGGCCAGCGTCGCCAGCTCGCTGGTCGCGTACTCCGGCAGCCGCGTGTGCCCTCCCCCTTCGCTGATCGAGCGCGTCGCTGCGGCAATGTCGCGCAGCGGGCGATTGATGCGGCGCTGGATGAGCAGAGAGACGACAGTGGCCAGCGCACTCAGGCCCAGCACCAGCAGGATGGAAACCAGCCTCGGATCCTGGCCTTCGGACGACGACTTGAACGATGACATGAACCAGGTTTCCTTCCCTGCCACGTTCAACTGCACCCAATACACCGGCCCTCTGCCCGATGCTGGCAGAGTCCATTGGAAGTCGATGTCCGGCTTGAGGCTGCGCTGGATGGTGGAGCCGGCCAGTTCCGCATAGGGCCGAGGGCCAATGGGCTGGTCGCTCGCCGGCGGCGGATTGCCTTCGATGGCGACCAGGCCATGGCGCGCAAGGAAGGCAATCGCCTCACCACGACGGGCCGGATCGATCAGCGATAGGCTGCCGTCGATTACCCTCAGCTGATTGGCGACCACACTCACGGTATGCATCACGCTCACCCGCAACAACAGCAGGTGCACGCCCAGCACGCAAGCATGGATGACGATCGCCAGGCTCACCAGCAGCAACAGGTTCTGCCACATCAGCGAACGGGGTCGAGGACAGCGCCAGCGGCGTGATACATGATTGTTCATGGTGCTTTTCCGGAATCGGCAGATGCCCGCATACGGGCGACATGGATACGAGGATCAACGACGAGCAGCCGCCCTGGCGCAATTCAACAGTCAACCCAACAGCGTCCCCGCCGGCGCCCCGCGCCTGCGCGTCGCTGGACGGATGCAAATGCCAAACACTAGGGCAGCCCTGGCAGCCGGCTCGTGTTGACGTCCACAACTGGCAGCGCGACCCGCGCCTCCAGCCCTCCGCCTTCGCGAGCCAACAGCTGCAGACGACCGCCGTGCAGCTGCAACAATCGTTCGACGATGGCCAGGCCAAGCCCGAGCCCGCCAACGTCCTTTGCATCCCCACCACGCACGAAGGCCTGCAGCACGCGGCTACGCTCACCGACAGCGAGGCCGGCACCGCGGTCGGCAACGGCAAGGTGCATGTCGTCCCCCTGCAGCCAGGTGCGTACCTGCAGGCCCGTGCCCGCGTACTTCAGCGCGTTGTCCATCAGGTTCTGGATGACACGCTGCATCGCCACCGGCCGGAATATCTGGCGCGGCAGTGGCTGCAGCTGCAGCTCGAACGGATGACCCTCGGCCTCGAACTCCGCGGCGGTCTGCTGCACCAGCACGTTGAGATCGCATTCCACCGGCGACTCGCCATTGCCCGCATGACCAAAATCCAGGAACTGGCCGATGATCGCATCGACCTGGCCGATGCAGCGTGCAGCCATTGCCTCGGTCTCGCCGCCCTCCAGAGCCAAGGTCATGCGCAGGCGCGCCAGCGGCGTTCGAATGTCGTGGGAGATACCGGCGAGCATCAACGCGCGGGTAGCTTCTGCCTGATGCAGGCTGTCGACCATCTCATTGAACTGGGCGGCCAGCGTCGCCAATTCGCTGGTCTCGTAAACCGGCAGGTGCGCCTGCCCTCCTCCCTCGCTGATCCTGCGTGTCGCCGCAGCGACATCGCGCAGCGGGCGATTGATGCGGCGCTGGATGAACAACGCCACGATGGTCGCCAGCCCACTCAAGCCCAGCGTCAGCAGCAACGAGACAGCCAGCGGGTTGTAGCCGCGCTCATCAGCCTTGTCGGTGCGGGACATCAGCCACGTGTCGCGCCCCGCCACATTCAAACGTACCCAGAAGGTGGCCCCGCCTTTTGGGTCAACAAACGCCCAATGCAGTTTGATATCCGGCGCGAGCGCGGCCTGGACTCTCCTGCCAGCCATGAGCGCATAAGGCGATTCGTTGGGAGGTAGATCGCTGCCCGGCGGCGGCTCACCTTCGATGGCCTGAAGTCCGTGGCCTCGAAGTACCGTCAATGCCTCGTCCCGCCGTGAGGGTTCGACCAAGGCAAAGGCCGAGTTCATTATCCTGATCTGATGGGCCATCGTTTCGGCGGCCCCCAGCACGTTGGATCGCAGGACCAAGAGGTGTACCGCCAGCACGCAGGCATGGATCACGATGGCCAGGCCCACCAGCAGCAGCAGGTTCTGCCACATCAGCGATCGGGGCCGGGGGAAGCGCCAGCGAGGCGGCGCGACCTCACTCATGCTGACCGTCCGGAATGAACAGATAGCCCACGCCCCACACGGTGCGCAGGTACAGAGGCGAACGCGAGTCGTCCTCCAACTTGCGGCGCAGGCGCGACACCTGCACGTCGATGCTGCGATCGGTGGTCTCGGTGCCGGCTCCCTTCAGACGATCCAGCAGGTGATCGCGACTCAGTGGCCGGCGTGGGTGCGCAAGGAAAATGCGCAGCAGCTGGAACTCGGTGCTGGTCAGCGGCACGATTTCTCCGTCCCGCGACAGCTCCATCCGCGACAGGCTGACCCGGAAGGGCCCGAAGCGCAGGTTCTCTTCCACGGCCCAGGTGGTCTCGGTGTGGATCATCTGCTGCCGCCGCAACAGCGCGTTGATGCGCGCCACCAGCTCGCGCGGCTCGAACGGCTTGCCCAGGTAGTCGTCAGCGCCCATCTCCAGGCCGACGATACGGTCGGTGGCATCGCCGCGCGCGGTCAGCATCAGGATCGGCACCGTCTGCCCGCCGACGCGCAACCGCCGACAGACCGACAGACCGTCCTCGCCCGGCAGGCTGAGGTCCAGCAGCAGCAAATCGTAGGGCGTGCGGCTGAGCAGGCGGTCCAGCTGCGAGGGGTCGGCGATCGCCTGCATGGTGAAACCCCGCTCCCCAAGATAGCGCCGCAGCATGCTGCGCATGTCGGGGTCATCCTCGACCAGCAGTATCCGGGGCAGCACGGCGGCGGACATGGGCCTTCCCTTCGACGCGACGAAACTCACTTTTAGATATTCCTGACCGGACGGTCTGTCAAGATACGGCGGACCTCGCTCGTCCGCCCCGTGCTCAGGCCAGCCGGCAGGGTTCAGAACGACAGGGCGGGTGGCACAGCGGCCACGCCCAAATGGCTCCACAGGTCGCGTCCAGCTGTCGCGGATGCCACGCGCAGGCGCCAGTGGAGTCTCGGGAGGGCCTGCCTTGGATGCAGTCGCATGCGCGCCGGCAACAGATCAGAGCGACTCGGACGAAGGAGTGAAAACAACACTGAGCGTACCTTCGTAATGGCCTGCCCGCTTGTCCAGCTGGTTGAAGGGCACAGCGGTAAGCGTCAGCGGCACTGATGTACAGACCACGGGCGTGATGACCTGCGGAATGCGTACTGCACGAATGTTCGCGTCACCGATGTTGGTCATGGTGAACGTCTCGCCATTGACCAGCGGGCGCACGCCGGGCTTGCCGCCGCCCAGCGCAGGACCGGACATTTCCACGGTGTAGTCGATCCGGTCGCTGGGATTGTTCTGATCCACCGGCGGCGCCGACGGGTTTGCCTTGCGCACCACCGAGAACTCTCCGGGCAAGCGCGCGCCACGCGGCAGCGCATCCTTGAAGGTGAGCTGGAAACTCGAGCTGTTGGAATTGTAACCGTCGTACAGGCACAGATCGATCGTGGCCAGCCCGGTGACGCGGCTACCCGCCGCCGGCAACGGCTGCGCACGCAGATTCAGGTCCACGCGCGCTTTGCCGGTAGGAAACTGCGGCAGGAAGGCCTGGATGTTTCCCTTGTCGGTGACAGTCAGATCGATATCCGCAATCCACTTTGCCGTCGGCGGACTTGACGCCCAGGGCTTTCCGTTGAGCACCAGTTGCGCACTCCATTCACCGCCGGTCGGAATCCTCTTCAACTGGGCGGAAGGAATGACCACGTTGATCGACGTGCCGTTGATGTATGGCCTGGACGGCGCATCGCAATAGGTCGCACCCGCGCCATTGAGCGACCACGTGGTCGAGGTAACGAATCCGTCGCATGCGCCAACCCCCGTTTCCGAGAACATCCGGGTAATGAATCCCGTCGCGATCAAGTCAACCGAGATCCGGCTGCGTCTCTCGGTGAACTTCAGGGAGATCGGTGTACTCCCGTACCGGCCCGAGCCATCCGTGGCCGTTGGGCATGCACCCGAGGTGGAGTCCGTTGCACTCAAACACAGGAAATGGACCTGGGTGTATCCCCCTTGGGCATTGGGGTAGTAGCCGGGCTTGACCGCCGCAATTTCGCGCTGGTAGACATTCAGGTTGCCTACGGCGCTGGCACGGTCGAAGGTCATTTTCACTTCTGTGTTCTTGTCCGAGAGATTGGTGGGCGGACTTGCAGCCCGTACCGCCGGCGCGACGCCGACCGCAAGGCACACCAACACGGCGGCCGCTTTCCTGATTGATTTCAACATGGCATTCAGATCGACACTTGTATATGGAGGAAGGAAGCCGAAGCCGCTCGCATCATTTCAAGGGACCGTGCATCCCACTCACGCCCGCGGTCTGGCCCGGCACATCCAGCAGGCGTACAACCCGCGGCAGGCTGCGGATCTGCGCAGGCAATGCGGAGGCCGTCACTGACGAGCAGTGCAACTGGCCTACCAACTGCACCACATCGCGCCGTGAGGTCACCTGCAGCGCACAGGCAAATACCCGACCTTCATGCAGCAGGTACAACGTATCCAGCTTCACTGGAGCGTCCAGGACGAAACCACCCTGCTCATCGAGGTTGGGCACCAGTGCATTGAGAACCACGGCCCCCCCCAGGGCGTTGCCCTGCGTATCCAGCGCGCGCCCGACATAGGTAAATGTGGCCTGCGACTGCACCTGCTTCAGCACCAGCTTGCCCGGTGACAGGAAATAGTTGGCAGCACCACCACCGGCGGCCACGCTGACACTGGCCGAGGCATGGTTGGACACCGCGTCGCTGACCTCGGCAAAACTGCGTCGGTACCCTTCCATCGGCACCAGCGCACTCTGGCCGAAGCCGAGCTTGAACGGCTGCACCGCATCGGCGCTCACCTGCGCGGCCAACTCTTCGAGGGCGTCATCGTTGTCTGCCACCTTCACCGCGATCGCACCGGCAGGCGTGCCACCGCCACTGTCCGCGCCCCAGTAGAAGCCGGAAGCTCCAATCGCAAAGGCTGATGCATAGTTGCCGGCGAGATTCGTGTTCTGGCCGTCGCCACCCCGGCGGTACGCACTGTACAGCGTTGCATCCAGATCGCCATAGCGGCTGTCCACGCGGCCGCTGACGCTCCCGGAGTAACCGTCGTCGCGATAGCCGCTGAAACCCGCGCCGAGTTCGCGGTAGCTGCCGTTCTGCCAGATGCGCCGGTAGGACGCCGAGTAGCTCATCTCGGTCTCGTTGTCGCGTGAGGTGCGCACGTCGGCCTGGGCGGACGTGAAGCTGGAGCGCCCATCCGGGGTCGGCGGCTGCGATGCATGGGAAATGGTGATGCCTGCATACACACCGGTGTCGCGCAGGCTGAGGTTGCCCTCGTTCTGGTTGCGGTAGGCGCCAAGCCGGGCACCGATGTTCGCGCCCCGCACGGTGAAACTGCGGCTGAGCCCGAGCTGCAGCGCGCGGGTCACCGAAGGGCGCAACCGGCTGCTGCCAGGCAGCATCGGAACCGGCGGAGCGAAAGGATTCAGTACCGGTTGCTCGAACAGCGGCCGGCTGCGGGCGCTGTTGTAGTTATAGCCGGCCAGCACCGACCACTTGCCCAGCATGAAGGAGACGGAGGCATTGATCGAGTCGTAGCAACCAACGTCGCCGGGGAACGCATTGGCTTCCCCGCAGACTTGCCCGCGCATGCTGTAGCGGTACAGGTTCCAGGAGATGCCGTTGTTGAAGCTGATCAGCTGCGAGTCACCGCGCGACCCGTCGTTGCTCGCCAGGTAGGACAGCGTGGCCGACAGCACACCGGCGGTGAAGGCATGCTGCCACTCCAGCTTGGTTTCGCCGTACAGCTTGCCCCCAAGCGCTGCAGCCCCCGCCGTCAGGTAGACATTCGCGCCCACGCCCCGGCGCGCACCGGCCTGCACCGCACTGCGGCGGTTCCAGTCATCGCCCGGGCCCCGGCTCCAGTCATCCATCACCACCTGGCCGCCCTGTACGAACCACTGCAGTTCGCCATTGCCAAGCACGCTGCCGGTCTTGGAGAAGGGCGTCGTCTCCTCACGGGCCAGCACGCCGTTCTCGTAGATCCGCAAGGTCAGTGGGTAACTTCCGTTCGGAAAGCTCTCGCTGTGGACGGTCTGCACCCCGGCTGAGAAGTACTGACTGCCCAGCAGCTCGTTGCCGCGCAGGACATCCACGCGCGCATCGCGGCTCAGCAGCAGCGTTACCGGCGTGGCGTTGCCGCTGTCGTCCAGGCGGTAGTAGGCCTGTGTACTGCCGAAGCGCACGCCGTCGAAGCGTGGCAGCGGCAGCATCGAGAAGCCGAAGTTGCCGCCCAGCGGGCTGGACAGATCACGTTGATCCATGCGTCCGGCCTGTGCGTAGTGCATCTGCCCGAGATCCTGTCGGTAGTACAAATTGTCGAAACGAAAGGCGCTCTGGCTTTCCTCGCGATTCGCGGCACGCGCGTACGACCATTGCGCTGCGGCAAATCCACTGCGACCGATGCCCAATGCACCCGTGCCCTGCACGGCAACATTGCGGTACTCATCGCCCAACGAGAAGTTGATGTACTGCCGATGCACCAGCGCGTTCACGGCCTCGCGGTTTACCTGCTCGAAGCGCTGCGTCGGCACATCCAGCCGGGCCACCCAGTCACGGGCCAGGAACAGCTGCACCGCGCCGCGGCTTTCGTCATAGATGATGGCCGCCCGGTCGGTATCCACGTGGCCGCAGCCTTCCGCCACGATTCCGCCGCAGGCCAGGTTGCCATTGCGCGGCAGCTTTACCGCAAGCGCCTCCACCATCGCGTCCTTCAGGACCGGCAGGTCGGCCGCCGGCGCCGCCTCCAGAATTGCAGCGGCCAGCACATCCGGCTCTTCAAAGCGCACACTGTCCAGGCTCACCGTTGCGGCGTGCGCACCCAGACTGCGGCCGTACAACACCACTTCCACCTGCTCCAACTGCCCTTCCAGAAGCGCCTCGAAGCCCGGCGGCACCATCGGGGCACCACCGGCCAATGGCGCGGCCAGTGCGGCGCCTGGCAGACCCAGCACTGAGATCAGTGCCAATGTCAGCCGGTTGGGTCGAAGCAGGGAGTTCACTGGAATGTCGCCTCATCTTGAATGGGGCGCGGGCTGTCGCCCGCGCCCCGTTTACAGCAGTGCGGCCCAGCCGCTCCATCGATCCCGCTATCAGGTGCCCTGGGTCACCACCAGGCTGACCACGCCCGAGTAGCTGCTGGCATCCAGCGCGCCCGGGGTGGTCTGGCGGATCGTCAGCGGCATCGCCTGCGAGCTGGCAGCGCCGGCGGCGACGTTGGCCGGGAAGATGTCCTTCGCGGCCAGAGTGGTATCGGTGGTGGTCAGGTCCTTCAGGTTGTAGGACACGCTCAGCGGCACCGACTTGGCGGCCGTGTTGGTGGTCGGTGCCAGCACCGGGCTGTTCACCAGACGCAGCAGCACGGCCTTCTTGACGTCATTGGTGAAGATCTTGGTCATGATGGTGACCGGCTGCAGGCCACCCAGCGGGGTCGTCGGGGTGGCGCTTGCTGCCGCACCCGGGATGTAGTTCATGCGGACGACCTGCGGCAGCGCGCTGCCGTCGGCCTGCAGCATTTCGATGTTCGGATCGACGTCGGCAACGACGGTGATGTCCTTCTGGGCGGCGAAAGCCGAGGTCGAGGCCAGCAGCGCGGCGGTCAGGCCGGCAATCTTGAGCAGCTTCATGTGTTGATTCCTTGGATTGGATTGGATTACCGGCAGTGACCGGTGTGGATGCGCGGGTTGCCCCGCTCAAGCGATCAGCGCACCGCAGCCAGATCCTTGCTCTGGATATCGGGAGTGCTGTCCACCTGATACTTGACGCGCAGAAGCGACCCGGAGGGCGTCCCTGGCACTTCCAGGTCCATGCCTGGGTAGATGTTCTTTTCCAGCGTCTGCCACTGGCAGCTGGCATCGTCGCTGCCGGTGCAACGGCCAACCTTCAACAGGCCGAGGCGGATGTTGCCGGCGTTGTGCAGCCGCGATGGGCCACTGCGTTCAAGCGCCACCTGCGGGTCGGCTGGCACCATGCGCACCAGCACGCCCCAGATCAGATTCACGCTGAGTTTGGTCTTGGCGGCGCTCTGCGTGCCCTCAGCCTCTGCCTCACCACTGGGCAGTGGCACCTGCTCGAAGTACACCCGATAGACCTCTTCGCTCTTCGGCGCGGCCATGCCAACGATACGCACGGCGCGGCTGCCGCCCGCAGGCAGGGCGAACTTCGGCGGTGATACCACCAGGCCGATGCCCTCCCAGTTGTTGACCTCTTCTTCATGCTCCTGTGCCGTTCCCGGCTGCAGCACACGCTTCACCGAAACCTTGACGAACTGGGTCTCTTCCGACTTGGAGTACACCTGGATGGTCGAGGCGGCCTCGCCCTGCGCGCCGATATCGACCGACATCGGATAGACCGACATGTTGGCACTGGCCGAGCCCGCAGCGAGCAGCGTCGCACACACCAACAGTCCCCTGAACACTGCTCCCGCACACGCCATGACTGCCCCCGATCTCTCGTATTCGATGCAACTTGGGGACAAACCGTAGCCAGCAGAAATGCGACGCGCATCAAGGTTTGTGTTGCAAGTTGTTGCAGGTGTGACAGGCCGGGCCCTTCACCCGCATGAAGAGCGCACATTCGGATCCGGGCAGAACCGCATGGTTACAGGGAATCCGGCAGGTCCTTTCCGACAAACATTCGATTGAAATTTGTTGCAGCACGGCAAACTTTTTCTTCGTGACGACGATCACGATTCGCTCGTCGAGTGCGTCACGGGCACACCGCTGCGCGGATTGCTGCTGGCGTCACACCCACCGTAACCACCTGAAACATTTGGCCCGGCCCGCGCAATGTCTGGGCAACACCTTCGAATCAGAGTGACGCCGCAGCAATGGCGACGACAATGTGGATAGCGGATGGGACGCGAACGGATTCTGCTGATGGATGGTCCTTACGGTGGCCAGGACGTGCTGGCCTCCCGACAGCAGATTCGCGATGGCCTCTACATCACCCGTGAAGCCATATACATCGCGATCGGATGTACCGGCCAGAGTGCTTGGCCCCTGTACCGGATGTTGCCGACCTGCATCGCGTTGAACCTGCGCGAAGGCGCAGATACGCGCACCAGCTCCAGCAAGGGGGCGCGCCATGCTCACGGAGAAGAACCATGCCCAAGACCCTCGCACACCACTATATGCACGCTGTCGTCCATCGATACCTGATGGCCGTCAATTCAGCCGATCTGGAGACCGTTGTCAGCCTGTTCTCTGGTCAGGCCTTTCTGGAAGACCCGGTGGAGTCGCCGCCGATCGGCGGTCAAGAAGCGATCCGAAGCTTCTACGCGTCGCCACCCCCGATGAAGCTGCGCCTGCATCTGCAGAGGCCTATCCGTGCGGTGGCCGACGAAGCGGTTTTCGCCATTTCCGGTAGTTACGAACGCTCGGGCATGCACACCCAGATCTATCCCATCAAACACTTTGTGTTCGATCAGCCATGCCTGCGCTTGTTTCCGATCGCTCCCATGCGATGACCGGCGTGGGCTCTCATCCGCTGTGGTTTCAGTGACGCCCCGGATAGCGGCGTTCTCGGCCTTGCACTTTCTGTTTAAAAGTGAATAAAAATGTACGGAACCAACATAAACTATCTGTGCATGGGATACGCAGCCCGCGATCTGGTATCCGCATGCGCGATGGTGATGATCAACAACTACGGTGCATTGCGCGCGGTGTGGGGCGAGTCCGCGACCTCTGCTGCGGACCGCGCCATCGAGCACGTTGTTTCCAGCCTCGGTGGCGAGTTCCGCGGCCTGGGCGACGGCCACTTCCTGGTATGGTCCGGTGCGCAGGTCGAGGGCCAACGCTCGCGCTGGCTGGAGCAGCTTGAATTCCAGCTGGGGCTGCAGACCTGCCGGCACGGTGACACCGCGTTCGTGCTCTGCGTTTCCATGGGGACGGTGCTGGGCACGTTGGAAACCGCACTGCAGAAGGGCCGTGCCGCGCCGATGCTGCATGACCTGTCCAGATCACTGCAGCCACCGATTGCCGGTGCCCACGCGATCGCCTCTTTCCAGAACGGCATGGCAGCAGCGATGCACTTCGTACACATGCTGCGCGAAGGCAATCTTGTGCTGCAACAGGAGCCCGTGGTCAACCGAGCCGATCGCGCTCGTGGCCTGTTCAACGAGTGTCTCCTGCGCTGGGAGGTCGCCGGGCAACTGGTCAGTGCAGGCTCGGCGATCGGAATGTTCGAGAAGATAGGGTTTGTGAAGGTGGTCGACCGCCTGGTGATTGCAGAAGCGATCAGCCATCTTACGCGCGACCTCGATGCTCGCTTGTCGTGCAATGTTTCGGCGCTCAGCCTAGTACCCGATCTGGGCTGGCTATCGATCTTCGACCGTCTGCGCTCGATGCCCGGCGTCGCAAGCCGGCTCACCCTGGAAGTCACCGAGACTGCGCAGGTGCAGAATCCGGAGTACGCGCTCGAACTGCTGCGAGGCTTGTCCTCACTCGGCTGCCGTATCGCCATCGACGACTTTGGTGACGGCTTCGTACGCATGGCGTTCTGCCGCGTCCTTCAGCCGTCGGTGATCAAGCTGTCCGCAACATCGCTGCGCGTCGCTGCCTCAGGTCCAACCGGGCAGGAGCTGTATGGGCATCTGGCGGGCCTGGCACGCGGAATGGCTCCGCACGTGGTCGCCGAAGGCGTTGAGTCCGAAGATGACATCGCGCTGGTTACACGCGCCGGATTGACGTGGATACAGGGCAATCTGCTGCACGCCCGCCGTGACGAACGTGCCGCCGCGACCCTGCGTATTGACGCACGCGTCCCGGGCGAGTTCGTTGACAGTCCTGTCACACCTGGAGTCGCGCAGTACGCGTAGAGCGACACAGACAGGATGGGGAGACTACATCGGCGATGGTTGGAAAGCGCCCATCCCGGAACTCCGAATCCAGATCCCGACAGCTCCCTTCCCAACGCATCAGCACGATGAGATCGGCAAGCTGGTTGCGGATGGTCTTGACGGCACCCCGGCATTTCGCAGCTGGGAGGCAGCGAACCATGCCAGGAACGTGCAGAAAAAAGGAGGAGCCCCACGCATGGGACTCCTCCTCTGTTTATATCTACTCTTTTTACTAAGTGTGTCTTAGAACGGAATATCGTCGTCAGCGAAGTCATCCATCGGCGGCGCCGACTGCTGCGGCTGCGGACGCTGGTTGCCACCCTGGTTGCCGTAGCCACCACCCTGGTTGCCGCCCTGGTTGCCATAGCCACCCTGACCGCCCTGACCGCCACGCTGGCCGCCACCGCCACCGTACTCCTGGCGCGGAGCCTGCTGACGCTGCGGGCGATCGCCGCCGTAGTTGCCGCCACCACCGCCGCCGCCGCCACCTTCACCGCGGCCGCCCAGCATCTGCATTTCATCGGCGATGATATCGGTGGAGTACTTCTCCACGCCGTCCTGGCCGGTGTACTTGTCGTAACGCAGGCTGCCTTCGACGTAGACCGAGCTGCCCTTGCGCAGGTACTCGCCGGCGATCTCGCCGAGCTTGCCGAAGAACACCACGCGGTGCCATTCGGTGCGTTCCTGCTGGTTGCCATCCTTGTCCTTGCGGACGCTGGTGGTGGCCAGGCTGATGCGGGTGATCGCCATGCCGCCCTGGGTGTACTTCACGTCCGGGTCGTTGCCAAGATTGCCGACCAGGATGACTTTGTTGATGCCGCGCGCCATAGGTACCTTCGTCCGTTGTCCAGGGGCAGACCGCCAGTGATAGCACAGCCCCGGGCGGGGTGCAGTACGCTTGGCCGCCCCTGTTGAAATTTGGGGGAATGCAAGAACGAGGCATCTTACCATTGCCGCCGCCATCCGCCCGGTCAGGAGACCCCTGCCGCGTCGAGGGATTGGACCGATTTCCTTGTCCGGCAATGACTTATCCGCGCCAAGGCAGACGCGCGGAGGGGCATTCCCGTCGGCCCATGGCATCATGCCCGGGCACCTTCCACTCTGCGCCCCGTCTGCCCGCCCATGACCATCAAAGGCAAAGCCACCTCCCTGGACATCGCCCACCTGGCCGGGGTCTCCCAGCCCACGGTGTCGCGGGCCCTGCGCGGCAGCCCGATGGTCAACGCCGAGACCCGCGAGCGCATCCTGCGCATCGCCCGCGAGCTGAACTACAAGGTCGACAAGAATGCCTCCAGCCTGCGCCTGCGCAATGCCGGCACCCTGGCCCTGCTGTTCTTCGAAGACCCCACCAACGACGACTCGCTGATCAACCCCTTCTTCCATTCGATGCTGGGCTCGATCACCCGCGCCTGTGCCTTGCACGGGCAGGACCTGCTGGTCTCGTTCCAGCAGCTGTCCACCGACTGGCAGGCTGACTACGAGGACAGCAACAAGGCCGACGGCATCATCCTGCTCGGCTACGGCGACTACCACGAATCGCGCGACCGCCTGCAGCGGCTGGTCGAACAGGGCACGCACTTCGTGCGCTGGGGTGCCGCCCTGCCCGGCCAGCCCGGCGTATCGATCGGCAGCGACAACTTCCAGGGCGGGCATGACATCACCACCCACCTGCTGCAGCAGGGCTGCCGCCGCATCGCCTTCCTTGGCCATGCGTCCAGCCACTACCCCGAATTCCAGGAACGCTACCGCGGCCACGTCGCAGCCCTGCAGGAACACGGTCTGGCTGCCGAACCGGCACTGCAGCACGATGCGATCACCACCGAGGCGTCGGGTCAGGAGGCCTGCCAGGCGCTGCTGGCGCGCGGCGAGCCGATCGATGCGATCTGCGCGGCCAGCGACCTGATCGCCATCGGCGCGATCCGCGCCCTGCGCGACGCCGGCCTGCGGGTGCCGCAGGACGTGGCGGTGACCGGCTTCGACGACATCCCGCTGGCGGCCTCGGTGTCCCCCGCGCTGACCACCGTGCAGCAGGACACCAAGCAGGCCGGCCAGCTGCTGGTGGAGCGCCTGCTGGCACTGATCGGCCGGCAGCCGGTGGACAGCCAGAGCATCCCGGTGAAGCTGGTGGTGCGCGAATCGTCGCTGCGCGGGTAGGCGCCGCCACACTGTTGCTGCCCACAACGGGCGACGGCAGGGTTCTCCCCCCATGACCAACGGCGGATGCGGACAGGCGCCGAAGCGCGGATAACGCGCAGTGATCACCCACGGAAAGGTGTACGTCGCATGCTGAAGATCGATTCGCTGTCCAAGACGTACGCCAACGGCGTGCATGCCCTCAACAACGTCACCCTGGACATCCCGCGCGGCATGTTCGGCCTGCTCGGGCCCAACGGCGCGGGGAAATCCTCGTTGATGCGCACGCTGTCCACCCTGCAGGAAGCCGACAGCGGCTCGGCCACCCTCAGCATCCCCGGCGAAGCACCGATCGACGTGCTGCGCGACAAGGATGCGGTGCGCCGCCGCTTGGGCTACCTGCCGCAGGACTTCGGCGTGTACCCGAAAGTCAGCGCGCTGGACCTGCTGGAACATTTCGCAGTGCTCAAGGGCCTGACCCGCCGCGCCCAGCGCCGCGAGGTGGTCGATGGCCTGCTGCAGCAGGTGAACCTGTGGGACGCGCGCAAGCGCAAGCTCGGCACCTTCTCCGGTGGCATGCGCCAGCGCTTCGGCATCGCCCAGGCACTGCTGGGCGACCCGAAGCTGGTGATCGTCGATGAACCCACCGCTGGCCTCGATCCGGAGGAGCGCAACCGCTTCCTCAACCTGCTGGCCGCCATCGGCGAGAACGTGGCGGTGATCCTGTCCACCCACATCGTCGAGGACGTGACCGACCTGTGCCCGACGATGGCGATCATGAACAAGGGTCAGGTGCTGCTGACCGGTCGCCCCACCGAGGCCATCGACGCGCTGCAGCAGCAGGTCTGGCGCAAGCAGGTGGAGCCCTCGGAACTGGCCGACCACGAGGCGCGCTACGTGGTGCTGTCGACCCGCCTGGTCGGTGGCCGCCCGGTGATCCATGTGCACAGCGCCAACGACCCCGGTGATGGCTTCACTGCCGTGGCTCCCGATCTCGAGGACGTGTACTTCCAGCGCCTGCGCCTGCAGGCCCGTGCCCGCGCAGCAGCCTGAGCGGAGCACACCATGATCCTCAACTTCTTCCGCTTCGAGCTGCGCGAGCAGCTGCGTTCCCCGCTGCTGTGGCTGCTAGCCGGGCTGTTTGCCGTGCTCGCCTTCGCCGCCGCCTCCAGCGACGCCGTGCAGATCGGTGGTGGCAGCGGCAACGTGCACAGCAATGCGCCGACGGTGATCGCTCAGATGCTGGGCATCTTCACCCTGCTCGGCATGCTGGTCACCGCGCTGTTCGTCAGCAACGCACTGCTGCGTGACTTCGAACTGGGCACTGCCGAACTGATCTTTGCCAGCCCGGTGAAGCGCCGCGACTACCTGGCCGGACGCATCGCCGCCGCGCTGGTGGCCGGCCTGCTGGTCTACGTGTTGATCGCGTTCGGCCTGTGGCTGGCCCCGTTCATGCCCTGGGTCGATCCCGAACGCATGGGCCCGATCAGCTGGCAGGGCTACGCCTGGACGTTCGCGGTCATCGTCATTCCGAACCTGTTGTTCACCACCGCGCTGCTGTCGCTGCTGGCGGCGCTGACCCGCTCGATCCTGTGGGTCTACATCGGGCTGGTGGCCTACCTGGTGCTGTACGGTGCCAGCGCGGCCCTGCTGCGCGACATCGACAACACCTGGATCGCGACGCTGAGCGAGCCGCTGGGCATGCGTGCGCTTGGCCGCACCATCCGCTACTGGTCCACCGCCGAACGCAACAGCGGGATTCCCGCACTGACCGGATACCTGCTGGCCAATCGTGCGCTGTGGCTGGGCATGGCAGCGGTGCTGTTTGCCGCCACTTTCGCCCTGTTTCGTACCGAACGCAGTGGCAGCGGCCGCCGTCGTTGGGGACGCACATTCGCGTCGCCCACCGTCGAGGCCGCGGCGGTTCGCCCGGCGCGCACCGCGCTGCCGCGCGTGGCGCCGGCATTCACCGCGACCACGGCGTGGCAGCAGTTCCTGCGCCAGGTCCGCTTCGATACGCGTGGCGTGCTGCGCAGCGTGCCGTTCATCGTGCTGCTGGTACTGGGCCTGGCCAACTTCCTGCCCAGCGCGCTGTTCCGGCAGACGCTGTACGGCACCTCGATCTGGCCGGTCACCTCGCAGATGATCATGGGCCTGCAGGGCGCCTTCAGCTGGTTGCTTGTCATCATCGTGCTGTTCTTCGCCGGTGAACTGGTCTGGAAGGAACGCAGCGCGCGTATCAATGAAGTGACCGACGCCATGCCGGTGCCGAACTGGGTCCCGCTGCTGGCCAAGTTCATCGCACTGCTGGCGGTGATCGCCTGCTTCCAGGCCGCCGGCGCACTGGCCGCGATGGGCGTGCAGCTGGCCAAGGGCTACACGCATCTGGAGCCGCTGCTGTACCTGCGCAGCCTGGCGCTGGATTCGGTGGTGTACGTGCTGATGGGCGGCATGGCACTGGTGCTGCAGGTGCTGACCAACAACAAATTCGTCGGCTACGCGCTGCTGATCGTGGTGATGATCGGCCAGGGCGTGCTGGGCCTGCTGGACTACACGCAGAATCTGTACAACTTCGGCAGCTGGCCGATCGCTCCGTACTCGGACATGAACGGCTATGGCCACTTCCTCCGCGGCCAGCTGGCGTTCCAGGGTTACTGGGCGCTGTTCCTGCTGGCATTGATGTGCCTGGCGTCCGCCTTCTGGGTGCGCGGCGTCAGCCAGGGCCTGCGCCAGCGACTGGCCCTGGCCGGCCGTCGCCTGCGCGGCCCCACCGGCGCGTTCGCCGCACTGGCGACGTTGGCCTTCATCGGCGTGGGCGGCTGGCTGTACTGGAGTACCAACATCCGCAACGAGTTCATCTCGCCCGACCAGCAGCTGGACCTGCAGGCCCGCTACGAACGCGAGCTGTCCCGCTACCGCAACCTGCCGCAACCGCGCATTGTGGCGGTCGACAACCGCGTGGACCTGTTCCCGGAAACGCAATCGATGGTGATCGACGCGAACTGGACGATCCGCAACCTGCACCCCCAGCCCATCCAGGAACTGCATGTATCGATGGGCGACGACAAGCAGCTGGTGGCGGCCGATCTCGGCGGACAGCGGTTGGCGTTCCACGACAAGGATCTTGGCTACCGCATCTACCGGCTGGACACGCCGCTGCAACCGGGTGAAACCCGCAGCGTCCATTTCCGGGTGGTGCAGAAGCCCAATGGCATCACCGCGGGCCAGGCCCCGAGCAACATCGTGGACAACGGCACGTTCTTCAACAGTCGCGTGCTGCCTTCGTTCGGCTACAACGAGGGCGCCGAGATCCGCGACCGCAACGAGCGCCGCAAGCTCAACCTGGGCGAGCCACGGCGCATGCCGAAACTCGAAGACGAGGCAGCACGTGCCAATACCTACATCGCCCAGGATGCCGACTGGCTCGATTTCCGCAGTACTGTCTGCACCGCTCCGGATCAGGTGGCGCTGGCCCCGGGCTACCTGCAGCACGCGACCACGGTGAACGGCCGGCGCTGCTTCAGCTATGCCATGGACCGGCCGATGCTGAACTTCTACGCCTACCTGTCAGCACGCTGGGAGGTACGCAAAGCCAAGTACAAGGACATCCCGATCGAGGTCTACTTCGATCCAGCGCACGGCTACAACGTGGACCGGATGATCGAAGCGGTGCAGAAATCGCTGGCCTATTACGAAGCGAACTTCACACCGTACCAGCATCGCCAGGTGCGCATCATCGAGTTCCCCGGCTATGCGCGCTTCGCGCAGTCGTTCGCCAACACCATTCCCTACTCCGAGGCCATCGGCTTCATCGCCGACCTGCGTGATCCGGACAAGGTGGACTACGTGTTCTACGTGACCGCACACGAGATCGCACACCAGTGGTGGGCGCACCAGGTGATCGGCGCCAACGTGCAGGGCGCCACGGTGCTGTCCGAATCGCTGTCGCAGTACTCGGCACTGATGGTGATGGAGCAGGAATACGGCCGCCAGCACATGCGGCAGTTCCTCAAGCGCGAGTTGGATGGCTACCTGTCCGGCCGCGGTGGCGAGGCCATCGAGGAGCAGCCGCTGGAGCGGGTGGAGAACCAGCAGTACATCCACTACCAGAAGGGTTCGCTGGTCTTCTACCGGTTGCGCGAAGAGATCGGCGAGCAGGCACTGAACCGCGCGTTGAAGCGCTTCCTGCAGGACAAGGGTTACCAGCAACCGCCCTACACCACCTCGCGCGAACTGCTGGCCTACATCCGCGCTGAGACCCCGGCTGATCGCCAGCAGCTGGTCACCGACCTGTTCGAGAAGATCAGTTTCTACGACAACCGCGTGATGGCCGCCAGCGCCCGCAAGCGCGATGACGGCCGCTACGACGTGACCCTGGATCTGCACGCCGCCAAGCAGTACGCCGACGGCAAGGGCCAGGAAACCGATGGCACGATGGATGACTGGATCGAGATCGGCGTGTTCGCCAACGGGCCGTCGGGCAAGGAGCGCGACCAGAAGGTGCTGTACCTGCAGCGCCACCACATCACCAGCGCCGAACCTAAAATCACGGTGACAGTGGACGGGAAGCCGGATGAAGCCGGCTTCGATCCGTACAACAAACTGATCGACCGGGTGAGCAGTGACAACCGGCGCAAGGTGACGATGTGATGTGAGCGGGGGTGCCGGCCTTCGGGTCGGCACCGTTTGCGGAAGCATCCACGCATGGCGTGGATCTACGGGGATGCGTCCACGCATGGCTTGTATCTGCCCGGACGATGCGATGGCGGAAGTAGATCCACGCCATGCGTGGATGCAGTACCGCCCGGTTGATACCCTCGGCTACGCTGCGGGGCTCTGCGAACCGGCCTTCGGCCCCAGCAATGCCAGCAGCACATAGACCACGATCGAAGCGACTGTTCCCAGCGCCGCCGGCAACCCGAACGCCCAGGCCGAACGCCCCTGCAGTTTTGCCCAAGCGCCCAGATGCCAGGCCGCCCCCAGGTTGATCAGCCAGGCGATGACGAACACCGGCCACTGCACGAAACCGACCGCGCGCAGCAATGGCATGGCGATGAGTGCCGCCACGATGGCCGCGATCAGGAAGACCAGGGCGAGGCGGGAATGGCGTACCGACGTGGAGGTCATGCGCCCAGCTCCCGTACCATCACCAGCACTCGATAGCCGCGGCTGTCGGCTTCCTGCAGGGGCCTCCAGCCCAAACGCGCGTAAAGGCCCCCATCCAGGGCTTCGGTCTGCAGATACAGATGCGAGACGCCCATCCGTACCGCCCGCCCCGCAGCCTGTTCGACCAATCCGCTGGCCAGCCCGCGGCCACGATGACTGTCGGCCACGAACACGCTGCCCAGCCAGTGCTCGTATTGCGGGAACGCCTGCATCTCCCGGCGCTTGAGTTGAACCGCGCCTGCCACCTGGCCGCCATCGAGTGCTGCAATCAAGTGCGGGAAGCCCTCCGCATCCTGCGGCTGGTTCAGCCGCTGCAGTTCCTGCTCCAGCGACACGCCGGCATCCCGGCCCCATTGCGCGTTGTACCACTGTGCCAGCTGCAGCCTCTCCGGCGCGTCTGTGGGTAGCACCCTGAATTCCATGGCGAAGCCTCGATCCCTATGTCGTGCAAGGGGATCACGTACGGCCGCCAATTGGAAGCAAACGAGCGGCGACTTGGTGCTACAGAACGCTCAGCCCTGCGCGAAGTCCTTCAGGATTTCGCCCACACCGCTGGGCGAGATCTCAAAGCCAAGCGTGGTGCCCGGGTTGATCACCACACCGTAGCCGCCCGGCACGCGGCGCAGCACATCCAGCATCAGCCAACGGATCTGGTGCGGCGCCTGCTGGCTGTAGATGCCCACCCGCGACGGGTCGGTGAACACGGCCACGTGCAGGGTGCCCTGCTTGTCGAACAGCAGCGGGTCGAAGCCGCTGCCGTCGGGGGTGACCAGGCTGCCGGTCAGCAGCACCACTTCGGAAGCGACGAAGGCCTCCATGAAGGCGCGGATCGGCACTGCACCATCCATTGCCGCCTTCAGCAGGGTTTCAATCGGGGTCTGCGGGGCGAGGTCGGTCATGGCGATACGGCGAGGCGTGAGGGGGTGTCCATTGTAGAGTCGAGCTTGCTCGACTGCTCGAAGAGCGTGCCAACCAAGGTTGGCACCTACCAGAGCGGTAGCGCCAACCCAGGTTGGCACCCACCAGAGCGGTAGCGCCGACCCCACCCGGCCATCACCGCCGCAGACGCTGGTCCCGTGCCCGCTGGTCGGCCATCGCCCTGTCCAGCTCGGCCTGCAGTGCCGGCTGCTGTACGGCGTCGTCCAGAACGTAGACCTTCACCCCGTGCGCGGGCACTTCGGCCTTCAGGGAGGCATCCACCTGCAACGAACCGCCGTCCAGTGCATCGCGCCAGCGGCCCGCCTGCACGTAACGCGCCACGGTGAAGGTCTTCGCTCTGTCGCCCTTGTTCAGTAGCACCAGTGCGGTCTGTGCCTGGTCCCCGTGCTGCAGCACGCGCAGGAACACCGCCTCGTCGCCCTGCAGGCGCTCGTTCACCTGCAGACCGCGCTGCAGGGCCGGGGTGGCCTCGCGCAGCCTGGCGATGCGCTGCAGCGGCGCGAAGATCGGGCTCCGTGGCGCGTCGTCCACGCGCTGCTGTCCAAAGTACGCGCGGTTGCCGGCATGCTCGGCACGGCCACGCATGAAGCCGGTTTCCGAACCGTAATAGAGCACCGGAATGCCACGTGCGGTGAACAGCCAGTTGTGTGCATCGATGAAGCCAGTGTCGCTGGCCTGCAGGCGCGGCATGTCGTGGTTGTCGTAGAAGCTCATCAGCTCGTACGGGTTGGCGTACGGGCCACCGCTCAGGTGCAGCGGCTCGGCCAGGGTCTCAAAGCCCTGGCCGGCCGTGCCGAAGGTCTGTTCCAGCGCGCCGCGCAACGGGAAGTCGAGCACGCTCACGTTGGCGTTGGCCGGCCAGGTGTGTTCGGCGATGCGCGCGGCATCGTAGTCGAACGCCTCGCCGAACATGAACATGCCCGGGTGCTCGGCACGGATGCGTTTGACGAAGGCATGCCACCACGGATGCGGCAGCCAGCCGATGGTATCGATGCGAAGCGCATCCACGCCCTGCCCGGTCCACTGCAGGTAAGCGCCCACCAGGTAATCCATCACCGCCGGATTGTCCTGGTTGAAGTCCGACAGCTCGGCCAGGTTGCCGTCGAAGATCGAGCCGTCCTTGCTGTCGACCGGCCCGATGGTGTTGTAGAACGCGTGCAGCGGATTGTGCTTCGGGTCCAGCTTCTGCGGTGGCAGGTTCTGGTGGTTGGCAATCAGTTTCCCCTCCTTGTCGAAGATCTGGCCGAACTGTGGCTGCCGCACCGGCATGGTCCAGGCCGGCGAACCATGGTTGCCGACGATGTCCAGCACCACCTTCAGGCCGGCACCGTGCAGGCCCTTGGTCAACCCGGCAAAGTCCAGGTCCTTGCTTGGCAGGTGTTCGTCAAGTTTGTAGAAGTTGATGCCCCAGTAGCCGTGGTAGCCGGTCTTGCCACGGTCGGTCAGGGTGCTGGTGCAGCTGATCGGCTTGCTGCCGGTGAACGCTTCATCCGGGTTGTCGACAATGGGCGTGATCCACACCGCACCGAAACCGAGGTTGCGGATGTAGTCGGCGTTGTCGAGCACGCCGCGGAAGTCACCGCCGAGATAGCCGATGTTGCCATCCACCTTGTCCGGGCACGGTACCGGAATGTCGAAGGTGCGATGCTTGCCGCCCTGGTCGCGGTGATCGTTGGATGGATCGCCGTTGACGAAGCGGTCGGTGACCACGAAGTACACCGCATCGCTGGCGAACGGTTCGGTGGTGCCGATGTAGTCCGGGCGCGGCGCGGCTGCCGCGTGGCCGGCCAGCACTACCAGGGAAACAGCAACAGACAGGGGACCACGCATCACACCACCTCCGGACGGGACGGGACCCGCAGCACGCACAGGCCGGCGACGAACAGGCTGCAGCCGCCCAGCACCAGCACATGCATCGGCTGGCCGCCCAGCCACGCACGCAGGGCAAAGCCCAGCGCACTGGCCGCGACCAGCTGCGGGATCACGATGAAGAAATTGAAGATGCCCATGTACACGCCCATCTTCGATGCCGGCACGCTGTCGGACAGCAGCGCATAGGGCAGCGACAGAATGGACGCCCAGGCGAAGCCGATGCCTACCATCGACAGCAGCAGCCAGTGCGGATCGCGGATGAACATCAACGAGACCAGGCCGGCGCCGCCCAGCCACAGGTTGACCAGATGGCTCCAGCGCAGGCCGATCGCACGCACCATCGGTGGAATCAGCACCGCGGCCAGCGCAGCGAAGCCGTTGTAGGCACCGAACAGTACGCCCACCCAGTTGGCACCCTCGTTGTAGGCCGCCGTCTTCGGGTCGGCCGAACCGAAGTGCGCCCCTGCCACCGCGGCGGTGGTGTAGATCCACATCGCAAACAACGCAAACCATGAGAAGAACTGCACCCACGCCAGCCGGCGCATGGTCACCGGCATCGCGCGCAGGTCGCCGACGATGGCGGCCAGCATATGCGTGGCCGGCAACGCGCGCGCAGCCGCCAGCAGCAGGCCGTAGCCGGCACACAGGCCCGCCAGCACGTACAGCATCTTGTCGCCCTGCCGCCACGCGATCAGCAGCGCCAGCAGCACTCCCAGTCCCAGCCATGCCACCACCTGCATCCACGGTGCCGGGCCGCTGATCACGGCCCCGGCATGGTGCGCCGGTGGCTCGGCGTCATCGAAACCGGCCAGCTCCAGCGGCGAATATTCGCGGGTACTGACCACCGTCCAGGTGATTGCCGCCAGCAGCACTACCGCACCGAAGTAGAACGCATAGCGCACGGTGTCCGGCACTTCACCGGCGGCCGCGGTGTTGGCTACACCGAAGTGGGCCAGGATGAAGGGCAGGAAGCTGGCGACGATGGCGCCCACGCCGATGAAGAAGCTCTGCATGGCATAGCCGGTCGGGCGCTGGCGCGGTGCCAGCTGGTCGCCGACGAAGGCGCGGAACGGCTCCATCGACACGTTGATCGAAGCGTCCAGCACCCACAGCGTGCCGGCCGCGATCCACAGCGTCGGCGAGTTCGGCATCACCAGCAGGGCCAGCGTGGTCAGCACCGCACCGATCATGAAGTACGGACGACGGCGACCCCAGCGCGTCCAGGTGCGGTCGGACAGGTAACCGATCACCGGCTGCACCAGCAGACCGGTCAGCGGCGCGGCGATCCACAGACCCGGCACCGCTTCGATGTCCGCGCCCAGTGTCTCGAAGATGCGGCTGGCGTTGGCGTTCTGCAGGGCGAATCCGAACTGGATGCCGAGGAAGCCGAAACACATGTTCCAGATCTGCCAGAACGACAGCTGCGGTTTGGCCGTGCGATTCATCGTGCGCCCTCTGCCACCGCCACGGGTGCCACAGCCAGCGCCTGCACCTGGGCCTGGTTGAGCACGCCCTCACGCCCGCCCTTGCCCCCGGTGTAGTGCGCGAAGTGCTGCAGCGCGCTCATGTTGAAGCCCTCTTCAAGCGTGACCGTGCACCGGCCCTTGGGCACCGCGAACGTCGCCGCCGTGGAGTCCTGCACGGCCACGCTGTGCGGCATCGCAACCGTGTGCCGTTGTAGTGGCTGGCCCGCGCACTGCAGTGCCAGCTGCTTCACCGCAGCGGTGACGCCGGTATTGATCGGCCCGTTCGGATTGCGGTACTGCAGGCGCAGGCGCACCTGCCCGGCAGTGGCCGAGGTGAACTGCCAGCGCTGCGCACCCTTCAGCAGCTGCTGCGGGCCGACGCAGACCATCGGGCTGTGCAGTGATTCCAGCGCACCCTCGCGGCGGGTCAGGCTGAGGCAATGCTGCAGGCCGTCATCGCCGATGCGTGCCAGGCCATTGCTGGCGGTGAGCGCCCGGCCGTCCTGCCACAGCACTTGGCCGGCAGCGACCACGACATTCCAGCCCCTGCCCTTGCGTTGCACCTGCGGTGCGGCCGGCGTGGCCGGTGCGCGCGCATTGGCGTCGGCCGTCGTCGTTTCGCTGCGTGGCGCCGTTGTGGCGGGGACCAGCTGCACGGTGGTGGTGGCACCACGCGTCTTCACCTTGCCCGCCACCAGCAACCCATCACCCAGCTGCTTCGGGCGTTCCAGCACGTAGCGTCGGCCCGCGACGTCCAGGCGGATGCTGCGCTGGCTACCGAACAGTTCGGGCACCAGCACCGCAGGCAACTTGGGCTGCACACGGCCATCGTCCTGCACGCCGAACACACCCTCGATCACCATCGACAGATAGCCGGCCACCGACCACAACTGCCGTTCGGAGTTGACCACCGGGCCGCTGAGCGCGCCTTCATCGACATGCACGGCCTGGCTGACCAGCTCGTAGTTCTCCATGTTGGAACCGGCCAGCGCGGCACCCCGCATCAGCGAACGGATTTCGGCAGCGATGCGTGGCGCATCATCCAGCTGCCGCGCCGCGCGCAGCGAGTAGGCACTGACGAACGGCCAGATCGCGCGGTTGTGGTAGATCGGTTGCTGCGCCTCCTGCGGCCAGACCACCGGGCTGCCGGCCGGCCCCATCGGATAGGCGGCCAGTGCGCGGCGTGCACGCTCGGGCGGCAGCACCTCGGCGAGGATGCCCAGCGACAGGCCGAGCAGATCGACCTTGGCATACGGCACGGGGTGCGCAGCTTCGCCGATGTAGCTCATGTACTGGCCGAGGTCCTCGCGCCAGAAGCGCGCGTCGATCTGCTGCGCCAGCGCATCGGCCCACGCCTTGTACTGGGCCGCGCGGGCATCGCCATGCTGGCCGGCCAAACGCTCGGCCAGCCGCAGCGCCTGGTAGTGCAGCACGTTGGTGGACAGCGCATACGAATCAGCGATGAAACGCACGTCCTCGCGGGTCCACTCCGGGTAGGTCTGCTCGCGCCAGTCCAGGAACGAGGTCTCACCGCGGTACAGGCCCATCTGCGTGTCGAACACCATTGCACGGTCCTGTGCCAGCGTGCCCTGCAACGCCTGCCAGACCTGCTCGGCGAACGCACGATCATCCAGCAGGTGGCGCGCGGCCAGGAACCACACAACACGGTCGCTGCTGATCGGCCAGCTGCCGCCGGAACCGGTGTCCTGCGCGACGAACAGGCCCGGCGTATGGCCATCGCGGGCCGCCGACAGCTTGAACTGCAACGACTGCCGGGTGCGCCGCGGGTCCAGCCGCGCCAACGCCAGATCGGCGGCGAAGCTGACATCGCGGGTCCACACATAGGGCCAGCGCGCGCCGGTCTGGAAGCACTCGCACGGAACCGGCCGGCCTTCATCGAAGGCGGGATCACGGATCGCGTCCACGCGGTCCTGGTCCATCTCCTGCTGGGCCAGCGCGAACAACGCATCGCACATCACGCTGCCGGTCTGGCTGCGCATAGGCATCGGCGCGATGCGCACCTCGCCGCGCCTTTCCGGTGCGTGCGCATGCAGCACGAAGCTGCCCTTGGCAGCGGCTTCGGCACGCGCATGGCGACCGTCGAATTGCAGGTCGGCCGCCTGCGCGGTCGATCCCAGCGCTGCCCCAAGGGCAGCGGTCAGGCAAATGATCTTCAGCATCGAAGCGGCGGACCGGCTTGCGCCCGTCGGCCTCCCTCCCTCTCTGCACGCGTTGTAGGTCCGCACCGTCGTTGCCGGCGGGCGGGCGCGGCCCCTCCCTCAAGGTGCCTTGGCCCCATGGTAGACGCGGGGCCGTCGGCTGCGCCCCGCTGCATACGTATTCATGGCGCTGCGCGGTAGCGCACCTGCTGCGCTGGCTTATGGTCCGGGTCTGCCAACGGCGCCTTGGGAGGGGAAATGCCGATGTCATCCACCGTTGTACGCAGCGTGCTCGCGTACATGTTCGGCCTGGCGTTGCTGGGAATGGCGGCGCTGTCGCAGGCCGCGCCGCAGGTTGTCAGTGTCGAATCGCCAGGCAAGGTGCTCACGGTCAGCCTGGTGCTGGAAGGGGGCACCGCGCGCTACCGCGTCGAGCGCTTCGGCGAGGCGGTGGTGGAGGATTCAAAACTCGGCTTCGCGCTGCGCGACGGCCGTCTGGATCGCGATTTCGCATTGATTGGCCAGCAGCGGCGCAGTGTCGATGACAGCTGGGAACAGCCCTGGGGCGAGCGTCGGGTCACCCGCAACCACTTCAACGAGCTGACCGTGCAACTGGCCGAGACCACCGGCAGCCGGCGCCGGCTGGACGTGGTGTTCCGGGTCTACGACGACGGTCTTGGCTTCCGCTATGTGTTCCCGGAACAGCCGAGCCTGCGCGAGGCGATCATCGATGACGAGCTGACCGAGTTCGCCATCGCGCAGGACTCCACCGCCTGGTGGATTCCCGCAGGCGAGCCGATCCACTACGAGTATCTGTACCAGCGCACGCCACTGCGCGAAGTACCGCTGGTGCATACGCCGATGACCCTGCGCAGCCGCGATGGCCTGCACGTGGCCATCCACGAGGCCGCACTGGTGGACTACGCCGGCATGTGGCTGCGCCGCACCGACGGCCAGCGCCTGCGCGCGCAGCTTTCGCCCTCGGCCGAAGGCTGGAAGGTACGCCGCGCCCTGCCCTTCGCCACGCCGTGGCGCACGCTGCAGATCGCCGACCGGGCCGGTGGGCTGGTCGAATCGGACCTGATCCTCAACCTCAACGAGCCCAATGCACTGGGCGACGTGAGCTGGGTGAAGCCGGCCAAGTACCTCGGCGTGTGGTGGTCGATGCATCTGGACAACGAAAGCTGGGCGACCGGACCGAAGCATGCGGCCACCACCGCCAAGACCCGCAAGGTGATCGACTTCGCCGCTGCACACGGTTTCCGTGGCGTGCTGGTGGAAGGCTGGAATCCGGGCTGGGACGGCAACTGGGTCGGCAACGGCTACGACTTCGACTTCACCCGTGCCACGCCCGATTTCGATATCGAGGCGCTGTCTGCCTATGGCCTGAAAAAAGGTGTGCACCTGATCGGTCACCACGAAACCGGCTGTGCCATCGAACACTACGAGGAACAGCTGGGCGCCGCGCTGGACCTGTACGCGCGGCTGGGTGTGGACCAGTTCAAGACCGGATACGTCTGTGACGACGGCCAGGTCGACCGACGCAACCCTGCCGGCGGTCTGCTGTGGCGCGAGTGGCACGACGGGCAGTTCATGGCCCGCCACCACCTGAAGGTGGTGCAGGAGGCCGCACGTCGGCACCTGTCGGTCAATCCGCACGAACCGATCAAGGACACCGGCCTGCGCCGCACCTACCCCAACTGGATCTCGCGCGAAGGTGCCCGTGGCATGGAGTACAACGCCTGGGGCCAGCCACCGAATCCTCCCGAGCACGAGGTCAACCTGGTGTTCACCCGCATGCTGGCCGGGCCGATGGACTACACGCCGGGCATCGTCAGCCTGAAGGGCCGCCACGGCCAGGCCATTCCCAGCACCCTGGCGCGCCAGCTGGCGCTGTACGTGGTGCTGTACAGCCCGATCCAGATGGCTGCCGACCTTCCCGAGCACTACCTGCAACACCGCGAAGCGTTCCGCTTCATCGAGGATGTGGCGGTGGACTGGGAACAGAGCCGCGTGCTCGATGGCGAAGTGGGCGACTACGTGACCATCGTGCGCCGCGACCGCAACAGCCGCGACTGGTTCCTTGGCAGCATCACCGACGAGCACGGTCGCGTGCTGCCGGTGTCGCTGAGCTTCCTGGAGCCTGGCGTGCGCTATCGCGCCGAGATCTACCGCGATGGCGATGGCGCGGATTTCCGCAGCAACCCGTTCGCGTTCGCCCGCGAAACACGCGAAGTGACCAGCGCCGATGCCCTGACGCTGGTGCTGGCGCCGGGCGGCGGACAAGCCATCCGCTTCACGCCGCTTTGAACGCCCCGGTAGTGGCGGGCGCGGGGGGGGGGCCCCCCCCGCGGGGGGGGGGGGGCCCCCCCCCCCCCCCGCCCCGGGTGGGGGAAGGGGGAGAAAACCCCCCCGCGCCCCAGAAGAAAGAATATAGGTGGGTTGAGCGC